>NZ_JYIY01000074.1 GCF_000956535.1 Microbacterium ginsengisoli | reverse complement strand
CGCGAGCACGATCCGCGTCTTCTTCTCCGGCGGGATCACCGGCGGCCTTCCCATCAACAGCCTCCCGGCATCTCAGACGCCGATCATGCCCTCACAACCGGCCTGCCAGAAATCTTGACGCGGGACAAAGGTGCATCAGTCCTACAGCGACTTCGTGATGCTCGCCGCGCTACTCGCCGCACGGTCCTCGGAGGTCTCCGGGTTGCAGGTCGGGGACGTGGACTACGGCAAGAACCTCGTCGTGATCCGCCGGCAGGTTTTCCCCGGCAAAGGCGGCCTGGTTACAAAACCGACCAAGAGCCGCAAAGAACGCCGCGTGCCGATCCTCGAACCACTCCGGCCAGTGCTCGAACGCCTCACCGACGGGAAGGAGCCCGAGGACTCGTTGCTGGTCGGCCCGAAGGGCGGCTATCTCACCACCGCGACCGTCCGCGACGCCACCAACTGGGACGGCATCGTCGCGAAGCTCGGACTGCCCGACCTCACCCGGCACGGCCTACGCCACACCGGGGCAACCTGGATGGCCGACGCGGGCATCCCGCTGCACGTACTGCAAGACATCCTCGGGCACGCCTCGATGGAGACCACGCGCGGCTATCTCCACCCCGACGACCGCCACCTCGCCTCCGCCGCCGAGCAGGCCAACGCCTTCCTCTCCACCGCCGGACAACGCAAGAACGCCCGGCGCAGCAGCCCCGCGACCAGGGGCCTGTGATGCGCTCCGACGCCCGCGGGAGTGCTCCCGGAAGCGTTCTGGTCCCCTTTTGGTCCCCTTATCCACAGGACGCGGGTTCTGGGCGATCAGTTCGTCCACAGGCGACCACCGGCGAGAGCGCCGGGGGACCAGAGGGGGACCACAGAGAACGACCCCCGGACATGATGAAGCCCAGGCGAGAAACCTACTCTCACCTGGGCTTTTACGTCGGGCTGACAGGATTTGAACCTGCGACCCCCTGACCCCCAGGTGGTAGGAGTAGGGCTCATAGCCCACCTGACCTGGGGTTTTGTGTTTCAGGAGCGTGCTCTGGGCGTCACGTTTTGCAGGGTTTGCAGGCTGTTGGTCACCTAATTGGTCCACTTGCCGATGTCACCGCATACATGGCCTTCCGGGGAGCCGGTTCCGGTTCAGACCTCCAGTGGGTAGCCGCTCCTGGCTAAGGCGTCATTCCAAGCTCGCCGCGCGTGCTGTGCATACTCACGCTCCACACCTGCCGCGAACGCAATCAACCCGTCGACGTGGTTCACGAACGACAGAACCGACTCAAACCCACGGTGAGAAGCATGCTCTACCAGGCCGAACTTCCCCACGCCGCGAACGTGAACCTGAAGGCGGCGCTTGTACTCGGGTAGAAGCCGGACCCCCTGTGAGTCCACCAGCAGGCCGAGAACGACAGTCCTTGCACCTGGCGGGACCACGTGGGTCTTCTTCTCGTGCAGTACAAAATGTTGGTCCCGTACGATGTTTCGGACCTGGGCGATGAGAGCCGTAGCTTGCTTTCGATCGTAATCTGGGCCAGCTGAAAAGGTGAGATCGTCCGAGTACCTTGTGTAGCCCAACCCTCTTGACGCGGCCAGATCATGGAGCTTCGCGTCAAGATTGCTCGCCACAGTATTCGCTAGGGCACCGCTTGTTGGCGCGCCCTGCGGTAACACGCCTTGGCTGCCTACCACATAGGACGGGATCGCGTTGTACGCCCAGAAGTTCTGATACCCCTCGTACCGGGGGCCGCGAAGTCGAGTGCAAATGCGGGCGATCTCCAAGCTCACGAGCTTCGAATAGCCCAGCCGCAGAAGAAGATCAAATATGCGCTTCTCTTGGATGCTTCCAAAAAAGTCATGGAGGTCAAGCTTCACCAACCAGCGCGCTCCCACATGTTGCTCAGCGCATTGAACAATTGAACGGTCACGCTGATACGCGAAACTGGCGGGGTGCATCGGAACCGACGAGAACACGTTGTGGAGGAGCCAGCGCTGCACGTCCATGAGCACGGGCTCGGGGCTCGATATCTCGCGGATTCCGCCATCTCGCTTCCGCCGGTTGATATCAAGGTACGGGTCCCTGACTCTTCCGACTATTTCACGGAGATACCCATAGGAAACTCCGGTCAGTTGGGCTAGATGTCGCAAGCTCAAGATTGGAGGGACGCCATTTGCAAGCAATCGAGAGCGAACAATGCTCGCACGGGAGACGACCTCCGCAGCGTGTCCCTGCGCGAGGCCCTGTGCGATGTAGAGATGAGGGGAAGCGTCAGCCACTTACTTTGACCCCCGGTCCCGAAGGGTGGGGCGAACGCCTCCCCAGGCTCCGTAGGTAGGTGGCGTTTGCCCCACCACGCGTAGCCTGAGCTCGTCCGGTGAACGCGGTCAGCCGCGTCCTGGAGCCAGTCGACTCCACGAGCCGACACAACGTGCCGGCTGCATCACTAAGCAGACCAGTTCTTCCCCTCATCTCATACTCTCAGGATAGTACGGGGCGTCTGACCCCTCGATGCCCGCGGAGACATGGCGAGGAGCCCGCTTGCCCGTCGTCAGTTCCTTCTTGCCTGTCGAGGTGACGTTGCCCTGGTCATCGACCAGTCCAAGCGAGCGCAGAGCGCGCAGGAGCACGTCGACAGTCGCGACGGGTTTGCCGAGTTCCCGAGCAAGCTCGGAAGCAGAACGAGAACGATCGAGCAGCAAGGCCAACACGAGAAACATCTCGTCAGTGGCAGTCCTCATGTACTTCACACCCAGATTGCTCGACAGCCTGGGCTGGCCGATGCGCGTGGCAACATCCTTGAGGACCACATCCGGCGCATAGCTTCCTAGCTCCGTGAACAGATCGGGGGGCACAGTACGTCGTTCGAAGAATGGATGCCACCCGGAGTGTGCCTGCCTCAGAATTAGCGGGAGATTGTTAGGCACACTTGCATCAGTTGCGAAGAGCCCCGCACTTTCCTTGAATCCGAGCGCTCTCTTCCGATCCTTCCTGCGCACGTAGCGGGCGCATATGCCCTTGATCGCATCGCGCTGGTTCGCAGTCCAAGGCGCATCCTGAAACGAGGGAGCTGTTTCGACCGTCCACACCCCATCGAAGGGACCGTCTTCCCTCTGCAGGGTGGCGAGCGCTTGAGAAGAGCCTGCATACGAGAGCGCGTGTATGCGGAGAAGGCCGTATGATCGCCAGCTCCTTAGCGTCGGATGGCGGACGAGCGCCATCGCATAGTCTCGGAGTTGTGTGCCTGAGCCCGCGTAATCGGTGATGACCACGATCGACCGACATCGCTTGCCACGAAGCTCATTCAACTTCGTAGATGGCGCAAGTAGTGCATCTGCCCCAACTAGAGCCGGCGACACAAGGTCGCGAATCAAGTTGCCAACGAAACCTTCGCTGCCTGGAACGACGTTGATTGGGTCATCGAGCTGAAAACTCTCGAAAGCCACCGGAGGGACCGTCCGACCTTCGCCGAGGCGGAGATCTTCAATGGACAGTGCGGAGACCAGGAGTGCTGGGGCCTGAATCTTCCCTTGCGCGATCAGAGAGTGGAGCCGAACTTGCAGTCCAGCTCGAACGTCGCTGAGAGATACGAAACGCAGTGAGTCGAGCAGCTGACGAGCCGGACCTTCGTCTTCGGGAGAAAAGTTCGTCAACCATCCAAGACCTCTCCGGGTCTCACTTGGTCGAACTGCGCGATAGGTACTGGCCATTGAGTACTGCCGATCAAATCTCGATGATGTGATCGCGCTTCGTGAACCACACCTGACGGATCGGCGAATCATCGCTCTTCGGCTTGGGTGATGCGTCTCGCACTCGGAAGGTCGTGGGGATGCTAACGGAGTTGCCGAAAATGAGGGCATGCTGTTTCGGAAGAGACGGAAGTCGGCTCAGCACCGATTCGGAGATGAACGGCGTCATACGTCGAACGTGCTGCAAGTCTTCTGGGTTCTGGATTCTGTGTACAACAAAGTTCGAGCATTGTGACAGTACGGTTCGCGATAGTTCGCTGGGTCGTTGCGAGGCGAGAAGGATGAAGAGGCCGTATTTCCTTCCCTCTTTTGCGACTCGTTCGAATATCTTGGTCGCGTCAATCGCAAAGTCAGAAGGGCGCTCGGCGACGTAGCGATGCGCCTCCTCAAGAACGAGATTCACCGGGAAGGTGTTTCGAGCGTGTGAGCGTCGGAGCCGCTCGAAGATCATTCGAGTCACGACGGCTGAGACTACCTCGACCACCTCGTCCTCAACCTCGTTCATGTCAAAGATGGTGATTTGTGAGCGCTTCCGAAGTCCGCCACTCGGTTGCTCTTCGATGAGGCCGAGCCATTTGTCCACGAAGACCTTCGAGTCAGTCTCGTGGGGAGCCAGCGTGGTCGTATCCGGCCGCAAGAACGCGAACTCCGCACGATCGCGAATCGATTTGTATCTTGTCAGCATTGATGAGCTGTAGTCGCGGACGTGTCGGTTGCCGTGCGCCTCCTCGTAGAGAATGGCGAGATCGAGAGCTTGCTCCAGCAGGCCAAACTCGAATGGAGCGTACTTATAGTCCGGGAGCACAACGTCGTCTTGAATGTGCGGCCGCAATAAGTTGGGAAGTCCATTGGGAGCCACGAAGGCGCCAAAGTTGATAGCAAGGTGCGGGTGCACAGTCTGCCGATTGAGTTCCGGCGTGCTGAAAGAGAGCAATAGTCCCTGAATTCGGCCGACACTCGCCGTCGCGCTTTCAGAACTGGCCAGGATGGCGAGTATCGCGGACGCAAGAACATGGTTCTTAAGCGGCGCGAGAGTTGCGTCATTCGTCGCGAACAAGCTCGTCAGCCCTAACGCATTTCTCAAGATCGGCCGCTGCGCTCGGTCGCTAGCCCGGAGTAGCAGTTCCCACTCTTCCGGGGACAAGAACCAATGAGGCAGTCGGAACCCGACTACATCCTCCCTCTTGTCAGCGCTTGGCGGCGCCTGGGCCTCGCGCCCTGGAACAAGCGCATAGAGCCTTCTGATTGGCTTCGGCAAGTCGGCAAAAGCTTGCCTGTACTCGCCGTTTGTGTCGAAGAATACGAACGTCGCGCCGACGGCAGCGTGGGCATCATGTTTGGTGAAGATGGATTGAACCACTGATGCGACGGTGCAGGACTTTCCGCTTCCTGTGTTACCGAGGATCGCTGCGTGGCCACCGAAGAACTCGTCGACGGATACTTTAACGTCGTAGTCATCAAAGACGACCGATGTACCGATACTGAATGCGCGCAAACGGGTGGGTACTGGTTCAATCTCAGATGATTCGTCGGCCTCGATCGCGTTAGTCGAGTCGAAGATTCGATCGAGGTCCTGCGATTCGGCATACAGGACCTCGGTGTACAGCGCAGGAAAGACTGAGACGCCGAATCGGAACCGCTCCTCGGTGCGAAAGGAGAGAGTGCCGATGGGGACGACATCTAGGAACTTCAATGCTCGAAGTGCGTGTGTGTCTTGAAGCTCTGACTGGAGTTGCTCGCTAGCTGACAGCTCGCGTTCGCGGAGACCGACTACTTCGCCTACGACGTGCTCGGTCTGCAACGGGATCAGGACGAATGACCCGATTCGTGCGACATAGTGTTGGGCGTCGAACCCGACAAGCGTGAAGCTGTCGGAGCCCGCGTTGAGCTCTACGGTAAACCTCTCGGCGTTGACTGCGATGACTTTGCCGAGGGAGCGTCGGCGCTCGATGGCGCTCAACGGCGTGCACCGCTGTCAGGAGTCTTGTGCCCGCGCCCAAGAAGGTTCGTCAGAACGGAGTTGATTGCTTCTTCAGCGTTGTCGGAACCACCTGTCGCCAATATGTCCTCGACGAGCGTAGAGAAGTAGTGCGCCTTCCAGGTAGCTTGCTTGTCTTCCGTGCCGACTATCCAGATTCGCGGGTCATCGAGCTCTCTGAGCTTCGTCACCGTCTCATTGGCGAAAGGGTCGACGAATGCGACAAGTCGGAAGGTGGGGATCGTAAGAGCTTGGAAGATGATGTTGTTCACATGTTCATCTCCGAAGCTGTATCCCACGGTGACGAGGACGCTTTGGTCTCGGACGACTCGGGTTTGGAACTCACGGAACAGATCCGAGTACGGTGCGGCAAAGCTGGCGTTCTGTTTCGCTGGACTGGGATAGATGAGTAGTTGCTCACTCGATATCAGAGAGGGTGCCGTCTCGACGACCGGAAATAATCCGTCGCCACGAGACTCCCAGCTCACCGAACCGTGGAGCTTGGCAAAGTACATCAGGCTGTCGACGGAACTCCACTTCCGATTGCTGATGTCGAGTTGCTCGGAAAGGGCGTATCTGAACACCGACGGGTTGAAACGACGCTCGATTGATCCCAGGAAGCCGTTGATGTACGGGATGCCGAGCCGATCCATTGCGGTCTCGTTGAAGAGGTCGTAGTTCGTTGTGAAGACCCAAGGGCGCGGGAGTGCCCGGTCTCTCTGTGCCAGGCGACGATAAAACTGCATGTAGGTTCTGAGGACGGTTTCATCACCGCGAGAAAACTCACCGTCCGTGCAGGCGGAACGAACATACGCAGTCACTGAGCGAATGACTCGCTGAACGACGGCATGCACCTTTTGCATCGCCGGCCGCGTGCTCGCCCGAAGGGCAATTTCTTGCGCGAACAAGACTTCCAAGAGGCGCTCAAGATTGTTCCCGTAGTCCTTGTCATCGAGATTCAGTCCCAGGCTCGATTTCAGCCGCTGCCGATCCGTTGCTGTGATTCGATGCTTGCCTGTGGTGGCGTTCATGAACTTCTTTGCCATTGGTCCCATTGTGGGAATGCCAAGCTCTCGGCCGTCCTGCTGGAACGACGAACACCCTGACCCAAGCAGGAAAGCAAGATTCTTTGAGTTGAGCGCGTCCGCAATATCGCGACGTACAGTTGCGATGGTCTCGGATGACTCCGAGTCAACCGTGTTGGTCTTCCCCTTGTAGAACGCAACTGAGCGCTGGGGATCGTTCGTCGTCATCCTGTTTAGTCCCTCAGCCCTTGGACGAGCGTGGGTCGTTCCCACGAGGGATCGTGTCCTGCTCGCGGATAGTGCCCTTGAGTGAGCGCACCTGCAGTTCGCCCCCGCCGTCGTTGCGGAGGATGTCACGAGCTCGATTGATGCCCTCAGCCTGTGTGGGGGTGACGGCGCTCGCTCGGTCGGAGCCGGGTTTGCGTACTTCCCAGTTCCCGTCGTCTCGGCGCTGGACGACGCGCTTGTTCGGTTCAGTCATGGGTCTCTCCTTGTGTGAGTTGGGAGTCTTGTGCATCGTTCTCGTTCTCGTTCTCGGCGCGCGCGCTCAGTCGCGGCAGCAGAGATACAACTTTCTTGCTCTCGGGTAGCGAGTGGTCAGCATCAGCCTGATCCGGTTCTGGGGCATGAGGGGTGCGTGCTGTGACGAGGCGGAAGAGTTCTGCCGGTACACGGCATTGCTCGATGAGGCTGAGTTCTTCGATGCCTTCGTTTTCAAGTAGCTCGATCGCTCGTGGCAGCAGGGATGGCTGTTCGATAGCCGTGATGAGGCCGGGTTCGTTGCGTCGCCAGCCTCGCGTGGACAGGGTGACCATCGCATTGCGATAGGAGACGTCGCCGAGTCGTCCGAGGCGCCGTGCCCGGTAGAGGAGCGCCTGGATGCTCACTCCCCACTGTTCTTTGAGTTTGGCGAGGGTGACCCAAGCGCTCCGGTTCATTGCCGTTGGTAACAGGTCGGCTATCTCGGCTTCTGGCATCAGCAGCTCTGAGGCGAACCTGTGAGCCTGTTCCTCAACGATTCGTCCGCCGGGTTCTGCGTCGCTGTGCATAATGAGGTGGCCCAGCTCGTGGGCGACGTCGAAACGCTGTCGGTAGTAGTCGCGCTTCACGGGGTTGAGGATCACTACCGGACGCAGGTGGCTGTCGAAGGAGTAGGCGTCTACTGAGGCAGTCTGGTTCGGGCTGAAGACAACGAGGACTCCGTGGTTCTCCAAGGCGCGCACCAGGTGCCCGGCTGGTCCTGTACCGAGCGCCCATGCATCGCGTAGCTCCTGCGCGGCCCGCTCGGGACCGTCGCCTTCAAGGTCATCCAGTTCGACAGGCATGGATGGCAGGTCGACGTCTGGTAGCTCGACGTGACGCTCTAGGGATTCGGCGATGTCGAGGGCGATCTGTCCGTAGGCGAAGGCTTGGTCGCGTGCGAGCTGGCTCGTTGATCGCAGCGACCGGAAGTGTGGGAGGGCGCTGGCCTTGGCGACATCATTCGGGCGTGCGGCGAAGAACCCTGGATCGACTGAGAGTCCAAGAGCGAGCTGGGCGACGGTGGAGGGAGTCGGCGTTTTTGCGCCTGTCTCCCATGCCGATACTGCGGTTGGGCTTTTCTTGATCAGTGCCGCAAGATCGCTCTTGCGAAGCCCTGCCAGGTGACGCGCCATGGTCAGGCGCGCACCGTCGAAGAAGGCTGCTGCGGTCGCTGTCCGGTCGGTTCTGTTCACTGACCAACCTGTCCGTGGTTTGGCTGCTCAGCCGCCGGACGGCGGAGCTTGACCGGGGCGTCAGGCGTCGTGTCGGGACTGACAGGCATGGGCGCGCTCGGACGCAGGCGTCCACCATCCGCCGGAGGTGTCTGCAGAAGGTCGTGCTTCCAGTACCAGGCGGAGCCACCCCCGGAGTTCAGGCGAGGCTGGCCGATAACAAGTTCGCGACCGCCGCGCTCGGCATCCAGGGAGTGCCCTACGACCAGGGTGTGCAGGTCGAGCTTCGAGCCAGCCATCAGGGTTGCCAGGCCAGCCTGTTCGTCGCTTGTGAAGTGGTCGAACAACGTCGGCGGGTCAGGTTCGTCCGTCGGCTGCTGCGCGACGCGCTGCTTCGTGGTGCTCTTTTGCGGCCACGGCACCTCATCAAGTTTGCCGAACGCAGACGAGGCGAGGAGCCAACGAGTTCCCTCGTGCGACCAACCAGGACTTCCGCTGAGATCAGCGCGCCCAACGAGCTCAGGATCAAGTGCGGGAAGGGTCGTGATGTCGCGCTCGGTCAGTTCCGCGTGGAGAAGGTCGAGGCTCGTCTGCCCGTCCGTTCCTTCCGCGACGGCGTAGCGGCGGCATGAAAACACGCGATCGAGGCGATCGCGGAAGAGAGTGAACCGAGTCACGCCGACCCACGTCGCGTCGTGGCCCGCGGCCTCCGAATAGTCTTCCAGCACACGGTCCGCAGCCGACAGGAAGGCCCAGCGGATGCCCGCCAGCACACCAGCACGATCCAGCGCGCCTACCAGGTCATCTCGTTCACTCATATGACGAGAGTACACCCGGAGGTAGTAAATTACGCATCAAAGCAAACCGCGTGTCGTGCCGAGTGCCCAAAACTGTTCACCTTTGCCTTCTCCCCACACCATCCTGGGGCGACGAGCCGCTCGTCTTCCCTGTGGGCGGGCCGAACGCCACCTCTTCCAGGCCGCCTCGGGTACACTTATTGCGACTGCTTCGATTGTTTCGATTAGGAGGATGGGCTGATGAGCGACATCGCGACGCTGGTTCCTGAGCCGGCCGACACTGAGCTGGCGGTATCTGCTCTGCGCGGGCTCGACGCAGTGCTCGGCGCTGAGGGTCCGGTGCGATTGCATCTGGCTGGGCAGGTCGGCGATGTGGAGGTGCCCCGGTCTGCGCTGGCCGCACTGGCGCAGGTACTCGACAGCTTTGCGCACGGCGAGGGCGTGACCGTTCTTCCCTCGCAGGCAGAGCTGACGACCCAGCAAGCTGCCGATGCGCTGCGTGTATCGCGACCGTTCCTGATTGGGCTGCTCGACGACGGACAGATCGAGTACCGCACGGTAGGTACGCACCGTCGTGTCAAGGCGGCGTCGCTGATCCGCTACCTGCGTGAAGACGACGAGCGCCGCCAGTCTGCTGCTGACGCGCTGACCGCGGAGACCCGCGAGCTCGGATTCGCCTGATGCAGGTCGTCGTCTACGACGCCAACGTGCTCTACCCCTCCACCCTGCGGGATGTACTGATCCGGGCAGGGCTCGCAGGCCTGGTGCGGCCGAAGTGGACGGAGCAGATTCTCGATGAGGTGTTCCGAAACCTGCGCGTGAACCGCTCTGACCTCGACCCCACGCGACTGGATCGCACTCGCCGCCTGATGAATGAGGCGATCCGTGACGTAACGGTCACCGGCTACGAGCACCTGATCGACCAGCTCGATCTTCCCGATGCCGACGACCGGCATGTCCTGGCCGCTGCAATCCACGCTGGCGCTCAAGTGATCGTCACCCACAACCTCCGCGACTTCCCCGCCGACCGGTTGAGCTCGTGGGATGTGGAAGCGCAGCATCCCGACGGCTTCCTCACCGGTCTGTTTCAGGACCACCCGGACGCCCTCGGCAGGATCGTCGCCGCTATCACAGCGGTGTGGGGCGGCGAGACCAACTACGGGGATGTCCTTGACAGTCTCTCCATCGATGCGCCGGGCACCGCTGATCTCTTGCGCGAAACGTTTGGTGATCGCGGGTAGATCCCGGCCCGCCAGCGTCAATACCTTCACGCGACGCGAAGGTATTGACCGCTCCCAAAGAAGACAATCCTCGGTTCCGAGCAGGGGGCTGACGGCTGCGAGCGCACGGTCACGAGTGGAACTCGACGGATTCATGCGTCTCCACACGATCGATCTGAGACCCGCTCCGTCGGGCGGCAGCCTCTTGGATGCGGGCACGGATCAGGAGGATCAGGCTGACCGGCCCAATGATGGTCAGCTTCATCGCGTTCCAGATGAACAGGATGACCAGGAGGTGGAGCCATCCGGGGCCACCGTCTTCGATGAGTTCGCGGCACACGGCTGCGGCGAGGAGGTATGGGATGGCGAGGAGCATCGCAGGGATGCCCCACTTGAGGCCGCGCCGGGTGCGGATCGCGTCGAGGAGCCGGCTGGTTGGCATGTAGCGGCGCAAGTAGGTGCGGGTATGGACGCTGAGGGTCCAGAGGAGTCGGAGCATGGCGGAGTCCTGTCGTGGTCTCGGCGACAAGAACCTTGAAGGACTCACCCGCGAAGGTGGAGCCATACTGTCGCGACGAGCGACAGCGCATATTTAGAGGCCGCCTCGCCTTCCACTCTACGACGGACCCCGGACAGCCGGAAGGCCCCGCCGATCAGAGCGTGCGGCCTGTGCTCTCGCGCTCGGTCGTCCGACGCCCACGTTCCGGCTTCGGCTTTGTGATGCATTGTGCCTGCGCGAGTGCAGCTTGTGCACGCGCCTGGTCGATCCTCTGCGCCACCGACTCAGCAGAGACTGTGCCGAGTGGTGTCGCAGTGGTGATGGCGTATCGGTCGCGGTAGGCGGCAACCACTCTGGCCTGCTGCCTCCACACTCTCTCAGCGCGTGGATCTTTCGGGATCGGCCCGAGCGCTCGCACCCACGGCTGTCTGCCGTGGAAGGCAGCGTCGAGAATCGCATCTGCTCTGGTCTCGATGAGATCGCGTCGCTCGTCGAGGGCCTGCCGCATCTCCGGAGCCATCTGACCGTTTGCTTCGGGGATGAGGCCGGCGATCAACCGTGGAGCCTTACGGACTCGGCCAGACCCAGCAGGCCGCGCGCTGGCTCGTTCGATCCGGTGGTGGAGGACGGATGCGAGGTCATCGGCGTCGCCGAGCGGCCTGGCGTTGACGAGGCGCGGAAGCAGAGCGTCAACGTCGTGGTGGTTGGCTTCGGCGCGGCGAAGTTCAGCGGAGAGCGCACCGTAAGCGTCGGAGTTCACGATGTCGTCGACCTGCTCGTCGCTGAGGCCGGATGTGCGCATGAGCCTCGCCCAGCGGTCGTGTTGTGCTGCTTGGGCGATGGTTTCGTACTCGGCTGCGAGCTGCGCGATCGACCCCCACCGCTCCTGCTCGGCGGTGATGGCTTCGTGGGCGGAGGGTTCGGCTCCGACGTGTTGCAGGACTCCGTAGAGCACGGACCTCGCGGTGGCGTCGGTGTTGTCGCTGGGGTGCGGGTGGTGATGGTCGTGGTCGGGCTGGTCGGTGACGACGTAGGCGTGGTTGGCGTGGCGTCCGCGGGTCATGGCGACGTAGAAGTTCTCCCGCGTCGTCGTCACCGTCACCACGGTGTGGGCGGTGTCGGTGGTGACGCCTTGCGCCCTATGAGCGGTGACAGCGTAACCAAGATCAACGAATTCTGAGACGTAGGCGGCGGGCAGGATGATCGCTCCGCCGAACCGCTTACCGTGGGGTCGGATGGTGATGGAGCCGTCGTCACGGACGTTGGTGATCTGCCACCGGTCGCCGTTGCGAACCCAAGTGTGCCGGTTCCGCAGGCGCCGGTCATTGCGGCGGGTGATGATCGTGTCTCCGGCTGAGGCAGTGCTGCCGTCGTGCAGCTCGATCTCCTTTATCGGGGTGATGGTGCCGTCGATGATGAGGTCGGCGCGAGCCCGGTTGTTCAGGGCAGTGACATTCTCGTTCGTCTCTGCGATCAGGATCGACGCACGGCCTGCCTGGGTGTCGGCACGCCACGCGGCATAGGCGGCATCGGTCGAGGTGTCGGTGTCTCCGTCGTGGATGCGCTGGTGGGTGAGGTAGGTGTCGATGATCTCGGTGCGGCCGTGACGCAAGGACAGCGAGGCGGTCTTCTCCCACTCGTTCGTGAACCGGTGAATATCGACCAACTCGGGCGCATCGTCACGATCAGAGACCAGGAGGCTGAACGCGCCACCGGCATCAACGGATTGGAGCTGCGCGTAATCGCCGACCAGCAGCACCTTCGCCCCCGCCTGATCCGCGGCGTGCGTGATGCGATCGAGGGAGATCGTTCCGGCGAGTGAGGCTTCGTCCACGATGACGAGCTGCCCGGCGGTGAAGGTGGTGCCGTGGAGGGTGTGGTTGCTCCACCACTTCGCCGTGTTCTCCGTTGTGATCCCGAGGTCTTCGGCCAGCACCGCAGCAGCGACAGCGGAGGGTGCGAGGCCGACGACAGAACCCCTGCCGTGTTCGGCCTCCCATGCTTGCCGTAGCGCGGACATGGCGGTGGTCTTCCCCGCCCCAGCAGCGCCGACGAGAACGTCAATCTGGCGGCCGGAGACGGCGACAGCGGTGAGCGCCGCGGCCTGGTCATCGCTGAGCATCCTCCCCTGCCGATCAGGCCGGTTGGTGATCTTCTCCACCGTCTCCAACGCCACAGTCGGTGCAGTGGTGGCGCGGGAGCGTTCCAAGAGGCGGTCTTCTGCTTCGAGGATAGTTTTTGATGAGTAAACGTTGGCGTGCGCTGGCCTAAACCTGCTCGACCCATCCGCCCGCCGAAACAGCACCGGACTCGACGCCAGATCCAGCGGCGACAACCGCAGAGAAGCTTGTTCAGCGGCGTCGGCGACCATGCCGGTGATCGCCTCCCGATCCTGCATCGAGGCGAACCGCCACCCCATCAACTGCCGAGACGCCTCCGCGTGCAGATTCCACCGCTGCCACGTCGAACGCTTCTCACCGACCGTCTCCATCACCGCCTGCCCGATCTCGCCGATCAGATCGAGCGGTACATCGTCGGCACGCAGCACCAGCACGGGCGGATTCGCGGTGAGAGCACGAGCCCAGGCGGTTGCATCCTGTCCGAGGACCCGCCCCGCGCGGTCACGCCAATCGGCGGTGAGCTCGGCCAGAGAGTGGATCTCTTTCTCGGGGCGAGTGGCAAGAGTTGCTTGGGCTCGGAGCTTCAGGACGGTCCTGGCGGTGGGTTGCTTGCCGTGCTGGGCGACGTACTCGGCGATGAGGCGTTCCTTCTCCGCCTCAATGTGTCGGGTTCGGGTGGAGAACTCGTCCATCAGCTCTTGCGGAACTCCTGTGATCTCCCACCCGGGGCTCCGGTCGCGTCCGCGGTCTCGGGCTTCCCAGGTCAGGCCGAGGACGCGGGTGAGCTGGTCGGCGAGGACCGCGTTGTACATCTCCGAGATCGCCACCACCGCCTGATGCATCGGCCGCCCTGCCAGCGTCCGCCACTTCCCGTCCTGCACAGTGAAGACCTTGTTGCTCACCACGACATGGGTATGCAACTGCGGATCACCAGCCCGCGAGTCGTAGTGATCAAACGCTGCGGCGGCGACGCCTGCGACATCGACGTGTGCAACCGCTCCGTCGGGTCCGGTTGCGCCCACCCTGGTCGATGCAACCTCACGCTCCATAAACGCAACCAACTCCGCAACCGCCGCGTGATGAGCGTCTGCGATCAGCGCCTGCGTGCCCGCATCGGCGACAGCCCAGAGCGTTGAGACGGACTTCGGCACGCTGAACGTGTAATCAAACCCCGCCACCGCACGCCGCGTGCCACGCTCGGCCTCTTCGGCTTCGATCTGGACGATCTGCTCCGCCCGTGTGGACGGCCCCAGATCAGTAGGCAAGGCGTTGGTTCGGGCTTCGATGCGCTCGGTGACCGACGCGAACTGCTGATACGCCCGCCCCAACGGAGCCTTCGTGATGGGGTCGTGGCCCATCCCGATCAGAAGCTGAAGCTGCGCCTCACTCACCTGGGCACCGTCGGTGAGCTCCCCGTTCCCAAGCGTCGAGAGTCCGGCGCCGAGCCAGTGACCGGGCGGGTTCCCGGCCTCAGCGTAATACCGCGTCAACGGCGTCGAGAGGGAACGATCGCCATCACCGGCAGCGACGGATCGCAGGAGGTATTTGTAACCGTCGCCGGCGGACATGACACGCATCGAGACCGTCACCCGGCACCTCCTTCTGGACAAGAGGTGAGCGTCCGATGACCGCCAGCGATCGCGGCGCTCGCGGGGCGGCGCGCCTCTTCTGAAAGACGTGTGGCAGCTCAAAACGAGGGTCGGAAGCAGGAGTCCGAATCGTGGCTCTCGGGAGGTGATCCGCGCCAGCGGAGGCGGCGGCGTGAGCGCACCTGGCAGGTGACCTGAACGGCGACAGAACTCCGACGTGGAGCCCGGCCAAGGTCATCGACCAGGCGGAGCCACGCTGCACGAGGAGCAGGCGACCAACCCGGACCGGCTGATGCGTGTCGGTTCGCTGTTCTCCGGGTACGGGGGTCTCGATCTCGCGGTCGAACACGTCTTTGGTGCTGAGACGGTCTGGTTTTCCGAGATCAATGAACCCGTCGCCCGCGTCTTCGCCCACCACTGGACAGACGCCCCCAACCTCGGCGACATCACATCGATCAACTGGCATGACGTGCCATCGGTGGACATTCTCTGCGGAGGTTTTCCTTGTCAGGACGTGAGCACGGTAGGCAAGCGTGCTGGCCTCGCACCTGGCACTCGCTCCGGCTTGTGGGCGCAGATGGCGACAGCGATCGAGATCCTGCAACCACAGTTCGTCGTGATCGAGAATGTCCGCGGCCTGCTCTCTACCAAAGCGATCCGCCCCACCCAGCAAGGAGCATCCCCCGATGCACGCAACCCCAACGACGCAACCGGCACCGATGCCACCGCAGCCCTTCGCGACCTCGAACCCGACCCGTGGGGTCTGGGAGACCAGCCAGCCCGACCTCTACGGGCGCTTGGTGCCGTACTCGGAGACCTGGCCGACCTCCGGTATGACGCGCGGTGGCTCGGCATACCCGCTTCCCTCGTCGGCGCGCCGCATCCACGGTTTCGCATCTTCGTCCTCGCGCGACGCGCTGTTCCGAACCCCTCTGGCCTCGGACTCGGCCAGGGGTGGGGAGACGCTAGATCAGGTGAAAGCGCGCCGCGGGACGATCGCTCTCAGCCATCAGGTGATCGACCTGATGACCCGGCGTGGTCGGCACCCGATATCGGACACAACGTTCGCGCTGATCGAGGAGTTCTTCGACGCTGGGGACGTTACGCCCCCGCCATTTCCCGATGGGAACGCATCATCGGACGGCCAGCGCCATCCCCGGCGATTCTGAACCAAGCTGGCGTCTGGCGTCCTGCACCCGATTTCGTGGAATGGCTTATGGGGCTACCCGATGGATGGGTCACCGCTCCGCACCTCGGCCTGACCAGTGCACAGCAGCTTGCTGCGCTTGGCAACGGCGTAGCACCGCGACAGGCGTCGATAGCTCTTCAAACCCTGCTTCGCTGTGAGGGGCAGCCGAGCGTGCACTGCCATTCGGGGACGTCGGCGAACTGAGCGATTGGACGGCGCGATACAGGCGGGATCCGACCGCGTGCGACCCGCGAGATACCAGCCATTACAGGAGAGAGATCTGCCTGAACTGAGCACTGTCGGTTCCCAAGGCCCGCGCTCCTACTCAGCGGTGAGGGATGCGAGCAGGTCAAGTTTCTCGGCGTCTGCGCTGTGCTCAGCCGGGTAGTAGACGACAAGGACAAGGTCGTCGATCGGCATCTTCTCGCGGTGGAGGCGCAGCGCGCCGAGACTCGGATGATTGACAACCGCGGTGCCACCCGCGAGCTGCCGGATATCATGCCGAGCCCACAGTGTGCGGAAACGTGCGCTGGCGAGCGAGAGCTCGCCGACGAGTTCGATGGCGCGCGGGTCATCGGTCTCGTCGCCGAGAGAACGACGGAAAGCAGCGATGAAATCGTCGACGGCCGTCTCCCAGTCCTCGTGGAAGTCGCGCTCGGCGGGGTCCAGCATCAACGAGCGCAGTCGGTTGTTCCCTGGCTCCAGGCGGGGGTTGAAGGCGATCGCGAACGGATTGGCAGCGAGGACGTCGAAGTAGCGGTTCTCGATGAACGCGGGCATGTTCAGCGCTGCGAGCATGTCGCGCAGCCGGGCAGGCACCCGCTCAGCGCGCCCGGAGGCTTTCGCGCGGCGGACACGGGGGCGCGGGCCGCCGAGGCTCATCAGGTGGTCGGCTTCGATCTCGTCGAGGCGCAGCACCCGGGCGAGCGATTCCAGTACCTGGCGCGAGGGGTTCTTGTCGCGGCCACGTTCGAGCCTGAAGTAGTAGTCAGCGCTAATACCGGCGAGGAGCGCAACCTCCTCACGCCGAAGACCGGGGACTCTGCGCCCCGATCCAGCAGGGATGCCCGCCTGCTCGGGAGTGACCAGCGCACGGCGTGCGCTCAGGTACTCCCCGAGCCGGTTGTCGTTGTTGCCGTCCATGCGATCAACGGTAGCCATTCCCCACCGATCGAAAGGTGCCCTGTCAGGACGCGGATCAGCGGGGTCCTTCCTCGGCTTCGACCATCGGCCGAGCATGGATGCATGCCGGCGATCGAGCCGGGGAGACCATCCGGCCCATAGTCGGAGACGGACAAGTGAGGAAGCACATGGATATCAGCGGACGTACCGTCCTGATCGTCGGAGGTACCACGGGAATCGGACGTGCCCTCGCCCAGCGATTCGTTGACGCGGGCAGCACGGTCGTTGTCGGCGGGCGCAACATCGAGCAGGTCGACGGCGTCGAGACGGTGCGCATCGACGTCACCGATGCGGCGTCGGTCGCTCAGGCGCGCGATGAGGTGCTGGCGAAGCACCCCGAGCTCGACGTCGTCGTGACGATGTCGGGGGTCATGCTCACTGAGGACCTGCGCGACCCGGACCACATCGCCCAGGCCGAGACCACGATCTCGGTGAACCTGCTCGGCACGATCCGCGTGATCGATGCGTTCACCCCGCACCTGCTCGGCCGTGGCGCCGGTGACATCATCACCGTTTCCTCGGGCATCGGCTTCCTGCCGTTCCCGCTCATGGCGACGTACGGCGCCTCGAAGGCGGCCGTGCACTCGTACACCGAATCGCTACGCGCGCACCTCGCTGGAACTGGTATCGCTGTGACCGAGCTGATCCCGCCGGCCGTCGCTAACGCCGGCCAGGAGAAGCTCAACCCGAATGCTCTGCCTATGGGCGACTTCCTCGACGAGATCATCGGGCTGCTCACCCAGAACCCGACTCCGAAGGAGATCGTCGTCGAGCGCGCCAAGCCCCTCCGCTGGGCTGAGCACGACGACACCTACGAGGAGCTCCTCGCCGCTCGGTCCCAGTCGCTCAGTAATCTCTCCGGACGCTGAGCCGGAGCAGCAGCGTCCCGGGTCATCCGGGGCCGTCGCTTGTGGCGGCGAGGAGCGCAGTGATGGCGTCGCTGATCGGCGTGTGGATGTCGTGTCTGCGCGCGAGACGCGAGATGACGCCGTTGCGGATACCCCATTCGAGCGGCCGGCCGGCTTCTCGGTCGGTGAGGATCGACGTGCTCATATCAGCCGGGAAGGCCTGGAAGCGGGCCAGGATGGCAGCGGGCACGTCATCGCTCAGGGTTACTCCTTCCGCATGCGAAACGGCCAGGCACTCTTTCAGATAGTCGAGAGTGAGATCCGCGAAGTCAGGGCGGGTGAACACGCCGGCACGCCGACCGGTGAGCGCCATCAGCCCGGCAGCGGCATTCTGGAGAAGCTTGCGCCAGGCGAGAGCGGTGAAGTCGCCCGCGAGTTCGACCTGGCAGCGCGTGTCGCGCAGGACATCCGCGATGCGCTCCGCCTCCGGTGATGCGGGAAGCGTCAGCCAGGGCTCGCCCCGCAGGAGGATGGTGCCGTCTTCCTGCGACTGCGCCGGGAACCAGACGACCGCGGGGACGACCTCTACTCCCTCAGGAACATGGGGTCGAACGGCAGCGATCTGCTCGACGCCGTTCTGCAACACGCAGACCACGGTCCCGGGGGCGCACAAAGCACGCAGCCAGGGGGCTGCCGCCGCGGTCTGGGTGGCCTTGACCGCCAAGAAGAGCACATCCGCCTTCTCAGGCTGCGCAGCAGGATCGGTGCGCACGGGGCCGGGAACGACGATCCGGCGGTCGCCGTCGATCAGGGTGAGCTCTGTTCGCGGCGTGCGACCGTAGAGCGTCGGTGTGTTGCCTGCCTCATGGAGCAGTGCGGACACCGTCGTCCCTATGGCTCCCGGGCCCACGACTCCAACGCGCTTGCGCTCCCTGAAAGAACTCGGTTGCTGCTCTGTCACCATGCCCCAATGTTACGCTATTACCTATGGCAAGATCATCAAGTAACTCCGTTTCTGCCGCCGAGGATCCGCTGCGCCGCTGGCTCGGAACGGTTCAGGCGCGGAGTGCGGGGCTGGTGGCAAGCGAGGCAAAGGTTGTCGACCTCGTGCTGGAGGACCCGTTGTTCGTGGGAAGGAGCACGACGGCGCAAGTCGCCGAGCGAGCAGGGGTCTCGGCGCCGAGCGTGGTCCGTGCCGCCCGCGCAATCGGTTTCTCAGGCTTCGCCGAACTGAAGCTGGAGATCGCCCGCGCTCGCGGAACAGCGGAGTTCTTCGCCCCGCCACACACGCTCACGAGCACCGATTCGACACGCACGATCATCGACACGACAGCGCGCACAGGGATCGACGCGCTCACCGCCCTCAGCGGCGCGATCGACCCGGACGCTCTCGACCAAGCGGTCTCCGCGATTTGTGGCGCGGGGCAGCTCCTCGCCTATGGTGCGGGCCCATCGGCGACGGTCGCGGCCGATGTCGTGTTCCGGCTGCGGTCGCTGGGCGTGCGGACATCGGGCGTCGTCGATCACGAGTCCGCGATGATCGCGGCACGCCTGCTCGACCCCGGCGACGTCGTCGTCGCCGTCAGCTCGACCGGTCGCACCGACATGACCGTCGCGATCGCCGACGCCGCCGCGACCGCCGACGCGACCGTCATCGCCATCACCAACCAGTACGGCACACCACTCACCGATGTCTCCGCCGTCGCACTCGTCGTGGGCGGCGCGCCGCTGACGACGCAGATGGCTGCTGCCGGGAGCCGTCTGGCGCAGCTTGTCGTCGTCGACGCTCTCGCGGCAGCACTGGCACTGCGCGATCCCGACCGTGTCTCGCGCGCCGAGCGGGCCGGGATCGACCTGCCCGACATCACCTGATGCCACCAGTCACCGTTGCGATCGTCCTCATCGCCGCAGTCGCCCACGCTGGCTGGAACCTCGTATCGAAGTACAAGAAGGGCGACACGCTGCTGTTCGTGGGCGCCTACACGACCGCTTCCGCGATCCTGTGTCTCCCTCTCGCGATCGGTGCCGCCGCCACCGGTTCGCAACCGATCACCTGGACCCTGGTCGCCGCTGCGGCCGTGTCCGCCGCCCTGCACCTGACGTACTCGCTCACCCTGCAGGCGGGCTACGACCGAGCCGACCTCGGAGTCGTCTACCCGATCGCTCGCGGCGTCGGACCGCTGCTCACCATCGTGATCGCTATCTTCCTGCTCGGAGAACGCCCCACGGCACTGGCGATCATCGGAGCGCTCGTCATCCTCGCAGGCATCCTCGTCGTCACGGGCAACCCCTTCCAGAGAACGGGCAACCGCCCCCTCCGCGGCATCGCATGGGGTACTACCACCGGAGCCACGATCGCCGCCTACACGCTGTGGGACGCGTTCGCGATCGGCTCCATCGGGCTCGCACCCGTCAGCTACTACGCCGGCACGCTCGTCGTCCAGGTCGCATTCCTGGCCCCAGCCATCATCAGACGCCGCACAGCGTTCGCGAACACCCTCCGCGTCAATCGCGCGCCTATCGCCGCGGTCGCCGTGCTGTCCCCGCTCGCGTACATCCTTGTGCTGACCGCAATGCAAACCTCACCCGTGGCACTCGTCGCGCCACTGCGGGAGGCATCCATCGTGATCGGCGCGCTCCTCGCCTGGCGTCTCTTCGGCGAAGGACACCTCGCCCGGCGTCTGATCGGCGCCGTGATCGTACTTGCCGGCATTGCCGGCATCAGCCTGTAGTCGCAATGCCAGACCAGGTACGACTCAGCGACTTTCTCCGCGTTTGATCGCCTTTTCGCCGCTCTCAGCACCCGGTGCTGCGGCCTGAGCTCCAACGTCGCGTCTCCAGCCTATGAGCGTGATTCGCGCGCGCTGCCGGATGTCGCCGTTCTGGTTCAGAGTTTGGTAGCCCACGGTGATCGATCCGCGACCGGGCCGGCTCTTCGACGGCGTGATCGTGTCGATTCGGGCAACAACCCCGAGTTCGTCATTCGGTCGTGTCGGGCTTGGCCACTCGATCTCCACGCCTTTGCCGATGATTCCTGTAGCCAAGGGCAAAGCCTGCGCGAGCAGTTTCATCGACAACGCAGCAGTATGCCATCCGCTCGCAGCGAGTCCTGCGAAGAAGCTGTCTCGGGCCGCCGTGACAGAGAGATGGAATGTCTGCGGGTCAAACTGTTCGGCGAAGGCAATGATGTCTTCCTCGCGCAGGAGCACAACTGGCGAATGGAACCGCATTCCGACTGCGAGGTCGTCAAGCCAGAAGCCGTCCGGATTCGCAACATGCAAGCCGGGTGAAGTCATCTTCCCAATTCCTTGATCGAGCGATCGTCCGTCACGTCAACGTCGGCGGTGTGCTCTCTCGGTTGGCGCGAACGTGCGCGGTGCGCGGCGGCTTTCGCTCGGTTACCGCACTGGCTCATTGAGCACCAGCGACGCTCTCTCGAACCGGACGGGAGCACGTAGATCATGCGGCATTCCTCGCTCGCGCACTCCCGGAGTCGATGACGCACGTCAGGGCTTGCGAGGATGTCCAGCAGGTCCCGAGCCGCGCGGGCGCACATCGCGCTTTGGCTGAGTGCCACCATCCGAGCTTGCGGTCCATGCAATGTGTTCGCCAAGCGGGGCGGGGGAACATCGGCGCTGGCCCACCGCTCTATCCGCTGCACGGCGAACGATGACACGGGTCGCTCGTGTACGACCCCAGACAGCACTTCCCAGGCATCCTCGCGAAGCTCACGCAACTCCGTCAGCAGCGCTCCCCGATCCACGCTCGCATCGACCTCGATACCTACACCGACGAGCCACTGTTCCAGGGCCCCCTCGCCGTCGAGGCGCTCGACGCGATGCTCTTCGCCAGCGCCCCGCCGCCCGACGGTTGCGGTGAGATTGAGAACGAGGGAACCACCGTCGAAACGAAGCTTCCGCAGTGCCGTGCTGGTTCGAAGGTCGGTAGCCATGCAACTATAGTAACCGATAGAACGGTTACTTAGGAGAGTACATGGGAACTCGATTGCCTGGTTGGGCACGCGTCGCGACCGGTATCACCGTCGTGGGGTGGGGAGCGAACCAGTTCGCTGCTCTGCTACCGGTGTACCGGGAGACCGCCGGCCTGCCGGACTCGTTCATCGCCCTCGCGTTCGCTACCTACATCGTGGGTCTCATCCCGGTGCTCTTCGTCGCCGCCGAGATCGCGGACCGAGTTGACCGACGGTGGCCGGTCCGGGTTGCGGTCATCCTGTCCGCTGTCGCCTCTATCGTGCTGTGCCTCGGCTCGCAGGAGGCCTGGCTTCTCCTTCTGGGCAGGTTCTTCTCCGGTGCGGCCGCTGGCGCGGTTCTCGGTCCAGGCACGGCATGGGTAACCGACCTGTCTGCGGATGACCGCTCCGCTGCTCCGAAGCGGGTGGCGGTCGCGCTCTCCGTCGGATTTGGTGGCGGCCCGCTCGCAGCAGGACTCGTCGCGCAATGGGCACCCCTGCCGGAAGTCCTGCCCTACGCCCTCCATCTGCTCATCTCGGCCATCGCGGCTGCGCTGCTGTGGCGGGCCCCAGATACTTCCCTCGACAACGAAGAACTCGTCGAGCAGGCTGAGGTCTCCGCCACAGAACTCGTATCGAGACGCCGAGCGAGTTTCTGGAGCGCGATCACGACACGGCCCTTCCTCTGGACCATTCCGCTCACGGCACCGTGGGTCTTTAGCGCTGCGACGATGAGCTTCGCCGTGATCCCGTCGGTCATCCATGTCCAAGGATTCGAGGCCGCCACAGCGGGGATCATCACGGGACTCACCATGGGCACCGGAGCACTCATCCAGCCTTTGGCGCAACGCATCGAGCGTGGGAGGGCCGGACGAGCCTTCCCTCTAGGAATGGGAATCGCCGCTCTAGGGATGCTCCTGGCCGCAGGAACCTTCGCGGCTCGGCTCACCGTCCTGATGCTCCCCAGCGCTATCGCCCTCGGCGCCGCATACGGCTTAGTGCTCGTCGCAGGTCTTCGTCGCATGGAGGAGATCGGTCACCCGAAAGATCGCGCACGGCTCAACGCCGCGTTCTACTCGCTCTCCTATATCGGCTTCGCCCAGCCACTCGTCTTTGCACTCGTCGCAGTGACGCCGAACGCCCAAACTCTCTCCGCGGTCCTCGGTGCCATCGTGGCCACGGTAACCACGATCGGCATCGCGATCAGATCCAGAGAGTCCCATGCATAGTGGCGACCACACCATATGTGTTCGACGTCGAGCAGGCCGATATCACCTTTGCTCGCGCATCGACCTGCTCTGTGAACCGGCAGCCTCTCGGTCGTCGGATCATGGACATACGCGCAATCTCCTTCTCGCTGTTACAACGAGTCCGGCCAGCCCACGCCACCAATTGGGCTGAGGAAGCGGATGGGACGTGTCCGCCGAACCGGCCGGCGAGAGCAGACTTCGTGAGGCGAGCGACCCTGCGATAGACGCGTCGCCCGGAGAACAGTTCGGGCTCATGTCAGCGATCGAGATACTGCGCTGCGTCCCGACGCAGGAGTTGACGTTTCCGGTCGTCACGCTCATCCACGTACTGTCCGGAAAGATCGATCTTTGTACGGATGTGGCGATACAGCGCTTGGCGCCCGGGTCAGCGGTGGCGCTCGGCTCGCACAAGCGGCATCAACTGTTGCCACTGTCGCCATCACGGTTGTGGGTGATCTATGCGGACGAACCCTTCATTAGGGCGCAGATGCGCTGGCTCTTGCGGTCACGGCAGCGCGTTCGTCGAGGCGTGCATCCTGATGACTGGGACGGCAACTCCCTTGTACTTACCCCAGGAATCGAGTCCTTTCGGCGGCTGGAACCGATCTGGCGACAGCTGAGCATGCTTCCAGATACGTGTTCATCGCCCGAAGAGACATCGATTCGCACAATCGAGCTTCTAGCGAGGTGGGTTGGCACAGTCGCACCGGTCTTCCTTACCGAAGACAGCCGCTCTCTCCACGTGCCCACCCGGAATCAAGTGCCGGCTTCGAGGCGGCAGGCAGATCCGGCAATGATTGGGCACGTCGGGCGGGCTGCGCGGCTGCTTCGGGAGCGCATGGGCGAGCCGTGGACTGTTACTTCACTGGCCCAAGAACTCGCGCTGTCTCGTACGCACTTAACACGGCTGTTCTCGACGCACATGGGGGCCAGCCCAATGCGATTTCTTACCGAAGTTCGCTTGACCGAGTTCAGCCGCCTGATTGATGAGACTGATCTCTCAGTTCATCAAGCGTCACAAGCCGTCGGCTGGGCCGATCCGCGTGTCGCCTCCGCATGGTTCTCACGACGATTCGGAGTAACGCCGACACGCTACCGACATCGTCTGCCCGCGACCCGCAGCGAAACTGCGTAGCGGCGAGTTCCCTCGCGCTCGACGGGCGTGAGGCCCACTCGAACTCGTCGTATGAACCGCGTTACTCATCACGTGACCCGGACAGGCCCCAAAGGCTCGACATCGCTGCGAGCCAGGAGATAGACCAGATCGAACTCGTCGGGTCTGGTCAGATCCCTGGCGGTCACGCACCTCGTTTCGTTCCTGCCAGTGCTCGCGCACGTCCCGGCGCACCTCATGGTCGCAAGGGCTCTCGGCTGTCATGTCATGGGCCTCGCCGAAAGGAGGTCCGATGATGGCGACGAAAGAGGAAATCCGAGCGGCACGGGATGCGAAGCTCGACGAACTCCACGAGCGCCTGACCGGTGCCGTCGAGACGCTGGTCTCCGGTAAGGACTGGGGGCGCGCTCTAGCGTTCGCGGCCAGGTTCAGGTCACGGAGCTTCAACAACACGCTGCTGATCTGGTTCCAACACGAAGCGAACTACTCGGCGGGGCGGGTGCCTGAGCCGTTTCCGTCGTTGGTGGCTGGGTATCGGCAGTGGCAGCAGCTCGGCCGCCAAGTTCAGAAGGGCCAGCCGGGGTTGCAGATTTTCGCCCCTGTCACGGGCCGGTTCGCTTCGGCGACGCCGGCAGTTGCGGATTCGTGGCGGCGGTTGGAGCGGGGTGAGAAGCCTCGTCCGGGTGAGGTGGTGCGATCCCGGATGATCGCCGCCCGCCCTGCGTACGTCTGGGATGCCTCCCAAACCGATGGCGATCCGATACCGGAACCTCCGGCACCGAAACTCCTCGAAGGTGAAGCACCAACCGGGCTCTGGGAGGGCCTGTCGGCGCAGGTCGTCGCTGCGGGGTTCCGTGTGCTGCGGGTGCCGCATGAGGGTATGATCCACGGCGCCAACGGCATGACCGACTGGGATGCCAAGTCGGTGGCGGTGCGGGAGAACATGGACCCCGCTGCCCAAGTAAAAACCCTCGCGCACGAACTCGGGCACGTGCTGCTGCACAACCCCGATGACGAGGACGCTCGGCACCATCGCGGGATCGGTGAGGTCGAGGCGGAATCCGTCGCCCTCATGGTGGGTGCGGCGCACGGGATGGACACCAGCGGGTACACGATCCCGTACGTCTCGACCTGGGCCGCCCGTGTCGATGGGAAGGAGCCTGTTGAGGTGGTGAAGGCCACCGGCGAACGCGTCCGCAAGGCCGCGCTCGGGATTCTCGATCAGCTCGACACAGTGGTGGTCGCCGACGGCACCCCACCAGGTCTGGAACGCGACGCTGCGCAGCAGGAGAAGCCGCAACGTGCGGCGGCCCGGCCGGTGAAGCCAGTGTCGGAGCGTAGTGAGCCCGTGCGGGCTGCGGCAACGGTGGGGCGGGGGCTGTGATGGCTACTCACGATGCGTTCTCGGAGGTGTTGTTGCGGCTGAATGGGCGCTGGCCGGTCTCGGCTGCTGCTCGCGAGTTCGCCACGGCCGGGGTGCCGGTGTTTCCGTGTGTGTCGGGGGCGAAGCGTCCGCTGACCGAGCACGGCTTCTACGACGCCAGCACCGACCCGGCCTTGGTGGATGCGTGGTGGCGGCAGCATCCAGGAGCGAACGTCGGCCTCCCCACCGGCGCCTCTTCCGGGGTCGTGGTCGTCGATGTCGATGTTCACGGCTCGGTCAACGGATTCGAAGCGATGAACCGCGCACACCGTGCCGGGCTCATCGATGGGTGGATGTTCACCGTCACGAGCCCGTCGGGTGGCCTGCACGCCTACTACCCAGCCACACCGGACACGGCGCAACCTTCGTGGCAGGCGGCTCGGGCGGGGATCGACTTCCGCGGTGACGGCGGGTACATCATCATCCCGCCCTCCTCCGTCGTCATCCACGGAGCCTCTGTGCCGTATGCGCTGCGACAGATCAACACCGGCCCCGCATCCACCATCGACTCGGGCGGGCTGCGTGACTTCCTCGACCCCAGACCAACATCGCGGCCGGTGTCGCGTGGGATCTCCCCATCGGGTGCGGTACGTGATCGGGATGTGTCGCGCATCGCAGCGTGGGTCGCCACCCGCGGCGAAGGCGAACGCAACCGCGGCCTGTTCTGGGCCGCCTGCCGCCTCGCTGAAAACGGGGTCGCACCGTCTGATGCGCTCGACGTGCTCACCGCGGCCGCCGGACACGCCGGGCTGAGCGAGCGGGAAGTCACCACGACCGTGCGGTCGGCCTACCGCGCCGTCCACCCACCGCCGAGAACATCCAGCACGTCACGGTCTGATGGTTTCGCCCGCCCGCGGCATGCAGCCTCACGTCCAGCGGGTCGGGGGTTGTCGTGAATACGCGGCGGTGGGCGGTGCGCACCGCGGTGGCAGGAACGGTGTTCATCGCGTCCGGCGCGTTCTGGCTGTCTTACACCGCCCTCGCTGACCTCGCCCGTCGCTCCGGGATCGGGGTCGGGCAGGCGTGGGCATGGCCTCTGATCGTGGACGGCATCATCGTCGTCGCGACCGTCGCCGTCGTCGCCCTCGCGGGGCTCCGGGCTGCGTGGTATCCGTGGGCGCTGCTGATTGGTGGTGCGGCGGTGTCGGTGACGGCGAATGCGATCCACGCGATCCTAACCGCGGACACCGACGTGCCCCCAATACTTGCTGCGTCTGTGGCTGCGGTGCCGCCGGTGGTGCTGCTGGCGATCACGCATCTGACCGTGATCCTCACCCGCTCCCCGCAATCCGAACCGGCAATCGAAGCCGATCAGGCCGAGCCGGAACCGTCGAACAGTCCCGACGCTGTTCCTCTCTCCTTCTCCGTGATCGAGCCCGCCCCGGAGATGCCTGATCGTCGTGAGTATGCGGCGGAGCTGCGGTTGTCGGGGTGGTCGAACAAGCGCATCGCTCGGCAGCTCGGGGTGCATCCCTCAACCGTGGGCCGCTGGTTCACCCACCCAGAACGTAAAGACGAGCAAGAACCCCCAGAAGAAGAAACCGAAAACGATTCGCCCGTGTGGGTGGAGGAAGAGAGAACACGATGAACAACGAGAACCCCTGGAACGACGACCGCTCGATGACCACCGAGCACACGTCGGCCATCAAGCGAAACGAGCCGACCAAGAACCCCGCCGAGGATCTGACCCCGGATGCGATCGAGGCCGAAGCAACCCGTCAGCAGGCCATGCAGCTCGCGCAGGAGCAGCATCGGGCACGAGGAGTCGATTGGGTACGCCCCACCGATCTCATGGCCCGCCACTCAGCCACCGTGGCCCGGCGCGGCATCGACTTCCACGCCAACCTCGCCCGCCAAACCCGCACAGGGATCGCAAACGCCTCAACCAAGATCGGAAAGCGAATCGGTCAACTGCCGCCGCTGTCCGCGTTCGGCCGCCGCAGCTCGTCGCGTGAGCCGGTCACTCGTGGTTCGGTCGGGAAGAGCTAGGCCGGTGAGAAGCGATGGACACGAAGGCACTGACACCAGCTCCACTAGGTACAGGTTGTGCACCTGACTGCGGAAGAGGAGGTGTCCGACCATGACCACCAGAACAGCGACCGCGATGCCGGATCGGCCCGAGGACTTCCGCACCGGCGAAGGCCTCCGCACCCTCCTCGTCCGACTCCATGAAGCAGGCCCTGGTGCGTGGGAGCACGATCCGGTCGTTGCGGAACTCATGGCGTATGCCGCCGAGAAGTATGCACCCCTCGCCAGTAAGCACGGCCTGGACCCGTGGGAAGCGGCATCGGCGGCGTTCGATGTCATGCGCACCAGGGCGGCACGCACGGCGGAGAATCCGTGGGGTGTGATCACGCATGCGGTGCGGATCACCTGCATCTTCGAAGAACGCGCCCAAGGACTCCTCTGCTCCGTCCACCAAGCCCGCCGCCCCCACATCTCTTCCTTCCACGATCCCGAGCGGTTCAGCGATCGGGAGAACCCGCTGACGGACTACCATCCGGCGTTTCGGATCATCGACAGCATCGAACTCGGCAAGTACGCCCCAACCGGCGAAGAGGAATCGGACAGTGCGACGCAGTTGGCGATGTCGGCTGCGGAAGACGCAATCGCGTTCCTCGCCATGCTCGGCTGGACACCAGAGACCGCGCGCTCTGGGGTCGAGCACGTGTGCGGGGCTCTCATCAAAGCCGGCTCACGTGCGACAGCGTTCGAAGCATTGCGCCGTGACAAGCAAGTTCGCGTGCTGCTGGATATCCCGTCCGGGTCGTGGCATGCGTTGCTGCGGGCGATGCTCGGCAACCCCGACACCGATCACGCCACGACGGGCGCTGGCCGCGGTGTGCTGCTGCGGCTGCTGATCGGCGAGACGATCCCGCTGCTGCTGCGCGATGACGACCTCGTCCTCGCACTCTCTCTGGCGGCTCCCGGAGCCAGGGAGTGATGGGTGATGAGCGAGCAACCAGTGGGGAGTGTGCAGGTCGAGCGGACCGTCGCCTCGATCCGTGTCGGCAACCGGCACCGTGCTGAACTCGGCGACATCGACGTCCTTGCCGCGTCGATCAAGCGTGACGGGCTGCTGCAACCCATCACCGTGACCCCGGACGGGTTTCTCGTTTGCGGGGCTCGACGTTTGGCGGCGTTGAAGATGCTCGGCATCAAGACCGTGAACGTGTGGGTGCGATCCGGGCTGTCGGATCGGCTCGGGCAGCTGCTCGCGGAGCAGGACGACAACGTGCTCCACAAGCCCCTCACCGCGCTGGAAGCGGCAGCGTTGTATCGGGAGCTCAAGGCGATCATGAGCGAGGAAGCCGCGCTGCGGGAGCAATCCACGCAGTTCCAGAAAGGCCATGCGCCCGGTGAGCATGGGGGTGGACATCTTCCACCCCCACCCGGTCAAGCCGGGAAGACGCGCGAGCAGGCTGCGGCAATGATTCCGGGTGGGGCGTCGTATCGGACCTACGACAAGATCGGCTACGTCGAACAGGTCGCCACCGACCGCAAATACCCCGAGCATGTCCGAGTCGCTGCACAGGCGGCGTTGGATCAGATCCAGGACGGCGGCCCCGTCGACCCGGAATACACGCGCGTCCGCGCCCTCGCCACCAGCATGACCGAGCAAGCCCGCGCGGCCCGGGATGCGGAACTACATCAGATGGCCGAAGAAGCCGTGGCCCGCGTCCAAGCCGAAGCAAAAGCCAAGAAGAAAGAACAGGCGCGGAAGACCCGCCCGGTGTCGCCGGTCGAAGAGGGGATCACGCTGCTGGGGGTGCGGGCATTTGTGCTCACGTGGACCGATCTCGATTCCTGGTGGATCAAGTACGACCTCACCCGGCTCGCCACCGACCTCACCGACGAACAAGCCGACGCCTTTTATACCGTCGTCGAAGGCACGGTGACGTTCGCTGAAGACCTCCGCACCGCCCGCACCGCCACTCGGTCAGCGGCTGAGGACGTAGCACTGGCACCTCTCCGCTAACTGCCCCGCGCGTTGGTGAAGCTGGGGCGCACCTGGGGGTTATGAGAACTCTCGATGTGTCCGACCCTCGCATCCGTCGCCGCCTGATCGCCGCCGCTGCGAGCGGGGTGGTGTTCCTGATCCTCGCCGGGATCGGCATCTACGGCCTCATCACCGGCCCCCGCAACGCCACCGGCACGGATTACCCGACCGGTTCGGAACCGTCATCGATCGCACCCGAAACTCCGGGGCCGACCACTTCGCCGCGGTTGCCGGTGGTGTCGAGGTCGGATGATCCGGAGACCTTCGCCCGGAACGTCGCCGAAGCCCTCTTCACCTGGGATACCGCGTCGGGCTTCTTCCCGTTGGACTACACATCAGTGATCCTCGATGTCGGCGATCCCTACGGTGCTGAGCAGGCGGGCCTCGCGGCCGATGTTGCCGCCTATCTACCAGCGAGAGAGGCGTGGCTCGAGTTGCGGAAGTACCTCACCACCCAGCACCTCACCATCGACAACGCTTATGTGCCGGAGGCGTGGGATACGGCCGTCGAGCAGGCACAGCCGGGCCAGCTCGCAGAGGGAACAACGGCGTACACGATCGACGGCACCCGGCACCGCTCCGGTGTCTGGAACGAGGACCCTGTCGCCAGTGAGCATGCGGTGTCGTTCACGGTGTTCATCGTCTGCCCGCCTGACGGCGACGACTGCCACCTGTTGCGGCTCTCCCAACTCGACACCCCCCTGAAGTAGCAGGGGGTGGATCGTGTTCAAGAAACTCGCCATCGCAGGGATCGCCCTGCTGTTCCTCGCACCCTCGATCATGCTCGTCTCGATCGGGGCGCTCATCAACCCCGCACAGGCCGCGAACGCCACCTGCCTGTCCACCGGCCTGACCGTCGGCACGATCCCGGACGAACTCGACGTGACGGATGCTTCCGGGTACTCGTTCACGCTGAACCATCAGCAGCTCACCCACGCCGCGACGATCATCACCACCGGCTCCGCGATCGAGGGTGTGAATCGTGACGGTGTGCAGATCGCGCTCATGGCCGCGCTGACGGAGTCGACGTTGCGGATGCTGTCGAACACCAGCCACTACCCGGACTCGGCGGACTACCCGAACGACGGCAACGGGTCCGACAACGACAGCCTGGGCTTGTTCCAGATGCGCCCACAATCCGGGTGGGGCACGGTCGCTGATCTCATGGACCCGAACTACCAAGTCCGCGCCTTCTTCGGCGGACCCGCTGGGCCGAACTATCCGTCGCCGCGGGGATTGCTGGATATTGCGGGGCGGGAGTCGATGGACAAGGGCGAGGCCGCCCAATCCGTCGAAGTCTCCGCCTACCCCGACCGGTATCGGAACTATGAGTCGGTCGCAGAGCAGATCCTCCAAGCCCTCACCACCAACACCACAGCACAGCCCGCTGGTGGTGGTGCGGTGTTGGGGCCGGTGCCGGAGACCTCCCGTGTGGTATTCCCGATGCCGGAGGGCACCTGGGTGATGACCAGCCCTTACGGGATGCGCGAACATCCCATCACCGGGGAATACAAGCTCCACTCCGGCACTGACTTCGCCGGCCCCGACGGCACCCCGATCCTCGCCGCCGCTGATGGTGTTGTCACCGTTGCCGAATACTCCGGCGGCTACGGCGGCCTGGTCGTCATTGAGCACACCGTGGACGGGAAGACGGTCGCGACGGCGTATGCGCACTCTTGGGAGACCGGCATCCGCGTCACGGCGGGTGATCGTGTGACCGCGGGGCAGCACATCGCTGATGTCGGCTCCTCGGGCAACAGCACTGGCCCGCACCTGCATTTCGAGGTCAGGATCGGCGGCACCAACGGCGAATACACCGACCCCGCCGTCTGGCTGGAACAGCACGGTGCCGCAGACCTCGACGCTGGCGAGATCACCGATCCGGGCGGCTGCACCACCAGTGAAGGGAACGAGTCATGAATGTGTTCCCGGATTTCGATGGTCTCGGTGGTATCGGTGACCTCAAAGAAGTCATCGGCGCCCTGCTCACCTTTGTCCTCGTCATCGCGGTGCTCATGTTGATCGTGTCCGCGATCGTCTGGGCCGTCGCCTCCGCGCACGGCAACCACGCCACCGCATCGAAATCCCGCACCGGCCTCCTCGTCGCCCTCGGCACCGCCGCGCTTGCTGGCGGTGGGGTGGCGTGGATGAACTGGCTCATCGCGGTCGGTGACCAGCTCTGAGGTTCACGTCAGCTCGTGGACGGCTGCGGTAGCGCTATCTGGCGGGCACGATGCCTGCGAGGGCGAGGTAGTCCAGCAGGCTCGTCGTCAGTGGTACCTGAGTGAGCTCGTCCGGGGTGAACCAGCGTGCGTCGTCGGCATCGTCGCCCGGCGTGAGGTTTCCTGCGGTGACGGTGGCTGCAAAGTCATGGATCTCGAACACGCGCCCGTCGCCGGTCGGCACATCTACCGTCCACAGCTCCTGACCGATCTCGACATGTAGGCCGGTCTCTTCCCATGCCTCCCGGCGGGCGGTCTGCGCGGGGGTTTCACCGGGTTCAGCAGACCCTCCGGGCACCGACCAGCATCCCTTCTCGGGCTCCTCGCCCCGTAGCACGAGCAGCACGCGGCCCGCGTCGTCGGTGATGACCGCGCTGGCGGCGAGAACACGCTCCACGCCTCCCACGCTAGTCGCCTTCTCCGCGGTGGTTGTCCTGGCGCACCTGAGGTCAGAACCCTTCCGCTGCCCACGCTTGTGGGCCTTGTTCGTGTCAGGAGACCCCACCGTGTTCGACCTCATCACCACCGCTGTATCCGTGATCCCGGCGCTCGTGCCGATGGACATCGACATCAACCCCAACGACTCCGGCCTGCCCGGTATCGCGCAGCTGCGCACGATCGTGGGCGCGGTCATGACCGTCGGCCTCATCCTCTCCGTTCTCGCCTTGATCATCTCGGCGATCGTGTGGGGCTTCGGTGCGAACAGCAGCAACCCGCACCTGGCGGGCAGGGGAAAGATCGGCGTCCTGGTCTCCTGCGGCGCCGCGGTCATCTGTGGTGCTGCGGTCACGTTGATCAATTTCTTCTGGAACGTCGGCCAGCAGGTCTAACCCCATCCCCCGCTCGATCTGAGGAGGTTTGTGATGGGGGTTTGCGATGTTCCTGTCATCTCCACCGTCTGCGATGTCGCAGGCGACGCCGCCGGAGCCTTGATCTCCGCCCCGTTCGATTGGCTCGCCCAGGCAATGGGTGCGGCCGCGGGCTGGTTGTTCGAGGCCGTCTGGAACGTGTTCGACACCACCACGCTCGTCGACGTCACATCCGACGGGTACGTCAGCGTCTACAACCTGGTGTTCGGGATCGCCGTGTTCATCATGCTGATCTTCTTCTGTCTCCAACTCATCACCGGCCTGATCAAACGAGACCCCGGCGCCCTTTCCAGGGCCGCGCTCGGCCTCGCGAAGAGCGTGCTTGGCAGTTTCGTGGTGATCACGTTGACCGGGCTGGCGTTGGAGATCGTGGATCAGCTCTGCACCGGCATCATCCAAGCCGGCGGGGAGACCACGGAGACGATGGGTGACAAGATCACCCTCCTCGTCGCAGGCCTCACCGGCATCAGCATCGCCGCGCCCGGCGTCGGGGCGATCATCACCATTTTCCTCGCCGGGCTCGCGATCACCTCCGCCGCAATCGTGTGGCTGTCGCTCCTGGTGCGGAAGGCGTTGCTGTTGGTGGCGATCGTGATGGCGCCCCTCGCGTTCTCCGGTTCGTCGTGGGATGCGTCACGGAGTTGGGTGTCGAAGTGGGCCATGTTCGTCATCGCGCTGATCGCGTCGAAGTTGGTGCTGGTGGTGATGTTCCTCGTCGCCGTCACCCAGGTCAGCGCACCCATCGAGGCCGACCTCGCCTCCGTGTCTGACCCGATCGCGGGTGTGGTGCTGATGGCGATGGCCGGATTCGCCCCATACCTGACCTACAAGTTCATCTCGTTCGTGGGATTCGATATGTATCACGCGATCGGCTCCGAACAGGACGCCAAGCAGTCGTTGAACCGGCCGATGCCGGTGCCGTCCAAGCCGCAGGGTGGTGACCCACAGAAGGTCCTCGACGGCACCGGCAGCGGCGGAGGCAAATCGGGCGGTGGGTCGGCTGCGGCCGCACCGAAACCGACCCCCGCCGCATCCAGTGGTGGCGCAGGCGCCGGAGCCGGCGCAGGTGCCGGTGCGGGTGCGGGGGCTGGCGGATCCGGTGCGGCTGCCGGTGGTGCGGCCGTTGCGGCACCGATCGCAGCGGGCCTGATTGCGGCGAAGATCGCCAAGGACTCCTTCGAGGCCGGACCGAAGGCCGCAGGTCACCTCGCCAACGAGGCAGACGCCGCTGCGGACGGTGCGGGCCAGCCCGGAAACGCGGGCGCTCCGGCAGCGCCGTCTACGCCGGTGCCGAAGAACCCGATCCCGCCGTCTGACCTGCCGCCGTCGAATCCGAAGCCACCTGCCCCGAAGCCCGGCAAGGAGTAACCGATGAACAACACGAACACAACCAGCGGCGGCGAGTTGGTGCCGGTGAAGTTCTCCCGCCTCGCACGCCGCGGCATCCTCCTCGGCCTCTCCCTCTCACAGCTCGTCACCCTGGCCATCGGCATCCTCGCCTTCGTCGGAGCCCTCTACGCAGGCGGCGGCATACTCATGGCGTACACCGCACCCATCTGGGCCATGTCGATTGCGTTGACGTGGATACCGGTCGCGGGGCGGCCGATGGTCGAATGGCTCCCCGTCGCCTGCTGGTGGCTCTACCGCACCACCATCGGACAACTGCTCTACCGCCGCCGGGTGGTGGTTCCGCGCCCGGTCGGCACCCTCGCCCTGCCCGGTGACATGGCGCGGCTGCGGGAGTACACCGACCCGGAGACTGAGGCGGGGATGATCCACGACCCCCACGCCTCGACACTGACGGTCGTGGTGGAGGTGACGCATCCCGCGTTCGTGCTCCTCGATCCGGGAGAGCAGGAACGCCGCGTTACCTCCTGGGGCCGTGTGCTCGCCACTGTCTGCCGATCCGGACGGGTCGCGACCCTCCAAGTCCTTGAACGCACCCTTCCAGATTCGGGTACGGGGTTGGCAGAGTGGTGGGCCTCGCATGGCACCCACGACGACTCCTGGGCATCCACCACTTACGCGGAGCTGATCGACCGGGCGGGGCCTGCCGGGGAACGGCACGCGACCACGCTCTCGCTCGCACTGGACATGCGAGCAGCAGCCCGGCAGATCCGCACCGCCGGCGGCGGCATCCGCGGAGCCGCCGCCGTGTTGCGACAGGAGATGGCAACCCTGGTAGCGGCGCTGCGTTCCGCCGACCTCAATCCCGGCGGGTGGCTGACCGCGGGGCAGATCGCTGTCATCCTCCGTAGCGCTTACGACCCGGCGATCGCCGCGACCTTGGAGCGTCAAGGCCAGATCGGACAATCGCTTGCTACGGCGGGGCCGTTGGCGGTGAACGAGTCGTGGTCGCGGATTCGTACCGACTCCGCCCACCACGCCACCCTGTGGATCAGTGAGTGGCCGCGGTCGATGGTGTTCCCCGGATTCCTCTCACCCGTCCTGCTCTCCACCGGGATACAGCGCTCGTTCTCCCTGATCTGCACCCCGATGCGATCGGACCAGGCGGCACGGGATATCAGGAAGAAGAAGGTCGAGCACATCAGTGATGCGGCGCAACGGCAACGGATCGGGCAGATCGAAGACGCCTCCCAGACGGCGGAGTACCAGGACGTGTTGCAGCAGGAGGCAGACCTGACTGCCGGGCACGGCATCCTCCGCTACACCGGCCTCATCACCATCACCGCACCCACCGTGAACGAGCTCGATGCCGCGGTCGCCGCGATCGAACAGGCCGCGATCCAAGCCTCGTGCGAGACCCGGTTGCTGGTCGGGCAGCAGGCGGCGGCGTTCACGGCGGCGGCATTGCCGCTGTGCCGGAAGGTGTAGTCGTCAGCCGACGTGGAACTCGCGTTCCTTCTGTTCGTCGTCCTCGCTCCAGCGGATGCGAATGATGTCGGGATCGCCGCCACCCATGTGATGAAGCACATGCAGGCGGCGAGTCTGGCCGGCATGGATGACGGTGGGTTCATCGCCGCTAGTCAGGATCATGCTGGAGTTTTCTCCGACGACCTCGAATCGCACATCAGTGGCGTCTTGGTCACCCGTGTTGGTGATGTCGATCCAGTGCCGAGTGGAGTAGCGAGGCTTTCCCTTGCTGTCGTATGACGTCAGTTCTCGTTCTTGCTGAGGCTGAGCCGCGAACCGCACACCAGATTTAGTTGCAGGGAGTTGCGGGGCTGACAGTTCTAACGAAGCGATGTCGTACTCGATGGCCTTCCAGACCTCGTGGCCGAGCTGGCCAGTGTTGGCGAACTCGCCAAGCAAACCTCGCTCGCTGATTGCAGCACGAAATTCCCGGAGACCGTCGAGCTGCTGGGTGTCCACGTCGTGAGGAAGCGGTGCAGTTGAGAAATAGAGGTGAACAGGCTTTCCGCTATCCACGGCGCGTTCGATCTCTTCAACGGTGCCGGATACCGCGTCGGGCGTTGGGGAGCCAAGCCGGCTGCCAAACAGAGCGAAGACGATGTCGCATTGGTCAACGCCTTGCGAGTTGATCAGTGACTGCGGATGACCTCCGAGGACAGGAACGGACGAGGTCTCCCATCTCCACGGCAGTAGCGCTACCTGCTTGGTTGCAGCGTTGGCGTTGTTCCAGTCATTGATCGCGGCTTCTACTGCATCGCGAGCATCGGGAATGTCTGACGGGGAAGCGATCATCACCCGAAGCACGGAAGCGGAAAAACTCATGCTTCAAGGGTATCCGGAGCGTCTGACACGCATGGAATAGCTGACGCACCTGGCTGGCGACATCCATCGTCAGGGAGGACTCTCATGCCCACTTTCACCGATCCGAGAACCGATGCTGCCGAAGCATCCGAAGCGCTGCGGGGTCTTGCGCACGCGACAATCCGTATTGACCAGCCGGCGCAGATGTATCCGGTGCTCGGGGATCTCCTCGCAGGTGTCCGGTCGCTGCGGCAGGTACTCGACCAGCTCGCCGCCGCTCATGTCACCGGCCAACCCCGCGCGTTCGACGACCAAGGTGACGCCGCGATTGGTGCGAAGGATGCGCTGGCTGCGGCGGATGAGCTGCATCAGGCCGCGACCCTGATCGATGCCGCACATGACCGGCTCGATGCGGCCATGAACGCAGCGGGCCGGATCGCCTGGCGCCCCGACCCCGAAACCGCGCGGCGGTGGGTCAGCGTTGTGTTCTTCGATGGTGAGGAAGCTGACCGGGTACTCGATCTCATTCAGCGTGACGGCACGACCGCCGGGATCGAGCACCTGAGTCAGTGGGATTACGGGGAAGAGACCACCGATGCTGCCCTTACCAACGGGTACGTCTACGACACCCCACCGGTCGGGAACCTCGACCGCACCACCACCGAGGGCAACTACACGTTGACCTACAATCCATTCCTCAGCCACGTCTCCCTACTCCGCGCTTACGATGCTCCGGCCGATTTCGCTCTCGCCGAGCCCGCGCCCGCACCGGCGGTTGCTGCGGTCGGCCTGGGTGAAGGAGCCGGCAGAGCCGCCCCCAGCACGGATACCGTCGCCTCCGCCACTACCCGGAAGACACCCGCGGTTGCGGGTAAGGACTGGTTCGCGGCTACGCCTCGCCCGGCGCAGCATGCGGGGCGGGGGCTCGGACGATGAACTCTGAGCCCGAGCGCCTGCACACCTCCGTCCTCGTCGCACCCGCATCCGAACGCCGCAAGCTCCGCAAACAGCGCAGGCAGGCCGCCGCGCGGATCACCGCCGAACAACGCAAGACGGAGAAGGCGGTCGCGGTCGCGAAAGCAGAAGCCGAGCGCGCGGAACGTCGCGCGACCACCTACCTGCCCGCTGCCGGAGAACCAGGGGCCGCAACCTTGCGGACGCCGGGCAGGTTCAAGTTGCCCCGCCACCAAGACACGTCCGCGACCCTCGCCGGGGCGTATCCGTTTGTCGCCGAAGGCGGGCTCGGCTCTGACGGTGTCTTCGTCGGCCAGGACCTCTACTCCGGCGGGAGCTTCGTTTACGACCCCTGGGTGCTCTACGCACGCGGGGTCATCACCGCCCCGAACGTCGTCCTCGCCGGCATAGTCGGTAGCGGGAAATCGAGCCTGGCGAAGTCGCTCTACACGCGATCGCTTCCGTTCGGGCGGCGAGTCTACGTTCCCGGTGATCCGAAGGGCGAGCACACGGCCGTCGCTGAGGCGGTCGGTGGGCGGGCGATTGTCCTTGGCCACGGCCTCAACACCCGCCTCAATCCCCTCGATGAAGGGCACCGACCATCAGGGCTGTCGGATGAGCAATGGGCCGCGACCGTCGCATCGCGCCGCCGGGATCTCATCGGCGCTCTCGCGGAGACGGTGCTCGCGCGTGGGCTGACGCCGTTGGAGCACACTGCGATCGATCTGGCGTTGACGGCTGCGGTGCGGGAGAACGATGTGCCGATCCTGCCGATGGTCGTCGACCACGTCCTGAACCCCACCGACGACACCGACAGACGCCTCGCCGAAGACGGCCGACTGGTCGGGCACGCACTGCGGCGCCTCGTGGCCGGCGACCTCGCCGGACTCTTCGACGGACCATCCACCGTCAGGTTTGATCCGTCACTGCCGATGATCTCCCTTGACCTCTCCCGCGTCACCGAAAACAGCACCCTGATCTCGGTGCTGATGACGTGCTCCAGCGCGTGGATGGAATCCGCCTTGCTCGACCCGAACGGTGGGCAGCGGTGGGTGATCTACGACGAAGCATGGCGCCTCATGAGCCACCCCGCACTCTTGAAGCGGATGGATGCGCATTGGCGTCTCGCGAGGCATTACGGGATCGCGAACATGCTGATCTTTCACAAGTTGACCGACCTGGACAACGTCGGCGACCAAGGCTCCGCCATGCGATCCCTCGCCAACTCCCTGCTCGCGAACGCGGAAACCCGGATCGTCTACCGGCAAGAATCCGACCAGCTCGGAGCCACCGCATCCGCACTCGGGCTCACTGGCACCGAGCAGAAACTCCTACCCGGATTAGGTGTCGGGCAGGGGCTGTGGCGGATCAAAGACCGGTCTTTCGTCACTCAACACCAACTGCACCCTGCTGAATATTCGCTCTTCGACACAAGCTTGCGGCTCAAGCAGAACGTCTAGAAGTTCGCGTGAATATTGACGGTTCTCGCGGGAACTTCCCGGTCCATGACGCCTACGGTTCGACGCCGGTTTCGGTGTTGGTGTTCATCTCGGCGATGAGCGAGGCGACCTGAGGGGCCGCGTAGCCGGGTGCCAAGCCCGCGGTGACGTGCCTGCGGATGCGTGAGCGCGCCAAGCGAGCCTCGCTCAGATCCGTCACGTCACGGATCGCGGTGGCGAAAGCTGCGAACGATCTCAGATCCCCGGCCAGCTCCTCCACCCTGGACTCCGGATCGGCGCTCCGCCGGAACCGGTAGGCGCCATCACGGGTGAAGGTTGATCCCCAAGCCCGCAGCGGAGCCATCAGCGTCGCCGCGTCCGGGTGCCGTTGCCCGTCCTCATGCAGCCGCTGCTCCACCTGATCGAGATAGATCGCCCCGTAAGCCTGAACATCCACGCCATCACGGACGTTCCTCGGCGTCATCTCCGACAACAGAACCGCCGCCCGCACGGTCGGTGATGTCGGCTTCACCCATTCCCACCTGCGCTCACCAGAAGACGCCTGCTGGCTGAATCCCTCGTCCTCGGCAGTAGCGGCGATACGCGGCATGGACTCCTCGGCGAAGCGCCGCCGGTCATCCGCCCGTGAACCCATGTCACCAGTTTCCCATCGGCGTCGCGGCGCACCTAGCGCGCATGAGAGCCCGCCCCGCAGCAAAGACGATCGCCGAAGACATACAGGCTGTCCTCCCGCACGTCCGCGTCGCAGTCACCGAAACCGGTGTGCTCGACGTGACCGTCGACGGCGCCGAGTACCCGCCACCAGCCAGGGGTGAGTGGACGCGCGGCACCTTCGCCGACCTGCTCGATGCGGTCACCGAGAACCGCAGCATCGGGGTTCGGATCGAAGTCCGAGAAGTCGACGGATCGGTATTCACCGACCTCATCCAACCCCGCACCCGCACCCGTCCTGCCGAGCCCGAACCAGCCCAAGAACCCGCACGGCCTGCCCGAAAGAAGAAGGGGCCGGCGCTGGTCGAGGTCACCGCTGACGGGTTCCTTGCCGGTGAGGACGTGGCCGTGGCGATCATCGTCTCCCACACCGACGCCACCAACGGGCGAGCCCGTGCGTTGCTGGATCTCAACCAGCTCCCACCCGCACACGGTGGGCGGCGCGATGTGCTGCTGCTGGGTCGGATCTCGGGCACCACCCATATCGAGGCGTTGTCGTGAACGAGCGGCAGTCCGGCTCGATGGGTGACGAACTCACCAACGCCGCCCTCATCGCCCTCATCAGTGTCTTCGCCCTCGGCCTCGTCCTCCGCGGTGCCGGGTCGGTCGCCGCGTTCCTCACCGGCACGGCTCAACCCACCTCGGGGCCGGCCGGTGGGCTGGGTGTGCTGTTCAGCCCCGGCGACCCCGGTACAGCGCTCGGAGCCGAGGGGCTGAACCCGGTCGTCTATTGGATCGTCACAACCTTGCTCCTCGCGTTGGTGACGGTCGGGTTGGGGTGGTGCTGGATGAAATGGCGCCGCCACAGCCACAAGGTCGAGACCGACCCGCGCCACCTGGCCGGGGTCGCCACCACGCACGAAGTCACCCAGGCAGCCTCACCGAAGGCGCTGCTGCGGCGGGCAGCCTCGTTGCGCCCGTCACTGGATGCCCCGTCACCGGAGGATGTGGGTTATCTACTCGGAACCTCACGCGGCAAACAGGTGTGGGCGTCAGTTGAAGACTCCATCCTGCTCATTGGGCCGCCCCGCTCCGGCAAAGGCCTGCACGTCGTGATCAACGCCGTCTTGGACGCGCCCGGCGCGGTGGTCACCACGAGCACGCGGCCGGACAACCTCACTGCGACGTTGCGTGCCCGCCGACGTGACGGTCGTCCGGTTGCGGTGTTCGATCCGCAGCATCTCGCCGAAGGACTCCCTGCGGGGTTGCGGTGGTCGCCGGTTCGGGGGTGTGAAGACCCGCTGACGGCGATGATCCGCGCGACCGGTCTCGCCTCCGCCACCGGGCTCTCCGCTGGTGGGGTCGAATCCGGTGGGTTCTGGGAAGGCAAAACCAGAACAGCACTCCAAGCTCTGCTCCACGCGGCAGCGTTGGATCATCGGCAGCCTGCCGAGCTGTTCCGTTGGACGCTTGATCCGTCGGCGGCTGCGGATGCGGCCGCGATCCTGACGAATCATCCGAATGCGGCTGCGGGGTGGGCGGATTCGTTGGGGGCGATGATCGACTCCGACCCTCGTACCCGTGACTCCATCTGGCAGGGCGTCGCCCTCGCGCTGGGGGCGCTTGCCGATCCGAGGGTGCTTGATGCCGTCTCACCCGCCGAGGGTGAGTCGTTCGATCCGGAGGCGTTCATCCGGAACCGTGGAACGCTCTACCTCCTTGCCACCGGCGCGGGCGCAGGGGCGTCGGCTGCGTTGGTGGCGGCGTTCGTGGAAGACCTCGTCGAAACCGCCCGTCGCATCGCCGCGCGCTCACCCGGCGCACGCCTCGACCCACCCCTGCTGCTCGCACTGGACGAGATCGGCAACCTGGCCCCCTTGCCGTCTCTGCCGACGCTCATGGCGGAGGGAGGCGGTACGGGGATCACGACGATGCCGGTGTTGCAGTCGCTTGCGCAGGCGCGGGATAAGTGGTCGGAGAATCAGGCTGGGGCGATCTGGGATGCCTCGATCGTGAAGATCATTCTCGGCGGGGCGTCGAACTCGAAAGACCTCCAAGACCTCTCCACCCTGATCGGCGAACGCGACGAGTACACCGATTCGGTGACTCTCGGCGACCACGGCACCAGGTCAAACCAGCGCTCGGTGCGGCGGGTGCCGATCCTGCCACCCGACCGGATCAGAACCCTGCCGTTCGGCACCGGCGTCACTCTACTGCGCGCCGCACCACCGATCGTCACCGACCTGCGCGCCTGGCCAAACCGTAGCGATGCCGGGCAGTTGAAGACCGACCGCACCGAACTCGAAGCCCTCTTGCAACGCCCCGCCGACTCGTGAGGGTTGCTGTGTCGTTGTAGTGCACCTGACTTTCACGGATGACCCCGCAGCGGGGTCTGGTGATCGTGAAGGAGCAGTGCAATGGATATTCATACCCAGCAGTCGATTTCGGGGTTCATCGCCTCGACCCCGCAGCTCGGTTTCAACGACAAGGGGCAGGCGAGGTTCTATGCCCGGTTCGGGCAGGAACACTTCGACCGGAACCTCGATGGCAGCTTCACGCAGTTGGAGTCCACGTTCCACGACCTGGTGATGTTCCGGGCCACCGCGGCGCGGGCGCACGAGCGGTTCAGGAAGGGCGACAACTTCATCGCCGAGGGGTACGTGCGTGAGTACGAGGCCACTCGTGACGGTGAGCAGGTACAGACCGAGCAGTTCGTCGCGAAGAAGATCGGCCACGATCTCGCCCGCACCCGCTACGACGTCGACCGCACGCCTCGCAACACGCCTTCCCTCGACCAGGACGGCCCTGCACGGGAGGCACCGACAAGGCCGGCCCCAGAGTTCCAGGCACCGGACCGGCCCAGCACGCAGGCACCTCCCGTACCTGGACTGTGAGGAGGGAAAGCCATGAGCACCATCGTTGCTGAGGACGCCCCGGAGTTCGACGAACCCGAGCCCGAACCCGCACTCCACGACGCGGAGGAGACGGGGAAGCGGCCGGCGTTGTCTGATCCGGACTCACTGCCGGGGCCACCGCATCCGGTGAACTGGAACCTACTCACCGCAGATGAGGCCGGGGCCGAGTGGCTCGAACTCGACCGGTGGGTGAACTGGCTCCGACGCACATACGGCCTGCCCGCGAGTGTGGTGCCGCCGTTCTGGTACCGACACCCCGAGCTGTTGTGGGAACTGTCCGCGCTGCACCTGCACTGGCTGTGCGCCTACGACCCCGATCAGAACGGATCCGCACCCAACGGGTGGCATCGCGACTTCGCCGACACCCGGCAGCGACTCCGCGACTGGGTCGCCGCGAGCAGCACCCGACTGGATCGCGACCGCCCCACCCGGCAGACCACCTGGCCCGGCGAAGCCCCTGCACCGACGGTAGATGACATCGTGATCGCCGATCGGGCCGAAGACTTCGATGCCTTCGTTGAAGCCGATCTTGCCCAACGGCAGGCGGCCGAAGACGCCTTCTACGCGAGTCTCGACGATGAACGCCCCGACCGTCGTTGACCACGGTGCGGGTCCGGTCGAGACGTTGTGGTGTGCGCGGGATGTCGCGGAGTTCTTGAACGTCTCCCAAGCCACCCTCTCGCGCTGGCGACGGGAAAAGATCGGGCCGCCGTTCCTGCGCGTCGGCGGCGTCTCTCGCTACACCCCAGCCACAGTGCGCGCCTGGGTCACCGAGCAGGAGAACGATCATGGCTGACCCTCGCAACAGGCGGATGCCGCCAGTCGGGGTGAAGCTCACCACCGATGTCGAACGCCGCACCGACGGATTCCGTGCCCGCGTGCGATGGACCGACCCTTCCACGCATAAGCGCGTCGGCCGCGTCGCCCACGTCCGCAGCCACGAGGAGGTCGAGGAGTTCTACGATCAGATGCGGGCAGCGACCGAAACCGGTGCGGACACCACCATCACCCTCACCGACTACGCCACTTCCATCGGGGATCGGTGGCAGCGAGGCCTGGACCCGACCTCCACCGCCGAGCTCTACGACACCGGACTGCGACTGCGGGTGTTGCCAGCGCTCGGGCACGTTCGGGTTGCGAAGATCACCGCGGGGATGATCGACCGCACCATCGACACGTGGGAGGCCGAGCACTCGGCCTCGACGATCAAGAACTCCATCGCCCCACTCGTCCGGGTGCTTGATGAAGCGGTGCGCGACGACATCATCTCCATCAACCCCGCCAAGCACCGCGCACGCCGTAACCTCGGCAAACACGTCACCCAGACCACCGGCGCGCTACGACAGTACGCGCTTCCGGATTTGGCGACGCTGCGGAAGCTCGCGACTGAGTGCGGGGAGGTGCATCAGTCGTATTCCGATCACGTCATGCTCGCCGCGCTCCTGGCCGCCAGGGGTTCAGAGGTCGCAGGGCTGCGGGTCGGGGATGTGGACTGGGAGAACCACATCGTGTGGATCAGACGCCAGCACTATCCCGGCAAAGGCGGCCTCGTCATCAAACAGACCAAAGGCCGGCGCGATCGCCCGGTGCCGATGCTCGACGCACTCGAACCCGTCCTCGAACGCCTCACCACCGACAAGAAAGACGACGACCCGCTCTTACGCGGGCCACGCGGAGGCGTCCTCACCACCGCCACCGTCAGAGACGCCACCCGCTGGGATGACCTCGTCGCGGGCCTCAACCTCACCGGCCTCACCCGGCATGGGCTCCGGCACACCGGAGCGACCTGGATGGCCGACGCCGGCATCGCCCTGCATGTCCTCCAAGAGATCCTCGGGCATCAGTCGATCGAGACGACCAAGGGGTATCTGCACCCCGACCACCGCCACCTCGCCGAAGCTGCCAGGCAGGCCAACCAGTTCCTCTCCAAGACCCCCACGAGGAAGGATGCGAGCCGCCGCGACGGACCCCGTCTGTGACCACGAATGGAACCACGCTCCGACCCTCCCAGAAGGGGGCCGGAGCACCGTCGCGCCCGCGATTTGGTGCACCTCTCGGGCACCTTTTGGTGCACTCCACAGCCGAAGTCACTGAATGGAAGTGGACCAATGCGCGAACGAGCAGCACAGGCAAATGAGGGAAGTGGACCAGCCAGTGACCACCCTCAGAAACGACGAAGCCCTGGTGAAAATTGCTTCTCACCAGGGCTTTTTGTCGGGATGACAGGATTTGAACCTGCGACCCCTTGACCCCCAGTCAAGTGCGCTACCAAGCTGCGCCACATCCCGTTGTTTAGCTTTCGGACAGTCCCGCCGCTCTAACTCACCTGACCCCCAGTCAAGTGCGCTACCAAGCTGCGCCACATCCCGGTCCGCTGCCCGCGAGCGGGCAACTCCCCTATCTTAGCCGCACCGATGCCGTGCCGCGAACCGCTCGGGCGGATGTCTCCGGCACCCGATAGCGTCGCAGCATGCCGTCGATCGAGATCCTCCCCGCCGACGCGTCGCGGTTCGATGACGCCCAGCACGCGCTCTCGGGCGGCGGCGACGGGCGCTCGTGTCAGTGCGGCTGGTGGACGATGCCGAACACCGATTGGCAGCGCACCTCGCCCGACGAGCGTCGCGAGCGCCTGCGCGACGAGCTACCAGAACCGGATGCCGCGTCCCCCGCGCCCGCTCTCATCGCCTATGTCGACGGCGAGGCGGCCGGGTGGGTGCGGGTCGGCCCGCGCACACGTCAAGTGCGCATCGGCCGCACGAAGAACCTGCAGCCGGTGGCCGATCCGGCGTGGGATGACCCGACCGTGTGGGCGGTGAGCTGTTTCGTGGTGCGCCGCGAGCACCGCGGGCTCGGCCTGAACGCGCGGCTTCTCGACGCGGCGATCGCGCACGCCCGCGACCACGGAGCCCGCCTGCTCGAGGGCTACCCTACCGACACGACCGTGGTCGAAAAGCGCGCGAACGAGCTCTTCAAGGGCGTGCTGTCGACGTTCCTCGCGGCCGGATTCACCGAGACCGGCCGCGCCACTCCCTCGGTGGTCGTCGTCGCCCGCGACCTCGCCTGACCGGTCCGCGACGACGTCAGCCCCCGCGCCAGCACGACCACCGGACCCCGCCGGCCGCTACCGTGAGAGCATGACCGACGCCGCTCAGCCCACCGTGATCCTCACGCGGTCGTGGTGGTGGGGTTTCGCGCTCTACGGCGTCGTCTCGCTCGTGCACATCAGCGCGCTCGCGATCGACGCCGACGCGCTCGCGACGCCGACGAAGCTCCTGCTCATGCCGCTCCTCGCGCTCGCGGTGCTGTGGGCTGCACGCAGCGGGGCACGCGGCATCCGATTCTCTCTGCTGTTCACCGCGCTCGCCCTCTCACTGCTCGGCGACGGCGCGGCCACGTTCTTCCCGTTCGCGCCCGAGCTGCCCGTCATGCTCGCCTGCTTCGGACTCGCCCACCTGCTCTACATCTGGCTGTTCTGGCGGCACCTCGCGGTGCGCCGCGTGCCCGCCTGGGCCGCGGTCTACGCCGTCTGGTACGTCGTGCTGCTCGCGATCCTCCTCCCCCATCTCGGCGCCCTCACCGCCGCCGTCGCGATCTACGGCGTCGTGCTCGGCGGCACCGCCGTCAGCGCGACCCGCGCGCATCCGCTCGTCGCTGTCGGCGCCGCGTTCTTCCTCTCGAGCGACACGATCCTCGCGCTGCGCCTCTTCCTGCCCGACGCGATGCCGCCCGTCACGAGCCCGCTCGTCATGGTCACCTACTGCCTCGGGCAGGGGCTCATCGCCGCCGGCGTGATCTTCTCGTCCACGACGAGGGCCGAACGATGACGGATGCCGCGGCCCCATCGGTGCGCATCGACTCCTGGCTGTGGGCGGTGCGGGTCTACAAGACCCGCTCGGCCGCGACGACGGCATGCCGTGCCGGGCATGTACGGGTGCGCGGCGATCATGCGAAGGCGTCGGTCGTCGTGCGCGCGGGCGATGAGGTGCGCGTGCGGGTCGCCGGCTTCGACCGTGTGCTCATCGTGCGTCGCACGATCTCGAAGCGCGTGGGTGCACCCGAGGCCGCCACCGCCTACGACGATCGCACCCCGCCGCCGCCGTCCCGCGAGTTCGCAGGAACGTTCGGCTTCCGAGACCGCGGCGCCGGACGCCCCACGAAGCGCGAGCGCCGCGACATCGACAAGCTGCGCGGGCGCGACTGACTCAGCGCGCGTCGAGCAGGTCGCGCAGCCAGCCGGCGCCGTGCACGCTCGCACCGGCCGACACGCTGCGCGCCGACAGTTCCCGGTCGCTCGTGACGACCGTCACCGCGTGACCGCCCTCAGCATGCGCGGCGGCCTGGGCGACGATCTCGTCATCGTCCGCAGCCGGAGCGACGACGATGCGCACCCCGTCCGGAACGTCGACGGATGCCGCAGCCCCCGCCTGCCCCTCCAGCACCACGACGATCTCGGGGTACCAGCGCGACTCGGGCAGCCGCAGCACATCCCCCGCGATCCCGCGCGCCGCGAGCGCACCGAGCCCGTCGATCAGACGGGCGGCGGCACCGGCGCGGTCGCGCCACCAGCCGTCGGGCACACTGCCGACGACATTCGCCGCGTCGACCACGATCACCGGACGCACGGTCAGCAGCTCACGCAGGCGCACCCACGACGAGGCGAACCCCGGGTGCAGCGGGAGGTCGGTGACATCCGCCACCGGCACCCAGGCCAGCTCGACGCTCTCGGGGTCGCTGATCACCGGGTCGAAAGGGTTGGTGACGTCGGCGACGACGGTCGTGTACGTCCAGATGTCGAGGTCGAGCACGCTCACGAGCCGGGGGCGCACCGCGCCCGCGGGGACACCGGCCTCCTCGGCCGCCTCGCGCATCGCGCCGTCGACGGCGGACTCGCCCTGATGGCGCGCACCGCCCGGCAGCGCCCACGTGCCGCCGAAGTGGCTCCACGACACGCGATGCTGCAGCAGCACCCCGCGTCCGGGGTCGAGCGCGAGGAGCCCCGCGGCGCCGAACGCGCCCCAGTACCGCTCCCCCGTCGGCGCGACGACCCAGGCGTCGCCCGGATCGCGCGGCCCGAGCGGCCGCCGCGGCTCACCGGCGGCGGGCTGTTCGAGGGTCATCCCCTCAGCCTCGCACACCCGCGGCATCCGCGGCCCCGGTGCTACCTCTTGCGACGCTCGCGCACCCGCATGTTCACGACGACGGGCGTGCCCTCGAAGCCGTACAGCTCGCGCAGGCGGCGCTGGATGAACCGGCGGTAGCCCGGGTCGAGGAATCCGGTCGTGAACAGCACGAATGTCGGCGGGCGCGTCGACGCCTGGGTGCCGAACAGGATCCGCGGCTGCTTGCCGCCGCGTACGGGGTGCGGGTGCTCGGCGACGAGCTCCGACAGGAAGGCGTTGAACTTCCCGGTCGGGATGCGCTGATCCCACGACTCCAGCGCCGTCTCGAGCGCGGGCACGAGCTTGTCGAGGTGGCGCCCGGTGCGCGCCGAGATGTTCACGCGCGGCGCCCAGGCGACGTGCGCGAGGTCCTGTTCGATCTCCCGCTCGAGATAGCGCCGACGGTCGATGTTCTCGTACTCGATCGTGGTGAGCACGTCCCACTTATTGTAGGCGAGCACGAGCGCGCGGCCCGACTCGAGCACCATGTCGATGATGCGCACGTCCTGCTCGCTGATGGGCTCCGAGACGTCGAGCACGACGACGGCGACCTCCGCCTTCTCCAGCGCCGACGCGGTGCGCAGCGACGCGTAGAAGTCGGCGCCCTGCTGCAGGTGCACGCGACGGCGGATGCCGGCGGTGTCGACGAAGCGCCACAGCTTGCCGCCGAGCTCCACGATCTCATCGACCGGGTCGCGAGTGGTGCCGGCGAGGTCGTTCACGACCACGCGCTCGGCGCCGGCCGCCTTGTTCAGCAGCGACGACTTGCCGACGTTCGGCCGCCCGAGGATCGCCACGCGGCGCGGGCCGCCGATCTCGTGCGAGGCGACGGCCGAGACATCCGGCAGCACCTTCACCAGCTCGTCGAGGAGGTCCGCGACGCCACGGCCGTGGATGGCCGACACCGGGCGGGGCTCGCCGAGCCCGAGGTTCCACAGGGCCGCGGCCTCGGGCTCCTGCCGGGCGTCATCGATCTTGTTCGCGACGAGCAGCACCGGCTTGCCGCTGCGGCGCAGCAGCTTCACGACCTGCTCGTCGGTCGAGGTCGCCCCGACGATCGCGTCGACCACGAACAGCACGACGTCGGCCAGCTCGATCGCGATCTCGGCCTGCTGCGCGACGGAACGGTCGATGCCGCGCGCGTCGGGCTCCCACCCGCCGGTGTCGACGAGGGAGAAGCGACGCTCCATCCACTCGGCCTTGTACGTCACGCGGTCACGGGTCACGCCCGGCACATCCTCGACGACCGCCTCACGGCGCCCCAGGATGCGGTTCACGAGCGCCGACTTGCCGACGTTCGGGCGCCCCACGATCGCCACGACCGGCAGCGCCGGCAGGTACTCGTTGCCGTGCTCGTCGGTGAAGACGGCACCGAGCAGCTCGGTGTCGTCGTCATCGAGGTCGTACTCCTCGAGCGATGCGCGCAGCGTCGCCGCGCGCTGGTCGGCGAGTGCATCGTCGATGCCCGCCAGCTTCTCGGCGAGGCCGTCCGGCCCGCCTTCGTACTCGTCGTCAGACGACATCGTGCACCTCCTGTGCCGCGCCGGTCTCCTCGGCGATCACCGCGAGCACCGCGTCGACGGTGCCCTCGAAGTCGAGGTGGGTCGAGTCCACGACCCGCACCCCGTCCGCCGCGTCCATGAACTCGACGACGGCCGAGTCGGCGGCATCCCGTCGCTCGATGGATGCCGCGACCACCGCGACATCCGCCCCCTCGGTCTCCGCCGTGCGCCGGGCGGCCCGCACGGCCGGGTCGGCCGTCAGCAGCACCCGCGCCTCGGCGTCGGGGAACACGATCGTGGTGATGTCGCGCCCCTCGACGACGACTCCCGGGCGTCCCGCGCCCGCGACGAGCGCGCGGAAGAGGCCGGTGAGCCCGCGGCGCACGGCCGGCACGCGGGCGACGCCGCTGACCGCCTCGGTGACCCGCGACGTGCGGATCGCCTCGGTCACATCGGTGCCGGCGACCGACACACGGGCCTCGGCGGGATCGAGTGAGATCCACAGGTCGAAATCGCCCGAGGCGTCGACGACGGCCGATGCGTCGGACGTGTCGACGGCGTGGGCCAGGGCGTGCCAGGCCAGCGCCCGGTAGACGGCGCCGGTGTCGAGGTAGCCGTAACCGAGGCGCGACGCGACGGCGCGCGACACGCTCGACTTGCCGCTGCCGGCCGGGCCGTCGACGGCCACGACCCGCACGAGGCCGGGACGGGTGAGCGATTCGGTCATGAGGGGAGGCTCGCAATCTTCCAGCCGCGGGCCTCGAGACCGTCGACCGCGGGGTGCACGGCACCCGGCACGACGCTGATCTCGGCGAGGCCGAACTGGGCTCCGGGGGAATGCTCGAGGCGCAGGTCCTCGACGTTGACGCCGAGCTCGCCGAGCTCGCCGAACAGGCGGCCCAGCTGACCCGGGGTGTCGTCGACCATGACGACGAAGCTCTCGAAACGGCGGTTCTGACCGTGCTTGCCGGGCAGACGCTCGACGCCCTCGTTGCCGCGGCGGATCGTCTCGGCGACCTCGCGCCGCGCCCCGGGCGCCTCGGGCGCGCGCAGCGCCTCGGCGACGTCGGCGAGGTCGGCGGCGAGCGCGTCGAGCACCTCGACGACCGGCGCCGCGTTCGCCCCGAGGATCTGCACCCACAGCTCGGGGGCGGATGCCGCGATCCGCGTGGTGTCGCGCACCCCCTGCCCGGCGAGGGACAGCGATGCGGCACTGGCATCGGTGAAGCGCGCGGCGAGCAGGCTCGCGACCAGCTGCGGCACATGGGAGACGAGCGCGACCGAGCGGTCGTGCTCCTCCGGACCCATCTCGACGGGCGTCGCCCCGAGGTCGAGAGCGAGCCCTTCGACGACGGCGAGGTCGGCGGCGCTGGTCTCCGCGTCGCGGCAGACGACCCACGGGCGTCCGATGAAGATGTCGGCGCGGGCCGCGATCGCTCCCCCGCGCTCGCGCCCGGCGAGCGGGTGGGAGCCGATGTAGCGCGCGAGGTCGACCCCGCGGCGGCGCAGCTCGACGAGCGGCTCGAGCTTGACGCTCGCGACATCCGTCACGACCGCCTGCGGGTGCGCGACCAGCTCACGCTCGATCACATCCGCGGTGACATCCGGCGGCACCGCCACGACGACGAGCGACGGGCGGTCGTCGGCGGTGGCAGAGCGCCCCGCACCGTAGTCGACGGCGAGCTGCAGCTGCGCGCGCGAGGTGTCGTCGAGGATGACCTCGACCCCCAGCGCCCGCAGGGCGTGGCCGATGCTCGCACCGAGCAGGCCGGCGCCGACGACGCGCACCGGACCCTGAGTGCGTACGGCGACGCGCGGGCGCGCGGACACGGCGGCGGGATCGGTCATCGGAGCTCCGGAGAATCTTCGGGCGCGGGATCGGCGCCCTGGCGCGCGAGGGTGAGCAGCGCGCCCCTCTCCACTGTAGTCAACTCGCGGGCCCGACCCACCGGGAGGCTTCCCAGGTGGAGCGGTCCGAACTGGCGGCGCACGAGTTCGATGACCGGATGCCCCACCTCGGCCATCATGCGCCGCACGATGCGGTTGCGCCCTGAGTGAAGGGTGAGCTCCACCAGGGACGAGGCACCGTGCCCGCCACGGGACGCGTCGAGCAGGCGGGCCTTGTCGGCGACGATCTCGCCGTCCTCCAGCTGCACGCCGCGGGTGAGCCGCGCGATCGTCTGCGGACTGACGGTGCCCACGACCTTCGCGATGTAGACCTTCGTGACCCCGAACGAGGGGTGCGCAAGGACGTGTGCGAGGCCGCCGTCGTTCGTGAGCACGAGCAGGCCGCTCGTGTCCTGGTCGAGCCGGCCGACGTTGTAGAGGCGCTCGTCCCAGTCGGCGGTGTAGCGGCGCAGGTCGGGGCGGCCCTTCTCGTCGCGCATCGTCGAGACGACGCCGACCGGCTTGTTCAGCACCACGTACCGCTTCGACTGGTCGAGCTGCACCGCGGTGCCGTCGACGTCGACCAGGTCGACCTCCGGGTCGATGCGGCTGCCGAGCTCCGTGACGACGACCCCGTTCACGCGCACGCGGCCGCTCGCGATCAGCTCTTCGCAGACACGGCGCGACGCGACGCCCGCGTGGGCGAGCACCTTCTGCAGACGCACGCCCGCGGCATCCGTCTGCTCATCGGCGCCGCTCACCGGAACGCCTCGTCGAAGCCGCGCGAACCGTCGTCAAGCAGGGGTGAAATGTGCGGGAGGTCGTCGAGCGAGTTGATGCCGAGGTGCTCGAGCAGCGCGTCGGAGGTGCCGTACAGGATCGCGCCGGTCTCGGCGTCCTGTCCGACCTCGGTGATGAGTCCGCGGGAGACGAGCGTGCGCACGACGGAGTCGACGTTCACTGCGCGGATCTGCGCGACCTGGCCGCGGGTCACCGGCTGCTTGTAGGCGATGACCGCAAGGGTCTCGAGCGCGGCCTGCGACAGGCGCGACGGCGCCTGCCCGCCGAGGAACTCGGCCACGAGCGGGTCGTAGTCCTCGCGCACGTAGAGGCGCCAGCCGCCGCCGACCTCCCGCAGCTCGAACCCGCGACGCGGGCCGTCGGACTCGCCGTCGTAGTCGGCGACGAGCGCCTGCAGGGCGGCGCGCGCGGCCGCGACCGGCGCGTTCACCGCCGCCGCGAGGCTCACCAGGCTGTGGGGCTCGTCGATCATCAGCAGGATCGCCTCGAGACGCCGGGCCACCGAGCCGACATCCTGCGGCCAGCGCACCGGGTCGGCCGACACGAGGCCGTCGGCCGCGGGGGCGGCGACGTCGTCGGATGTCTCGTCAACGGTCATAGTCGGCTCCCAAACTCGCCAGCGTCTCGTCGCTCCACCGGTCGGCGCTCCATCGGAGCGTCAGCTCCCCCAGGGGCTCCAGCTGTTCGAACGACAGCGCCGCATGGCGGTAGAGCTCGAGGATCGACAGGAAGCGCGCGACCACGATACCGGGCTGCGCGACGCCGGCGACGAGCTCGCGGAACGACAGCGTGCCCGCCGAGCGCAGCAGCGTCACCACGATCGCGGCCTGCTCGCGGATGCTCACGAGCGGCGCGTGCAGGTGGTCGAGCCCGACCTCGGGGATCGCGCGGGGAGCGAACGCGAGCATGGCGAGCGCCGCGAAGTCGTCGGGCGTGAGCGTCCAGACGAGCTCCGGCACCGTGCGGCGGAACTTCTCGTCGAGGCGCGCGGCCCGCGTGTGGCGCCGGTCCTCGCGCTCGAGCGAGCGCGCGAACCACGCGGAGACCTCCTTGAAGGCGCGGTACTGCAGCAGGCGCGCGAACAGCAGGTCGCGCGCCTCGAGCAGCGCGACCGATTCCGCGTCGATCAGCTCGCCCTGCGGCAGGAGGCCGGCGACCTTCATGTCGAGCAGCGTCGCGGCCACGACGAGGAATTCCGACGCCTGCTCCATCTCCTCGTCAGGGTCGAGCTCGCGCAGGTACGCGATGAACTCGTCGGTGACCGCGCTCAGCGACACCTCGGTGATGTCGAGCTCCCGCCGGGAGATCAGGGTGAGCAGCAGATCGAACGGGCCGTCGAAGACGCCGAGGGACACGCGAAAACCGGATGCCGCGGCATCCGCGTTCTCCGACGCGCTCTCCGCGTCGCCGGCAGGGGCGTCGGCGGACGGGGCGATATCCGCGCTCGCGGAGTCGTGCGCGGGGTCCGCCGCGGCGTCGGCGTCGGCGGGCGCGAGGGGGTCGACGACGTCGGGTGCTGCCGCCTCGTCAGGCGACGGCGCCACGGGACACCAGCTCCCGCGCAAGACGCCGGTAGGCCTGCGCGGCCGCGTGCTCGGGGGCGAACTCGGTGATGGGCTGGCCGGCGACGGTCGCGTCGGGGAACTTCACCGTGCGGCCGATGACCGTCTCGAGCACATCATCGCCGAACGCATCGACGACCCGCTCGAGCACCTCGCGCGAGTGCAGCGTGCGCGGGTCGTACATCGTGGCGACGACACCGTCGAGGCGGATCGTCGGGTTCAGACGGTCGCGCACCTTGTCGATCGTCTCGATGAGCAGGGCGACGCCGCGCAGCGCGAAGAACTCGCACTCCAGCGGAATGACCACGCCATGGCTCGCGGTGAGCGCGTTGACGGTCAGCAGACCGAGCGAGGGCTGGCAGTCGATGAGGATGACGTCGTACTCGGGGGCGAGCTTGCGCAGCACCCGCGAGAGGATCGTCTCGCGGGCGACCTCGTTGACCAGGTGCACCTCCGCCGCCGACAGGTCGATGTTCGCCGGCAGCACGTCGAGACCCTCGACGCCGGTGTGCACGACGACCTCATGCGGGTCGCGCTTGGTGTCCAGCAGCAGGTCGTAGACGGTGGGCACGTCGTGCGTGGTGATGCCGAGGCCGGCCGACAGCGCGCCCTGCGGGTCGAAGTCGACGGCGAGCACCTTGCGCCCGTAGGAGGCGAGCGAGGCGGCCAGGTTGATCGCGGTCGTCGTCTTGCCGACGCCGCCCTTCTGATTGCACAGCGAGATGATGCGGGCCGGCCCGTGCGACGCGAGCGGCGCGGGCGTCGGGAAGCCGCGGTAGGGGCGTCCGGTCGGCCCGATCGGGGTGTCCTCCGCTGTCGTCGGAGATGCCTTGCCCCCTGCTGCTCTGCTGGCCACCGTGCTCCTTCTTGCGGATCGTTCGGTCGATTCTAGCGACGAGCAGAGCGGATGCCGCGGCTACCGCGCGCGCGGATGCGAAGACGCGTAGACCTCCCGCAGCGTGTCGACGCTCACGTGCGTGTAGATCTGGGTGGTGGCGACGGAGGCGTGTCCGAGCAGCTCCTGCACGACTCGCACGTCCGCCCCGCCCTGCAGCAGGTGGGTCGCGAAGGAGTGCCGCAGCGTGTGCGGGGACACGTGGGCGTCGAGGCCGGCGCGCTCCGCGGCATCCTGGATCACGAGCCACGCGCTCTGCCGTGACAGCGGAGCGCCGCGCACCCCGAGGAAGAGGCGCGCACTCGCCCGCCCACGGCGGGCGAGTGCGGGTCGCACCCGCGTGAGGTAGGCCCCGAGCGCCTCGCGCGCGTACGATCCGAGCGGCACGATGCGCTCCTTCGACCCCTTGCCGCGCACGCGCACGATCTCGGTGTCGATGACGTCGTCGACATCGAGGGAGACCGCCTCCGACACGCGCGCTCCGGTGGCGTACAGCAGCTCGAGCAGCGCGCGGTCGCGCAGCTGCACCGCGCTCGCGTCATGCTGCGCGCCCGGGGCGGGGCCGGCGCCGTCGAGGAGCCGGTCGACCTGGTCGATCGTGAGCGCCTTCGGCAGGCGCTTCGGCAGCTTCGGCGCGACGAGCCGCGTCGTCGGGTCGACCTCGGCCCATCCCTCGCGCAGCGCGAAGCGGTGCAGTCCCCGCACCGACGACTGCAGGCGCGCGAGACTGGATGCCGCGGGCCGCGGCTCGCCCGAGGCGACCTCGGCGAGGAACCCGTCGACATCGTTCGCCGTGAGCGCCGCGACATCCGTCACGTCGCGCGTCTCGAGCCACGCCAGGTAGCGCGTGAGGTCGCGGCGGTACGCGGCGAGGCTGTGCGGCGACAGCCCGCGTTCGATCGTGAGATGGCGCAGGTACCGGTCGAGGGCGCGCTCGGGGGTCACGGTCGCGCCGCTCCGGTCACGCCTCGCGGCGCAGGCGCTCGGCGGCGGCGAGCGCGCCGGCGGTCAGGATGCCGTTGCGGATGCGCCCCTCGAGCACCGCGTCGACGACGTCGCCGATCGCGATCCACTCCACGCGGATGTCGCGCTCCTCCTCCTCGCGCGCGAACGCCGTCGTGGTCGCCGACAGTCCGCGGGCGAGGAAGACGTGCACGATCTCGTCGTTGCCGCCGGGCGTCGTGTAGATGCTGACGAGCGGTTCCCAGCGGGATGCCTCGAGGTCGGCCTCCTCGGCGAGCTCGCGCCGCGCGGCGGTCGCGGGGTCCTCCCCCGCGATGTCGAGCAGGCCCGCGGGGATCTCCCAGTCGCGCCGACGGATCGGGTGCCGGTACTGCTGGATCAGCAGCATCCGTCCCTCATCGTCGACCGCGACGATCGCGACGGCGCCGGTGTGATCGACGTACTGCCGCACGATCTCGCCATCGCCGTAGCGCACGGTGTCGCTGCGCACGTCCCACACCTTGCCGGCGAAGACGAGTTCGGAGGCGACGACCTCGACGTCGACGGGCTCGTCGGCGAGGCCGCGCGGGTCAGTCGTGTTCGACATCGAAGAGCTCGCTCGCACGACGACGGTCGAGCGACGCGCCCACGAGGCCGCGGAAGAGCGGATGCGGCGTGGTCGGCCGCGAGCGCAACTCGGGGTGCGCCTGGGTGGCGATGTAGAACGGGTGCACGTCGCGCGGCAGCTCGACGTACTCGACGAGGTTGCGGTCGGGCGAGAGGCCCGAGAACACGAGGCCCGCCTCGGAGAGCTGGTCGCGGTAGGCGTTGTTGACCTCGTAGCGGTGACGGTGTCGCTCGGACACGCGCTGTGCGCCGTAGAGCTCCGCCGCGAGCGATCCCTCGCGCAGCTGCGCCGGGTAGAGGCCCAGACGCATCGTGCCGCCGAGGTCGCCGTGGTCGATGATGTCGACCTGCTCGGCCATCGTCGCGATGACGGGGAACTCGGTGTCGGGGTCGAACTCGCTCGACGAAGCGCCCGGCAGGCCGGCCTTGTTGCGGGCGTACTCGACGACCATGCACTGCAGGCCGAGGCACAGGCCGAGCGCGGGGATGCCCTGCTCCCGGGCGAAGCGCAGCGCGCCGAGCTTGCCTTCGATGCCGCGGATGCCGAAGCCGCCCGGCACCACGATGCCGTCGACGGCGGCGAGCGCCTTCTCCGCGCCCTCCGGGGTCTCGCACAGGTCGGACGGGATCCACACCACGTTGACGTGCGTCTCGTGGGCGAAGCCGCCGGCCTTGAGGGCCTCGGTCACCGACAGGTAGGCGTCGGGCAGGTCGATGTACTTGCCGACGAGCCCGATCGTGACCTCGTGCTTCGGGTTGTGCACGGCCTGCAGCACCTTGCTCCACCGGTTCCAGTCGACGTCGGCCGCGGTGTCGAGGCGCAGCGCGCTGACGATGTAGTCGTCGAGTCCCTGGTCGTGCAGCATGGTCGGGATGTCGTAGATGCTCGGCACGTCGACGGCGTTGACGACCGCACCCTCGTCGACGTCGCACATGAGCGCGATCTTGCGCTTGTTCGACTCGGTGACGGGGCGGTCGCTCCGCAGCACGAGCGCATCGGGCTGGATGCCGATCGAACGGAGCGCCGCGACCGAGTGCTGCGTCGGCTTCGTCTTCTGCTCGCCCGACGCACCCATGAACGGCACGAGCGACACGTGCACGAAGAACACGTTGGCGCGGCCGAGCTCGTGACGGATCTGACGCGCCGACTCGATGAACGGCTGCGACTCGATGTCGCCGACCGTGCCTCCGATCTCGGTGATGATGACGTCGGGCCGCGGGTCCTCGCTCGCCTGCAGGCGCATGCGGCGCTTGATCTCGTCGGTGATATGCGGGATGACCTGCACGGTGTCGCCGAGGTACTCGCCGCGGCGCTCGCGGGCGATGACCTGCGAGTAGATCTGGCCGGTGGTGACGTTCGCGGCCTGGCTGAGCTCGATGTCGAGGAAGCGCTCGTAGTGGCCGATGTCGAGGTCGGTCTCGGCGCCGTCGTCGGTCACGAAGACCTCGCCGTGCTGGAACGGGTTCATCGTGCCCGGATCGACGTTCAGATACGGGTCGAGCTTCTGCATGACGACTCGGAGTCCCCGCGCGGTCAGCAGGTTTCCGAGGCTGGCGGCGGTCAACCCCTTCCCCAACGACGAAACGACACCACCGGTGACGAAGATGTGCTTGGTGGTGCCGTTAGGGGTTCCGTGGGGGGCTGACTCAGTCGTATGCATCACGGGCTTTCATCCTATCAGCGGGTCGGGGGGGCGAGGTCCAGCAACTCGCGGGCGTGGCTCAGCGCCGACGCCGAGTCGGAGAGCCCCGACAGCAGCCGGGCCATCTCGGCCTCGCGCTCGGCGCCGTCGAGCCGGCGCACGCTCGAGGACGTCACCGACCCGTCGCTGGCCTTGACGACGGTGAGATGGTTGCCGGCGAAGGCGGCCACCTGCGCGAGATGGGTGACGACGATCACCTGGGATGTCTCGGCGAGCCGGTGCAGCCGGCGACCGACCTCGATCGCCGCGGCGCCTCCGATGCCCGCGTCGATCTCGTCGAATACGAAGGTCGGCACCGGGTCGGTGGAGGCGATGACGACCTCGATCGCGAGCATCACGCGACTGAGTTCGCCGCCCGACGCACTGCGGGCGACCGGTCGCGGCTGCGCGCCCGGGTGCGGTGCGAGCAGGATCGCCACCTCGTCGCGACCCGACGATGACTCGGCCGTCTCGGTGATCGCGATGGTGACGGTCGCGTCGGGCAGGGCGAGTGCGTGCAGCTCGTCGGTGACGGCGCTCGCCAGTGCGGATGCCGCGTGCTCCCGCGCCTGCGTGAGTGCGGCGGCCGCGGCATCCAGGTCTTCGGCGGCGGCCACGCGTTCGGCGCGCAGGGCATCGACCCGGTCGGGATCGTCGTCGAGGTCGAGGAGGCGCAGGGCGCCGGTGCGGGCGAGCTCCAGGGCGGCGTCGAGGGAGCCGTGGGCGCGCACGAGCGCGCCGAGCGCGGCCCGCCGCTCCTCGAGCGCGGCGAGCTCCTGCGGACCCGACTCGTCGAGGTCGGCGAGGTAGGCGGCGAGGGCGGCCGCGGCATCCGTCGCCCGGTATCCGAGCTCGGTGACCTGTCCGGCGATCTCTGCGAGCGCGGCGTCATTGTCGGCGGCGCGCTCGAGGGCGTGCCGCGCCTCGCCGAGGAGGCCGATCACGTCGGGAAGGTCGTCGTCACGGGAGAGCGCGTCGTGCGCCTGAGTCGCGGCGGCACGCAGGTCTTCCGCGTGCGCGAGACGTTCTGCTCGCGCGGCGACGTCGACGTCCTCCCCCGGCTGGGGATCGACGGCCTCGATCGCGGCGAGGTCGGCGCGTAGCGTCGCAGCCTCGCGGGAGCGGGCTTCGCCGTCGCCCTCCAGCTCGGCCAGCACCCGGTCGAGTTCGCGCACGCGCGCGTAGGCGGCGCGGTAGCCCTCGAGAGCCGCGGAGATCGTCGCTCCGCCGAACCGGTCGAGGGCGTCGCGCTGGGCGGCGGCCGAACGCAGACGCAGCTGGTCGGACTGCCCGTGCACGACGACGAGGTGCTCCGCGAGCTCGGACAGCACCCCGACCGGGGCGCTGCGCCCGCCGACGTAGGCACGACTTCGCCCCTCGGCGCTGAGCGAGCGACCGAGCAGCAGTTCGGCGCGGCCGTCGCCGAGGTCGTCGAGGTCGCCGCCGGCGTCGGCGACGCGCTCGGCGACAGCCCCCGTCATCGGGACGATCCAGACGCCGTCGACGCTCGCCGCGGATGCCCCGGCGCGCACCGCGCCCGAGTCGGCGCGGGCACCGAGCACGAGTCCGAGGCCGGTGACCACCATGGTCTTGCCGGCGCCGGTCTCTCCCGTGATCGCGGTGAAGCCGGGACCGATGGGCAGCACGGCGTCGTCGATGACGCCGAGGCCCTGCAGGTGCAACTGCTCGATCACGCGTCGTCGCCCTCGTCCCGGGCCCCGCCGATGATCGGGTGGGTGCCGGTCGACAGCTCGTCGGGCCCGCGCCAACCGGCCACCGGCAGATGGAACTTGCGCACCAGGCGGTCGGTGAAGGCCGGCGCGTGCAGGCGTGCGAGGCGCACCGGCTCGGGAGAGCGGCGCACGACGACGCGCGCACCCGGGGGCAGCTCATGCGAGCGACGACCGTCGGCCCACAAGATGCCGACGCCGTCGGTGCGCGCGAGCACCTCGACGGCGACGGCCGCCTCCGGTCCCACGACGAGCGGCTTCGCGAAGAGGGCGTGCGCCGACAGCGGGACGACGGCGAGCGCCTCGACGGACGGCCAGATGACAGGCCCGCCGGCCGAGAAGTTGTAGGCGGTCGACCCGGTCGGGGTGGAGACGACGACCCCGTCGCATCCGAAGCTCGACAGCGGGCGCCCGTCGATCTCGATGACGACCTCGAGCATGCGCTCGCGGCTCGCCTTCTCGACGGTCGCCTCGTTGAGCGCCCAGGTCTCGTAGACGACCTCGCCGCGGCTGTTCTTCACCCTCACCGACACCGTCAGGCGCTCCTCGACGCGGTACTCCCGCGAGATGACGCGCGCGACGGCTTCATCCAGGTCGTCGCGCTCGCTCTCGGCGAGGAACCCGACGTGACCGAGGTTGATGCCGAGGATCGGCACCGCGGCGCCGCGCACGAGCTCCGCCGCGCGCAGGATCGTGCCGTCGCCGCCGAGCACCACCGCGATCTCGACCCCGTCGACCGGCACCTCGATGCCGAGACGCGGAAGGTTCGCGGCCGCAGGCAGCACCTCGCCGAGCTCTTCTCGATCGTCGCGGGCGAGCACGGGCGATGCTCCCGCGTCGACCAGGGCGCGGATGACGCGTTCCGCCGCGTCGACCGTCGCCGCACGGCGGGCGTGGGCCACCACCAGGATGTAGCGTTCCTCGCTCATCGCCCTCCCGTCATGCTGTGGACCGCCTCGCTCCATTCTGTCGGAAGCGTCCCGCCGCCCGGCCGCAGGTGCACGAGATATTCGCGATTCCCGTGCGTGCCCGCGATCGGGGAGGAGACGACGCCGGCGGTGCCGAGGCCCAGATCCCAGGCGGCCCAGAGCACGCCGTTGACGGCGTCCTCCCTCAGCGCGGGATCCGTCACGAGTCCCCCCGTGACGGCGGTGCGGCCGACCTCGAACTGCGGCTTCACGAGCAGCACGATGCGGGCATCGGATGCCGCCACCTCCGCGACCGCAGGAAGCACGAGGGCGAGCGAGATGAACGACAGATCGCCGACGACGACGTCGGGCGCGGCATCCTCGCCTGTCGCCCCGGCGAGCGCGGCGCGGGTCATGAATCGCACGTTGAAGCCCTCGACCGCCGTCACCCCGGGGTCGCGCGCGACCTCGGCCGCGAGCTGGCCGTGACCGACGTCGACGGCGAGCACGCGCCGCGCGCCGCGCTCGCGCAGCACCTGCGTGAACCCGCCGGTCGAGGCGCCCATGTCGAGCGCGAGGCGCCCGGTGACGTCGATCGCGAAGGCGTCGAGCGCCGCAATGAGCTTGTGCGCGCCCCGACTGACGTAGTGATCGGATGCCGCCACCTCGAGGTGCGCGTCATCGCTCACCGTCGTCGAGGCTTTCACCACCGGCGTGCCGTCGACGGTGACGAGCCCGTCGGCGATGAGCGTCGCCGCGTGCGTGCGGGATCGGGCGAGTCCGCGGCGGGCGAGTTCGGCGTCGAGGCGCCCGGCCATCAGGCCCCGGGCGCGGCGTCGAGCCGGCGGGTGAGGTCGTCGAGCACGTGCTGGTAGCCGGCGGCGCGCGCGGCGAGCGGCTGCTGCTCGATCACCTCGAGCTCGCCGACCAGGTCGGGGCGGGCGTCGGAGGACTCGGGCGCGGCGGTCGACATGATCCCAGAATACGTGTCCGCACAGCGCACCGGCGGGCTCCCGCGCCCGTGGCGCGAACGACCGGCGTCGCTGCCTCAGCTGACGCGGAACGGATCGGCGTACAGCTCCTCCGGCACACGGAAGCCGAAGATCGCGCGCCCGCTCCCCCAGATCGCGGCCGCTCCGGCCCGCAGCAGGTCGATCGGCTCGTCGCCCGCGGAGACCACGCGCAGATCGACACCGTCGATCGCGACCTTCGCTTTCCCGACAGTCGTCACGTCCCCGGAGGTGATCGTCTCGGGGTAGGGCGCCGTCAGGTCGCGGAGGTCGCGCAGGATGAACGTCGGACGCGAGGTCTCGGGCGCGGCGAGCACATGCTTGGGCCGGTCGATCCCGGTGAGCACCAGCGCCGACGCGATGTCGGCGGCCTGAGCGCCCGCGATGTCGGTGTCGAGTCGGTCGCCGATGAAGAGCGGATGCTGCGCCCCGAACCGTGCGACGGCCTCGTGGAAGATGGGCGCCTCCGGCTTGCCGGCGACGACGGCGAGCCGGCCGACGGCCGTGTGCACGGCCGAGACCAGCGTGCCGTTTCCCGGGGCGATGCCGCGGCCCTGAGGGATCGTCCAGTCGGTGTTGGTCGCGATCCAGGGGATCCCGCCCTCCTCCTCCGGCGTCGCGAGGGCGTACGCGGCTTCGGCGAGATCCTTCCAGCCGACCTCGGGTGCGAAGCCCTGCACGACGGCGGCGGGCGCGTCGTCGGCGCTGCGCGTGACGGTGAATCCGGCCTTCTCCACCTCGGTCACGAGCCCGTCGCCACCGATCACGAGGATGCGCGACCCCGCGGGTACGCGCGCGGTGAGCAGCCGCATGGCGGCCTGCGGGCTCGTGACGATGTCGGTCGGCTGCACGCCGGCCAGGCCCAGCTCGCGCAGGTGGGCGGCGACGGTGGCGTCGGTGCGCGACGCATTGTTGGTGATGAAGCCGAGGCGGCGGCCCGAGGCCGCGGCCGCGTTGAGGCTCTCGACGGCGTGCGGAATCGCCCGCGGCCCGGCGTACACCACACCGTCGAGGTCGGCGAGCACCGCATCCACCCCGTCGAGGGGGGCGGATGCCGCGGCCTTCCGCCCGAAGATCATCGCGCGTCCTCGTCGTCAGTCAAGTCGGCGACCTTCTCGTCGTCCGCATCCGCTGCGACGTCGTCCACGGGCTGGGCAGGCGCGCGCAGAGCGTCATCCGCCTCATCGCCGACGAGCTCGTCGGCCGCCTCATCGATCTCGGATTCGGCCGGCGCACGCAGCTCGTCGCACGCCTCGTCCTCGCTCTCGTCGAGAGTCTCGTGCTCGTCGGCGTCACGATCCTCCACGTGCGCCCAGTCTTCGACGCTCTCGACGGTGTCGTGGGCGTCCTCGTCCTCGTCATCGTCGTCCGAGATGACGATGAGCTCCTCGTCCTCGCCGAACCCATTGGCCTGGTCGATCGCGTCCGCCGCGATCTCGGCACGGCGGTACCACTCGGATGCCTCGGCCTCACGGCCGAGCTCCTCGAGCACTCCGGCCCGCGCCGCGAACAGCGCGGGGCTGTACGAGAACGCACGGTCAGGGTCGAGCTCGGGAATGTCCAGCTCGGTCAGTGCCCGATCGGCTTGTCCGAGGTCGAGGCGGGCACCGGAGAGGGCGATCGCCAGTTCGACGCGCTGCTCGGCATCGAGAGTCGAGACATCGACCGCCCGACCCTCCTCGAGCGCACGGTCAGGCCGACCGATACCCCGCTCGCTGTCGACGATCAGGGCGATCGAGTCGTCACGACCGGAGATACGGCGATAGGTCCGCAGCTCGCGCAGGGCGAGCGCGAACTCGCCACGCGCGTACGCGGTGATGCCGGCGGTCTGCCGCACGATCGCGATACGCCCGGCGCGCCGCACGGCGGCCTGAGCGTGCGCGTCCGCTCGTACGGGGTCCTCGTCGATCAGGCGGCTCGCCATTACGAGATGGCGGGCGACCTCCTCAGCGTTCTCCTTGCTGAGGGTCTTCAGCTCGTTGCGGGCGCGGCCGTCGAGGTCACGTCCGGTGACGTCCTCGGGAACGAACGGCTCGACAGGGCGGTCAGCGCGGGCGTCCTGCGGCGGGCGCGAGGAACGACGATCGGATGCCCCATCCCCCCGGTAGCCTCCGCGCTCCGCACCCCGATCAGCACCCCGGTCCGCACCGCGATATTCGCGGCGATCCGCTCCACGATCCGTCGAGCCGCGTACTCCGCCACGATCCTCGCCGCGATACCCGCCACCCTCGGCGTTGCGTTCAAACGGACGGTAACCGCCGCGATCCGACGCACGATCGTGCGAGCCGCGGTACTCACCACGATCTCCGCCACGATCGGGCCCGCCTCGGTAGCCGCCGCGATCCGCCCCACGACCCGACGCGCCGCGGTACCCGCCGCCCGAAGGCGCGCCGCCCACGCGGCCGCTGTCGCCACCCCGTGCGGATGCACCGCGATAGCCACCCTGTCCGTCCTGGGAGCGCGGAGGCCGCGAACCGCCGAACCCATTCCGACGCTCACCGCCGTTGTACGCACGAGAATCGCGTTCTCCACCGGAACCGCGAGGGGATGAGGTGCCCCCGGCCGGGCGGAAGCCGCCCTGATCCGCCGCCCGATCTCCCGAACGGTACGGCCTGTCTCCCCGGGGGGAACGATCATCGTTGCTCGGCCGACCGCCGGAGCGATATGGACGATCGCCGCCATCACGGCGCGGACGATCTGCGCCGTCACGACGCGGGCGGTCACCGTCATACGAGCGGGGCCGTCCCGACGACCCGCCGGGAGAGCGTTCTTGCCCGTCACGACGCGGGCGGCCGCTGAAGGCGTCGTCTGAGCGAGCCGGGCGCGCACGATTGTCGTCTGAACGACCCGTCCCCGACGCGCCTGATCGATACGCGCCACCTGAAGGGCGGCCCGTACGATCTCCGGAACCACGACGGGGTCCGTTCTGACGTCGATCGCTCGCGCGGCGCTGCTCATCATCTGAGCCAGAACGCTCGCCACGTGTCTCGTCGGCCATCGGCCCTCCTTCAGAGTGTCCCGGCAAACAGAAATGGCCACCCAGCACTGGGTGGCCATTTCTCGAAAGAAGTCCGGCGGTGTCCTACTCTCCCACAGGGTCGCCCCTGCAGTACCATCGGCGCTGAGAGGCTTAGCTTCCGGGTTCGGAATGGGACCGGGCGTTTCCCTCTCGCTATGGCCGCCGAAACACTATTGATGTTTCAGTCTGCACAACAAAAGTCATTGTCATGCGGTTCTCGACCGTACATCGAGAACCACTCAGTGGACGCAAGCACCTACAAACGAGGTGTTATCAAGTCATCGGCTTATTAGTACCGGTCAGCTTCACGCGTTACCGCGCTTCCACATCCGGCCTATCAACCCAGTAGTCTGGCTGGGAGCCTCTCGCCCGAAGGCATGGAAGTCTCATCTTGAGGCCGGCTTCCCGCTTAGATGCTTTCAGCGGTTATCCATCCCGAACGTAGCTAATCAGCGGTGCTCCTGGCGGAACAACTGACACACCAGAGGTTCGTCCAACCCGGTCCTCTCGTACTAGGGTCAGATCCTCTCAAACTTCCTACGCGCGCAGCGGATAGGGACCGAACTGTCTCACGACGTTCTAAACCCAGCTCGCGTACCGCTTTAATGGGCGAACAGCCCAACCCTTGGGACCTACTCCAGCCCCAGGATGCGACGAGCCGACATCGAGGTGCCAAACCATGCCGTCGATATGGACTCTTGGGCAAGATCAGCCTGTTATCCCCGAGGTACCTTTTATCCGTTGAGCGACAGCGCTTCCACAAGCCACTGCCGGATCACTAGTCCCGACTTTCGTCCCTGCTCGACCTGTCAGTCTCACAGTCAAGCTCCCTTGTGCACTTACACTCGACATCTGATTGCCAACCAGATTGAGGGAACCTTTGGGCGCCTCCGTTACTTTTTGGGAGGCAACCGCCCCAGTTAAACTACCCACCAGGCACTGTCCCTGAACCGGATTACGGTTCTAAGTTAGATATCCAGAGTGACCAGAGTGGTATTTCAACAATGACTCCACCTGAACTGGCGTCCAAGCTTCAAAGTCTCCCACCTATCCTACACAAGCCACACCGAACACCAATACCAAGCTGTAGTAAAGGTCACGGGGTCTTTCCGTCCTGCTGCGCGTAACGAGCATCTTTACTCGTAATGCAATTTCGCCGAGTTCGCGGTTGAGACAGTTGGGAAGTCGTTACGCCATTCGTGCAGGTCGGAACTTACCCGACAAGGAATTTCGCTACCTTAGGATGGTTATAGTTACCACCGCCGTTTACTGGGGCTTAAATTCTGAGCTTCGCTTACGCTAACCCTTCCTCTTAACCTTCCAGCACCGGGCAGGCGTCAGTCCGTATACATCGTCTTGCGACTTGGCACGGACCTGTGTTTTTAGTAAACAGTCGCTACCCACTAGTCTCTGCGGCCTCCAAACGCTTTCGGAGCAAGTCCTAATACGTCGAAGGCCCCCCTTCTCCCGAAGTTACGGGGGCATTTTGCCGAGTTCCTTAACCACGATTCTCTCGATCTCCTTGGTATTCTCTACCTGACCACCTGAGTCGGTTTGGGGTACGGGCGGCTTGAACCTCGCGTCGATGCTTTTCTCGGCAGCATAGGATCACCCACTTTTTATCCGCATCGTGTCTCAGCCGAACGAGTGACGGATTTGCCTATCACTCAGCCTACGCACTTGCACCAGGACTACCATCGCCTGGCTTGGGCTACCTTCCTGCGTCACACCTGTTAATACGCTAACCGCACCAGCATGGGGTCATGCGCTAGCCCTCACACCGCCTCCCGAAGGATTGAGTATGAGGATTCGGGCATTTAGCACCACTGGATTGATTGGGGCGGTTCTTCGCCGGTACGGGAATATCAACCCGTTGTCCATCGACTACGCCTGTCGGCCTCGCCTTAGGTCCCGACTTACCCAGGGAAGATTAGCTTGACCCTGGAACCCTTGGTCTTTCGGAGGACGTGTTTCTCACACGTCTTTCGCTACTCATGCCTGCATTCTCACTCGTGTCGCGTCCACGGCTGGGTTACCCCGCCGCTTCACTCGCGACACGACGCTCTCCTACCCATCAACACGGCTGGACCACGAAGGCCTACCACTAATGTCAATGCCACAACTTCGGTGGCGTGCTTGAGCCCCGTTACATTGTCGGCGCGGAATCACTTGACCAGTGAGCTATTACGCACTCTTTCAAGGGTGGCTGCTTCTAAGCCAACCTCCTGGTTGTCTGAGCAACTCCACATCCTTTCCCACTTAGCACGCGCTTTGGGACCTTAGTTGGTGGTCTGGGTTGTTTCCCTCTCGACTATGAAGCTTATCCCCCACAGTCTCACTGCTGCGCTCTCACTTACCGGCATTCGGAGTTTGGCTGACGTCAGTAACCTGGTGGGGCCCATCGGCCATCCAGTAGCTCTACCTCCGGCAAGAAACACGCAACGCTGCACCTAAATGCATTTCGGAGAGAACCAGCTATCACGAAGTTTGATTGGCCTTTCACCCCTATCCACAGCTCATCCCCTCAGTTTTCAACCTAAGTGGGTTCGGCCCTCCACGACGTCTTACCGTCGCTTCAGCCTGGCCATGGATAGATCACTTCGCTTCGGGTCTAGGACACGCGACTGAATCGCCCTATTCAGACTCGCTTTCGCTACGGCTACCCCTCACGGGTTAACCTCGCCACGTATCGCTAACTCGCAGGCTCATTCTTCAAAAGGCACGCTGTCACAGCTGCTAGGGCTGCTCCAACGGTTTGTAAGCAAACGGTTTCAGGTACTATTTCACTCCCCTCCCGGGGTACTTTTCACCTTTCCCTCACGGTACTTGTCCGCTATCGGTCATCTGGGAGTATTTAGGCTTATCAGGTGGTCCTGACAGATTCACACGGGATTTCTCGGGCCCCGTGCTACTTGGGATACTTCTCGCGCCAAGTGAGGCATTTCGACTACGGGGTTGGCACCCTCTATGACTGGCCTTTCAATGCCATTCGTCTATACCTTCTTGTCACGCTCGCAATTCGGCAGAACTGCATGAAAAGTCCCGCAACCCCGAACGTGCAACGCCTGCCGGCTATCACACACGCTCGGTTTAGCCTCTTCCGGTTTCGCTCGCCACTACTAACGGAATCACGGTTGTTTTCTCTTCCTGTGGGTACTGAGATGTTTCACTTCCCCACGTTCCCTCTACCCGCCCTATATATTCAGGCGGGAGTCACTGGGTCGGCACGCCGCCCAGCGGGGTTTCCCCATTCGGAGATCCTCGGATCAAAGTGTGCTTATCCACTCCCCGAGGCTTATCGCAGATTGCTACGTCCTTCTTCGGCTCCAGATGCCAAGGCATCCACCGTTTGCTCTTAAAGACTTGAAATCACATGAGCTGATCTATCGATCATTCGTTTGTGAAACGATGCTTACGCATCGTCTCTAAGATGCTCGCGTCCACTGTGTAGTTCTCAAAGTACGGGCGGTACCTTCCCCGCTTGCCGTTACGGCAGCCAGAAAAGGTCCTGAGGTCAGGTTGGGCTCGAAAGCCACACCCGGTCCCTCAGGACCCAACAGCGTGCATGTGCCGGTCGCTCCGCGACGAACCTTTCCAGCTGCAAGCAGCGTACTGAGTTCGGCGTTTCGCGCCGGCACCTCGTCAAATGTTCCACCCATGAGCTGACCAGTCGAGAACATTCGTCTCGAGTCTGGCTCTGGAAGTCCGAAGACTTCAGATGCTCCTTAGAAAGGAGGTGATCCAGCCGCACCTTCCGGTACGGCTACCTTGTTACGACTTAGTCCTAATTACCGATCCCACCTTCGACGGCTCCCTCCACAAGGGTTGGGCCACCGGCTTCAGGTGTTACCGACTTTCATGACTTGACGGGCGGTGTGTACAAGACCCGGGAACGTATTCACCGCAGCGTTGCTGATCTGCGATTACTAGCGACTCCGACTTCATGAGGTCGAGTTGCAGACCTCAATCCGAACTGGGACCGGCTTTTTGGGATTCGCTCCACCTTACGGTATTGCAGCCCTTTGTACCGGCCATTGTAGCATGCGTGAAGCCCAAGACATAAGGGGCATGATGATTTGACGTCATCCCCACCTTCCTCCGAGTTGACCCCGGCAGTATCCCATGAGTTCCCACCATTACGTGCTGGCAACATAGAACGAGGGTTGCGCTCGTTGCGGGACTTAACCCAACATCTCACGACACGAGCTGACGACAACCATGCACCACCTGTATAGAGACCTTGCGGGGCGACTGTTTCCAGACGTTTCCTCTATATGTCAAGCCTTGGTAAGGTTCTTCGCGTTGCATCGAATTAATCCGCATGCTCCGCCGCTTGTGCGGGTCCCCGTCAATTCCTTTGAGTTTTAGCCTTGCGGCCGTACTCCCCAGGCGGGGAACTTAATGCGTTAGCTGCGTCACGGAATCCGTGGAATGGACCCCACAACTAGTTCCCAACGTTTACGGGGTGGACTACCAGGGTATCTAAGCCTGTTTGCTCCCCACCCTTTCGCTCCTCAGCGTCAGTTACGGCCCAGAGATCTGCCTTCGCCATCGGTGTTCTTCCTGATATCTGCGCATTCCACCGCTACACCAGGAGTTCCAATCTCCCCTACCGCACTCTAGTCTGCCCGTACCCACTGCAGGCCCGAGGTTGAGCCTCGGGTTTTCACAGCAGACGCGACAAACCGCCTACGAGCTCTTTACGCCCAATAATTCCGGATAACGCTTGCGCCCTACGTATTACCGCGGCTGCTGGCACGTAGTTAGCCGGCGCTTTTTCTGCAAGTACCGTCACTTTCGCTTCTTCCTTGCTAAAAGAGGTTTACAACCCGAAGGCCGTCGTCCCTCACGCGGCGTTGCTGCATCAGGCTTTCGCCCATTGTGCAATATTCCCCACTGCTGCCTCCCGTAGGAGTCTGGGCCGTGTCTCAGTCCCAGTGTGGCCGGTCACCCTCTCAGGCCGGCTACCCGTCGACGCCTTGGTGAGCCATTACCTCACCAACAAGCTGATAGGCCGCGAGCTCATCCCTGACCGAAATTCTTTCCAGCTGCTGAAGATGCCTTCGCAGCTCGTATCCGGTATTAGCAGCTGTTTCCAGCTGTTATCCCAGAGTCAGGGGCAGATTGCTCACGTGTTACTCACCCGTTCGCCACTGATCCAGAGAGCAAGCTCTCTTTCACCGTTCGACTTGCATGTGTTAAGCACGCCGCCAGCGTTCATCCTGAGCCAGGATCAAACTCTCCGTAAAGAATTTTTGCTGTTCCGAGCGGAATAGGCCCGGCGCAGCGAGTTTGATCTGACCAAAGGGATGTCATTGCTGACTATCCGTTGCCGGCACCAAAGTGCCGGTCTTTGATCCAAAGGAATCTCAGATCAGCCGAAGCTGATCACGAGGTTATTTGGCATTTGACAAGTGCACGCTGTTGAGTTCTCAAGGATCGGATGCTCCTGCCTTCCAGCCTCTCGGCCTTCTCTGCAGGGCAACTTCTCTATCTTATCCGTCTCGTTTCGCTTGTCAAATCCGGCGTGTCGCGCTTGGCGATCTGGGATCCGACTACTCGACGAGTAGGAACCCCATCGTAGACATGACGTCTCAGACTCTCAAGGAGTCTGTCTGATGGGGTTTGTCTCCGCTTGAGGAGGGGAGGCTTTCTCAGCCTCACCGCGCTCCTTTGGGGCGAACAAGTAATACTTTACGTGGGCCCCCGGGGTCGGGCAAATCACCGCCGCATCCCGGGCGTGTCGCGGCATCCTCCCGCGGAAATCCGCGGATCACGCAGGCGCTCGCTCCGCAGCGGATCGGGGCGTGCGCCACTGGACACGCACGCACAGCGCCACGGTGACGGCACCCCACAGCGCCGCTGCGGGTGGGAGCACCCGGTAGGCGAGATGCTGCGGCGTGTACTCGTGCGTGAAGCCGCCACCGATCACGAGACCGCACACCCACGCGAGCACGAGGATCGCCGGGAGACTCGCCCACCACGCGAGCCGCAGGTATCGGTTCGCCCGCGGCGCCGGCATCCGGGGCGACCGTGCGAGGGTCATGGTCGCCCAGACGGCGAGAACCAGAAGCCCGAACGCGCTCGATGTGTACTGCACCCAGCGGTATCCATCGAGGGGTCCCCACATCTGCGCGAGCACCGGGATGATCGCGCTCCCCCATCGTCCTTCGTGGCTGAACGCATCCCACACCAGATGTGTCGCCACCCCAATGGCGAGCGCCAGCACCCACCACGCGATGACGGTGACGCGTGCACGCACTGTGCGGGCGGCGAGAGTCTCGAACTGACGGCGGGGCGAGGCATCCCAGGCTTCGGGAAGGCGGCGTGCGAGCCAGGTCGGCGCGAGCGGACGCACCGCGGGACGGAGCACCACGCGCCACACGAGCCACAGCACGGCGGCCATCGCCGTCGTCACCAGGATCGCCCGCGGGTCGTGCGTGACCACGTAGGGAATCGGAAGCTGACGGGTGAACAGGGGGAGGTCGGGGGTCATCGCCCCGACCGCGACAGCGGATGCCGGCAGCACTGTGCGCGCGAACGGGAGGGCGACGACAGCATGGCTCGGTGTGAACGGCATCGCTCCCCCGTGTGGTCAGCCGGGGAGGAGCCCGGCGAGCGTCTTCTTGCCGCGCCGCAGCACCGACACCCCGCCGGGAAGGCCGAGTGGCACGACCGCCGAATCGTCGTCGACCTTCTCGCCGTCGATGCTCACGCCGCCCTGCGCGATCGCACGACGCGACTCGGACAGTGACGCCGTGAGGCCCGTGTCGACGAGCGCCTGCGCGACACTCGATCCCGCCACGACCTGCGCGCTCGGGAGCTCGTCGATCGCGGTGCGCAGCACCGCGGCATCGAGCGCGCGGAGATCACCGGACCCGAACAGAGCGTCGGAGGCCGCGATCACCGCGCGAGCTGCCTCCAGGCCGTGCACCGTCGTCGTGACCTCGGCCGCGAGGCGACGCTGCGCCGCCCGCCGGAACGGCTCGTCGGCGACCTGCCGCGCGTAGTCGTCGATCTCCGCCTTGGTCAGGAACGTGAAGATCTTCAACCTGTCGATCACATCGGCGTCGAGCGTGTTGAGCCAGAACTGGTACATGCGGTACGGGCTGCACATCGCGGCATCCAGCCAGATCGCGTTGCCCTCGCTCTTGCCGAACTTCGTGCCGTCGCTGTTCGTGATCAGCGGTGTGCCGATCGCGTGCGCCGACACGCCCTCCACCCGGTGGATGAGGTCGGTGCCGCTCGTGAGGTTGCCCCACTGATCGCTGCCGCCGGTCTGCAGCACGCAGTCGTAGCTGCGGAAGAGCTCGAGGTAGTCGAGGCCCTGCAGGATCTGGTAGCTGAACTCGGTGTAGCTGATGCCGGCTTCGGAGTTGAGGCGGGCGCTGACGGCATCCTTCTTGAGCATCGTGCCCACGCGGTAGTGCTTGCCGATGTCACGCAGGAAGTCGATCGCCGACAGCGGTGCCGTCCAGTCGAGGTTGTTCACGAGCCGCGCCGCATTGGCGCCCTCGAAGCTCAGGAACTGCTCGACCTGGGCGCGCAGCTTCGCGACCCACTCCCCCACGGTCTCCTTCGTGTTGAGCGTTCGCTCGGCCGTCGGGCGCGGGTCACCGATGAGACCGGTGGACCCGCCGACCAGGCCGAGCGGCTTGTGCCCCGCGAGCTGAAGCCGGCGCAGCAGCAGCAGCTGCACGAGGTTGCCCAGGTGAAGGCTCGGTGCGGTCGGGTCGAAGCCGCAGTAATACGTGATGGGGTCTCCGCCGAGAAGCGCGCGCAGCGCATCCTGATCCGTGGACACATGCACGAGGCCCCGCCACACGATCTCGTCCCAGACGTTCGGGAACGCCGGATCGTTGGCGGGCGCGAGTGCGCTCAGTTCGGGCGTTGACACGCTTTTCAGGCTATCGGATGCCGCGGGCCGCCCTCGGCTCGATGGCGCGGTGTCGCAGGAGACGTGCCTCGATCGCGGATGCCCCGTCGGGGCTCCGTGCCACACTGAGGCCATGGTCGAGATCACCGGAGGCTGGATCGCCGCCGTGCTGGCGGGCGTCGTCGTGACCGTGCTGCTGGGCGCGGCCCTCGTGCTCACCGTGGCCGCCATGCGCCGCCTGTCGACGGCGCTGCTCATGACCGCGGGTGCCGCTGTCGTCGCCGCCCTCGTCGTCGCCGTCGTCGCCCACGTCGAAGCGCCCGCACCGATCGGCGTACCGCTCGCGCTCGTCGGGATCGCCGCCGCCGTGGTGGGCGGGGACCCCGTCACCAGGCGCGTCCTGGCGATCGCCGCCTCGGGCCGCGTGCGGGAGACCCCGGACGGGGGCATCGTCGTCACGGACGACGCGGGGGCCGGGGCATCCGAAGAGGTCGTTCTGCTGCGCGGCGGCGCCACGATCGGCTACCTCGAGCGCATCGCCACGGCGGCTGCGATCATCGCCGGGTATCCCGAGGCGATCGCCGCGGTCGTCGCCGTGAAGGGGGTCGGCCGCTTCTCGGAACTGTCGGGATCGGAGACCCGCGAGCGCTTCATCGTCGGCACCCTCTCGAGTCTCGTCTGGGCCGCGGTGGTCGCCGCGGCCGTCAGGCTCGCGCTGTTCTGACGGCGCTCACGCCGCCGCGATCATCCGAAGCGCCCGTTGACGTAGTCGTGCGTGCGCGGGTCGATCGGGTCACCGAACATCGCCTCGGTGTCGCCGTGCTCCACGATGTGTCCGGGCTGCCCCTGGGATGCGAGGAAGAACGCGCACTGCTGGGACACCCGCTGCGCCTGCTGCATGTTGTGCGTCACGATGACGATGGTCACCTCCTGCGCGAGCTCGAGCATGGTCTCCTCGATCACGCGGGTGGAGGTCGGGTCCAACGCCGAGCACGGCTCATCCATCAGCAGGATGCGCGGCTTCACGGCGAGGGATCGCGCGATGCACAGACGCTGCTGCTGCCCGCCGGAGAGCCCCCCGCCCGGCGAACGCAGGCGGTCCTTCAGCTCATTCCACAGACCCGCCTTGGTCAGGCAGCTCTCGACGAGGATGTCCTTCTCGGACCGAGTCGCCCCCACGCCCGCCAGCTTCAGGCCCGCCACGACGTTGTCGTAGATCGACATCGCCGGGAACGGATTCGGCTTCTGGAACACCATGCCGATCTTCTTGCGGGCATCGACCAGGCGGTGGCCCGCGTCGTAGATGTCGTCGGCATCGAGCAGGACCTCACCGGCGAGCGCCGCGGACGGCACCAGCTCGTGCATCCGGTTCAGGATGCGCAGGAAGGTCGACTTCCCACACCCGGAGGGGCCGATGAGCGCCGTGATCTGCCCGGCGGGCATCTGGAGCGAGACGTCCTGGAGCACGAGGTGATCGCCGAACCACGCCGAGATCGAACGCGCCTCGAGCCGCGACGGCGGCACGAGCGCGGCGGTTAGCGCCTCGGCCTGCGCCAGGCGCTCGCGCGTGGCCGAGGCCCCGCCGAGGAACGAGACCGCCGAGGCGCGCGCCTTCGCCGCCGCGCCACCGACGAAACGCTGCGGAGGGCCGAGCGGGCCACCGGACGCGCGGCCGAGGAACGGCGCTCGTCGCTGATCGCGCCGACGAGTGACCTCGCCGGGGGGAACCAGCGACGGCTCGGCCGCCGCGGCCTCCAGATCGTCGATCTCGGCGGCGCTGACCACCTCGGTCACCGTCTCATCGACCTCGACGACGCGCGTGACGTCAACGGTCGACGGTCCGCCGACCGTTGTCTCCTCGGGGCCCGGGCCGGCATCCGCCGGACGGGCGGCCGCGGCCTGCAGCGGGATCTCTGGGGTGTCACTCATCACGGCTCCGGGTCACAGAAGGTTCGGAAGGAGGCGGACGAGCTGGTCCGCCACGAAGAGATTGGCGAGCACGAGGATCGGGACGAGCACGATCCACGTCTTGCGCGGACCGACCCGCCGGAACGACCACACCGCCGCGATCTCGGCCGCGACGAGGAACTGCAGCGCGAACACGAGGGCCCAGACGGTGGACGTGTCGGTCGCCATCGCCGTGTCGGACGGCGGGAGGGTGAGCGAGGTCGTCTGCCGCGTTCCCGCCGTCTGAGCGTCGCCGACCAGCCTCGCATCGACGTAGGCGACACCCACGGGCACGAACGGAAGGCCGCGCGCGGTCATGAGGATCACCCGGCTCTCCCCCGCCACCGGCGCCGGTGGGGTCGGGTCTCCGGCGTATCGGAGGCCGATGACCACGAAGGTGCTGAGCCCCTGGCCTGTGCGCACCTCGAACTGGTCGCCGGGCTGAAGCGCCTGAAGTCCGGAGAAGGGTCCACCGAAGCCCGCAGCGCGTCCCATGATCACGCTGACCCCCGCCTGGCCGGGGAGCACCGTGTCGCGCCGGTGGCCGGGGCCGAGCCGCAGATCTGCGCTCGAGGTTCCCTCCACGATCACTTCCGACACCCCCAGGCGCGGAATCGAGAGGATCGCCACGGGCGCGCCGTCGGCGAGCAGCACGTTGTTGTAGTCGCCTTCGCTGACCGGCGCCGTTCCCGCCGACAGCTGCGACCGGAACGAATCGCGCAGCTGCTGCTGCGCGGCGAGGTGCTGGATCGGCCCGAAGACGAGGAGATCGAGGATGAACATCAGCAGCAGCGTCGCCACGAGGGCCAGCACGCCGCGGACGAAGGCCTGCCACGGTGTGAGCGGAGCCCGCGGCCGTACTGGCCGCGGCACGTAGCGGCGGGGCGGCCGAGGGGGCGGGGTCCCGCGCCGCGGCGCCGGCGCCGCGCGCGGGGTCGCCGGCGGGGTGTCGGTCGTCGTCATGCCACGCTCACCGCCGCCGGGGTCGCATAGATGCGGCGCACGACGTACCAGGCCGCGAACGAGCCGAGCACGGCGAACGCCCCGGTCGTGCCCAGCCAGGGGAACACGTAGGCGACCGCGTCGCGGGTGACGGGAGCCACGGCGATTCCGTCGATGGATGCCGGCGGCGTGAGCGTCGCGTGGGCGTTGACGAACCCCCACTGGCCGACACCGTGGAGTTCAGTCGTCACGACCTGGATCGCCCCCGGCTTGAGTGCGCTCACCCGCACGTCGGCGGCATCCAGCTGCCATCCGAGTGGGTTGGTCATCCAGAAGTGGACGTCGGCGTCGATCGTCGACTGCGAGATGTTGCGCAGGCTGAACCAGAGGATCACGGAGCCGTCGGCCGGATTGACGGCCGGCACGCCCTGGGACTCGAGGCCGCTCATGTAGAGGATGCCCCCGACCGAGGTCCCGCCGGACACCGTCGTCGATCCGCCGGAGACCGTCGTCCCGCCGTCCGATGTTCCGCCGGGTGCGGTGACGCCTCCCCCGGAGGAGCCCGATCCGCCCTGACCGACAGATCCCGAACCCGAGCCCGACCCGTCGGATGCGGGAGTCGAGGAAGATGTCGGCGACGGACTCGGCGTGCTGCCGTCGTCCACGGTCACCGAGACGTTCCCCCCGCCGCCCGAGGAGTCGTCGGCGTGCGCCGCGGTCACCCCTGAGATCACCCAGAGCGCCCCCAGGGCGACACAGACCAGCACGCCTCCGCGACGACGTCCGGCGGGCGTCACGAGGCGGTCCCGGCGGCAGGGGCGACCAACTCGTCCTCGCGCGCCGCCTGATTCTGCTCCTCCATGTACTCCAGCCAGGCCTGCGCACGCGCCTCCTGACGCCGACGCCACCACCGGACCAGGAAGAACACGCCGACACCGAGACCGACGAGGATCAGGAACACCCACGGCGGGGTGAACACGAACGTGTCGCGCGAGATGACGGGGGCCGGAAGCCCGAGCGCGGCGTCCTGCGTCTGCACGAACGGACTCACCGTCACGCCCGGGTTGACGAACCCCCACTGCGCGATGCCGGTCAACGGGACATCCACCGCCGCCGCAGAGCCGGGCAGGAGTTCGGCGAGCGGCGACGACACAGTCGTTCCGACAGGGACACCGAGCCAGGTGTGCACCGCCGCCGTCGTGTTCGCGGCGAGCGCGATGTTTCCGGTGTTCTTGACGACGTAGTGCAGCGTCACGGAGCCGTCGAACGGATTCCACCAGTCGCCGCCCCAATCGGCGCTGATGCTGGCGACCGTGAGCATCGGCTGCAGCTGTCCGGCCACGCGCGCGTACAGACGTGTCGCCACACGCCGATCGAGGCTGACCTCGGCACCGGGGGTGACGACCGAGGCGAGAAGACCGCCGACGTGATCTCCGGGGGTCGCATCCGCCGGGATCTCGAGGGTGAACGGCACCGCCCGACTCGCGCCCGGGGCGAGCGGGAAGGAGATACGGCCCGAACCATCGGCGAAATGCACCCATGTGCCGACGCCGGTGGGCTGCTGCGAGGTCGGCAGCAGTGCGTAGTCACCCTGGGCGTCGTTGAACGCATCGGTGCCGACGACCGTGAACGTCTGCTCGGTCGTTCCGGTGTTCGAGACGAGGAAGGTGTCCTTGACCTGTTGCCCGGGGTTCAGCTCGTACGAGAAGCGCGTGCGACCGTCCGCCTTCCCGTCGGCGCCCGCCGGGACCGTCGAGATGCCGACCTCATCAGCGTGGGCGGCGGCCGGCGCGAGGGTGGCCGCACCGGTGAGCGCGACAAGGAAGACGAGCGCGATCGCCAGCGCGCGGCCGGCGCGCGAGCCGAATCGGGACAGGGCAGTGGACACGGGCAAATCTTTCGCTGAAGTCATGACGGAGCGGCAGCGCCGACGTGGCGCGCGGGTGAACGAGACGTGTTCGCGAGGCGACTAGGACGCGGGCGCGACCCACGTCCAGGTGGCGTCCGACGGGTTGTCGGCGGGCGCGAGGGTCACGGAGGCGAAGTCGGCCTCGATCACCCGGCCGCCGGCATCGAGGAAGGCGATGCCGAGCGAGTAGTCCCCGCCCCGGCGGGCGACGGCCTCGGTGCCCGAAGGGTCGCCGCTGCCGGCAGTGGTCAACCCGCTGATCTTGACGTTGGGAAGTAGCACCCCGTCGGTGGCGATGCCGAGCCATCCCGAGGCGTCCCAGCGGGACGTGGTCCATTCGCCCCCTCGAGGCGAGATGAAGGTCGCGGCCGACGCGGCGCCGGAGGGCACCGAGAACGGGTGCGAGAACGTCGTGTCCGACTCGACCGGCGACGCGAACACATCGTCGCCCCATCCCCGCCCGGTCGTGCCGGGAAGCGGCTTGCCGTCGACGTCGACGAGGTGGACCAGGTGGGCCGACGGTGCGGCCGACGACGAGGACGTCGCGGACGTCGCGGGACCGGTGCAGGCGGCGAGGCCCACGGTGGCGCTCAGCACGATGACGGCCGCGGCGACGCGCAGGTGTCGAAGAGGAAGGGCACGCATGAGGTCGAACTGCTTTCTGTACAGACGGGGCGACGGATGTCGCGGACGCACCGTGTGGGGAAGACCCGAGGTCTCCCCCACACGGTGTGGTTACCTTCGGCCGCAGCCGTCGGCTCGTCGAAGGATTACTTCGAGGCGAGCGTCAGGGTGAGGGTCGAGGTGTACGTTCCCGACACGGCGTTGTTGGGCGCCTTGAACGTCAGGTCCGCGTTGAGCGAGGTGCCCACGGCGAGGGTGCCGTAGCCCGCCGCCGCCTGCGCCAGCGTCGCGACCGGGTAGGACGCGGAGCCCGCGACCTGGGCCGCGCCGAGCGTGATGCCGTCGGTGACGCCGCTCACGATGTTCGGGGCGATGCCGAGCGCGCTCTTGGCGATCGTGTTCGAGCCGCTGGTGAAGTCGGACGCATCCGCCTTCAGGGTCCAGCCGAGCAGCGCGTTGCGGTCATCGGTCACCTTGATCGCGCCCAGCGGGACGGCCGTGGTGGTGGCACCACGGGCGACCGCCGCGGCGGGGGTCAGGTTGATCGAGGAGGCCACGCCCTCGAGCGCGAACTTGCCGGAGTTGGTGACATCGGCGGTCACCGTGCTCGAGCCCGCCGTGGGGCTCGTGAGGGTGAACGTACCCCACGCGACGTACGCACCGGTGTTCGGGTCGGTCAGCGCGACGGTGTGCTGGACACCGGGCGCGAGGGACGAGACATCCACCGTGGCGTTGCCGCTGCCGTCGGTCGTGACCTGGCCGAGCGACGTCGGGTTCGACCACGCGTAGACGTTGTACGTCTTGTTCGCGTTGCCCGCGCCCGCCGGGACGGAGATCGTGGTGGCGCCCGATGCCGGGTTGGCGACCGTGACCTGGGTCGACGGGTCGGTGGTCGAGTTCGGCGCGGTCGTCGGGGCCGCGACAGCGGCCGCGGTGATCCACGCGTCGACGACGGCCGGAGCCGAGCCCGAGTCGGTCAGCGCCAGTCGCGTGCCCGCGGTCAGACCGGTGATCGAGGTGTAGATCGCGTTGCCCGAGGCGTCGAGCGTCAGGGTCGCGGCCTTGCTCGACGCGCCCTCCAGCCAGACATCCACCGTCTTGTTCGCGTTGGCGGCGGTCGCGCTGAACTGCACCGCGGTCGCACCGACGACGGCGGAGGCACCCGACGTCGCAGCGAAGCCGGCGAAGTTCGGCTTCGGCGTGGCCGGAACCGGAACGTCGAAGGTCCACGTCGCGAGGTTCGCGTTGGCGTTGGCCGTCACCGTGATGAAGGTGTAGTCCGCCTCGATGACCTGGTTGGCGTTGTTCAGGAACGCGATGCCGAGCGAGTAGTCACCACCGGCATTCGCCACCGCACCGCTGCCCGAAGGCGAGCCGAGGCCCGCGTTCGTGTTGCCGCTGGGCTTCAGGTTCGGGAGCAGGATGCCGCCGGGGGTGAGCCCGAGCGCACCGTAGGCGTTCCAGGACGAGACGCTCGACTCCTGACCGCGGGGCGAGATGAACGTCTTCACCGACACGGTGCCGGAGGGCACCGCGAAGGAGTTCTGGTAGTTGGGGTCGGAGGGCTGCGGGTCGGCGAGGACGCTGTCGTTCCACCCCTTCACCGTGCCGGCCGGGAAGCCCGAGCCGTCCTCGTCGGAGATGAGATACAGCGGGTGGGCCGAACCCACCGTGGGGACGACTGCGGCGTTGGCGGCGAAAGCCGGCACAGCCACGAGCGTCGCGGAGAGCACCGCGGCACCGAGACCGATGAGGCCCCGCTTCGCGAGCTTGCTGTTCATGTGAGTGATTCCTCTGATTCAGTGATCGATCGAGTGGGTGGGGATCAGCCGTTACGCGTGACCGCGGTACCGGTGGGAGCGCTGAAGCCGAACTTCAGCTTCACGGCCTTGCTCGTCGTGGGAGCACCCGAGCCACCCCAGTAGGTGAGGCTGGTGGACGACGACAGGTTGGTCAGGTCGTACAGACCCTGGTCGTAGAGCGCGTTGCCCGACGAGATCTTGGCGGTCGGCACCACGATGTAGACGGTGCGGCCCCAGTCGGAGCTGTTGTAGTAGGCGGTGTTGGGGACGAGCGACGGTGCCGTGCCGGTGTACGGCGCGACGCCGTCGATCGAGCCGACCGTGGCGCCGGCCATGGTGTTGATGCGCGCAGCGCCGTTGACCTGGCCGACGTAGTTCGCGATCGACAGCGGGATGATCTGAACCTCGTTGGTACCCGGAGTCAGCACGCGGCCGTCGTTCTCCGGCGCGGTGTTGCTGCGGGTGTCCACGGCCGAGCCGAGGGTGCTGACGCCGATCTTGCTGAGGAACGTGCTCCACGTGCCCGAGCTCGACTGGAGACCGACCGGGGTCAGGGTGTATCCGCTGCCGCTGAGCACGGCGCTCGCGTCGGAGCTGTTGTTGGCCGAGTAGATCGCGGTGAGCTGGGCCTTGGTGAGCGCCTGGATCGCCGACGTCGCGGCCGCGGCGTTACCGCTGCCGGATGCCGTACCCACCTTGAACATGTAGCCGATGGCGTCCTGACCGAACGGAACGTAGGTCAGGTTCGTTCCGGCCGTGCCGCTCACCGAGGACGAGCGGGCGAGGTCGATCTGGTTCTGCACGTTGACCGAACCGGTGCCGTAGCCGAACGCCGGGGTCTGGGTGCTGCCCGACATGAACGCCGTGCCGCCGTTGGACGCGATGAGGGCGTTGCGTCCCGCACCGGACCCGTTCGGACGGTCGAAGACCGGGCCGAAGGGCTTGGTCTGGATGCTTCCCACACCGCCGGTGACGCCGAGCGTGAAGGCGTCCCAGGACGCGAGCGCCTTGCCCGCGCCGCTGACCTTCACCGACGAGCCGGTGATCGTGGTGCCGTTCGCGAGGGCCGCGACGGCGTCCTGCAAGGTGTCGGATCCGACGATGGAGTATCCGTCGGACACGGGGTCGGCGTGGGCCGCGGTCGCCGCGCCGAAGCCGGCGATCGCGACTCCGAATGCCGCGCCGAACGCGGCGATCTTCTTGAGTTTCACCTCAGTACCTTTCGGGTGTTTATGGACGTTGCGGTGTTCAGTTGCTTCACGTGCTGGTCATGCGATTACTGCGGAGGGGGGATGCTGTGGCGCGAGCGGGGTCGCGGGTCTAGAGGCGTCGACGGAATCGACCGAGGACGGGGAAGGCGATCGCGCAGCCGAGGGCGCCCGCGAGGCTCGCCGGGACCGCGGCGGCGATGCCGCCGACGGCCGGGTCGGCGGGGGTGGTCGCCGCGGCGAGTGCCCCGGACGGGGTTCCCGACGCGGCCGGTGTCGGCGCTGAGGTGTCCGGCGTGGTCGACGTCGACGAAGACGACCCGACGACCGGCGCGGGGGCGTTGTTGTACACGTTGGGTTGGGAGCCCACGTAGGTCGGCGCCGGCGGCGTGGTCGGCGTGGTCGGCGTGGTCGGCGCAGTGCCGTTCTCGATGGCGGTCGCCGCATCGGTGGCCTGCGATACCCAGCTCTGAGGCAGAGCGGCATACCCGTCGGGCAACGCCCCGACCTGGGTGCCCGGGGTCTGCGCCGGGGAGCTGACCGCGTACCGGATGAACGCCGCGTAGGCCTTCCGCAAGTCGGCACTGGTCGTGACCGGGTTGTTCGCGGCGTACACCGGAAGCGTGAGCGGGTAGGCGGCCGGCGCGGAGGCGGCGGTGGTCGATGCCGGGTCGTAGAGCTTGGTGCGCCCCGTCGAGTTGACGCTCGTCATCGCGTCGGCGGCAGCGAGCATCCCCGCCGACGTCGGGGCGACGAACGATCCGGCGGCGTTTCGCAGGGACGCGGTGACCACCTGGTATCTGGCGGCGGCGGAGGTGCTCGTCAGCCCGATGAGGCGTTGGACGCCGGGGAGCATGCGTGCGCCCTTGCCGTACTTCGGCGGGATCGAGTACGGATCCCAGGTGCCCAGAAGCTGGCCGTCTCCGCGCAGCGTGAGGTAGGCCACGCTGGCGAGGTCGTTGGCGAACGGACGCCACGTGATGAGGTTGATCGGACCCTGGTTGGCCGGTGTGACCGTCACCGGGTCGGCCTTGGGGAAGTCTTCGCGGGCGGTCGAGAACGCCACCTGGTTCGGGTTCAGCGAGGCATCCGTCGAGAAGTACGGATTGACGATCATCCCCCACGGGTCGGGCTTGCCCGCGAGGAAGGCGCTCGCATCCTTGTCCGCCGCGATGTAGGCCCACACGGCACGCGCCGCGTCGGAGCGACCCTGCGGGACGATGATGTCGGCGATCGCCGGCCCCGAGAGCACCTGTGCCGCCCACTCCTTGTCGTTCACGGCGAGGAAGTCGGGATCCTGGGTCAGGTTGTACACCGCCGTGCCCTTGAGGTAACTCGTGTCGGCACCCGTCGGTATCGCCGAGCGGTACGAGTACGTGAGCAGCTTCGCGAGGAGGCGGGGGGTGATGTTGATGCTCGTGAACGCGGTGCGCGCAGCGTCGAGATAGGCCTGCGAGACGGTCTTGTCGTTGGGGTTGGGGAATCGATCGATCGCGATCGAGATCGAGATGCCCGACAGTGCGATCGGCGCGTACTGCAGAGGATCCGCCGCGCCCGAGTCGGTCGACACCGGGTAGCTCGTCAGTGCGAGCGGCGCGTCCGTGGCGGTCGACGCCTGGGACGCGGCATCCGATTCGGCCTCGGTGATGAGCGAGTACACCGATCCGCCGGCCTGGTTGCACACCACCGGCTGCCAGGAGCTCACCGCGAGGGCGGCGAGCTCACTGCCCTGCAGCTGCTTCTCCACCTGGCCAGACGGGCACCGCGTTCCCACGGGGGTGAATCCGAGCTTCACCGCGAGGGCGTGCCGCCACGAGTCGATGAACAGACCGGACTGGGTGATGTTCACCGAGCCGTTGTCGCCCGTCCCCCGGGGCAGCACGACGAGCCAGCAGCTCGCGCCCGTCGTGGTGGTGCCGGTCGTGACGGGCGACCCGCAGCCGAGGGCATCCGACTGCACCGCCGTCTGCACCTCGAAACTCACCGAGCCCGATCCGTCGTTGCCGGATCCGGCCCACGGGATCTCATTGGTCGAATACGAGGTGATGAACTGGTTGTTGTTCACATCGACACTCGTGTCGATCGTCTTCTTGCCGGTCGTCGCGTCGGTCTTGATGCCGTCGACCCGATCGCCCTTGCGCGAGACGAACGGGATCGCCGTGTACGGCGGGAGGAAGGGCACGGAGTTGGGCGCCGAGTAGGCCTGATCCTCGGTCGGGATGTCGGCGAGAGCCGTGTTGCGGAAGGCATCGCGGGTCGCGCCCACCGCCCCGGTGCCCCCGTACTCGCAGGTGGTGCGGTCGGGACGCGACGCGTCGGTGGGGTCATCCCCCCAGCACATGAAGACCTGGAGGAAGTTCTCGCCGCCGTTGCCGCCCGCCGACGGTGCGATCGACTTCTTGCCGCCCGTCCACGTCAGCCGGATCCCCTGCGACGTGAGGTTCTGGGTCTGCGACACCGTGACCGCGAGGTCGGGCATGGGCGCGTCGGCGACGTCCGGATCCTGCTGCGCGGCGGTGATCGTGACCGCCGACGAAGTGTCGGTCGCGGCGTGCGCGGGCGGCGCGGAGGCGACGCCGATCGCCGTCGTGGCGCCGAACGCGACCAGTCCGCAGATGAGCCCGGAGGCGACAGATGCGAACCAGCGCTGACGGTGCAGACGCGGGGCGGTGGACACGACTTTCCTCCAGGCAGGGGCGAGCGTTCGCCCGAACGGCTTCACGCTAGAAGTGGGGTGTGTATGGCCGATGAACCGGCCGGTAACGACGACACTCGAACCGATCGTCGGGGGGCAAACGAGGCCGCCTCAGGGAGGCGCCGCGTCGGGGCGTCAGCGCCTGGTTCCCGGGTGATGTCGCCGGCGACGGATGAGGGTGGGCGGCAGGATGACCGCCGCCAGCAGCAGCACGCCGGCCGCGAGCATCAGGTATTGCTCGGCTCCCCAGCCGTCGGAGGCCAGCGTGAACGGCGAGGAAACGGCGCTCTGCCCGGAACCGCCCGCAGCCGCCCCCGAGACGAGGTTGCCGTTGGCGTCGTACACGGGGGTGCTCGATGTTCCCCCGGAGGTCGTGCCGCCCGTCGCACCGGTCGTTCCGCCGGCGGTGCCCGACGTCGCCGTCCCGCCGCTGTTGTTCACGGCACCGGACCCGGTTCCGGCGGTGGCCTGCTGGGCTCCACCCGTGCCGCTCGTGCACTGGGTGGGGCCCTGCTTGTCGCACGCGGCAGGCTGCGGAGCGGTGGATGCGAGCTGGTTGCTCGACGGCGAATCTCCGGCTTTGAAGGTCGGGTTGTTGCACTTGTTCAGGTCGACCGCGCCGACGGTTCCGGGGATCTTCGCGATCACGGCGGATGCCGCCTGCACCAGGTTCATCGGCAGGGGTGAATATCCGAGCGCCGCGGCCTGCTGCTGGCCCTCGCAGATCATGTAGTTGGCGAAGGTGCTCAGCGTCTTCCCCTTGTCGGTGGTGAACACCTTGGTGGTCTGCGTCGGCACGATCATGTAGGAGTAGCTGGACATCGGGTACGTGCGGGCATCCGCGTTGTTGTAGACGCCCGTCAGGTTCTGCGTGAGGTCGGGGTTGATCGTCGCCGCCAGGAGCGCGACCGCCACCGACTGATAGGTCGGCTCGACGAAGTACCCCGCCTTGTTGAGCACCTTCGCCACCGGGAAGCCGGACTTCATCGCGTAGGAGTACTCCACATACGTGATGGCCCCCTCGCCGTAGTCCTGGCTGACGTATCCGGCGACGCCGAGCGATCCGTTCTGGCCCTTGAAGGTCGGGTTGACCGCCGGGAACTGCGACCGCATGCCATACGTCCAGATGGAGGGGAACTGCGACGACATCCACAGCGTGAACTGGGCGCTCGTGCCGGAGCCGTCCGAGCGATAGACGGGGGTGATGGTGCGGTCGGGCATCGCGAGACCGGGGTTGTCGGCCTGCACGGCGGGGTCGTTCCACTTCGTGATCTGGCCGGTGAAGATCTTGGCGATCACCTCGCCCGACAGACGAAGGTTCGTGACGCGCTTGCCACCGATCTTCAGGTTGTACATGAGCGACGTGCCACCCGCGACGATGGGCATGTAGGCGTACGACACCGGCGGCACCTCGGGCGCCGATCCGTCCTCGGGCTTGGACTGGAACGGGATCTCACTGATCGCGAAATCCACGGTCTGGTTGATGAAGTCGGTGCGGCCGGCGCTGGAGCCCGTCCCCGAGTAGTTGACCGTCATGCCGTAGTTGCTGGCGACGTTCTTACGCCACTGGTCGAGCGCATTCTGCGACCACGTGGAGCCGGAACCAGAGATCGGTGCGTACGAGTCCGCCTGCGCGGGGGTCGCGATCGTCGTCAGGAGGATGACGGCGGCGAGGGCGGCGGCGATGCGGGTCCGGGCGTTCACGAGGGGTTCTCTTCCGACGTCGGTGGGGCGGGCGGTGGGGTGCTGCCGGGTTGCGGCGGGATCGCACCCGATCGGCGGTCGGCGTCACGCTGAGCCATCCGCCAGCGCAGGTCGGCGGGCGGCTTGCCCTTGGGCTTTCGGGTCGTCGACGGGGCGCTCTCGTCGATCGCGAGCGCGACTCGCGCGTCGCTGATGCGCTCGAGGTCGCGTGCGGAGGCCGCCGCCGCCGCCCGGCGCTGTCGATCGGAGAGCTGGCCGGCGCCGGTGCCGCCGATCAGGCGGGCGACGATGAAGAGGGTGAGCACGAGGAGCACGAGCACGGCCGCGGCACCGAACCCGCGCGAGATCATGTTCGGCTCGGGCGACTTGACGAAGTCGAAGACCTGCAGCGGAAGCGAGATCATCGGCCCCTGGAAGGGGTTGAGGTTCATCTCCGCGGTCACCCCGGAGGTGAGCAGCACGGGCGAGGTCTCCCCGATTCCGCGTGCGGTGCCGAGGATGACCGCCGTCACGAGTCCCGATCGCGAGGTGGGCAGCACCACGTGCCAGACGGTGCGCCACCGGTTCGTGCCGAGGGCGTACGACGCCTCGCGGAGGTTGTGGGGCACGAGACGCAGCTGCACATCGGACGCCCGGATGATGATCGGCAGCATCATCACGCTGATCGCCAGCGTGGCGGCGAACCCCGAGCGCTGATGGGTGATCAGCGTGACGACCGCGGCGTACACGAAGAGCCCGGCGACGATCGAGGGCAGCGCGGTCATGGCATCGGAGATCGTGCGCACGAACCGCGCGAACGGACCGCCGATCTCGTTGAGGAAGACCGCGGTCGCGATCCCGAGCGGGATCGTGATGACGAGCGCCATGCTGATCTGGATGAGCGTTCCCACGATCGCATGGGCGACACCGCCGACGCTCAGCGGATCGAGGGGACCGGCGAGCGTCATCGTCTGCACGAAGAAGTTCGGGTTGATGAGCGCTGGGAGCCCACGGATGATCGTGTACCCGAGCACGAAGACCAGCGCGCCGAGCAAGAGCACGCCGGCGGAGTAGAACAGGGTCGTCATGATGCGGTCGGCGACGGCGAGGCGGTCGGCGCGCAGCGACGCGAGCACCGCGTAGATCAGGAGGAAGGCGAGGAACGCGACCACGATCCAGCCGACGTAGCCCGTCATCGGCGTCAGCCAGCCGAACAGCAGCGTCGCCACCGCGAGCCCGGCCGCCGCGGCCCCGAGCACGTTGAAGGTGTCATCGAGCGGGACGCCGTGGAGGTCGCGCTTCGCTCCCGTGGTCACCGCGCCACGCGCGGGTGTGCGCGTACGGCGCGCCGCGGAGGCGCGAGGCCCGTCCTCGGCCGGGCCGCGTTCTTCGGATTCGACGATGGTCATCAGCCGCTCTCCGCCCCGGACCTGCTGCGGGCGACGATCAACGACGCCGTGAAGTTGACGATGAGGGTGAGGATGAACAGCACCAGGCCCGCGGCCATCAGGGCCGAGAGCCCGAACTGGCTGGCCTCTCCGTAGCGCAGCGCGATGAGTGCCGAGACCGAGTTCGTGCCCGACTTCAAGACCTGCCAGTTGATGGAGAAGATCGGCGAGATGATCATGACCACCGCGATCGTCTCCCCCAGCGCCCGGCCGAGGCCGAGCATGGTGCCGCCGATGATGCCGCCGCGTCCGAACGGCAGCACGACGGTGCGGATCATCCCCCAACGGGTCGACCCGAGGGCGAGCGCTCCCTCACGCTCGCCGAGCGGCGCCTGCGAGAACGACTCGCGCATGATCGAGGTCTGCGTGGGCACCACCATGAGTGCGACCACGATTCCGGCGATGAACGCGGACGAGGTGAAGGCGCCGGCATCCGTGATTCCCTGTCCGGACTGGTCGGTCACGGCGAAGAACGGGATCCAGCCGAAGTAGGTCGAGATCCACTGGGCGACCGGGATGACGTTCGACTGCAGGAAGAACACGCCCCACAGGCCGAACACCACGCTCGGAACCGCCGCCATCAGGTCGACGAGGGTGATGAGGAAGCGCTTGGCCCGCGCGGGCACGATCTCGCTGATGAGCAGCGCCGTGCCGAGCGCCAGCGGCACCGAGATGCACATCGCGATGGTCGCGATCGTGATCGTGCCGAACAGCACGGCGGCGATGCCGAACGTCTGCGTCTCCGGGGTCCACTCCTGGGTCGTGAGGAAGGAGAATCCCGCGACCCCGAGGGCATCGCTCGCGCGGAGCGACAGGAACAGCCCGACGGCGAGCATGATGGCGACCGTCGTGCCGCCGGCGGAGTAGGACACCAGCCGGAAGACGCGGTCTGCGCGCACCGGCCGCGATCGCAGTGATCGCGGCTGCGGGCCGCCTGCGTCAGGCAGCACCTCGGTGAGAGCTTCGCTCATGAGCTGATTCCGTTCTCCGCCATGAAGCGAGCCAATCGGGACACAGGAAGTGTCAGCCGTTCCGGTGAACCCGACGTGTACGGGGCATTGAGGAGATGTATCGGGCTGAGGTGCGGCGAGTTGCGCGGGCGCGGGTCACGGCGTGGGGGTGGGTGTGCCGGTCGGCGTCGGCGACGGGGTCGGGGTCATCGACGGCGTCGCCGACCCGGGGGGCGTCGGCGTCGGCGATGGCGCCGATGCGAGCGTGAGGGCGACGGCGGTGCCGAGGGGCACGCTGCCCGTGGGTGAGTACGAGATGACGGGCTGTCCCGGGACCCCGCCGACGACGGCGCTCGGGAACCCCGCCGCCGTCAGGCGCGCGCCCGCTGTGTCCGCGTCGAGACCGGTCACGTCGGGCACGGCGTTCCTCCCCGACGCCACCGCGAGATCGACGGCGGAGCCGGCCGCGAGCCGAACGCCCCGGGTCGCCGACGCGGTGACGACGGTGTCGGCGGATGCCGCGGCATCCACCGATTCGACCCGCCCCACACGCAGCCCCGCACGCACGAGCGCGGCCTCGGCATCGGCCCGGGAGAGCCCCACGAGCTCGGGCACCACGATGGTCGGTGCCGCCGGCGAGGGCGCTGCCGACGTGGTCGGCTCCGCGGAGGAGGCCGTCGGCGCGGGGCCCGCGTCCCAGGTCGTCGGTGTCGCCGCGGCAGACAGGCCGACGATCACCGCCCCGGCCACGAGCACACCCACCACGATGACGGCGACGCCGCCCGGCCGCCGCCACCGCACCGCACCCGCGCGCGATCGCTGCGACACGGCGACGGCGGCAGGCAGGAGGGCCGTCGTTCCGACGGCCTCCTGCCACCCGTTCGCGGTGCGCGCGGGCGACGGGTCGCCGGGCGTCTCCGCCGCGCCTGCACGCAGCAGCGCGGCGCGCATGTCTCGCGCCGACGGGCGGGAGGCGGGATCTTTCGCGAGCGCGCGCGCGATCGCCCGATCGAGCGCCGGGTCGATGCCTGCGAGCACGTCGCGCAGGCGCGGGGCGGGCGACGTGCGGTGCGCGAGGGACACCGCCTCGCTGTCGCCGGTGAACGGCGGCGCACCCGTCAGCGCGAACCACAGCACCGCCGCCACTTGATAGACATCGCTCGCCTCGACGACCGACCTTCCGGTCAGATGCTCGGGCGACGCGTACGGCACGTTCGCGACGACGCCGCCGCCCGCGGCGCTCAGCAGCGGATCGGCGCCGTGCGTCGAACGCCCGGAGAGGTCGGCGAGCCCGAAGTCGAGCAGACGCACCGAACCGGGACGCACGCCCGCCGCACCGAACTGCATCTCGACCATCACGTTGCTGGGGCTGATGTCCCGGTGCACGATCCCCGCGTCGTGGGACGCCTCGATCACGCGCAGCAGCGCGTCGGCGACGATCAGCGCGTCCGACCGAGCGAGGGGTCCCCAGCGGCGCACGTGCTGCCCGAGGGTGCTCCCCGGCACGAACTCCATCGCGATCCACGCGGACGGCGCGCCCCCACCCTGGTGCACGCCCCAGTCGACGACCTCCACCATCGCCGGGTGATCGATCGCCGACGACGCCCGCACCTCTTCGAAGAACGCATCCCAGGTGCGCTCGTCGTCTGCGAAATGCGGGTGGAGCACCTTCAGCGCGACGACCTGTTGCGTGCGTTCGTCCACGGCCTCGTAGACCGTCGCCGTACCTCCCGCGCCGACGATGCGCACGACACGGAAGCGCCCCGCGACGAGCTCGACGCTCACGTCGCGGGCTCTCCCGCAGCGGACACCGAGTCCGCGTCGGGCCCGAGCGCGCCGATCGCCGCGAGCGAGCGTACTGCGAGGGCGCCCGCATTGCGTGCCGTCACGCGGTTCTCGTACGCCCGCGAACCGACCAGCACGATCTCCTCGTCGAGGGTGGCGAACCACCGGCTCGTGCGGGTCTGGTGCTGCCGGGCGGCGTGCACGACGAGCTCCGCCGCGCGCCGCGCGAGCGTCGCGGCATCGAACCCGGCCGCCCGCTCACTCGGGTGGAGCCTGCTCCCCCGGGCGATCTCGCGATGGTTGTCGCTGACGAGCCGCCACCCGACCACCGAACCCGCCCGGCCCCGCTCGGTCGACGACGTCACGACGGCCGAGGCGCCGCTCTCGATGATCAGCTGCGTGGCGCGCAACCACTCCTGAGCCACGCGATCCTGCGTGCTCGGGAATCTGACGTAGTGCACCTGCGCGACCACCTGGCACCCTCCTATGAGCTGCGCCAGATGCAGCTGGACACGTCCCGTGATCGTGCCGACAGCGGGCGTCGGCGAGAGGAACGCGAGGTGAACGACGGCGGAAAGCAGCGCGGAGGAGACGTGAACCCCGCCAGCCGCCGAGCGGGATCAGCCGATGAGCGCGGCAGCCGCAGCCTGCGCCGACGCGATGAGCGCCGTGCGCTGCTCGGCCACCCGCACCGGGGCAGTCCCCCCGATCCCGTCGCGCGAGGAGACCGAACCCTCGATCGTGAGCACGTCGCGCACGGCCGGGGTGAGGCGCGGCGATACCTTCGTGAGCAGGGCGTCGGAGGCATCCTCGAGTCCGATCCCTGCGGACTCGCACGCCCGCACGAGCGCACCCGAGATCTCGTGCGCGTCACGGAAGGGCACACCCGCGCGTACGAGCCAGTCGGCGACGTCGGTGGCGAGCGAGAACCCCTGCGGCGCGAGCTCGGCCATGCGCGCCGTGTCGAAGCGCAGGGTGGCGACCATGCCGGTGAACGCCGGCAGCACGACCTCGAGGGTGGCGACCGAGTCGAACACCGGCTCCTTGTCCTCCTGCAGGTCGCGGTTGTAGGCGAGCGGCAGCGCCTTGAGGGTGGCGAGGAGCCCCGACACGTTGCCGATGAGGCGGCCCGCCTTGCCGCGCGCGAGCTCGGCGATGTCGGGGTTCTTCTTCTGCGGCATGATGCTCGACCCCGTCGAGTACGCGTCGTCGAGGGTCACGAAGGAGAACTCGCGGGTGTTCCAGAGGATGATCTCCTCGGCGAACCGCGACAGGTCGATGCCGATGAGCGCGGCGATGAACGCGAACTCGGCGACCACGTCCCGCGAGGCGGTGCCGTCGATGGAGTTCTGGGCAGGCTCGGCGAGCCCGAGCTCGCGCGCGACGAGCGCGGGGTCGAGACCGAGCGTGGAACCGGCGAGCGCACCGCCGCCGTACGGCGACAGACGGGCGCGCACCGCCCAGTCGCGCAGCCGCTCGAGGTCGCGCGTCAGCGCCCAGCCGTGCGCCTGCAGGTGGTGCGCGAGCAGCACGGGTTGCGCGTGCTGCAGGTGCGTGCGACCGGGGAGGATCGCCGTCTCGTGCGCCTCGGCCTGCGCGACGAGCGCGTCGATGAGCGCACGCACCTCACGCGCGATGACCGCGGCGTGATCGAGCAGGTAGAGGCGCACCAGGGTTGCGATCTGATCGTTGCGGCTGCGGCCGGCGCGGAGCTTGCCGCCGAGCTCGGCGCCGACCTCGGCGATCAGCGCCTGCTCGAGCGCACCGTGCACGTCCTCGTCCGAGGGCTGCGCGACGAGCTCCCCCGACGTCACGGCCGCGAGAAGCCGGTCGAGGCCCGCGTGCATGCGCGCCGCCTCGTCGGCGCTCAGGTAGCCCGCCGCGGTCAGCGCGGTGGCGTGCGCGTGCGAGCCGGCGATGTCGTACGGAGCGAGCACCCAGTCGAAGTGCGTCGAGCGGCTCAGTGCCTGCAGCTCGGGCGACGGCCCGCCGGCGAAGCGGGCGCCCCAGAGAGCACCCTCATTGGTTCCGTGCGCGGACTCAGCGGTCACAGGTTCGACCCTTTCGTGCGGGATGGACGAGCGGATGCCGCGGCTCACTGCTGGCGCAGCAGCCACACCAGCAGGGCTTTCTGGGCGTGCAGGCGGTTCTCCGCCTCATCCCAGACGACGCTCTGCGGGCCGTCGATGACCTCGGCGTCGACCTCGTAGCCGCGGTCGGCGGGCAGGCAGTGGATGAAGATCGCGTCGGACGCGGCGAGCGCCATCGTCTCGTTCGTCACCTTGTACGCGCCGAGGTCGCGCAGGCGCGCGAGCTTCTCCTCCTCCTTGCCCATCGACACCCAGGTGTCGGTGACGACCACGTCGGCGCCGGCGGCGGCCTCGAGCGGGTCGGTGTAGAGCGTCACCGAGCCGCCGGTCTCCTTCGCGCGCTGGTCGGCGTCGTCGATCACGTCGTCGCGGGGCGCGTAGGTGTCGGGCGAGGCGACGCGCACGTGCATTCCGGCGGTGACCCCTGCCAGCACGTACGAGTGGGCCATGTTGCTGCGCCCGTCGCCGAAGAACGCGAGGGTGAGCCCGGCGAGCTCGCCCTTGTGCTCCTTGATGGTGAGGAGGTCGGCGAGAAGCTGACACGGGTGGAAGTCGTCGGAGAGCGCGTTGACCACGGGCACGCGGGTGCCGCGGGCCATCTCCTCGAGCCCGGCCTGGGCGTAGGTGCGCCACACGATGGCCGCGACCTGGCGCTCGAGCACCCGGGCGGTGTCGGCGGGGGTCTCCTTGCCGCCGAGCTGGCTGTTGGCGGTCGAGATGATGAGCGGCGAGCCGCCGAGGTCGGCGATGCCCACCGCGAACGACACGCGGGTGCGCGTCGACGACTTGTCGAAGATCACGGCGACCGTCTGAGGACCGGCGAGCGGCTTCTGCGCCCACCGGTCGCGCTTGAGCTCGACGGCGAGATCGAGGATCTCGGCCTGCTCGACCGCTGTCAGGTCGTCGTCGCGGAGCAGATGGCGGGTCATGCGGACACCTCCGGGGAGAGAACGACGGATGCCGCGACCTCGGCGAGCGCGGCGGCGAACCGCTCGCGGAACTCGTCGATCTCGACATCGCCGATGATGAGGGGCGGCGCCAGCCGCACCGTGCTGTCGTTGGCCGCGTTCACGATGAGGCCGTGCCGCTGCGCGGCGGCGGTGACCTCGTTCGCGACCGGGTCGGTGAGGGCGACGCCGATGAGCAGCCCCTGGCCGCGCGTGCCGGTGACGAGCGGGGATCCGATGCCGTCGATGGCGTCGCGCACCTGGGCGCCCCGCACGGTCGCGGCCTCGACGAGGCCGGCGCGCTCGATCTCGTGGAGCACCGCGACCGAGACGGCGGTCGCCAGCGCGTTGCCGCCGAACGTCGACCCGTGGGTGCCGGGGTAGAACAGCTCGCTCGCCGTCGGGAACGTGATCAGCGCGCCGATCGGGAAGCCGCCGCCGATGCCCTTGGCGACAGTGATCGCATCGGGCACGATGCCCTCGTGCTGGAAGCCGAACCAGGCACCGGTGCGACCGGCGCCGGTCTGGATCTCGTCGATGATGAGCAGCGCGCCATGGCGTGCCGTGATCTCCCGTGCCGCGGCGAGGTACCCCTCGGGCAGCGGCACGACGCCCGCCTCGCCCTTGATCGGCTCGACGAACAGGGCGGCCACCGTGTCGTCGACGGCGGCCTCGAGGGCCTCGATCGTCGACGGCAGGAACTCCACGCCCGGCACCATCGGCTCGAACGGCGCGCGCATTCCCGGCTTTCCGGTGAGCGCCAGCGTGCCCATCGTGCGGCCGTGGAACGCACTCTCGAGCGCGAGGATGCGCGGCCGCGCGCTGCCGCCGTGGAGGCGGGCCAGTTTGAACGCGGCCTCGTTGGCCTCCGCCCCCGAGTTGCCGAAGTACACGCGGCCGGCGGGGCCGGTACCGGCGAGCCGCTTCAGCAGTGCCGCGAGCTCGAGCTGCGGCGGCGTGGCGAAGTAGTTCGACACGTGGGCGAGGGTCTGCGCCTGCCGGGTCACCGCGTCGACGAACACCGGGTGGGCGTGCCCGAGCGCGTCCACAGCGATGCCGGCGAGGAAGTCGAGCAGGCGGGTGCCCGCGGCATCCCAGACGTAGGCGCCCTCGCCACGGGTCAGCAGGGCCAGGCGGTCGCCGGAGTTGCGCACCAGGTCACGCCCGGCGGCCTCCTGCCAGATCTCGGTCTGCGCGTCTGCGTCGCTCATTTCGCCACCACTTCCGTTCCGATGCCCTTCTGAGTGAAGATCTCGACGAGCACCGAGTGCGGCACCCGTCCGTCGATGATCGCCGCGGTCTCCACGCCGCCCTCGATCGCGTCGAGGCACGCCCGCATCTTCGGGATCATCCCCGACTCGAGCGACGGCAGCATGGTGCGCAGCTCCTCGGCCGTGAGGCTCGAGACGAGCGACTCCCGGTTCGGCCAGTCGGCGTAGAGCCCCGGCACATCCGTGAGGATGACCAGCTTGGATGCCCCGAGGGCCACCGCGAGTGCGGCGGCCGCGGCATCCGCGTTCACGTTCAGCGACTGCCCGGGGTGGTCGAGGTCCGGGGCGATCGAGGAGACGACCGGGATGCGGCCCGCCGTCACGTGGTCGAGCACCGGCTGCGGGTCGACCTCGACGATGTCGCCCACCCGGCCGAGGTCGTGCTCGACCCCGTCGACGAGCACGCCGCGACGGCGCCCGCCGAACAGGCCCGCGTCCTCGCCCGACAGACCCGCGGCGACCGGGCCGTGGGCGTTGATCTTGGCGACCAGCTGCGGGTTCACCTGACCGGTGAGCACCATGCGCACCACCGAGATCGCCTCGGTGGAGGTCACCCGGTAGCCGCCCTTGAACTCGGTCGGGATCGCGAGCCGGTCGAGCATGTCGGAGATCTGGGGACCGCCGCCGTGCACGACGACCGGCTTGACCCCGACGTAGCGGAGGTAGGCCATGTCGGCGGCGAAGGCGTCCTGCAGCTCCTCGGAGACCATCGCGTTGCCGCCGTACTTGACGACGACGATCTGGTCGCGGAAGCGACGCAGCCAGGGCAGCGACTCGATGAGGGTCGCCGCCTTCGCGGAGGCCTCGGTCGGGTCGGTGTCTTGGAGGGCGGGATCGGTCATGAGGCGTACGCGCTGTTCTCGTGGACGTAGTCGTGGGTGAGGTCGTTGGTGAGGATCGTCGCCTCGGCGGTGCCGACCTTCAGGTCGATGAGCAGGTCGGTGGCGCGCGGGGCGAGGTCGACCTCCTCGCGGGGACGGTCGGGTCCGCCCTGGCTGCACACGCGCACGCCGTTCATCCACACGTCGACGTCGTACGGGTCGAACGCGGCCGCGGTGGTGCCGATGGCGGCGAGCACACGCCCCCAGTTCGGGTCGTTGCCGAAGATCGCGGCCTTGAACAGGTTGTTGCGCGCGACGGAGCGCCCGACCTCGACCGCGTCGGTCTCGCTCTCGGCGCTGACCACGCGGATCGTGATGTCGTGGCTCGCGCCCTCGGCGTCGCCCTGCAGCTGCCGGGCGAGGTCCTGGCAGAGGTCGGCGAGCACGGCGGCGAACACGTCGAGATCGGGATGGATGCCGGTGGCCCCGTTCGCGAGCAGGGTGACCTGGTCGTTCGTCGACATGCACCCGTCGGAGTCGAGCCGGTCGAAGCTCGTGCCGGTCGCGCGGCGCAGGGCCGCATCCGCCTCGGCGCTCGTGAGCTCGGCGTCGGTCGTGATGACGACCAGCATCGTCGCGAGGCCGGGCGCCAGCATCCCGGCGCCCTTCGCCATACCGCCGATGGTCCACCCGTCGTGGGTGCGCACCGAGCGCTTGGGCCGGGAGTCGGTGGTCATGATCGCGAGGGATGCCGCCTCTCCCCCGTCGTCCGACAGCGCCGCCACGCCCTGCTCGACGCCCGCGAGCACCTTGGCCCGGAAGACCTCGTCGCCCGTGCCGATGAGGCCCGTGGAGCACACGACGACGTCGCCGGCGCTCACCCCGAGGAGCTCGGCGGCCTTCTCGGCGGTCTGATGGGTCGTCTGGAAGCCGAACGAACCGGTGAAGCAGTTCGCCCCGCCGGAGTTCAGCACGACCGCCTCGATGACGCCGTCCGCGACGACCTGCTGCGACCAGATGATCGGGTTCGCCTTGGCCCGGTTGCTCGTGAACACGGCGGCGCCCACCTTGCGTGGGCCGCGGTTGACGACCAGCGCGACGTCGGGCTTGCCGGTCGACTTCAGTCCGACGGCGACGCCGGCGGCGGCGAATCCCTGGGCGGCGGTGACGCTCACGGGGCGACTCCGTTCACGGTGAGGGCGCGGTCCTCGGGGAGGCCGAGCGCGATGTTCATGGACTGGATGGCGGCACCGGCGGTGCCCTTGACGAGGTTGTCGACCGCGGCGGTGACGACCACGCGGTTTGCGTCGCGGTCGATCGCGAGGGACAGCAGCGCCGTGTTCGCCCCGAGCACGTCGGCGGTGCGCGGCAGCACCCCCTCGGGCAGCAGCTGCACGAAGGTCTCCCCCGCGTAGGCGCTCTCCCACGCGTCGCGCAGCTGCGCATCCGTCACGCCCGCCCGGATGGGGGCCGTCGAGGTCGCGAGGATGCCGCGGGCCATCGGCACGAGCACCGGCGTGAAGGAGATGCGCACCTCGTCGGCGCCGGCGCCGCGCAGCGCCTGCTGGATCTCGGGGATGTGCCGATGCGTGCCGCCGACGGCATACGGGTTCGCGGTGCCGAGGATCTCGCTGGCCAGGAGGTTGGTCTTGAGGCTCTTACCCGCGCCCGATGGTCCGACCGCGAGCACGCTGACGAGGTCGGTGGCGTCGATGACGCCCGCCGCGACGCCGGGCGCGAGGCTGAGGCTGACGGTCGACGCGTTGCAGCCGGGGGCGGCGATGCGGGTCGCGCCCACGAGGTTCGCGCGCTGCTTCCCGCCCGCCACGGCGAGCTCCGGCACGCCGTAGGCCCACGGCTCGTGGAAGTCGCCGCCGTAGAACCGGGCCCACGCGGCCGGATCGGTGAGCCGGTGATCGGCACCCGCGTCGATGACGAGCGCGGAGTCCTTCAGCGCGTCGGTGTACTGACCGGACTGCCCGTGCGGCAGCGCGAGGAAGACGACGTCATGGCCGGCGAGGACCTCGGGCGTGGTGTCCTCGAGGGTGAGGTGCGCGAGGGAGCGCAGGTGCGGCTGGTGCGCGATGAGCGGCTGGCCGGCGTTCGCGTGCGCGGTGACGGTCGTGATCTCGACATCGGGATGGGCTGCGAGGATGCGCAGCAGTTCACCGCCCGCATAACCGGAAGCGCCGGAGACGGCGACCGAGAGCGTCATGGATTCCACCTTAGTTTCTGGGAGGGATGCCGCTCATGCACAGAGCACGCGCGGCGAGGGCCGAACGCGGCGACACCCGCGACGGCTCCCGGAAACGGGGGACGCAGGGGTCGCCTAGAGTCGGCGGCCGCCGCGGCGTCGGCGCGCGCCACCGAGGCTCACGGGGAGCACTGCGAGGTGGAGGGACGCCGACGGCATGCCGCGAGGGTATCGGGATGCCGCATCCTCCCGCAAATCCGGGCCGTCACCCGGCGTCGAGGTGGGCGTCGAGGAAGGCCTGCACCCGCGCCCAGGCGTCGGCCGCCGAGGCTGCGTGGTAGCGGCGGCCCTCGTCGTTGAAGAACGCGTGCGCGGCATCCGGGTAGACGACCGTCTCGAGGGCGACACCCGCCTCGCGAGCCGTCTGCTCGACTGCCGGGAGCGCCTCGATGAGCGACGGATCGTGCTGTCCGTAGAGCGCGAGCACCGGCGCCGTGATGCGCCCGAGCTGCTCGGCGCCCGGCGCGGAGCCGTAGAACGGCAGCGCCGCGCGCACGCGCGGGTCGGCGGCGGCGAGGAGGAACGCGAAGGTGCCGCCGAAGCAGAAGCCGATGACCCCGATGCGTCCGTCGACGCCGGGTTCCGTGGCGACGAGGTCGACGACGCCGGTGAGGGCCCCGACCGCCCACCCGGCGTACTCGGGAGCCCGGGCCTCGGTGATCGCGTCGCGCATGCGGGGCTGGGCGGCGACCCGCGCCTCCTCGTCGTCGCTGTTCATGATCGCGAACAGCTCGGCGCCGATCGAGGGCTCGATGCCGCCACGGCTGAGGATGTCGGGGGCGGCGGCGAGGTAGCCGAGGGCGGCGAACCGGTCGGCGACGTCGCGGATGTGGTCGACGAGCCCCCAGATCTCGTGGATCACGATGACCGCTCCGCGCACGGGCCCGTCGGGCCGCGCCAGGTACACGTCGATCGCGGGGCCGTCGGGGGTCGGGATGCTGCGCGTCTCGGTCATGCCGCCACGCTACGCCCGCGCGCTATGCACGGCGTGCACGTCACTCCCGCAGGGTCGCGCCGAACCGCTCGGTGGCCACGGCCACGCCCGCGAGCTTCGCCTCCGTCGCCTCGGCCGCGGTGAGCGTGCGGTCGGGCGCGCGGAAGCGCAGCGCGAAGGTGAGGCTCTTGGTGCCCTCGGGGAGACCGTGCCCGCGGTAGTCGTCGACGAGACGCAGCGACTCGAGCAGGTCGCCCGCACCGGCCACGAGCGCCGCGGCGAGGTCGGCGGCGGCGAGGTCGGCGTCGACGATGAGCGAGACATCCTGCGTCGCCGCCGGGTAGCCCGAGAGCGACGGGGCGACGGTGCGGGTTCCGGCGGCGGCGACGAGGGCGTCGAGATCGAGCTCGGCGACCGTGACGCGGCCGGGCAGGTCGGCGTCGGCCGACACCTGCGGCAGCAGCTCGCCGACGTAGCCGATCTCCACGCCGTCGACCGACAGCACGCCGGCACGCCCCGGGTGCAGCGCCGCGCGCTGCGCCTGGGCGACGTCGATCGTGACGCCGGCAGCGGATGCCGCGACCCGTACCGCGTCGAGCACCTCGGGGAGTCCGGCGGCCTCGGCCGACCGGCCCGGCTGCTTGGGCGCGACGTGACCGGTGACGAGCACGGCGAGGTGGCGACGCTGCGGTGGGATGCCCGCGTCGAGCGCCGCGAGCGTCGCGGCGTCGGGACGTGCGGCGGCGGGCGGCACGTCGGCCGTGCCGTAGACGACGCCCGGCTCGGGGAGGAACACCGCGCCGGTCTCGAACAGCGACAGGTCGCCGAGGCCGCGCGCCTCGTTGCGGTGCGCGACGGCGAGCAGTCCCGGCACGAGGCTGCGCCGCAGCGCCGGTGCGAGTCCGTCGAGCGGGTTGGCGAGCAGCACGCTCGGCACCGCCTCGCCGTCGGCGGAGCCGTGCAGTGTGTTCGCGTCGACCGTGGTGAACGGGAACGACGGCGTCTCGACGAAGCCGGCGGCGGCGAGCGCGTTCGACACGCGACGGCGGGCTGCCTGCGCAACGGTCCAGCCGCGACCGGTCGGCGCGACAGGGAGCACCGCGGGGATGCGGTCGTAGCCCTCGATGCGGGCGACCTCCTCGGCGAGCGTCCACTTGTCGGTGAGGTCGGGGCGCCACGTCGGAGCGATGACCAGCCTGTCGTCGCCCTGGTCGAGCAGGGTGGCGCCGATCTTCTCGAGCGCGCCCGTGATCTGGTCGTCGGTGTAGTCGACCCCGATGAGCGCGGAGATGAATCCGTCCGGCAGCAGGATGCCGTCGCGCTGGTGTGCGGACTCGACTCTCGCGAGGCCGCCCTCGACCGCGCGCGTGCCGCCGGCGAGCTTCTCGAGCAGCTCGACGACGCGCTCGGCGGCGACCGACGCGACATTCGGGTCGACGCCGCGCTCGAAGCGCCGAGACGCCTCGCTCGGCAGCTTGTGGCGACGCGCGCTGCGGGCGATCGTGACCGGGTCGAACGTCGCCGCCTCGACCAGCACGTTGCGGGTCGTCTCGCTCATCTCGGTGCTCGCGCCGCCCATGACGCCCGCGAGACCGATGGGGCCCGAGGCATCCGTGATCAGCAGGTCTTCGACATGCAGGTCGCGCACCTTGCCGTCGAGGGTCTCGAGCGTCTCGCCCGGCGCCGCCCGGCGCACGGTGATGCCGCCGGAGAGCTTGTCGAGGTCGTAGCCGTGCACGGGGTTGCCGAGCTCGAGCATGACGTAGTTGGTGATGTCGACGAGCACCGAGATCGAGCGGATGCCGGCCAGCGCAAGCCGGGCCACCATCCACGGGGGCGTCGGCCGCGACGGATCGACGCCGCGCACGACGCGTGCCGCGAACTGCGACGCACCGACGCGCCCGCGGATGGGTGCGTCATCCTCGATCGCGATCTCGACGCCCGCACCCGGGTCGACCCACCGGCCCCCACCCGCGGGATCGCGGAAGGCCGCGCCGGTCGCGTGCGAGTACTCGCGTGCGGCGCCGCGCAGCGACAGCGCATACCCGCGGTCGGGGGTCACGTTGATCTCCACGGCGACGTCGTCGAGACCGAGCAGGGCGATCGCATCGGTGCCGACCTCGGGGTCGAGGCCGAGCTCGGTGAGCCGCAGGATGCCGGAGTGGTCCTCGCCGAGGCCGAGCTCGCGCGCCGAGGCGATCATGCCGTCGGAGACGTGGCCGTAGGTCTTGCGGGCCGCGATCGGGAAGGGTCCCGGCAGGACGGCGCCGGGCAGCGTCACCACGACCTTGTCGCCCGCGAAGAAGTTGCCGGCGCCGCACACGATGCCGCGCACGCCGCCGTTCGCCTCGCCGACGTCGACCTGGCACCAGCGGATCGTCTTGCCGTTGGACTGCGGCTCGGGCTCGAACGAGACCACCTGGCCGACGACGACCGGACCGGTCACGTCGAAGGAGTGCACGTCCTCCTCTTCGAAGCCGACGCTCACGAACGAGGCGAGCACGTCCTCCGGGGTCGCGTCCGCAGGGACGTCCACATATTCACGCAGCCACGACAGCGGAATGCGCATCACACCACCATCCCGAACTGCTCGCTGAAGCGCACATCGCCCTCGGCCATGTCGCGCATGTCCTGCACGTCGCTGCGGAACATGAGGGTGCGCTCGACCCCCATGCCGAACGCGAAGCCCGAGTACACCTCGGGGTCGAGACCCGCCGCGCGCAGCACGTTGGGGTTGACCATGCCGCAGCCGCCCCACTCGATCCAGCGGGCGCCGCCCTTGAACGTCGGATGCCACAGGTCGAGCTCCGCGCTCGGCTCGGTGAACGGGAAGAAGTTCGCGCGGAAGCGCGTCTTCGCCTCGGCGCCGAACAGCTGCTTGGCGACGTGGTCGAGGGTGCCCTTCAGGTGCGCCATCGTGATGCCCTTGTCGACCACGAGCCCCTCGAACTGCGTGAAGACCGGCAGGTGCGTGGCGTCGAACTCATCGGTGCGGTACACGCGGCCGGGCGAGATGACGTAGATGGGCACATCACGCGAGAGCATGGTGCGCATCTGCACCGGGCTCGTCTGGGTGCGCAGCACCAGGTGGCGCTCCACCGGGTCGACGTAGAAGGTGTCCTGCATCTGGCGCGCCGGGTGGTCGGGGTCGACGTTCAGCGCGTCGAAGTTGAACCACTCGTGCTCGAGCTCGGGACCCTCCGCGATCTCCCACCCCATGCCGACGAAGATGTCGCCGATCTGCTCCTGCAGGAGGGTCAGCGGATGCCGCGCCCCCACGCGCGTGCGCTGCGGCACGGCGGTGATGTCGACGCGCTCGCCTTCGAGCTTGGCGGCGAGCTCCGCTTCGGCGAGCGCGGTCTCGCGGGCGGCGAGCGCCTGCGTGACCTGCCCGCGGGCCTGGCCGACGAGCTTGCCGAACTCCGCCTTGCGGTCCGCGGGCACGTCGCGCATGCGCGCGTTCAGGCGCGCCAGCGGCGAGCCCTCCGCGACGTGCGCCTGTCGCGCCGCCTTCAGTTCGGCGGAATCGGATGCCGCGGCGATCGCCGCGACCGCGGCCTCGGCCGCAGCCGTCACCGCCTCGGGCGTGATCTCGTTCTCGGGTGCGTCGGACACGGGAATCGAGTCTACCGAGCGCCCCGGCTGTCTCAGGGCGCGGGCGGGGCGGCGAGGGGCTCCGTGGTCGTCGCGGGGGCCGCGGCATCCGTGCCCGTCGCTCGCGGCGACCGGCGGGTGCGGCGCTCGACGACGTACGCGACGTAGGAGAGCGCCAGGCACAGGGCGACGTAGATCGCCCCGGCGATCAGCGCCGAGGGGATCAGCGGCGAGCCGAACTGCGGATTCGAGCCCAGCAGACGCGCGTAGTAGAGCAGCTCGGGGTAGGTGATGATGAAGCCGAGCGCGGTGTCCTTGAGCGTGACGACCAGCTGCGCGATGATCACCGGCAGCATCGCGCGCAGCGCCTGGGGCAGCAGGATCAGGCGAAGCACCCCAGCCTTGCGCAGCCCGATGGCGTATCCCGCCTCCTTCTGACCGCGCGGCAGCGCCTCGACACCCGCGCGGATCACCTCGGAGAGCACGGAGCCGTTGTAGGCGATCAACGCGATCACCACCGCTCCGTAGCTCGGCAGCCGCAGCCCGAGCACGGGGAGCCCGTAGTAGAGCAGCAGCATGAAGACGAGCACCGGGATGGCGCGCAGCACCTCGACGACCGCGGTGACCGGGATGCGCACCCACGCGTGGTCGGAGAGACGCCCGATCGCGAGCACGAAGCCGAGCACGACCGAGCCGAGCGCGGCCGCGGCGAACGCCGACAGCGTCGCGATGGTGGCCTGTCCGAACTGCTCCCACACCCGGCTGTAGGTGAACAGCTCCCACTTCCGGGCGGAGAACTGACCGGTCTCGGCGAGACGCCAGATCGTCCAGGCGACGCCCGCGGCGGCGACGAGCACGGTGACGACGCCGAGGATCCGGTTGCGCAGTCGCGCCCGAGGGCCGGGCACGTCGTAGAGGACGGAACTCATCGGGCCACCTTCCAGCGACGTTCGAGCACGCGCTGCAGCCACGCCAGCAGCAGCACGAGCACCACGAACACGACCATTACCCAGAGGATCGTGACGAGCTGGTTCTCCCCCAGTTCGCTCATGTTCGCGCGGATGTTGCCGAGGTTGACGACCGAGAAGCCGCTCGCCACGGTCGTGTTCTTCAGCAGGGCGATGAGCACGCTCATCATCGGCGGGATGACCGATCGGGTCGCCTGCGGCAGCACGACGTAGCCCATCACCTGCCCGAAACCCATCCCGAGGGCGCGCGCGGCCTCGGCTTGCCCGACCGGCACGGTGTTGATGCCCGAGCGCACGGTCTCGGCGACGTAGGTGGCCGTATAGATCCCGAGGGCGGTCGTCGCGAGCAGCACGAAGTCGGCGCGGCCGGGCACGAGGAGCGGGACACAGAACGCGAAGAAGAACATCACGAGTGTGAGCGGGGTGTTGCGGATCCAGTTGACGTACACCGCGCCGACCGCGCGCGCGATCGGCACCGGGGAGACGCGCATGGCACCGACGATGAGCCCGAGGAGGAGCGCGATCGCGCCGCCGCCGAAGAACAGCACCAGAGTGCCGCGCAGTGCCTCACCCCACAGATCGGGGTAGTCGGTGAGGATGTTCACCGTCGTCGTCCTTTCGGAGGGAGCCGGGGCGGCCGCTGCGCGGCCACCCCGGCGATGATCACGAGACGGGATCGACGGCAGGCTGGGTGGCCTGCACGCCGGACGCGCCGAGGTTCTTCTCGAAGATCGCGGTCCAGGTCGGCCCTCCGTCGGTGAACATCGTGTTGATGAATGCTGCGAACGCGGTGTCGTCCTTCGCGAGCCCGACACCGTAGCGCTCGGTCGAGAACGGCTCCCCGACGACCTTCAGGTTGTCGGGGTCGGCCGCGGCATAGCCGATGAGGATCGCCTCATCGGTCGTGACCGCATCGGCCTGGCCGCTGATGAGGTTCTGCACGCACTCGGAGTAGCCGCTGAACTCGACGGTCTTCGCCTCGGGGTGCTCGTCCTTGATGCGCTGGATCGACGTGGACCCCGTCGCCGAGCACACCGTCTTCCCCGCAAGCGAGTCGACGCCCGTGATCGAGTCGTCGGACTTGCGCACGAGCAGCCCCTGCCCGGTCACGAAGTACGGGCCCGCGAAGCCGATCTGCGTCTTGCGCTTGTCGGTGATCGAGTACGTGCCGACGTAGTAGTCGATCTGCCCGTTCTCGATGGCCTGCTCACGGTTCGCGGAGGCGATCGCGGTGTACTCGATCTTGCTCTCGTCGTAGCCGAGCGACGCCGCGATCCACCGGGCGATGTCGATGTCGAAGCCCGACCTCTCACCCGTGGTCGGGTCGAGGTAGCCGAGACCCGGCTGGTCCTCCTTGACTCCGATCTTGACGACGCCGGCGGCCTTGATCTTCTCGAAGGTCGGGCTGCCGGCGATCTCGACATTGCTCGCGACCTCGAACAGCGGCGCGGCCGAGGCATCCGCGCTTCCCGAGGCACCCGGGGTGCCGCTGTTGCACGCGGTGAGCGCGAGCGCCGCGACCGCGAGTCCCGCAGCCGCTCCCATCATTCGTCTGATGCGCATGTGAATCTCTCCTGTTTCGTATCTCTTCTTCTTCGTCCGGCGCCGGGGACGGGCGCGCGGGTCTGGGGGCGTCAGTGGGTGATGAGCTTGGAGAGGAAGTCCTTCGCTCGGTCGCTGGCGGGGTTCGTGAAGAACGCGTCCGGAGTCGCCTGCTCGACGATCTGGCCGTCGGCCATGAACACGACCCGGTCGGCGGCCTTGCGCGCGAAGCCCATCTCGTGGGTGACGACGATCATGGTCATCCCTTCGTGCGCGAGCGAGGTCATCACGTCGAGCACCTCGGTGATCATCTCGGGGTCGAGGGCGCTCGTGGGCTCGTCGAAGAGCATCACCTTCGGGGTCATCGCGAGCGCCCGGGCGATGGCGACACGCTGCTGCTGTCCGCCGGAGAGCTGCGCCGGCAGCTTGTCGGCCTGCGCCCCGACGCCGACGCGGTCGAGAAGTCGACGAGCGGATGCCTCCGCCTCCGCCTTCTTCTGCTTCTTGACCTTGATCGGTCCGAGGGTGACGTTCTCGAGGATCGTGAGATGGGAGAACAGGTTGAACGACTGGAACACCATGCCGACGTCGGCACGGAGCGCCGCCAGCGCCCTCCCCTCGCTCGGAAGCGCCACGCCGTCGATCGCGATCGTTCCCGAGGTGATGGTCTCGAGCCGGTTGATCGTGCGGCAAAGCGTCGACTTCCCCGATCCGGAGGGGCCGATCACCACGACCACCTCGCCTCGGTTGACCGTCAGGTCGATGTCCTTGAGGGCGTGGAAATCGCCGTAGTGCTTCTGCACGCGCTCGACGACGACCAGCGGATCGCCGCGTCGCACGCTGATGTTCGATGTCGCCGGGCCGGGGGAATCCTGGGAAGACATGATGTCCACCCTATGAACGGGATGTGGACGATCGCGACCCGTGGCGGATTCTCCCAGGGGGATGTAACCTCCGCGGAACCTGCCTCGGCCGGGTTCCGTGACGCGGCATCCGGCCGGTCAGCCGCGCTGGGCGAACGCCGATTCGTAGAGGCAGACGCTCGCCGCGGTCGCGAGGTTCAACGACTCGGCCTGCCCGTAGATCGGCAGGCGCAGCGCGGCATCCACCCACTCGAGAGCCTCATCGGGCAGCCCGTGCGCCTCGTTTCCGAACACCCAGGCGGTCGGGCCGTCGAGTTCCCCGGCTCGCCGCGCGTCGAGCAGATCGTCGCCCTTGACGTCGGCGGCGACGACGCGCAGTCCCGCCGCACGTGCCGCATCGATCACGTCTTCCAGTGACTCGACGCGCGCCACCGGCACGTGGAACAGAGACCCGGTCGTCGACCGCACGACCTTCGGGTTGTAGGGATCCACCGTGCGCCCGGTCAGAACCACCGCATCGGCGCCGACGGCGTCGGCCGCGCGGATGATCGTGCCGAGATTGCCCGGATCGCGGATCTCTTCACAGATCGCGAGCAGTCGCGGTGCACGGGCGAGAACGTCGTCGATGGATGCCTCGTCCTGGCGGGCGACAGCGATGATGCCCTGAGGAGTGACGGTGTCAGCCATCGCCTCGATCACCGCGTCGGACGCGAGCTCGACGCGGAGCCCCGCGCGCGATGCCGCCTCGCGGAGGTCGGCGTGGCGATCCCAGGCGGCGGGCGTCGCATAGAGCTCGACCAGGCCGTCGGCACGGAAGGCGAGCGCCTCGCGCACGGCCTGCGGACCCTCGAGGAGGTACAGGCCGGTCTCGTCGCGCGCCGCCCGTTTGGCGAGCTTCGCGACCGCTCGGGCGCGCGGCGATCGGGGATTCTCGAGCACGCGGCCAGTCTAGAGCGGTGGGGTGGCTCGCCCGGGAACGACGAACGGGGCGCCCTCCCGAAGGAGGACGCCCCGTGCAGCGTGTGACGCTTAAGCCGAGACCTTGGGCGCGTTCACGTCGGCCGGAAGGGCGGCCCTCGCCGTCGCGACCAGCGACGCGAACGTCGCGGGCTCGTTCACCGCGAGGTCGGCCAGGATGCGGCGGTCGACCTGCACACCCGCGAGGCCGAGGCCCTGGATGAAGCGGTTGTAGGTGATGCCGTTCTGACGGGCAGCGGCGTTGATGCGCTGGATCCACAGACGGCGGAAGTCGCCCTTGCGCTTGCGACGGTCGCGGTACGCGTAGACGAGCGAGTGGGTGACCTGCTCCTTCGCCTTGCGGTAGAGGCGCGACCGCTGGCCACGGTAACCCGAGGCGCGATCGAGGATGGTACGACGCTTCTTCTGGGCGTTGACGGCCCGCTTGACTCTAGCCATTTCTTGTCTTCCTCACGTGGGTCGGCGCGCTCAGCGGCCGAGGAGCTTCTTCGCGACCTTGGCGTCGCCCGGGGCGAGCACCTGCTCCTGCGACAGACGGCGGGTGCGCTTGGTGGGCTTGCCCTCGAAGTTGTGGCGCAGGTTGGCCTGCTGCTTCATGAGCTTGCCGGTGCCGGTGATCTTGAAGCGCTTCTTGGCACCCGAGTGGGTCTTCTGCTTCGGCATGTCGGTTTCCTTCTGTGTTGTGTCCCGCGGACGGGAATCGTGGCGCCCTACTCGGCCGGAACCGGAGCGGGCTGCTCGTCAGTGGGGGTGTCGCCGCGGGCGGCCGAACGGGCGGCCTCCTTGTTCGCGGCACGCTGGGCGTTCTGCTCCGCCTTCGCCTCGGACTTGTTCTTGTGAGGCGCGATCACCATGACCATGTTGCGACCGTCGATCGTGGGGTTCGATTCGACGGTGCCGAACTCGGAGACATCCTCGGCGAACTTGCGAAGCAGGCGCACACCCAGTTCGGGACGCGACTGCTCGCGACCGCGGAACAGGATCATCGCCTTGACCTTGTCACCCGACTTGAGGAATCCCTCGGCGCGCTTGAGCTTGGTGGTGTAGTCGTGAGCCTCGATCTTGAGGCGGAACCGCACCTCCTTCAAGACCGTGTTCGCCTGATTGCGCCGGGCCTCCTTGGCCTTCTGCGCGGCCTCGTACTTGAACTTGCCGTAGTCCATGATCTTGACGACGGGCGGCTTCGAGTTGGGGGCCACCTCGACCAGGTCGAGGTCTGCCTCCTGGGCCAGACGCTGCGCAACCTCGATACGGACGACGCCTACCTGCTCGCCGTTCGGACCCACGAGGCGGACCTCGGGGACGCGGATGCGCTCATTGGTGCGGGGATCGCTGATGCGGAACTCCTCTTACGTAGCGGGTGCCACCGCGACGCGGGTGCGAAGCGGGCGGAAGATTCGCACACTCCACCCACGCGACGTCACGACGTTCGCGCCAGCACGCGCCACAAGGCCGCCACCGGAGAACCGGAGCTGTGCGTTCGACCCGGTAGCCTTGAGCGGCAAGCGCGGGTGGGATGTGATCCACTTTCGATCCGAAGCAGACGCTCGGATGCCCGCACAGTCTAGCAGAGAGAACGACGTGCACACGAGCCCCGACGACAACGCCTTCACCGACGACGAGCGCCACGCTCGCTGGGAGGAGCAGGAGCGCGCCGCGTCGAGCGCCGTGCGCGACATCGCCGACGTGGCCGCGGTCGAGATCATCACCACGACCGCCGTGCACCTCATGAGCGCGGCCGCCGTCAAGGTCGGCCTCGCCGACGACCCGGAGTCGCAGACCGACCTCGACGAGGCCCGCAAGCTCATCAACGCCCTGGCCGGCCTCATCACCGCCGCCGCCCCCGAGGTCAGCGACATGCACGCCCGGTCACTCCGCGACGGCCTGCGCTCCCTGCAGCTCGCCTTTCGCGAGGCATCCGTCGTTCCCGACCCGATCGGCAAGGGACCCGGCGAGAAGTGGACCGGCCCGGTCACCTGACCCCGACCCGGCGCGCACTCGTCCGGTCGCGATGGCAGAGCGGCGGCGCGACGCAGCTCAGCGCGCGCGGTGCAGCTTGACCGACAGCGAGTCGACCAGGGCCGCCACCGCATCATCGGCGGCCCACCGGCGGGCGAGTCGCGCGAGCACGGCGTCGAGCTCCTGCTGATCGAGGCCCGCCGCGAGATTCAGGTGCACGACGAGTTCGGAGCCCAGACCCCGCGCGCGCGGATCCCCGGGAGCCACCTGCAGATCGAGCACCGCGAGCTCGTGCGCGATGCTGCGCTGAAGGCCCAGGAACACCGCCGGCGAGGCGAAGGACGGCTCCCATTCCTCACCCTTGGCGATCGCCCACACGGCGGGGCGCCGCAGCACGAACTCTGTGTTCGAGCCCGGGTCGATCACGATCAGGTCGGTGTCGTCGTTCGCGGCCGCGAGCGCCGTGCGCACGCCGTCGGCGGGCACCGGGCGAGCCGCGGCATCCCAGGCGCGCATGGTCGCCACCGATGTGAACACCGGCAGCACGCGTCGCCCGTCGGGCGCAGCCACCGTGACGATCGACAGCTCCTGCGTCTTGTCGACGACGAGGCCGGTCGGGCCCACACCCTCGTCTCCCTTCTCGGCGATGAGCGGGATCAGCAGGCGCGCCGTGCGGTACGCGGTCGCGACGGCGACCTGATCGCCCTCGCCGGCATGGAAGGCCTCCAGCGCCGCCCGCAGAGCGGGGTCGGCCGAGCCGTCGTCGCCCGCGTGCGGGTTCGGCTCGAAGCTGCGACCCGCCCACGGAGTGCCCGCCGAATCGGTCAGGTGAGGATCGTGCGCCGAGCCGTGGTCGTGGCCGCAGGCCCCGCCGTGACCGGGATGCCGCGACTCAGGCTCCGGCGACATCCAGCGCCTCGCGCAGGGTGAACGCCCCCGAATAGAGCGCCTTGCCGACGATCGCGCCCTCGACACCGTGCGGCACGAGCTCGCGCAGCGCCGCGATGTCGTCGAGACTCGAGATGCCGCCGGACGCGATGACCGGCTTCGGCGTGCGGTCGGCGACGGTGCGCAGCAGGTCGAGGTTCGGGCCGCGCAGCGTGCCGTCCTTGGTGACGTCGGTGACGACGTACCGCGTGCAGCCGGCCTCCTCCAGCCGGTCGAGCACGGCCCACAGGTCGCCGCCGTCGCGCGTCCAGCCGCGGGCGGCGAGGGTCGTTCCGCGCACGTCGAGGCCGACGGCGACCGCGTCACCGTAGCGGCCGATGACATCCGCCGCCCACTCCGGGTTCTCCAGGGCCGCGGTGCCGAGGTTGATGCGCGCCGCGCCCGACTCGAGAGCCGCCTCGAGCGAGGCGTCGTCGCGGATGCCGCCGGAGACCTCGACGTTCACACCCTTCACGTGCGTGATGACCTTGCGAAGCAGGGCCGCGTTGCTGCCCCGACCGAACGCCGCGTCGAGGTCGACGAGGTGGATCCACTGCGCACCCTGGCGGGCCCACTCGAGGGCGGCCTCGACGGGGTCGCCGTAGCTCGTCTCGCTGCCGGCCTCCCCCTGGGTGAGGCGCACGGCCTTGCCGTCGGCCACATCGACCGCGGGAAGGAGGATCAGTTCGGGCGTGGAAGCGAAGTCGTTCATGGGTCCTCGGGTGAAGCGAACAGGCGGATGCCTCGGCGCGCCGACGCGCGCCCGGGAGAGGTTATCCCGCGGAGAGCGAGCCGATCCAATTGGACAGCAGTCGGATGCCGGCGGCCCCCGACTTCTCCGGGTGGAACTGGGTCGCCGACAGCGCGCCGTTCTCCACGGCTGCCAGGAACCGGGACCCGTGGGTCGCCCAGGTCAGCGACGGCGTGGGGAAGGGCGGCTGCACCTCGAGCGACCACTGCTGCGCCGCGAAGGAGTGCACGAAGTAGAACCGCTCGTCCTCGACGCCGGCGAACAGCGTCGACCCCTCGCCGGGCTCGACGGTGTTCCATCCCATGTGCGGGAGCACCGGGGCATCCAATTCGGTCACCACGCCCGGCCACTCCCCCAGACCCGGGGTGTCGTCGCCGCGTTCGACCCCGCGGCCGAACAGCACCTGCATGCCGACGCAGATTCCGAGCACGGGACGTCCTCCGGCGAGGCGCCGGTCGATGAGGTCGTCTCCCCCGCTGGCGCGGAGCGCCTCCATGACGGCTCGGAACGCGCCGACCCCGGGCACCACCAGACCGTCGGCCTCGAGCACGAGCGCGCGATCGGCGGTGAGGCGCGCGTCGGCGCCGGCAGCCGCGAGCGCCTTCACCGCGGAGTGCACGTTGCCCGACCCGTAGTCGAGCACCGCGACGAGCGGCGTGCGCGTCACAGAGCGCCCTTGGTGCTGGGGATGCCCTCGACGAGCGGGTCGAGCGCCTTCGCCTGACGGAACGCTCGCGCGAACGCCTTGTACTCGGCCTCCGCGATGTGGTGCGGGTCGCGACCCGAGAGCACGCGCACGTGCACGGTGAGGCCCGCGTTGAACGCGATCGCCTCGAACGTGTGGCGCACGAGCGAACCGGTGAAGTGGCCGCCGATCAGGTGGTGCTCGTACCCCTCCGGCTCGCCGGTGTGCACGAGGTACGGACGGCCGCTGATGTCGACCACAGCCTGCGCGAGGGCCTCATCGAGCGGCACGAGCGCGTCGCCGTAGCGCGAGATGCCGGCCTTGTCGCCGAGCGCCTGGCGGATCGCCTGACCGAGCACGATTGCGACGTCCTCCACCGTGTGGTGCGCATCGATGTGCGTGTCGCCGCTCGAGCGCACGGTGAGATCGGTGAGCGAGTGCTTCGCGAACGCCGTCAGCAGGTGGTCGAAGAACGGGACGCTCGTGTCGATGCTGCTGCGCCCGGTGCCGTCGAGGTCGAGGGTGAGCTCGACCGACGACTCGCTGGTGCTGCGGGTGATCGACGCCGTACGGGATGCTGCGGGTGCGGCGCTCATGCGCCCGATTCTAGCGAGGCCAGGGCATCGAGGAACGCCGTCGTCTCCTGCGCGGTGCCCGCCGTCACCCGCAGGTGGTGCGGAATGCCGACGTCGCGGATCAGCACGCCCCGGTCGTACAGCGCCTGCCAGGTCGCCCGCGGGTCGTCGACGTCGCCGAACAGCACGAAGTTGGTCCACGACGGGTGGGCGCGGAAGCCCAGCGCCTCGACTGTCGCCGAGATGCGGTCGCGCTGCGCGACGATCTCGTCGACCATCCCGAGCATGACGTCCGCGTGACGCAGCGCCGCCGATGCGGCGGCCTGTGTGAGCGCACTCAGGTGGTACGGCAGGCGCACGAGGCGCAGCGCGTCGATGATCGCCGGGTCGGCGGCGAGGTAGCCCACGCGCGCACCGGCGAAGGCGAACGCCTTGCTCATGGTGCGGGAGACGACCAGGCGCTCCCGGCCCCCGAGGAGCGAGATCGCCGAGACCGCGTCGCGCGGGGCGAATTCGATGTAGGCCTCGTCGACGATGACGATGCCGCGGCTCGCCTCGTAGACGGCGGTGATCACATCGATCGGCAGCGGCGTGCCGGTCGGATTGTTGGGAGCGCACAGGAAGACGACGTCGGGGTCAGCGGCGGCCACCTGGTCGGCCGCGGATTGCGGAGACAGCGTGTAGTCGCTGGCCCGCTCGCCGGCGACCCACTCGGCGCCGGTCGCGCGCGTGAGAAGCGGGTACATCGAGTACGTCGGCGTGAAGCCGAACGCCCGACGTCCCGGGCCGCCGAAGGCTTGCAGGACGTGCTGGAGCACCTCGTTCGACCCGTTCGCGGCCCAGATCTGCTCGGGGAGCAGCCCGTTGCCGAGATAGTCCGCAAAGCCCTCGCGCAGCGCGGTGAACTCGCGGTCGGGATAGCGGTTGACGTCGCGCAGCGCGCGGGCGATGGAATCGAGGATGTCGCTGGCGACCTCATCCGGAACCGGATGCGTGTTCTCGTTGACGTTCAGAGCGACGGGGAGCGCGACCTGCGGGGCGCCGTAAGGGACGAGCCCGCGCAGGTCGTCGCGTATCGGAAGGTCTTCGAGACGGGTCACCGTTCCATCGTAGAGGCGAGATACGCGCCGACCCGACGGTCGAGATCAGCGAGCCGGAGCGTACTCGGCGGGGATCGACAGCTGCTCGCCGGCCACCACCGTGCCGTTTCCGAGTGCGTTGAGCCGCACGAACGCGTCGACCACGTCGCGCGGATCTGCCTGCGGCGCGACGCGCTCCGCGATCGACCACAGCGAGTCACCGGCCTCGACCGTGACGGTCTGGTAGGTGCCCGCCGGAGCACCGGCGTCGCGTGACGCGAGAGCCGCCCCGCCCGACACGATGCCCGCCGAGACCCCGATGAGGAAAGGCAGTGCGGCGAGGAACACGAGCACGCGGCGGCCACGACGCGTCATCCGCAGTCGGGTGCGCGGTGCGAGCGTGAGCGGGATCGTCGTCATGTCTGCCTCCTCAGAGTGGTGAAGTGTCGCAAGACCGGACCCGGCCGGGGGCCGGTCTTGCGAACTTCTTTTCCGAATCTATCTTCGATATTGTCGAGTGTCAACCGGCTCTCGCCTTCGAGGACTTTCGAACGCGACACGCGTGCCCGCTCCCGCGAAGGGCGCCGAGAGCCGGATAGGTTTTCGACATCTGAAGCACATCACCGACCTCCGACATTCGAACGAGAACGACGAGGCGGCCCAGGGAAGGAGCGTGCGATGCCCGGTCGGGAGAAGCCGCAGACGCGTCGGCGCAAGAGCCTCAGCGACAAGCAGCTGGCGATCCTCGAGGTCATCCAGCGCTCCATCGCGCGCCACGGATACCCGCCGAGCATGCGCGAGATCGGCGACGCCGTGGGACTCAAGTCGCTCTCGAGCGTCACGCACCAGCTGAACCAGCTCGAGCTGAGCGGCTACCTGCGTCGCGACGCGGGCAAGACCCGTGCGATGGAAGTGCTCATCGACCTCCCCGGTACCGCGGCCGAGAACCCCGCCGACACGGCCCCCTCGGTCGGCGACGCCGCCATGGTGCCCCTCGTCGGGCGCATCGCCGCCGGCATCCCGATCACGGCCGAGCAGCAGGTCGAGGAGATCTTCCCCCTCCCCCGCCAGCTCGTCGGCAAGGGCGACCTGTTCATGCTCAAGGTGCAGGGCGAGTCGATGATCGACGCCGCCATCTGCGACGGCGACTGGGTGGTCGTGCGCTCGCAGTCCACCGCCGAGAACGGCGACATCGTCGCCGCGATGCTCGACGGCGAGGCCACCGTCAAGGCCTTCCGCCAGCGGGACGGCCACACCTGGCTGCTGCCGCGCAACTCCGCGTTCGAGCCGATCCTCGGCGACGAGGCGGTCGTGCTCGGCAAGGTCGTCGCGCTCATGCGCGCGGTCTGACGACACCGAGACGACGAGAGGGCGGCGACCGGAAGCATCCGGTCGCCGCCCTCTGTCGTTCGCGAGGCGCTCAGCCCTGCGGGGCGCCCACCTCTTCGCGCACCGCGACGGTCGCGGCGACGAGGTTGCGCAACGAGGCCTTCGTCTCGGCGTAGCCACGGGTCTTCAGACCGCAGTCCGGGTTGACCCAGATCTGGCGGGTCGGGATCGCCTTGACCGCGCGCTCGAGGAGCTCGGTGACCTCTTCGACGCTCGGGATGCGGGGCGAGTGGATGTCGTAGACACCCGGGCCGATGCCGTGGCTGAAGCCCGACGCAGAGATGTCGTCGATCACGTCGCCACGGCTGCGCGCCGCCTCGATCGAGGTGACGTCGGCGTCGAGGGCGGCGATCGCGTCGATCACGACGGCGAACTCCGAGTAGCACAGGTGCGTGTGCACCTGGGTGGCTGTCTCGGCTCCCGCGGTCGCCAGGCGGAACGATCCCACCGACCAGTCGAGGTAGGCGGGCTGGTCGGCCTTCTTCAGCGGAAGCAGCTCGCGCAGCGCCGGCTCGTCGACCTGGATGATCGCGATGCCGGCCTGCTCGAGGTCGCCGATCTCGTCGCGCAGCGCCAGGGCGACCTGGTTCGCGGTCTCGCCTAGCGGCTGGTCGTCGCGCACGAACGACCACGCCAGGATCGTCACCGGGCCGGTCAGCATGCCCTTGACGGGCTTCGCGGTGAGCGACTGGGCGTACTCGGCCCACGCCACCGTGATCGGCGCCGGACGCGACACGTCGCCCCAGAGGATCGACGGACGCGTCGCACGCGAGCCGTAGGACTGCACCCAGCCGTTCTGCGTCACCGCGAAGCCGTCGAGGTTCTCGGCGAAGTACTGCACCATGTCGTTGCGCTCGGGCTCGCCGTGCACGAGGACGTCGAGACCGAGATCCTCCTGCAGCGTGATGACCGCGGCGATCTCGTCGCGGAGGAACCCGTCGTACTCGGCCGTGGTGAGCTCGCCCTTCGCGTGGCGGGCGCGGGCACGACGGATGTCACCGGTCTGCGGGAACGACCCGATCGTCGTCGTCGGGAGCGCCGGAAGGTGCAGCGCGGCATCCTGCGCCGCGGCACGCTCCGCGTAGTCGCCGCGCGAGAAGTCGGCGTCGGTCAGGGCGCCGGTGCGGGCACGCACCGCGTCGACACGCACGCCCGGTGCCGACCGACGGTCCTCCAGCGCCGCCGTCGCGGCGGCGAGGTCGTCGGCGATCGCGTCACGACCCTCGGCCAGGCCACGCGCGAGCACCGCGATCTGGCCGACCTTCTGGTCGGCGAACGCGAGCCACGAGACGAGACGCTCATCGAGCGCGGGCTCGTCGGCGACGTCGTGCGGCACGTGCTGCAGCGAGGTGGTGGTGCCGGCGACGACGGATGCCGCGCCCAGCCCCTTCAGCGCCTCGAGCTTCTGCCAGGCGGCCTCGAGGTCGCCACGCCAGATGTTGCGGCCGTCGATGACGCCGCCCACGAGGGTCTTGGACTCGAGCCCGGGGACCGCCGCCGGAAGCGCACCGCGGCCGAGGTCGATCGCGAGCGCCTCGACGGGGGCGGCGGCCAGAACCTGCCACGCCTCGGGCGAGAGCTGCGCGTAGCCGGCGGTCACGAGGATCGACGGGCGGTCGCCGGCACCGCCGAGCACGGCATAGGCGCGCTCCGCGAGCGCCGCGAGAGCGGCGGGGTCGACGTCGACGCTCTCGCTGACGAGGGCCGGCTCGTCGAGCTGTACCCACTCGGCTCCGGCCGCCTTCAGCGACGCGAGCAGCTCGACGTAGACGGGCAGGAGGTCATCGAGGCGGCTCGTCGGAGCGAAGCCGGCGGGCGCGGCATCCGTCGCCTTCGCCAGCGCGAGGAACGTGACGGGGCCGACGACGACGGGGCGCGTGACGAAGCCGTCGGCGCGGGCCTCGGCGACCTGGCGGGCGAAGCGGTCGCTCGTGAGCGCGAAGCGGGTCTCGGGACCGATCTCGGGAACCAGGTAGTGGTAGTTCGTGTCGAACCACTTGGTCATCTCCAGCGGCGCGTCATCGCCCTCGCCGCGGGCGGCCGTGAAGTAGGCCGACAGCGGCACACTGCCGTCGCTGTCGCGCAGACGCGTGAAGCGGGCGGGCAGGGCGCCGACGGTCGCGGTGACGTCGAGCACCTGGTCGTAGTACGAGAACGACTCGGGGATCGAGGAGTCCGTGCGGCCGAGGCCGAGCTCGGCGAGACGCTCACGGGTGGCGCGGCGGAGGTCGGCCGTCGTGGCCTCGAGGTCGGCCTCGGAGAGCGCGCCCGCCCAGTGCGACTCGACGGCGCGCTTGAGCTCACGGCGGCGGCCGATGCGGGGGTAGCCGAGGATGGTTCCCTCGGGCAGGGCGGGTGCAGTCATCGACGTGACTCCTTCACTGGGGTGGAGGCGGGGCCGGAGGCGCCCGCGGTGAGAATACCTGCTTCACGGAGGACCGAGAGCACGGTGTCGTGGTTGTTGAACGCGTAGAGGTGCACACCGGGCGCTCCACCGGCCAGCACCTCCTCGGCGAGACGCGCGGCGTGCGCGATGCCGATCTCCCGCTGGCCCTCGGCGGTCGGCTCGACCTCGAGCGCGATCGCAAGGTCGGCGGGGATCTCCTCGCCGGTCAGCTGCAGCACACGGCGCAGCCGTGCCGGGCCGGTGATCGGCATGATCCCCGGCAGGATCGGGATGGTGACTCCCGCCGTACGGGCACGGTCGACGAACCAGACGTAGTCGTCGGCGTGGAAGAACAGCTGGGTGATGGCGAGGGTCGCACCGGCGGCCTGCTTCGCCAGCAGCGCGTCGATGTGCTCGCGCGGATGCCGCGACCGCGGGTGGCCGTTCGGAAAGGCCGCGACGGCGATGTCGACCCGCGGGCGCGGATCGACGCGGGCGGCGCCGGGCATGCCGGGGATCCCGGACTCCTGGTAGGGGGCGCGCTCGGCCTGGACGCGGTCGATGAGCTGCACGAGCTGGGCGGCGCTCTCCAGGTCACCCAGGTACACGTCGTCCTCGGAGGTGCCCGCGGGCGGGTCTCCGCGCAGCGCGAGGAAGCTGCGGATGCCGGCGTCGAGGAACTCGCGGATGAGACGGTTGGCGCCCGCATAGGTGTTGCCCACGCACGTGAGGTGCGCCAGCGGCTCGACATCGGTCGTGGCGCGAATGTGACGCAGCACCTCGAGCGAGCGTCCGCCGGTGGATCCGCCGGCACCGTACGTCACCGAGATGAACCGCGGCCCGACCTCGGCGAGGCGCGCGATCGTCTCGTGCAGAGCCGCCTCTGACGCCGCCGTGCGAGGAGGGTACAGCTCGAACGAGAACGGCGCAGGCGCGGGCACGGAGTCGACGGAAGAGGTCATTTCACACGGTGGAAGAGGTGCGCAGAATGCGCATACGGGTGGGATCAGAGCATAAAGCACCGAGCGATGTGCGCAGCCGTGTGTGACGCCCGGAGTCACGCGAGCACCGCGCACGCGCCTCCCGCTCCGCGCCGAGCGGGCGGATGCCGCGGCCCGCGGCTAGCGTGGAGGGATGCCGCAGACTCTCCCCCACGGCTCCTGGCCGTCGCCGCTGTCCGCCTCCGACATCGCCGGTTCCTCGCCCCGCTTCGACGGCGCGCGCCTGGTCGGATCGGAGATCTGGTGGGGCGCGTCGGTGCCCGAGGAGGGCGGCCGCGGCACCGTGCGCCGGCGATCCGCGGGCGGAGAGGTGGCGGAGATTCTTCCGGCACCGTGGAGCGCACGCTCGGCGGTGCACGAGTACGGCGGCGGCGCGTGGGCTCCTCGCGGCGACGGCGGGCTGGTGTTCGTCGAGAAGGGCGACCAGCGGGTCTACTCGCTCACCCCGGGTGAGGAACCGCAGCCCCTTACGCCGGGCGGGCTCGGACAGCGCTTCGGTGGACTCACCGTCACGGGCGGTGTGCTGCTCGCGGTGCGCGAGACCCAGGACGCGCGCGGCACGACCCACGACGCCGTGCGCATCCCGCTCGACGGATCTGCCTCCGACGACCCGACCGCGCTGCAGGTCGTCGCATCCGGCACCGACTTCGTCGCCCAGCCCGCGCTCTCCCCCGACGGGGGTGAGATCGCCTGGATCGGCTGGAACCACCCGCACATGCCGTGGGAGCGCAGCGAACTCCGGCGCGCTCCGCTCGGGCGGCCGGACGAGGCATCCGTCGTCGCCGGCGGCGCGAGCGCGCCGGTGCAGCCGACGTGGGAGCCGGACGGCGCGCTGCTCTACTCCGACGACGAGACCGGGCGCTGGAACCTCCGTCGGGTGCGCGGCGGCATGGTGACGGAGGTCGCGCCCGCCGACGCCGACACCGGCGGCGCGCTGTGGGTGCTCGGCAGTCGCTGGTTCGCGCCGCTCGGTGGCGGCCGCATCGCCGCCCTCCGCACCAACGGCCGGGACGAGCTCGACGTCATCGAGGCGGACGGGACGAGTCGCGGCATCCCGCTGCCGGTCTCGAGCCACCTGCTCATCGAGGATGCCGCGGGCTCGCGCGTGCTGCTCACGGGCGCGGGCTCGGCCGTGTCGAGCGGACTGTGGCTCGTCGACGTCGAGACCGGCGCCGCGGAGGCCGTGGTCGGCGGCGCCGCGCCGCTGCCCGACGCCTGGCTGCCGACCCCGCGTGCGGTCACCTACCCCGGTCCGCACGGGCCGGTGCACGCGTTCGTCTACCCGCCGACCGCTCCCGGAATCGTGGCGCCCGCCGGCGAGCGCGCGCCGTATGTGGTCACCGTGCACGGCGGACCCACCTCCCACGTCGCGGGGGGCTTGTCGGGATCGATCGCCTACCTCACGAGCCGCGGCATCGGCGTGCTCGACGTCAACTACGGCGGGTCCTCCGGCTACGGACGCGCGTACCGCGAGCGCCTCGACGGTCAGTGGGGCATCGTCGACGTCGACGACGTCCTCGCCGCGGTGGCCGGTCTCGTCGCGGAAGGCGACGCCGACGCCGCCCGCATCGCGATCGCCGGCGGCTCCGCCGGCGGATGGACCGTGCTCGCCGCCCTCGCCGGCAGCGACGTGTTCGCGGCGGGCATCTCGCGCTACGGCGTGGCCGATGCGCGCGCCCTCGCCGCCGACACGCACGACTTCGAGTCGCGCTACCTCGACGGCCTCATCGGTCCCCTGCCGGAGGCCGAGGCCGTCTATCTCGAGCGCTCCCCGCTGTCACACACGGACCGGTTCGCGGCGCCCGTGCTGCTGCTGCAGGGCGCCGACGATGCCGTGGTGCCACCCGCCCAGTCGGAGGCCATCCGCGACGCGCTGGCGGCGCGCGGCATCCCGCACGCCTACCGTCTCTACGAGGGCGAGGGGCATGGCTTCCGTCGCCGGGAGACGATCATCGACGCCGCCGAGACCGAGCTCGCCTTCCTCGGCGCCGTGTTCGGATTCACTCCACCGGGGGTGCCGCCGCTCGCGCTCGACTGAGCGCCGAAGGGTCGCCGCTCACGACTGACGGACCTGAACGCTCAGCGCGCGAACGGGGCGAGCTCAGCGGCGAGACGCTCGGAGACGTGAGCGTGCAGCAGAGTGCCGGTCTCCTCGTGCGACTGGCTCACGATGAGCCCGGTGTCGTGCACCGCGGAGACGAGGTCCCCGCGACCGTACGGCACGAGCGCCGTGATCTCCACCGCCGGCAGCGGCAGCGCGGCCTCGACAGCGGCGCGCAGCTCGGCGATGCCCTCACCCGTGCGCGACGACACGAAGTACGCGCCCGGCACGAGTCCGCGCAGCACGAGGCGCGCGTCGGCATCGACGAGGTCGGCCTTGTTGAAGACGACGAGCTCCTGCGTGGCGCGCGCGCCGACTTCGCCGATCACGTCGCGCACTGTCGCCAGCTGCGCTGCCGGGTCGGGGTGGGAGCCGTCGACGACGTGCACGATCACATCGGCGTCGCCGACCTCCTCCAGCGTCGAGCGGAACGCCTCCACGAGCTGATGCGGCAGGTTGCGCACGAACCCGACGGTGTCGGTGAGCGTGTAGACGCGTCCATCGGATGCCTCGGCCCGCCGCACTGTCGCATCGAGCGTCGCGAACAGCGCGTTCTCCACGAGCACACCCGCGCTCGTGAGCCGGTTCAGCAGGCTCGACTTCCCCGCGTTCGTGTAGCCGGCGATCGCGACGGACGGGATCGTGTTGCGCTTGCGCTCGGCGCGCTTCGCATCGCGGGCCGGCGCGAAGTCGCGGATCTGCCGGCGCAGCATCGCCATGCGGGTGCGGATGCGGCGGCGATCGAGCTCGATCTTCGTCTCACCCGGTCCGCGCGAACCCATGCCGGCGCCGCCGGCGCCCACCTGGCCACCGGCCTGACGGCTCATCGAGTCACCCCACCCGCGCAGGCGCGGGAGGAGGTACTCGAGCTGGGCGAGCTCGACCTGGGCCTTGCCCTCACGAGACTTCGCGTGCTGGCTGAAGATGTCGAGGATGACGGTGGTGCGGTCGATGACCTTCACCTTCACGACGTCTTCGAGTGCACGCCGCTGGCTCGGTGCGAGCTCGGTGTCGGCGATCACGGTGTCGGCGCCGACCGCGGCGACGATGTCGCGCAGCTCCTCGGCCTTGCCGCGACCGACGTAGGTCGCGGGGTCGGGGTGCGGCCGACGCTGCAGCACGCCGTCGAGCACCGCGGCACCCGCGGTCTCGGCGAGCGCGGCGAGCTCGCGCAGCGAGTTCTCGGCGTCCTCCTGCTCACCCTGCGGATGCACGCCGACGAGCACGACGTTCTCGAGTCGCAGCTGCCGGTACTCGACCTCGGTGACGTCCTCGAGCTCGGTCGAGAGCCCGGGTACGCGCCGCAGCGCGGCACGCTCCTCACGGTCCCACTGCTCGCCGTCGGTCTCGCCGCCGTACGCGGTCGACGCGTCCTGCAGAGCCTGCGCGGACCCGAGCTCGTCGAAGCGACGCACTCCCGCCCGCGCCTCCGCCCGAGCGAGCACCCGCTCCACGGCGTCATCCTGTCGACTCGCGCGCGCGGTGTCGATGTCGTCCGTCATCAATTCCTTTCGAGGATGCCCCGTGGCCGCGGCATCCGCTCACTCTAGCCTCCCGCCCAGACGCGCTCTCCGCTACGCTCGCACCATGCCGAGCGACCACTACTTCAGTGCGTCTCCGGCCAGTCCCGAACAGCAGCGGCTGATCACCGTGACGCTCGGGGGACGCGACGTGCAGGTGACGACCGCGAACGGCGTGTTCAGTCCCGATCGCCTCGACGCCGGAACGTCCGTGCTGCTGGCGAACACGCCCCCGCCGCCTCCCGGAGGTCATTTCCTCGACCTCGGCTGCGGGTGGGGTCCGATCTCACTGTCGCTGGCGATCGAGTCGCCGCGCGCCACCATCTGGGCGGTCGATGTCAACCAGCGGGCCCTCGGACTCGTCCGCGCCACCGCGGAGCGCCTGGGCCTCGAGAACGTCAACGCGGTGACGCCCGACGATGTTCCCGACGACGTGGTGTTCCGCACGATCCGGTCGAACCCGCCCATCCGCGTCGGCAAGAACGAGCTGCACGACATGCTCGAGCGCTGGATCCCGCGGCTCGACGAGCGCTCCGACGGCTGGTTCGTCGTCGCCCGCAATCTCGGGTCGGACTCCCTGCAGCGGTGGATCTCGGCGACCTTCCCCGTGGGCTACAGCGTGCACCGCGCGGCGACCGCGCGGGGGTACCGCGTCCTCAAGGTGCGCCGACACGGCACCCCGCCGACCGAGGCGATCGAGCTGCCCTACCCGGTCGACTGATCGGGCGTTTGTCGGCCGATTCCCCGCGGTCGCGCTCGAGGCGATAGGCCGCCGCGAGCAACGTCCGTCGAACGCGCACCCGCCGGTCAGGCGAGCGCGACGTCGGCCCGGAGCACCCGCCGTTCAGGCGAGGGCGACCTCGCCCGTGTAGGTGAGCACGGCTGGGCCGGAGAGCAGCACGTGACCGTCGACGACCCGCACGCCGAGTTCGCCGCCCGGCACGGCGACGCGCCAGCGGTCGGGGGCGGCGGGGCCCGCCCAATGGCGCACCGCGAGGGCCGCGGCGGCGACGCCGGTGCCGCAGCTGAGCGTCTCGCCGACACCGCGCTCGAACACCCGCATGCGGATGGAGCCGACCCCGTCGACCACGAGAGGCTCTCCCGGAACGACGAACTCGACGTTCGCGCCCGCCGCCGGTGCGGGCGTCAGCTGGGGAACGTACGCCAGCTCGAGGCCGTCGAGCTCGTCATGCGAAGGAAGTGCGACGACCACGTGCGGGTTGCCCACGTCGATGCCGAGACCGGGTCGCGCCACCGGCAGACCCTTGGCCTGCACCAGAACGTCGGTCTCGTCGACGACGAACACGCCCAGGTCGACCTCGAAGCCGTCGCCGTCGCGGCGCACGGTCTTGACGCCGGCGCGCGTGCCGATGCGCTGCTCGCCGAATGTCGCGAGTCCCGCCTGCTCGAGGTAGCGGGCGAAGACGCGGATGCCGTTGCCGCACATCTCGGCCGCCGAGCCGTCGGCGTTGCGGTAGTCCATGAACCATTCCGCGCCCGACGCCGCCGCCTCGGCGCCCTCGGCGATCGCCGCGGAGCGCACGACACGCAGCGTTCCGTCGGCGCCGATGCCGAAGCGGCGGTCGGTGAGAGCCGCGACCTGGGCGTCGGAGAGGTCGACGACGCCGTCGGGGTCGGCGATGATCACGAAGTCGTTGCCGGTCCCCTGGCCTTTGGTGAACGGCAATGCGGGCATGGGTCGAGTCTACGGGCGCCGTGCGAGGGCCGCGTCGAGGGCGTCGGATGCTGCGGCATCCGGCTCGACCCACGCAAGACCGTCGTAGCGGCGGAACCAGGACACCTGCCGCCGCGCATAACGGCGGGTGAGCGCCTGGGCCTGGGCGATCGCCTCAGCCTGGGTGAGCACGCCGTCGAGCTGATCGAGCGCCTGTGCGTAGCCGATCGCGCGGCGCGCGGTGACGCCCTCGTCGAGTCCGTCGGCGCGCAGCCGCTCGGCCTCGGCGACGATGCCGTCGCGCCACATCCGCTCGACGCGGGCGTCGAGGCGGACGACGAGCTCGTCACGCGCGACCCCAGGGGCCATGAGCAGGGTGTCCGCGCGCCACAGCACCGGGGCATCGGGAAGCGCTGCACCGTGCGTCGCCTCGCCCTGCGCCAGCACTTCGAGCGCGCGCACGATGCGCCGCCCGTTGGCCGGGTCGATGCGCTGCGCCGTGGCCGGGTCGAGATCGCGCAGACGCGCGAACAGCACGCCGGGTCCGTCCTCCGAGAGCTCCGCCTCGAGGCGCTCGCGCACGGCCTCGTCGCGCGGGGGGAAGCGGAAGTCGTAGATCACGCCGGAGACGTAGAGTCCCGAGCCGCCGACGAGGATCGCATCGGCGTCGCGCGCGTGGATCTCATCGATGAGACGCCGAGCCTCGGTCTGGTACCAGGCGACCGCGGCGTCGTCTCGCACGCTGAGCACGTCGAGCAGGTGATGCGGGATGCCGCGGCGCTCGGCGACCGTGAGCTTGGCGGTGCCGATGTCCATGCCGCGGTAGAGCTGCATCGCGTCGGCGTTCACGATCTCGGCGGCACCGCCGGTCGCGGCGAGGTGGTCGGCGAGCCGCAGCGACAGATCGCTCTTGCCGGTGCCGGTGGCGCCGACGACCGCGATGACGCGGCCGCTCACACCCCGACGCGGAGCGTGGGCAGCCCCAGCCGCACGGGCGCGCCCGGTGCGGACTCGCCATGCGGAGACGGGATGCCGCACGCCTCCGCCTGCCCGCGATCCCAGGCGTCACCGGCACGGGTGCGACGGATGCGCAGGGCGCCCTGCTCGCCGTCGGCGAGGAGGTAGAACGGCGCCGCCTGCGTGATCTCGACGGTCACGACGTCGCCCGGGCGCGGTTCGGGCGAACCGGCGGGCACCGCGAAGTGCACGAGCCTGTTGTCTTCGGCGCGCCCGGTCAGACGCAGGGTCGCGGCATCCTTCTTGCCCTCACCGGTGGAGACGAGCACGTTGACGGTGCGTCCCACTTGGCGTTGGTTCTCCTCGAGGGAGATGCGGTCCTGCAGCGCGACGAGGCGCTCGTAGCGCTCCTGCACGACCGCCTTCGGCACCTGGTCGGGCATAGTGGCCGCCGGCGTGCCCTCGCGGATCGAGTACTGGAAGGTGAACGCGCTCGCGAAGCGGGCCTGCTCGACGACGCGCAGGGTGTCCTCGAAGTCCTCGTCGGTCTCGCCCGGGAAGCCGACGATGATGTCGGTCGTGATCGCCGCGTGGGGGATGCGGGCGCGCACCCTGTCGAGGATGCCGAGGAATCGCTCGCTGCGGTACGAGCGGCGCATGGCCTTCAGGATGCGGTCGGAGCCGGACTGCAGCGGCATGTGCAGCTGCGGCATGACAGAACCGGTCTCGGCCATCGCGTCGATGACATCGTCGGTGAACGCGGCGGGGTGGGGGCTCGTGAAGCGGATGCGCTCGAGACCGTCGATCTCGCCGGCGGCACGCAGGAGCTTGCCGAACGCCTCGCGGTCGCCGAACTCGACGCCGTAGCTGTTGACGTTCTGACCGAGGAGCGTCACCTCGATGGCGCCGTCATCGACCAGCAGCTTGATCTCGCTGAGGATGTCTCCGGGTCGCCGGTCGCGCTCCTTGCCGCGCAGGCTCGGCACGATGCAGAACGTGCAGGTGTTGTTGCAGCCCACGGAGATCGACACCCAGCCGCTGTGGGCGCTGTCGCGCTTGGTCGGGAGGGTAGACGGGAACACTTCGAGCGATTCGAGAATCTCGAGCTCGGCATCGCCGTTGTGGCGTGCGCGCTCGAGAAGGGTCGGAAGGGAGCCCATGTTGTGCGTGCCGAAGACGACGTCGACCCACGGCGCCTTGTCGAGGACGACCTGCTTGTCCATCTGGGCGAGACATCCCCCGACGGCGATCTGCATGCCGGCGCGGGCGTCCTTGCGGGACTTCAGGTGGCCGAGAGTGCCGTACAGCTTGCCGGCGGCGTTGTCGCGAACGGCACAGGTGTTGATCACGACGACGTCGGCATCCTCGCCGTCGGCCGCGCGCACGTACCCGGCGCTCTCGAGAGAGCCGGAAAGCCGCTCGGAGTCGTGCACGTTCATCTGGCAGCCGAATGTGCGCACCTCGTACGTGCGCGCGTGCCCGTCGACGTCGAGGGCTGCCGACGACGGCGCGATGAGAGTCGGGGTACTGCGAGGGGAGGTCATGATGCCTGTCATTCTACGGTCGGCTCCACGACAGACGGCCTGACCAGCACGCGACGGAGTCAGTCGGTGAATCGCACCCCGGAGGTACGGGGTCGCTCGCCCAGCGCCTGCCGCGCGACCCGCATCGACGTCGCCCCGTTGAAGCCGCGGCGCTGCAGCTGTCCGACGAGACGGCGCAGCCCCACCTCGGGAGGGAGTGAGCGCAGGGTGCGGGCCTTGCCGAGCGCGAACTCGAGCGCGCGCTCCTCCTCGTCATCGGGCAGCTGGTCGATCGTGACGTCGATCACCTCGCGGTCGAGACCGCGCTGCACGAGCGCCTGACGTACGGCGCCCCTCCCCTGCCGCTTCTGAAGCCCCTTGTGCACGAGCTGCTCGGCGAGGGCCGCGTCATCGAGGTAACCGCGATCGACGCAGGCGTCGATGATCTCGTCGATCTGCATCTGATCAAGTCCTTCGGCCCGCAGCACACCGTGGGCCTCACGCACCGACAGACTCCGCCCCCGCAGGCGCTTCAGCAGGGTCTGCTCCGCCGCCGCAGCGTCGATCGCCGGTGACGGTGTCTCGCCGTCACCGGGGCCCGCGATCGCGCGACCCGACGACGGGCTGCGCCCGCGATCCGGCGCGCGCGTCGAGTCGTCGACGGCTCCCAGCGCGTGCAGCCCCCGGGCGGCCGGTGCCGTCCAGGTGGTGTGCCACCGCGTGTCGGGTTCGGCAGGCGCGTCGGGAGAGGCATCCGTCGAGGAGGACGCCAACATCGGACGCGGCAGGCCGGCCGACGCGGAGCGCCCGAAGAGGGGGATGACGGGGGCGAGCCCGTCGGGCTCGCCCCCGGGAGGTACCGTCATGATCAGGCCGGACGACGCTTCGCGAGCTCGTCTTCGACGGCGGCATCGGCGTCCTTCGGGACGCCCACGCCGAGCTTGGCCTTGATCTTCTGCTCGATGTCAGCCGCGATGTCCTCGTTCTTGAGCAGGAACGACCGGGCGTTCTCCTTGCCCTGACCGAGCTGCTCGCCGTCGTAGGTGTACCAGGCACCCGACTTCTTGACGATGCCGTGCTCGACACCGAAGTCGATGAGGCTTCCTTCGCGCGAGATGCCCGTGCCGAACAGGATGTCGAACTCCGCCTGCTTGAAGGGCGGCGCCATCTTGTTCTTGGCGACCTTGACGCGAGTGCGGTTACCGACCGCGTCGGTACCGTCCTTCAGCGTCTCGATGCGGCGGATGTCGAGGCGTACCGACGCGTAGAACTTGAGCGCCTTCCCGCCGGCGGTGGTCTCGGGCGAGCCGAAGAAGACGCCGATCTTCTCGCGCAGCTGATTGATGAAGATCGCGGTGGTCTTGGTCTGGTTCAGGCCACCGGTGAGCTTCCGGAGCGCCTGCGACATCAAGCGCGCCTGCAGGCCCACGTGCGAGTCGCCCATCTCGCCTTCGATCTCGGCCTTGGGGACGAGGGCGGCGACCGAGTCGATGACGACCAGGTCGATTGCGCCCGAACGCACGAGCATGTCCGCGATCTCGAGCGCCTGCTCACCGGTGTCGGGCTGCGAGACGAGCAGCTGGTCGATGTCGACGCCGAGCTTCGCGGCGTAGTCGGGGTCGAGCGCGTGCTCGGCGTCGATGAATGCGGCGATGCCGCCCGCGCGCTGCACGTTGGCGATCGCGTGGAGGGTCAGCGTGGTCTTACCCGACGACTCCGGACCGTAGATCTCGATGATGCGGCCGCGAGGAAGACCACCGACGCCGAGGGCGACGTCGAGGGCGATGGAACCGGTGGGGATGACTTCGACCGGCGCGCGCTCGTCGCTGCCCAGCCGCATGACCGAGCCCTTTCCGAACTGGCGGTCGATCTGGGCGAGGGCCGACTCGAGGGCCTTCTCGCGCTCGACGGGTGATGGCATGACGTGCTCCTTCTGCTCGCGTTCCGCTGCCTGTAGGCTGCCGGGCCGCCCCCACGGTGAGGGTGTTCCCGGCAAGGCGTCTGGTGTCGTTCGACGTCCCTCACGCTAGGCCGCACCTCCGACATCGGTCGGGGGCGTTGCGGCATTCCGTGAGGGCGACGAGAACGTCACCGGATGTGAAGGAGACTACGCCGACATCGAACGGATCTTCGACGACACGCCGAACGACACACCGTCATTCATCGGAGCGACGGACGGGTCAGTGACGCTTCGGCTCGAGGCGTCCAGCGCCGTGGCGGCGCGAGAGCGGGACATCCGTCGCCTCGCACAGGGCGAGCCAGACGTCGCGCGTCGCCAGGCCGGCATCGAGCGCCTCGACGGGGGTGCGCCCGCCGAGCTCGGAGAGCACCAGGTCCGCGACGATCGCGGGACCGCGCGCTCCGAACTCGTCGGACACCGCGCGTTCGAATTCGCTGCGTCGCACCTCAGCGCAGCGAGAGCTCGGGCTCGACCGAGGCCACCAGCTCGTCGGGGACGACATCGGGGAAGACCTGCAGGCCCTCGAGCACCAGGAGTCGGTCGGCGACTTCGCGCATGATCATCGCGATCGACACATCGAGCGCATCGGCGACCGCGGCGAGGATCTCGCTCGACGCCTCCTTCTGCCCGCGCTCCACCTCGCTGAGGTAGCCGAGCGCGATGCTCGCGCGGCTGGCCACCTGACGGAGGGTACGGCCCTTCTGCTGGCGCAGGTCCCGCAGGACTTCGCCGATCTCATGACGTACCAGGATCATTCGGGTCCCCTCCTCACTCATCTCGGGTCGCGGTCCGGGGGGACCACGCTACCTCACCGGTTGCAGTCAATCTAACCCGCGCCGCTGGGCATCGGGCCAGAATCACCGAATGTAACCGACCGGAAACAGGCCCTATTCCCCGCGCCGCGGTGACCCCTCAGAGGGCGTCGAGAGCGAGCCGGATGACGCGGCGCACCGTCTCTGCACGGATGCCGTCGCGGTCGCCGTCGAGCTGCAGCGATTCGACGCGCGTGCCGAGGGGGGTGGACACGGCGATGTGCACGGTTCCCACCGGCTGCCCGTCGGGCGAGGTCGGCCCCGCGATGCCGGTCGTCGCGATGCCGACCTGCACCTCGACTCCTGGGAGGGCGAGCGCGCCGCGCACCCCTTCCGCCATCTGGCGGGCGACCTTGGGCTGCACGGCGCCGTGGAGCGCGAGCACCTCGGCATCGACGCCGAGCAGCGTGGCCTTCAGCTCGGTCGCGTAGGCGACGATTCCGCCCTGCACGTGAGCGGATGCCCCGGGCACCGCGACGAGCTGGGCGGTCACTGCGCCGCCCGTGAGCGATTCCGCGACACCGATGCGCCAGCCGAGGTCGTCGAGCCGGGCGATGAGGCGGGCCGCGTCGGAGGCGGGCGCCGCCGGTCGGGAGCGCACGAGCGTCTCCTCCGCGTCGGCGCTGCCGTCGTGCGCGTCGATGTCGGTCACGTGGCCGACCGCCGCGCCGCGCGGGCGCCGCGGATCTCGGTCACGAGGTAGTCGATGCCACTCGCGATCGTGAGGATGACGGCGATCCACATGGTCGCCACGACGAACCATGAGACCCAGCCGCCGAGCACCGTCCACAGCGGCGCGATGGCGAGCGTGATCGCGACGGCCTGGGCGACGGTCTTGAGCTTGCCCATCCACGCTGCGGCGAGCACGTGGTCGCTGATGACGATGAAGCGGTAGACGGTGATGCCGATCTCGCGCACGAGGACGACGATCGTCACCCACCAGGGCAGCTCGCCGAGGATCGAGAGGCCGACGAACGCGCAGCCGGTGATCACCTTGTCGGCGATCGGATCGAGGATCTTGCCGAGGTCGGTCACGACCTCGTACTTGCGGGCGAGGTACCCGTCGATGCCGTCGGTCGCGATCGCGACGACGAACAGCAGAGCGGCGGCCCACCGCAGGCCTCCGTCGGTGCCGCCGTCGGAAAGCAGCAGCCACAGGAAGACCGGCGCGCAGAGGATGCGCGCGATGGTGATCGCGTTGGGCAGCTGTCGCGGAATCGTCGTCATGGTCAGTCGCGGCCGGTCAGGCTCCAGGCATCCTCGTCTCCGTCGGAGTCGAGGACATCGTAGCCGTCGAACTGCCGCTCGACCGGATCGTCGGCGTAACGCTCATCGACCCCAGCGGGAGCGGATGCCGCGGCCGGCACGTCGTCGCCGCGCAGACGCGCGAGCACCTCGGGCAGCTGCTCGGGGGTGACCAGCACGTCACGGGCCTTCGAGCCCTCCGAGGGCCCGACGATCTCGCGGGACTCGAGGAGGTCCATGAGGCGTCCGGCCTTCGCGAACCCGACCCGCAGCTTGCGCTGCAGCATCGAGGTCGAGCCGAACTGGGAGCTGACGATCAGCTCGGCGGCGGCGAGGAGCAGCTCGAGGTCGTCGCCGATGTCGGCGTCGATCTCCTTCCTCTCCGCGGCGGCCTGCACGTCGGCACGGTAGTCGGGGCGGGCCTGTCCGGTGACGTGGGCGACGACCTTCTCGATCTCCGCCTCGCTGACCCACGCGCCCTGCACGCGCAGCGGCTTGGACGCCCCCATCGGCAGGAACAGCCCGTCGCCCTGTCCGATGAGACGGTCGGCGCCCGGCTGGTCGAGGATGACGCGCGAGTCGGTGACGCTCGTGACCGCGAACGCGAGCCGCGAGGGCACGTTGGCCTTGATGAGACCCGTGACGACGTCGACGCTCGGACGCTGGGTGGCGAGCACGAGATGGATGCCGCTGGCCCGGGCGAGCTGCGTGATTCGAACGATCGAGTCCTCGACGTCGCGCGGGGCGACCATCATGAGGTCGGCGAGCTCGTCGACGACGACCAGCAGGTAGGGGTAGGGCTTGAGCACGCGCTCGGAGCCGGCCGGCAACTCGACCTGACCGGCGACGACGGCGCGGTTGAAGTCGTCGATGTGGCGGAACCCGAACGACGCGAGGTCGTCGTACCGCATGTCCATCTCCTTCACGACCCACTGCAGCGCTTCGGCCGCCTTCTTCGGGTTCGTGATGATGGGGGTGATGAGGTGCGGCACGCCGGCGTACGAGGTCAGCTCGACGCGCTTCGGGTCGATGAGCACCATGCGCACGTCGGCGGGCTTGGCGCGCATCAGCAGGCTCGTGATCATCGAGTTCACGAAGCTCGACTTGCCGGAACCGGTGGAGCCCGCGACCAGCAGGTGGGGCATCTTCGCGAGGTTGGCGACGACGTAGGAGCCGCTGACGTCCTTGCCGACGCCGATCGTCATGGGATGGGTCTGCTGCTGCGCGGTCGAGGAACGCAGCACGTCGCCGAGGGTGACGATCTCGCGGTCGGTGTTGGGGATCTCGACGCCGATGGCGCTCTTGCCGGGAATCGGGGCGAGGATGCGCACCTCGTTGGAGGCCACCGCGTAGGCGATGTTGTTGGTGAGCGCCGTGATGCGCTCGACCTTCACACCGGGGCCGAGCTCGATCTCGTACTGCGTGACTGTCGGTCCGCGGGAGAAGCCGGTGACCCGCGCATCGACCTGGAACTGGTCGAGCACCCCGGTGATCGCCCGGACGACCTCGTCGTTCGCCGCCGAACGCGCCTTGCCGGGCGCGCCGGGCGCCAGGGTCGTCACGGCCGGCAGCCGGTAGGGGGCGGCGGGCGGGAGGCCCGCGGCATCCGATCCGAAGCCGACCACATCGGGCAGTGCCTCCTGCGGGCCGGTGTCGCCGTCGTCGACGAGGGAGGTCGCCGCGTTGCGAGCCGCCTGCGTGCGCGCCGCGCGGATGATCGAGGGATCGACGACCTCGGTGATCGCATCGGTGGGCACCGGTGCGACGGCCTGGTCGAACCCGCCCTGGGCGTCATCGGTCGTGAAGAGCAGCTCGGTGAGGTCCTGCGACGGGGAGGTCGAGGCATCCTTCTCGCGACGCCCGCGGTTGCGACGCCACGCCGGCAGCGTCTCATCGGCCGCCTCGGCGGAGGCGTCGGGCTCGGACACGCGCTCGGTGCCGAACATCCACGCGTACAGGTCGCCGAGCCTGCGGCCGATGCGGTTCGGCGGGGTCTTGGTGAGGATCAGCACGCTGAGCGCGGCGAGGAGCCCCAGGGCGAGGTACGCGCCGATCGGGGAAAGGAGGTAGGCGAGCGGCTCGGCCACCATCCAGCCGAAGAGGCCTCCGGCGCCGCTCAGCGCCGGAAGACCCTGGGAGGGAGCAGGCCGTCCGCCGGCCACGTGGCAGAAGCCCGCGATCGCGACGACGAACAGCAGGAAGCCGATGCCGATGCGACCGTTGTCGTGCACCGAGGCCGGATGACGGAACAGCCACCCGGCGAGGAGCACGAGCAGCACCGGCATGAGGAACGCGAGCCGTCCGACCAGCCCGCCGACGCTGTAGGCGGAGACGGAGGCGGAGACATCCGTGCCGATGAGGAACCACTCGACCACGGCGCCCGCGACCGCGAGGACGACCAGGAGGAACGGGAGACCGTCGCGGCGCTGCTCCTTCTCGAGCGTCTCGGGCCCGAACGCGCGGAACAGCCCGCCGACGCCGTGCGCGAGCCCCATCCAGGCGCGCACCGCGAGGGCCGGCCTGTCAGGCTCGCCGACGTAGCCGCGCGGGGTCGGTTCGGGCTTGCGAGCGCGCGACGCACCGCTCTTCGCGGGCGCGCGGCCGCTCGAGGTGGCGCTGCTGCTCCTGGGCATGCCTCCACGGTAGGCGTCCGGGCCGACACTGGCCGGTAGCGACGCGGATGCCGCGGCCACACGCCGCCACGACCCGCACCCCCGCGTGCGGTGGGAGGATGCCGGAAGGCCCGCGCCGACGCGGGCACGGAGGATCCCCCATGACCCCACCCCGCCCCGTCGCCGTCTACGGCGGCCGACGCATCCCGTTCGCACGCTCGAACACGGCCTACGCCGACGCATCCAATCAGGACATGCTCACGACCACGCTGCAGGCCGTCGCCGACGCGTTCGACCTGCACGGCGAGCGCATCGGCGAGATCGCGGCCGGAGCCGTGCTCAAGCACTCGCGCGACTACAACCTGACCCGCGAGTCGGCGCTCAGCACGACCCTCTCCCCCGCCAGCGCCGCGTTCGACGTGCAGATGGCGTGCGGCACCGGGCTGCAGGCGGCGGTGACCGTCGCGAACAAGATCGCGCTCGGGCAGATCGACTCGGCGATCGCCGGCGGGGTCGACACGACATCCGATGCCCCCCTCGCGCTCGACGAGGGGCTGCGTCATCTGCTTCTGCGCGCCAACCGGGCGCGCTCGTTCGGTGCTCGGGCGAAGCTGTTCGCCGGCTTCCGCCCGCGGATGCTGCGCCCCCACGTGCCCAGCAACGGCGAGCCGCGCACGGGCCTGAGCATGGGCGAGCACACCGAGCTCATGGTGAAGGAGTGGGGCATCACCCGCGCCGCACAGGACGAGCTCGCCTACGCGTCACACCGCAACGCCGCCGCCGCGTGGGAGGCGGGGTTCTTCGACGATCTCGTCGTGCCGTACCGCGGGCTCACCCGCGACAACAACCTGCGCACCGACATCTCCCTCGAGCGGCTCGGCGCGCTCTCCCCGGTCTTCGATCGCACGAGCGGACGCGGCACGCTCACGGCCGGCAATTCGACGCCCCTCACCGACGGCGCGTCGGCGGTGCTGCTCGGCACGGAGTCGTGGGGTGCCGAACGGGGCCTTCACCCCCTCGCGTACGTCATCGACGCGGAGACGGCCGCCGTCGACTTCGCCGGCCCCGGCCCGGAAGGCCTGCTGATGGCACCCGCCTACGCGGTGCCGCGCCTGCTCGCGCGCAACGGGCTCACCCTGCAGGACATCGACGTGTACGAGATCCACGAGGCCTTCGCCGGACAGGTGCTGTGCACGCTCGCGGCGTGGGAGGACGCCGACTACTGCCGCACCCGGCTCGGACTCGACGCCCCGCTCGGGCCCATCGACCGCGCGAAGCTCAACATCAAGGGTGGGAGCCTCGCCACGGGGCATCCGTTCGCGGCGACCGGCGGGCGCATCCTCGCCGGCACCGCGAAGATCCTGCACGAGCGGGGCGGCGGCACCGCACTCATCTCGGTCTGCGCGGCCGGCGGCCTCGGCGTCACCGCGCTGCTGAAGGCGGCGTGACGACGAGCGGATGCCTCACCGCAGCCGCTTCACCATGATGTCGCGGCCGCTCGTGGGCTGAGTCACCGCGAAGCCCTCGGAGCGGTACAACGTGGCGGCGAAGTTGCCGCGCTCGACGCTGAGGCTCAGACGCTGATAGCCGGCGGACGCGGCATGGGCGGCGAGACGCTGGAGCAATGCGCGGCCCACACCGTGCGCCCGCCAGATCGGACGCACCCCGATGATCAGCTCGGGCACACCGGTGGCGAGATATCCGAAGCCGGGGTCCGAGCGCGGGAACATGCGATACCAGGCCGCACCGATCGGCTCACCGGTGGGCGAGGTCGCGACGAATCCCGCGTCGCCGGGGCGCATCCAGCCGGCGAGATAGCGGCTGTGCTCGGGCGAGCCGAGCACCTCGTGCCGAGGGCGCGCCGAACCCGGTCGCCAATTGGCCGCTTCCACGACCATGTCGGCGAGAAACGCTCCGTCCGACCTCGTCGCCGGCCGGATCGCGAACGACTCGGGCATGCCTCAGATCGTAGTCCCGCCGATGCCCGCGCCCGATCCGCTCAGGCCTCGATGACCAGCGGCACGATCATCGGGCGACGACGCAGCGACTGGTTGACCCAGCGACCGATCGTGCGCCGCACGACCTGCGACAGTGCGTGCGTGTCGCGCACGCCCGACTGCACAGCCTCGGTGAGAGCAGCCGCGATCTTCGGCTTCACCGTGTCGAAGACCGAGTCGTCCTCGGCGACACCGCGCGCGTGGATGTCGGGCCCGGAGACGATGCGGCCGGTAGCGGCATCCACCACGACGATGACGGAGATGAACCCCTCCTCGCCGAGGATGCGGCGGTCCTTCAGGTCGGCGTCGGTGATCTCGCCCACGCTCGAGCCGTCGACGTAGACGAAGCCCACGTCAAGCTGGCCGACGATGCGCGCTCGGCCGTCCTTCAGGTCGATGACCGTGCCGTTCTCGGCGAGGATCGTGCGCTCCGGCTCGACGCCGGTCTCCTGCGCGAGCTTCGCGTTGGCCATGAGGTGGCGGTACTCGCCGTGCACCGGCAGCACGTTGCGGGGCTTGAGGATGTTGTAGCAGTAGAGCAGCTCGCCCGCGGCGGCATGACCCGACACGTGCACCTTGGCGTTGGCCTTGTGCACGACGTTCGCGCCGAGCTTGGTGAGTCCGTCGATCACCCGGTAGACGGCGTTCTCGTTGCCGGGGATGAGGCTCGACGCGAGGATCACAGTGTCGCCCGGTCCGGGTTCGATGGCGTGGTCGAGGTTCGCCATGCGGCTGAGCACCGCCATGGGCTCGCCCTGCGATCCGGTCGACATGAAGACGACCTGGTCGTCGGGAAGGTTCTGCGCCTTCTTGTAGTCGATGAGCACGCCGTCGGGCACCGTCAGGTAGCCCAGGTCCTCGGCGATCGTCATGTTGCGCACCATGCTGCGTCCCAGGAAGGCGAGCCGACGGCCGTGAGCGGCAGCGGCGTCGAGCACCTGCTGCACGCGGTGCACGTGCGACGAGAAGCTCGCGACGATCACGCGGCGCGGGGCCTTGGCGATGACCTGGTCGAGCACGGGGCCGATCGAGCGCTCGAGCGGCGTGAAGCCCGGGACATCCGCGTTCGTGGAATCCACGAGGAAGAGGTCGACGCCCTCCTCGCCGAGCCGAGCGAACGCCCGCAGGTCGGTGAGGCGGCCGTCGAGCGGCAGCTGGTCCATCTTGAAGTCGCCGGTGGCGAGCACGAGGCCCGCAGGTGTGCGTATCGCGACGGCGAGCGCGTCGGGGATGGAGTGGTTGACGGCGACGAACTCGAGGTCGAACGGACCGACCTTCTCGCGCTGCCCCTCGGCGACGGTCAGCGAATACGGCTTGATGCGGTGTTCCTTGAGCTTCGCCTCGGTGAGGGCGAGCGTCAGCTGCGAGCCGATGATCGGGATGTCCTGGCGCAGCCGCAGCAGGTAGGGGACGGCGCCGATGTGGTCCTCGTGGCCGTGGGTCAGCACGACCGCCTCGATGTCGGCCAGCCGGTCCCGCAGCGGACCGAGGTCGGGGAGGATCAGGTCGACGCCGGGCTGGTGCTCCTCGGGGAAGAGCACGCCGCAGTCGACCACGAGCAGACGCCCGTCGTACTCGAACACGGTCATGTTGCGGCCGACCTCGCCGAGTCCGCCGAGGGGCGTGACGCGCAGGGTGCCGGTGTCGAGGGCGGGCGGATCGTAGACCTGGGTGGGCATGCAGAGCCTTTCCGGGATGCCGCGCCTCGCGCGCATCCGTCATCTCGCCGCGGGGGCGGCGTCTCGGTATGGCCGCTCGCGCGGCGTTTGTGTCCGCACTCGCGGCGGACGGTGTCAGCGGGTCGTGCCGTGGACCTTCGGCAGCGCACCGCCCGCGGCCGCGTTGCGGTCGGGGCGGAAGTTGGAGAAATCGGCGCCGGGCACGCCGGTCACGAGGGCGAGCTCGTCCTCGATGATCGCGGCCTCCCATTCCTCGGGGCCGACGAGCGGCAGGCGCACGCGGGGGCTGCCGATGCGGCCGAGGCCGTGGAGGATGTACTTCGCGCTCACCGTGCCGGGCACATGCGTCATGACGGCACGCACGAGCGGCTCGAGCCGCTGGTGCTCGGCGGTCGCCGCCGCGAGGTCGCCGCGGTTCACCGCGTCGACGATCGTGCGGTACGGGGTGGCCGTGATGTTCGCGGTGACGCCGATGAGTCCGGTCGCGCCGATCGCGAGGTGCGGTAGCACGTTCGCGTCGTCACCGGAGAAGTAGAGCAGATCGGTCTGGTTGAGCACGCGGCTCACCTCGCTGAAGTCGCCCTTGGCGTCTTTGATCGCGAGGATGTTCGGGTGCTTCGCGAGACGCAGGATCGTCTCGTACTTGATCGGCACGCCGGTGCGACCGGGGATGTCGTAGAGGATCACCGGCAGGTCGGTCGCGTCGGCGACCAGCCGGAAGTGCGTGAGGATGCCGGCCTGCGTGGGCTTGTTGTAGTACGGAGTGACGATCATGATGCCGTCGGCGCCGGCCTTCTCGCTGGCCTTGTAGAGCTCGATCGCGTGGGCGGTCTCGTTCGAGCCGCCCCCGGTGATGATCTTCGCCCGACCGGATGCGACATCCTTGCCGACCTCGACGAGCTTGAGCTTCTCGGGGTCGGTGAGGGTCGAGGTCTCCCCCGTCGTGCCGGTGACGACGATGCCGTCGGCTCCCGCGGTGATCACGTCGTCGATGTGCTTCTCGACGGCGGGCCAGTCGACCTCGCCGTCGGCCGTCATCGGGGTGACGAGCGCGACGAGCACCTGTCCGAAGGGATTGCCCGTGTGCGTCATGGTCACAAGGCTATCGGTTCACACGGCCCTGGATTGCGGGAATCAGCGCCCCCGCTGGCCGATGCGGGCGGCGACCGCATCGGGGAGGAGCGCGGTCAGGCGCACCAGGATCTTGTACCGCAGCGACGGGATCGAGACGGACTTGCCACGGGCGACATCCCGCAGCGATTCCGAGACGACGAGTGACGCATCGAGCCAGAGACCCGAGGGCACTCCTTCGTTCCCGGGCGCGAGCCCCATGCGCTCGTGGAAGCTCGTGTGCGTGAAGCCCGGGCAGACGGCGGTGACCGTCACGCCCCGAGGCGTGTACTGCACGTTCGCCCAGCGGCTGAACGAAATGAGCCAGCCCTTGCAGGCGCCGTAGGTCGAGCGCGGGAGGAAGCCGGCGACCGAGGCGACGTTGACGATGCGCCCGCGGCCGCGCTCGAGCATCGCACCGAGGGCCGCATGGGTCAGTCGCAGCGGCACCTCCACGTGGAGCTTCAGGTGGGAGACCTCGAGCTCGACGTCGTTGCGCTCGAACGCGAGCGGCAGACCGAACCCGGCGTTGTTGATGAGCAGCTCGATCGGACGAGCGCGATCGCGCAGACGCGCCTCCACCTTCGCGCGCTCGCGACGCTTGAGAAGATCGACGGCCAGCGTCTCGACCTCGACACCGTAGCTGCCGCGCAGCTGGCTGGCGAGCTGCTCGAGCGCATCATGACTGCGGGCGACGAGCACGAGGGACGCCCCGCGCTGTGCGAGCTGGCGAGCGTACTCGGCCCCGAGGCCCGCGCTCGCGCCGGTGATGAGAGCCGTGCGCGCCATGGCGCCAGCCTACGTGGTGCGCCCGCGCGTCACGAGCGGGCGGCCGGCCGCGGCATCCGTCAGGGGGCGACGCGCCCGTTCGCGGTGAACGCGGCGTGCGTGAGGGGCATGAGCTCGCGCCAGTACGCCTCCATCTGCTCCGCGCACATCTCGATCTCACGCTGCGGGAACGACGGGAACCGAGTGCCCTCGACCTTGGTGCGCAGCGAGAGGAAGTTCATCAGCGAGCGGGCGTTGACCGTCACGTACATCGACGAGTAGATGTTCAGCGGCAGCACGATGCGCGCGACCTCACGAGCGACGCCCGCCTCGAGCATGCGCTGATAGGCCTCGAAGGCGGCGATCGAGGCGGCCCGGGTCGTCTCGGCCACCAGCGCGACCTGCTCGTCGCTGCCGGGGAGGAACTCGTACGCGCCGGGCTTGCCGACCTGCAGCAGGTTGCGCTCGGGGCCGGGCACGTAGAACACCGGACGCAGCTCGCGGTAGCGGCCAGACTCCTCGTTGTAGCTCGCGATGCGGTGGCGCATGAACTCGCGGAACACGAAGATGGGCGCCTGCACGTAGAAGGTGAGCGAGTTGTGCTCGAACGGCGAGCCGTGACGGTCGCGCATCAGGTAGTTGATGAGGCCACGATCACGGGGCGAGGCCTCCTCCCCGGATGCCGCAGACTCCAGCGTCTGCTCGCCCTGCGTCGACACGCGCGCGGCGAAGAGGACATCGGCGTCCGACGCGCTCGCACGCACGAGCTCGACGGTCACGTCGCTGCGGAACTGGATCTCGGGGCGCGCATCGGCATCGGTCACAGCCGACAGACTAGCGCCGCGGATTGTTACGCCGAGCTGTCACACTCCGTCGATCGGCCCCCACCCTCGGTCGTCGCGGGTACCGTTTCTCAGATGGATCCGATCATCGTCGCCCTCGTGCTCGTCGGCCTGGTGGCCGTGGCGAGCGTGTTCGGCGTGCTGTCGAAGCGGAGCCTCGGCCGATCCACGCGCATCGAGTCCGGGGATGTGGTCAACCCGCAGCGACTCGGGTTCGACGAGCTCGGCGAGCAGGCCACCCTCGTGCAGTTCTCCACGGAGTTCTGCGCGCGCTGCCCGGGCGTGCACCGGGCCCTCGGCGAGATCGCCGGCGCCCACCCGGGCGTGCGCCATGTTGACATCGACCTGACGCACCGTCCCGACATCGCGAAGCGCTTCAGCGTGCTGCAGACCCCCACAACCCTCATCCTCGACGGCTCCGGACGCGTGCGCACGCGCTTCACCGGCGCAGCCCCCCGCACCGCCGTCGAGCTGGAGCTCACCCGCCTTCAGAAGGAGAACACCCGTGTCTAACTCCCCCGCCGGGATCGATCCGCGCGGACCGCGGTTCGCGGCATCCATCACGACGGTGCTGCTGATCATCGACGTGTACCTGGCGCTGATCGGCACCGCCACCCAGACCGGCACCACCCTCGCGCAGCGCGTGACCGACCCGGCATTCCTGCTGCTGGTCGTGATCGCGCTGCTGTTCCTGTGGAGCGTCGCCTCGCCGCGCACCGCCCCGTGGGGCGCGCTGTTCCGGTCCGTCGTACGCCCGCGGCTGAAGCCCCCCACCGAGCTCGAGGACCCGCGTCCGCCGCGCTTCGCGCAGGGCGTCGGACTGTTCGTCAGCGTCGTCGGCATCGTGCTGCACCTGATCGGTGTGCCGTGGGCGCTGCCGATCGCCGCGGCGGCCGCCTTCGTCGCCGCATTCCTGAACGCGGTCTTCGGCCTGTGCCTCGGATGCGAGCTCTATCTGCTGCTGCAGCGCGCGGGCCTCATCGGTCGCCGCTCGACCGCGGCGGTCTGATCGACGTCAAGCCCCTCGTGCCCGTCGCCCGCCCCGCTTAGGCTGGCGACGGCGTCGGATCTCGGCGCGCCATCCGATCGAAGGAGCACCGCATGAGCGTCACCAGCGAAGCCAGCACGTCGTGGAAGGGCTCCCTCGCGGAGGGGTCCGGCGAGGTCGCGTTCGAGAGCTCCAACCAGGGACCGTTCGCGGTCAACTGGAAGGCGCGGTCTGAGGGATCGTCGTCGGTGACGACTCCCGAAGAGCTCATCGCCGCGGCACACTCCTCGTGCTTCAGCATGGCGTTCTCCCACGCCCTCACGCAGAACGGCACCCCGCCGGAGAGCATCGAGGCGACGGCATCCGTGACCTTCATCCCGGGCACCGGCATCACCGGCAGCCACCTCAACGTGCACGCGGTCGTGCCGGGCATCAGCGCCGAGGACTTCGACCGTCTCGCGGGCGAGGCGAAGGCCGGATGCCCCGTGTCCCAGGCCCTCTCGGGCATCGAGATCACCCTCGAGGCCACGCTTGCCTGACACCTCCGAACGGGTCGTGCTCGCCGGCGCGTCCGGGCTCATCGGATCGGCTCTCGCCGATGCGCTGCGTGCGGACGGCGTGCCGGTGACACGACTCGTCAGGCGCGAGGCGACTGCACCCGACGAGGTGTCGTGGGCGCCAGAGACGGGCGGGCTCGATGAGTCCGTGCTGGCCGGGGCGCGCGCCGTGGTCTCCCTCGGGGGCGCGAGCGTCGGCAGGTTCCCGTGGTCGGCGTCGTACAAGCAGCAGCTGCGGCGGTCGCGCCTGGAACCCACCGAGACCCTGGCGGCCGCCCTCCTGCGTCTGGGAGCCGGCGCGCCCGCGTTCGTCTCCGCATCGGCCGTCGGCTACTACGGCTCGGAGCCGGGACAGGTGCTCACCGAGAGCTCGGCCGCCGGCGACACGTTCCTCGCCCGGCTCTGCGTCGACTGGGAGGCGGCCGCGGAGGCTGCGGCATCCGTCACCCGGGTCGCGCTGCTGCGCACGGCTCCCGTCGTGCATCGCGACGGCGTGCTGAAGCCCCTGATCCTGCTGACCCGGTTCGGCCTCGGCGGCCCGATCGGCCGCGGCACGCAGTCGTGGCCGTGGATCTCGCTCGAGGACGAGGTGCGGGCGATCCGTGCGGTGATCGACGGCGAGATCTCGGGCCCCGTGAACCTCACGGGCCCGACACGGGCGACCGCGAACGATCTGGGCTTCGCGCTGGCCCGGCGCATGAACCGGCCGTTCCTGCTACGGGCGCCGGCATGGGCGATGCGCCTCGTGCTCGGCGCCGACGCGACCGATGCGCTGCTCACGAGCGATGCCGACGTGCGCCCGCAGACCCTCCTCGACGCCGGGTTCACGTTCACTCACCCGACCGTCGACGACGCGGTCGCCGCCGCGGTACCGGCCGCCTGACGCCGCCGGCCGGAAACCGCCCCCGACGCGATCCCGGTCAGGTCGAGGGGATGCCGCGGCGTCCCCGCCGCTCGAGGGCGATCGCCCGACGGATCGCGGCGCGCGCCCGGCGCCGGTCGCCGGAGCCGTCGTACGCGAGCCCGAGGCGGTACCACGCCCGCCAGTCCTCGGGGGCCGCCTCGACCTCCTCGCGATAGCGCGGGAAGGCGGCGTCCGCCTCTGCTCGCACGACCCGTCCGCTCGGCAGCGTCGTGAGCTCTTCCTCGGGGAGATCCGCGTCGGATTCGAGGGTGCGTCCAAGCACCGCGGCGCGATGCCCGAACCACAGCTCCCGCCCGAGCGCCCAGACCGCGAGGAGCGGGAAGAAGATGAGGGCGACGCCGAGAGCGATCGCGATGGGCTCGCCGGTCGCGATGAACAGCACTGCCCGCTGCCCGACCAGAACGATGTAGAGAAGCAGTGCGGCGCTCATGATCGCGACGCCGATGCGGGTCGTCATACGTCTGTCGCCCGCGCGACCTGACCGGGCACGCCGTCGGCGATACCGGGGCCTGACGTCGTCGGCGTGGCGCCGGGCAGACGGATGCCGAGGTCGACGAAGCTGTCGAGCCCGACCACGACGCCGCGGGCGTCGCGCGCGGCGCCGAGGGCCAGGCGGATGCCGGGCGCGTAGGCCGCGGCCGGGTCGGCCGTGTCGTGCACGATCGTGAGCGTCTCCCCCGGGCCGGACAGCACGACTTCCTGGCGTGCCACGACACCCGGGCGCCGCAGCGAGTGCACCGGAACGCCCGCGACCCGCTGACCGCGCGCCCGCTGGTCGACGTGCGGCGCCTGCACCGGCCCCACCTCGGAGCGGGCCGCCGCGACCATCTCGGCCGTGCGCACGGCGGTGCCGCTCGGCGAGTCGACCTTGGTGTCGCGGTGGGCCTCGACGATCTCGATGGACGCGAAGAAGGGCGCCGCGACGGCGGCGAGCGCCGAGCCGACGACGGAGCCGAGCGAGAAGTTGGGGATGAACACGGCGCCGGTGCCCTGTGCGTCGACGAGCGGCCGCACCGCGGCGATGCGCTCGGCCGACCAGCCGCTCGTGCCGACGAGCACGTTGATGCCGCGTTCGATCGCGGCGCGGACGACGTCGATCGAGACGGCGGGGGTCGAGGCATCCACCACCAGGTCGGCGCCGTCGATCGCGGCGATGTCGTCGCGTGAGGAGAGCACCGCGTGCACGGCGAAGTCAGGCTCGGACTCGACGACCTCGAGGATGACGCGACCGAGCTTTCCGGTCCCGCCGACGATGGCGACGCGTGTGGTCATGGGATCAGCCTACGGGCGGCCGGTACGCTCGAGCGCATGGCCAGCGCCCGCGTCGTCTCCCCCGCCGATCCCGATGTGCACGCCCTGCTCGAGGAGTACTTCTCGATGCGCACCGACAGCTTCCCCGGCGGCGGCTACACCACGACCTTCCCCGATCCTGCGGCGTTCGTGGCGCCCGCGGGCGTGTTCCTCGCGATCGACGAGGACGGCGTCGCGGTCGGATGCGGCGGGGTGCGCCGCATCGCCGATGGTGAGGCCGGCATCCGGTACGAGGTGAAGAACGTCTTCGTCTCGCCGACCGGCCGCGGACGCGGCTGGGGACGCCTGCTGCTCGACGCCCTCGAGGACGAGGCGCGGCGGCTCGGCGCCGCCGAGCTCGTCCTCGACACCCACCACTCTCTGACAGCGGCGGCAGGTCTGTACGCCTCGAGCGGGTTCGTCACGATCCCGCCCTACAACAACAATCCGAACGCGACGCGCTGGTACGGCAAGCGGCTCTGAGTGGCGAGTGGATGCCGCGGCATCCCCTCAGACCAGGGGCACCTCGGGCAGCCCCGTGCGCAGTTCGAACGGCAGGTGAGCGAGGTCGTTGTGCGACACGAGCACCCATGGACGGCCCGTGCGCTGAGCGAGCACGGTGAGGCCGCAGTTGGCCTGGTTGAGGGTCATCCATCGCCACTCGGGCGCCTCCATGACCTCCCGCACGAACCAGGCGATCACGACGTTGTGCGTGATGATCAGCTCGTGAGAGGCCTGCGGCTTGCGACTCAGGAACATCGCGGTCGCGTCGCCCATCTGCGCGCGCCCCGCATCGATCTCCTCCTCGCTCACCCCGCCGAAGAAGGGCTCGAAGATCGGCGGCATCTCGGGACTCGGACCGCTCGGAATGCAATCGAACAGCAGCGATGACGGTTGCGGGTCGATCGACGGCAGTCGTTCGGCGATCACCCGCGCCGTCTCAGCCGCGCGTAGCAGCGGCGAATGCCACACCGCATCGAACGGAACCCCCGAGAGGCGGTCGGCGATGAGCTCTGCCTGCCGGCGGCCGCGGGGCGAGAGCGGGCCGTCTTCGAGACCGTGCTGAGCATCCTGATGCTCACCGTGCCGCACGAGGTAGAGGTAGTGCGTCACGTCTCAGCTCTCTTCATCGGGATCCGGGGGCCGCAAGGCCGCCTTCCACCCTAATCGAGCTTTCAGTCGAGGGCGCGGGCGAGTTCGGCGAGGTGCGCGCGCGTCAGGCGCACCCCGACACCCTGCACGAGATCACTCACCTGATCGGCATCCTGCGCGTTCACGATGGGTGCCACGACCGAGCTCTGCGCGAGCAGCCAGGCGATCGCGATCGCCGCGTTCGACACGCCGAGCTCAGCGCCGATGCCGTCCATCGCCCGCAGCACACGGGTGCCGCGCCGGTTGAGGTTGGAGGCGAGCTGCGCGGCGCGCACGCTCAGCACGATGCGCTGGCGCTGCCTCTGCGCACCCGAGAGGAAGCCGTGCTCGAGGGGATGAGACGGGGTCAGCGCGATCTGCTGCGCACCGACGACGAGCCTCATGTCGCCTTCGAACTCGCTGCGCCTCACCAGGTTGTACGGCACGTCGGCCACCGTGAGACGCGGATAGCCCGCGGACGCGTAGATACGCGCCTCGACGAGAGCCTCGGGCCGCAGGCCGTACGCCCCCACCGCGCGCACCTTGCCCGCGCCGACGAGCCAGTCGACCGTGGCGAGCACCTCTTCGAGCGGAGTCGAATCGCGCGTCGCATCGAGGTAGAGCACGTCGATCACATCGATGCGCAGACGGGTGAGCGTCGCCTCGACGCCCCGCACGAGTGCCACCGGCCCGAGACCCGGGTGGTCTTCGTGCGCGCCCACTCTCGCGGTCACGACCACGCTCTCGCGCAGGCCCCGGGACTCGATCCAGCTGCCGACGATGTGCTCGCTGCGTCCGGCGCCGTAGCTGTCGGAGGTGTGCACCGCATTTCCGCCGAGCTCGACGTAGCGATCGAGCGCCTGGTGAGCGGTCGGCAGGTCGGTTGTCCACCCGAAGTCGCCGCCGCCGAGGATCAGCGGGAAGACGGAGAACCCTGATTCCCCGAGCGGAATACGAAGCCCGGCCCCCACGGCCGGACCCTGCACGGGGATCGGCGCCGACGGGTGCGGCGTCTCGGGCGCACGCGAGCGACCGAGGAGTCGGTCGTCCCAGGCCATGCGCAGCCCCCTTCTCGCGCCGGCGACGCGGTCGCCCCCCGCGCGTGATTCGAGGCTAGGGCACACCGGAGTACCCGAGGCGCTCCCACGCGTCCGAGGAGTGAACGCGCCATAACGCTTTGATCACGCCTCTTCCGGCCTGAAACGGCGACTGCCCGCCCGGAGAATCCGGGCGGGCAGTCGTCAGGGACGGTGATCAGTCCTCGGCGGGAGCCTCTTCGGCATCCGCCGCGGCCTGGTCGTCGAGCACCGGCTCGAGCGACAGCTTGCCGCGGTCATCCACCTTCGTGATGCGCACGAGCAGCTTCTGACCGACCGAGAGGACGTCCTCGACGTTCTCGACACGCTTCCCACCGGCGAGCTTGCGCACCTCGCTGACGTGCAGCAGGCCGTCCTTGCCGGGAAGGAGCGAGATGAACGCACCGAAGGTCGCGATCTTCACGACCGTGCCCAGGAACTGCTCGCCGACCTCCGGGTTGTGAGGGTTGGCGATCGCGTTGACCTGCGCACGCGCGGCCTCGGCCGACGCGCCGTCGACAGCACCGATGTAGACGGTGCCGTCCTCCTCGATGGAGATGTCGGCGCCGGTCTCGTCCTGGATCGCATTGATCGTCTTGCCCTTGGGGCCGATGAGCTCGCCGATCTTGTCGACCGGGATCTGCACGCTGATCACGCGCGGAGCGGTCGGCGCCATCTCATCCGGACCGTCGATCGCAGCCGTCAGCACCTCGAGGATGCGCAGACGCGCGTCCTTCGCCTGGGTGAGGGCGCCCGCGAGGACCTCCGACGGGATGCCGTCGAGCTTCGTGTCGAGCTGGATCGCCGTGACGAACTCGCTCGTGCCCGCGACCTTGAAGTCCATGTCGCCGAGCGCGTCCTCCGCGCCCAGGATGTCGGTCAGCGCCGCGTAGCGGGTGTGACCGTCGACCTCGTCGGAGACGAGACCCATCGCGATGCCCGCGACCGGAGCGCGCAGCGGCACACCGGCGTTCAGCAGCGACAGGGTCGAGGCGCACACCGAGCCCATCGACGTCGAGCCGTTCGATCCGAGGGCCTCGGAGACCTGACGGATCGCGTACGGGAACTCCTCGCGGGTCGGCAGCACCGGCACGAGCGCGCGCTCGGCGAGGAAGCCGTGCCCGATCTCGCGACGCTTCGGGCTGCCCACTCGGCCGGTCTCACCGGTCGAGTAGGGCGGGAAGTTGTAGTGGTGCATGTAGCGCTTGCTCGTCGTGGGCGACAGCGAGTCGATCTGCTGCTCCATCTTGAGCATGTTGAGCGTCGTGACACCCAGGATCTGGGTCTCACCGCGCTGGAAGATCGCGGAGCCGTGCACACGCGGGATGACCTCGACCTCGGCGTCCAGCGGACGGATGTCGGCGAGGCCGCGACCGTCGATGCGCACACCCTCGGAGAGGATGCGGCCGCGCACGATCTTCTTCGTGACCGACTTGTAGGCGGCACCCACCTCGGCGAGGGCCGCGACCGGGAGCTCGCCCGCCTCGACGGCGGCGGCGACATCCGCCTTCACACGGTCCTTGATCGCGTCGTCGGCGTTCTGACGCTCGATCTTGTCGGCGATCTGGTAGACGCCCTTGAGCTCGTCGTAGGAGCGGGCCGCGACGAAGTCGTAGACCTCGGGCGAGTAGGGCAGGAACACCGGGTAGGGCTGGATCTCCTTCGCGGCCGTGTTCGCCAGGGCGGTCTGGGCCGCGACGAGCTCGGTGATGAAGGGCTTGGCGGCCTCGAGACCCTGCGCGACGATCTCCTCGCTGGGCTTGGTGGCGCCGGCCTTGATGAGGTTCCAGCTGTGCTCGGTGGCCTCGGCCTCGACCATCATGATCGCGACGTCGCCGTCGGGAAGCACACGGCCGGCGACGACGAGGTCGAAGACGGCGTCTTCGAGGAGCTTGGCGGTCGGGAACGCGACCCACTGGTCGGCGTGCTCGCCGTGACCCGGGATGAGCGCGAGGCGGACACCGGCGATCGGGCCCGAGAACGGCAGGCCGGAGATCTGGGTGGAGGCCGACGCGGCGTTGATCGCGAGGGCGTCGTAGAACTCACCCGGGGCGATCGAGAGCACGGTGATGACGATCTGCACCTCGTTGCGCAGGCCGTCGACGAACGACGGGCGCAGCGGGCGGTCGATGAGACGGCAGACGAGGATCGCCTCGGTCGAGGGACGGCCCTCGCGGCGGAAGAACGAGCCGGGGATCTTGCCGGCGGCGTACGAGCGCTCCTCGACGTCGACGGTCAGCGGGAAGAAGTCGAAGCCTTCACGCGGCTGCTTGCTGGCACTGGTGGCCGACAGCAGCATCGTCTCCTCGTCGAGGTAGGCGGCGACCGAACCCTGCGCCTGCTGGGCGAGGCGTCCGGTCTCGAAGCGGATGGTGCGGGTGCCGAAGCGGCCGTTGTCGAGGACGGCTTCGGTCGCGGTGATTTCAGGACCTTCCAAGAGGTCTCTCCTTCTTTGTTTATCCTCGCGGGCGCGTGTCGCCGGCGAGGGCATGCGAAGGAGCAGGAACAGGCAGTTATGAGCGCGGGCAGTGTGATGCCTGACGCCTGCGCTGGCCACCAGTAGAAGATCACCCGCCGCCGGGGCCGCAGCATCCGGATCGAGGAACCCACCACAGGGGACCAGCTTCCTGCCGGCCTGCTCCTGTGCTCGCGTGTGCGAGCAGGTGTTCAGTTGTGAGGGTGCCGCAGAGGCATCCGCGCCGATCTTACCAGTCCGGCCCGTCTGAGCGGGGGTGCGGATACGGACACCCGCACCCCCGCTGCCGTTCAGCGCACGCCCGCGGGGATGCGCTCGGGCGCAGGCTCGGCCACCGGGGTGGCACCTGCCGTGCCGTGGTCGTCGCCGACGCCGCCCGAGAACGGCAGCTCGCCGCGCAGCACTCGGCGCATCCGGTCGGCGTCGATCTGCTTGGTCCAGGTGCCGATGAGCACCGTCGCGACGGCGTTGCCGGTGAAGTTCGTGACCGCCCGCCCCTCGGACATGAACCGGTCGATGCCGACGATGACGCCGACGCCGCCGACGAGGTCCGGGCGGAACGCCTGAAGTCCGCCCGCGAGGGTTGCGAGACCGGCGCCGGTGACGCCCGCCGCACCCTTGGACGCGATGATCATGAACACCAGCAGGCTGATCTGCTCACCGATCGACATCGGCGTGCCCATGCCCGTCGCGATGAACAGCGACGCCATCGTGAGGTAGATCGCCGTGCCGTCCAGATTGAACGAGTACCCGGTCGGCACCGTGATGCCGACGACCGGCTTCGAGACGCCGAGGTGCTCCATCTTGGCGATCAGCCGCGGCAGCGCCGACTCGCTCGAGGAGGTGCCGACGATCAACAGGTACTCGCTGCCGAGGTAGCGGATCAGCGAGAACACGTTGACGCGGGCGACGACGGCGAGCAGGGAGCCGAGCACGACCGCGATGAACAGGAAGCACGTGACGTAGAACGCGACGAGCACCACGCCGAGGCTCAGGATCGCCTGCACGCCGGTCTTGCCGACCACCGCCGCGATGGCACCGAACGCGCCCACCGGGGCGAGCCACAGGATCATTCCCAGCACCCGGAACACGAGCGCCTGCAGGTTCTTGACGAAGTCCATGATGGGCTTGCCCCGCTCCCCCATGCCCTGCAGCGCGAAGCCCACGAGCAGCGCGAGGAAGAGAACCTGCAGGACGCTGCCGCCGGTGAACGCCGAGAAGAAGGTGGTCGGGATGATGCCGAGGATGAAGTCCTGCGTGCTCGTGCCCTCGGTGCTCGGCGCCGTATAGGTCGCGCCCTTGATGTTCAGGCCCTCGCCCGGGTGGATGAGGTTGCCGACGACGAGGCCGATCGCGAGTGCGAACGTCGACATCGCGAGGAAGTAGACGAGGGCGAGACCGCCGATCTTGCCGACCGTCGCGGCCTTCGCGATCGAGCCGACCCCGACCACGATCGTGCAGAAGATGATCGGCGCGATCATCATCTTGATGAGGCTCACGAAGCCGGTGCCGATCGGCTCGAGCGCCCGGGCGAACCCGGGGGCGGCGAGCCCGAGGATCGCGCCCAGCACGACGGCGGCGATGACCGCTACGTAGAGCCAGGTGTGCTTGTCGAGGCGCCGCAGCCGCGGAGGCGGAGCGGGGAGGGCGATGCCGGTGGTGCGGGGAATGCGAGCCATGAGGGCCTCCAGGGTCGAAACGTCGTCGTCTCCCCCACGCGAGCCGCGCGGGGTGTGCCCAGCGTCGGCGGGGGGCGCGGCAACCGGAACTTATGGTCGTAGTGAACGCGCCCCCACTCGGCGCTGATCGGGGAGGATCGGACCGTGGCGATTCGACGACGAGCGCGCAGCGCGGCATCCGTGGTGTTCGTCGCGCTCGTGATCGCGGTCGTCGTGGTCACCGCCGCTCTCGCGGCGGTGCTGCTGTGGACGACGCAGCAGTCGGTGACCGCCGAGTCGGAGCGCGTCACCCGCACCCTGGCACTCGCGCTGGCCGACACGCCCGCGGTGCAGAACGCGCTCGCCGACGACACCCGCACGGCCGCGACGGCGGTGCTGCAGCCGGTCGCCGCACGGGTCATGACGGATGCCCGCATCGACTTCATCACGATCATGGAGCCCGACGGCACCCGCGTCACCCATCGCGACGTGTCGGTGATCGGCGAGACCTACATCGGCACGATCCCGCAGCCGCCGGCGACCTTCACCGAGGAGTACACCGGCACGCTCGGCCCGTCGCTGCGCACCATCACCCCCGTGTACGACGACGGACGGCTGGTGGGGTGGGTGTCGGTCGGGGTCACGACCGGCAGCATCGGCGCACTCTTCCTCGAGCGGCTCCCCGTCGTCGCGATCGCCGCGATCGTGGCCGTCGCCGCCGGCTTCGCCGTCGCGCTCGTCGTGCGCCGGGTGACTCGACGCGTGACCGGCGACCTGTCGGCCCGGGGCGTGCGCGAGACCCTCTCCTCGTACGAGTCGATGCGCACGCTCGGCGAGGCCCTGCGTGCGCAGACCCACGAGCACGGCAACCGCATGCACACCGCCGCCTCCCTGGTGGAGCTCGGCCGCATCGACGAGGCGATCGCGCTCCTGACCGAGGCGTCGCGGCAGTCGCAGGCGCTCGTCGACGTCGCCGCAGGCACGTCCGGCGACCCGGCGGTGGGAGCGCTGCTGCTGGGCAAGGCGTCCCAGGCGGCGGAGCGGGGCATCCGCTGGGAGACCCACATCGATGCGGAGGCTCCCGGCGGCCTCCTGCCGCCGATGGAGATGGTGTCGCTGGTCGGCAACCTCGTCGACAATGCGCTGGATGCCGCGGCTGCGGGCCTCACACCCCGATGGGTGTCGACGCGGCTGAGCCCCGACGTATCGGGTACGGGGCTCATCATCGAGGTCGCCGACAGCGGGGCCGGGGTGCCGGCGGAGCTGCGCGAGCGCATCTTCCAGCGCGGGTTCTCGACGAAGGCCGCGAGCGCGGGCGGACGCGGGGTCGGCCTGGCGCTTGTCGGCGCGCTCGTGCGCGACGCGGGCGGCACGGTCGAGATCGGCACGACGCCGAGCCGGTTCACCGTGACGCTGCCGGGCGGAGGCGCCGCGTGATCCGCGTGATGATCGTCGACGACGAGGCGCTCACCCTCGAGCTGCACCGGTCGTACGTCGAACGACTGCCCGGTTTCGAGGTCGTCGCCGAGTGCACGTCAGCGCGCGCGGCCCACCGAGCGCTGGTGGAGCAGCCGCCGCCGGGCGGCATCGACCTGGTCCTGCTGGACGTCACCATGCCCGACGGCACGGGCGTGGACGTCCTGCGCCAGGCTCGCGCCGCCGGCGTCGACGTGGACGTCGTTGCGGTCACGAGCGTGCGCGACGCCGAGGTCGTGCGGCAGATGGTCGCTCTCGGTGCGGTGCAGTACCTGGTGAAGCCGTTCACCTTCGCGGCGTTCCGCGAACGGGTTGAGCCGTTCCGCGACTATCGCGAGCGGGTCGCGTCGGCGACGGGTGCGGCCACCCAGAGCGAGATCGACGGCGTGCTCGGCGCGTCGCGGCCGCGGGTCGCGGCATCCCTTCCGAAGGGGCTCGCCGAGACCTCGCTGCGGCGGGTCATCGATGCGGTGCGCGAACACGGGCCGCTCTCGGCCGCCGAGGCCGGCGAACTGCTCGGGATGTCGCGGGTGTCGGCGCGCCGCTACCTCGAGCACCTGGCCGGGGAAGGGCGCATCGAGCGCGCCGCCCGGTATGGCAGCCCGGGTCGTCCCGAGTCGGAGTACCGCTGGGTGCGGTGAGGCGCACGAGGTGGCGGGGTCCCGTCGAGCCGGTTAGCGTCGGTCACATGCTGGGATCGATCGGGCACATCGCTCACCGCGCCGGCGCGGTCGCGGTGGCCGCGGTGCTCGGGCTCGTGGTGGGGATCTCCGCACCGACCGCGGCCGACGGCGCGGAGAACGATCCCACGTGGGCGCAGGTGCAGGCGGCCAAGTCATCGGTGGCCGCGACGCAGGCCGAGATCGCCACGATCCAGCAGATCCTCGCGAGCGCGCAGGAGGAGGCGGCGGCGACCTCGACCGCGGCGATGACCGCCACGGCAGCCGCCGACGCGGCCGCCGCCGAGCTCGCGACTGCGACCGCGCGCGCCGACGACCTGGCGGCGCAGAGCGCGACAGCAGATGCCGCGGCCCGCCGCGCCACCACTGCGGCCGCGACACTCGCAGCCACCCTCTACCGCACGCAGACCGACGGCCCGGTGCTCGCGCGGCTACTCACGAGCGCCGACCCGACCGACCTGCTCTCCCGACTCTCTCTGCTCGATCGCCTCGGCGCGACCTGGCAGGTCGTGCTCGGCGAGGCGACCCGCACGGCCGGCCTTGCATCGACGCTGCGCACGCAGGCGGATGCCGCGCAGGCAGCTCGCGCGCAGGCGGCCGATGCGGCGACGGCCACCGCGCGGGCCGCGCAGGCCGCGGCGGCGGCGGATGCGGCATCCGTCAGCCGCACCCTCGCACGCCAGGCGACGCTCATCGCCCAGCTCGCCTCGCTGAAGAACACGTCGGCCGCACTCGAGCAGCAGTACCTGCTCGCGCAGCAGGTCGCGGCGCAACCGCCGCAGACGGCACCGAGCGGCGGGTCTGGGTCGGGTTCGAGCGGGGCGGGGTCCGGG
>NZ_JYIY01000073.1 GCF_000956535.1 Microbacterium ginsengisoli | reverse complement strand
GGGTTGGGCAGGTGCGGGCTTGGCGGGGGCCGGAGCGGGAGCGGGTCGTGCCGGTGCCGGCTGCGCGACGACCGCCGCCGCCTGGAACGACGATGCCGGGGTCGGCTGCGCGGGACAAGAGGCGAGCACCGACGTCATCGCGGCCTTCTCCGCCGGCGTCACCCAGAGCCCGTAGGCGTTCTTGACGGCGATCTGCCGCGCGACGAACGTGCAGCGGTAGCCGGCGAGCGGCGGGAGCCAGCCCGCGGCATCCAGGTTGCTCTTCGCTTCGTTGAGGGTGCCCTCGACCGCCTGCAGGTTGAGAGGGTCGTTCGCGAGACTGCGACGCTGGTCGGCCGTGAGCGTCTGTGCGCCCGTGGTCCAGGCGTCGGCGAGCGACACCACGTGATCGATCTGCACGAGGGGCGATGTCTTCTCGCCGCGGGTGAATGTCACCACCGCACCGGAGTAGGCCGACGTGAGTGTTCCCGCGGTCACCGTGCAGGAGCCCGGTCGTGTGATGCCGGTCAGATCCCGCGCGAGGATGTCGTTGCGCGTGTCGCACCCGTTCTTGTCGACGTCGGCCCACGCCGGCCCAAAGGCGTCCCGGGAATAGCCGCTGAGCGAGGTCGCCGCCTGCACCGGCAGCGTGGCGAGCACGTCGAGCGCCGATCCCGACGACGCGGTCGAGACGACCACGCTGGCACCGCCGGCCGTGGCGAGGCCCGCCGCCTCGACTGCCTCGTCCGACAGTGAGGTCGGCGTCGGCGTCGGGGCAGCCGGTGTCTGTGAGGCAGTCGTTGCCGGAGCGGATGCTGCTGCCTGCTGCGTCGACGGCCTGTCGAGCCGGCTGCCGGCCGCTGCCGCGGCGCCGACGAAGAGCACCAATCCCATGCCGAATGCGAGGGCGGCCAGCCCCCGCGTCGAGAGGCCGACGACCCTGATGCCGCCTCGCACGAAGGCGACGATCGCGACGACGATCGTGGCCGGCGCCACGACGAGCGCGATGATGATTCCGACCGCCGGCGGTGTGACGGCGGCGACAACGATGAGCGCGACGGTGGCTGCGAGCAGCACGATCCAGCGCTTCCTCCCCACGTTCCCCATGAGCGTCAGCATTTCTCAGTTACACAGCTCTGTCAAAGCTCACACATCGCCGACGCTCATACTTTGCGCTGGAGCATCCGAGGGTCGAACTCGACGAGCAGACCCGTGTGCGGGATCCAGGTTCCACATGGGAGATTCCCGTCCCATCGTCGAATCGATTCGAGGAACGCTCGGACGTGCCCAATAATGGGGGCCATGAGCGTCTCCCCCCGCCGTTTCCCCGACGACTTCCTCTTCGGTGCCGCGACCGCCGCATTCCAGATCGAGGGAGCCGCGCACGTCGACGGGCGCCGCGACTCGATCTGGGACGCGTTCTGCCGCGTGCCCGGCGCGGTCATCGCGGGCGACGACGGCGAGACCGCCTGCGACCACTACCACCGCTACCCGCAGGACGTCGCGCTCATGAAGCGCCTGGGGCTGCAGACCTACCGGTTCTCGGTGTCGTGGTCACGGGTGCGACCCGACGGCGGCGCGCTCAACCCGGCGGGCATCGACTTCTACTCGCGGCTGGTCGACGAACTGCTCGGCGCCGACATCCTGCCGTGGCTCACCCTCTATCACTGGGATCTCCCGCAGGCGCTGCAGGAGCGAGGCGGTTGGACGGTGCGTGACACCGCCGAGCGCTTCACCGAGTACGCCCTCGACGTGCACGACGCCCTCGGCGACCGGGTGAACGTCTGGACGACGCTCAACGAGCCGTGGTGCTCGTCGTTCCTCAGCTACACCGCGGGCATCCATGCTCCCGGCCACTATTCGCGACGCGAGGGGCTGCTCGCGGCCCATCACCTGCTGCTCGGCCACGGCCAGACGGTGCAGCAGCTGCGCGCCCGCGACGCCGACCTGTCGCTCGGTATCACCCTCAACCTCACCGGCGCTCAGCCCGCCGATCCGTCCGACCCGCGCGACCTCGATGCCGCCCGCCGCATCGACGGCCAGTTCAACCGCTGGTTCCTCGACCCGGTGTTCCTCGGGGCGTACCCCGCGGACGTCGTCGACGACATCCGCGCCGTCGACCCCGAGGCGGTCGATGCGCTCGAGGCGGCCGTGCAGCCGGGCGACCTCGCCGTCATCTCGACGCCGATCGACGCACTCGGCGTGAACTACTACCACAACGAGTTCGTCGGTGGACGCGTGCCCGAGCAGGCGCCGCCCGCCGATCAGGCTCCCACCGAGCGCGAGGGCGCCTCGCCCTTCCCCGCCGCCGACGACGTGCACTGGTTCGAGCGGGGCCTGCCGCGCACGGGCATGGGATGGGAGGTGCAGCCCGAGGGGCTCACCGACCTGCTCGTGCGGGTCGCGACCCAGTACGCGGATGCCGCGGGCACCCGCCTCTTCGTCACCGAGAACGGCGCCGCCTACGACGACGAGCTCGTCGTCGATGACGGCGAGCGACGAGTGCACGACGTCGACCGGGTGGCGTTCCTGGAGGGGCATGTCGCCGCGATCCACGCCGCGATCGAGCGGGGTGTGGACGTCGGCGGCTACTTCTACTGGTCGCTGCTCGACAACTTCGAGTGGGCCTGGGGCTACGAGAAGCGCTTCGGCATCGTGCGGGTCGACTACGACACCCAGGAGCGCACGCCGAAGGACTCCGCGCTCGCGTACGCGCGCATCATCGCCGACCGGGCGGTGTGATCGCGCCTCCCTTACCCGCCCGCGTGCCTCACGCGAGGTGCGCGACCAGTTCGTTGTTCCACGGGTCGGCGAAGGTGACGGTGCGGCCGTCGTTCGCGGTGGCGATGCCGTGGTGCGAGAGGCGCTCGCCGAGTTCGCCGATCGCGTCGCCGTCGGGCAGCGCGAGCTCGACCCGGCCGAGGCCGAGGGCGGGCATGCGGGGTCCGGCGCCGCGCGAGTTCCACACGTTCATCGCCATGTGGTGGTGGTAGCGGCCGGCCGACACGAACAGCGCCTGGTTGCCCATGCTCGCGGTGGCGTCGAAGCCCAGGGTGTCGACGTAGAACGCGCGGGCGGTCGCGACATCCCCGACCGACAGGTGCACGTGACCGACGGATGCCGCGTCCCCCGCCGTCGAACCCGCGGCGGCCTGCTCAGTGAGGTGTTCCGACAGGAACGCGTTCGGGTCGAGGTAGAGCGTCGCCATCTCGACCTGGCCGTGGGTCCACGACCAGGCGGTGCGCGCGCGGTCCCAGTAGAGCTCGATGCCGTTGCCCTCGGGGTCGGTGAAGTAGAACGCCTGGCTGACGAGGTGGTCGGCGCTGCCGGTGAAGGTCTGCGGGGCGTGGCGGGCGACGCTGTAGAGCGCGGCGGCGAGGGCCGCGCGACTCTCGAACAGGATCGCGGTGTGGAACAGTCCCGCCGATCCGGCGGGGGCGTGCCGCAGGCGCGGGTCGTGACGCAGGATCACGATGGGCCGGCCGGCGCGTCCGAGGGTGACGGTGTCGCCCTCGGCGGTGAGCACCTCGAGGGTGACGACGTCCCGGTAGTAACGCGTCATCGCGTCGAGGTCGCCGACGAGCAGGGTCACGGCGCCCATCGCGGTGTCGGCGGCGAGTTTTTCATTCATACGAATACTTAACACCCACCGGGCCGCGTCATTCCCGCGGTCAAGCTCCGAGTGTGACCAGAAGCTCGCGGTAGCGTGCGGACGCCCGCTCGACCACCTCGCCGGGCAGCGTCGGCGGCTCACCGGCACCGTCCCAGTGCGCGCTCAGCCAGTCCCGCACGATCTGCTTGTCGAAGCTCGCCATGCGCTCGGCCGGGGTCTCGCCGGTGCGCCAGGCCGCGGCATCCCAATAGCGCGACGAATCAGGGGTCAGCACCTCGTCGGCGAGCGTCATCACGCCGTCCGCGTCGAGTCCGAACTCGAACTTCGTGTCCGCGAGGATCAGTCCGCGCTCCTCGGCGGCGGCAGCGGCCCGGCCGTAGACCTCGAGCGAGAGCGCGCGCAGCGTCTCGGCGTTCTCGACCCCGACGAGCTCGACGGTGCGCTCGAACGTGATGTTCTCGTCGTGCTCGCCGAGCGGCGCCTTGTACGCCGGGGTGAAGATCGGCTCGGGCAGGCGGTCGCCGTTCGTCAGCCCCGCCACGATCGGGATGCCGCACACCGTGCCCGACTGCTGGTACTCCGCCCAGCCCGACCCGGTGAGATAGCCGCGCACGACGCACTCGATCGGCTGCATGTCGAGGGCGGCGACCACCATCGCGCGGTCGGCGACCGCCGCCGGGGGCTCGTCTCCCGTGAGGTGATTCGGGATGCCGCGCCCCCCGTCGCCGCCCGCGAGGCGGTCGAACCACCACAGGCTCAGCTGCGTCAGCACGGCGCCCTTCCCGGGGATGCCCGGCTCGAGCACATGGTCGAAGGCGCTCACCCGATCGCTCGCCACGACGAGGAGGCGGGAGGCCGCGGCATCCGCTGCCGTGTCGTCGGGCACATACAGGTCGCGGACCTTGCCGGAGTACACGTGTCGCCAGCCGGGGAGTGCGGGGGTGCTCGTCACCCGCCCATTATCGCGGGCGCGCCCGTCACGCGTCGGCGATGAGGCGCTTGCCGGTCACCGTCACGTCGACGCGTTCGTATCCGAGCGCATCGTAGAAGCCCAGCACCTGCTCGTTGCCGGCGCGCACCATGAGCTGCACCTTCGGGCAGCCGAGAGCGGGGAGACGGGACTCGGCCTCGGCGACCAGCGCGCGGCCGATGCCCTCGCCACGGTTCCCGGGGCTGGTCGCGAGGTACGACAGCCACCCACGGTGCCCGTCGTAGCCCGCCATCACCGTCCCGACGATCGCATCGTCGTCCGCGGCGACGAGCAGCAGGTCGGGCCACAGCGTGCGTGCACGGTCGATGTCGCGGCGCGGGTCGTTCCAGGGCCGCGTGAGCCCGCTCTCCTCCCACAGTGCGACGACGGCCTCGATGTCGGCGGGCCGCAGGGGTCGGATGTCGCGGGGCATCCCCCGAGGCTAGCGGGGGCTCACTCGGTGAGTTCGTCGACGAACGCGAAGGCCTCTCCGACCGCGGCGTCCCAATGCGCGAGTTCGTCGACATCGAGCACCGCCCACTCCCGCATCGGCCGCCCTCGCATCGCCATGCGTGTGCCCCAGCCCTCTGCGGAGATCTCGTCCACGCGGGCCTCGGGGAGTTTGAGGATGAGGCCGCCGTCGAACCCGACGAAGGCGAACACCTTGCCCCGCACGCGCAGACCCTCGGAGCCGAACATGCGCCCGATGTCGACCCCGTCGCGCGCGAGATAGCGCTGGGCGATGGGGTCGAATGCCTCGTGGGCGCGGTCGCGCGCGGCGTGATCGACCATGCGCACATCGTAGGGCGCGGATGTCGGTGCCCCCGAGCACGATCTTTCCGGAGCGGCTTCCGGATGCCGCCGGCGGGGTATATAGTCCACGTGGACTAATCAACTCGGAGTAATCATGTCGGACTACGTCGATCGCCTCAGCCCCATGGGGGTCATGGTGCTCGCTCTGTTGCGCGAAGGCCCGATGCATCCCTACGAGATGATGCGGCTGCTGCGCGAGCGCCGCGAAGACCGCCTCCTCACACTCGCGAACGGCACGCTCTACCACGCGGTGGCCAAGCTCGCCGCCGCCGAGCTGATCGTCGAGACCGGTGTCGACCGCGACGGCAACCGCCCCGAGCGCACCACGTACGCCCTCACCCCCGAGGGGGACGAGACGGTCGCAGCCTGGGTGCGTCGCGAGCTTCCCCGCATCGACCGGCCCGCCTCGTTCCGCATCGCGCTCGCCGAGGCCCACAACCTCGACCGCACCGAGACCGTCGCGCTGCTGCGTGAGCGCCGCGCCGCGCTCGAGGCCGAGGCCGACGACATCGCCCGCATGCGCTGCGATGCCGACGCCCGCGGGTCCGAGCCCCAATACCTCGTCGAGATCGTGCGGCAGCAGGCGCTACTCACCGCCGACCTCGCCTGGATCGACCGACTCCTCGACGACCTGATCACCCAGGCCTACCCGTGGGGCGTGCACGCGTCCGCGTGAGCCCCGACCCCCCGCATCCTCTTCGCCAGAAAGGCACCCCGTGAGCCAGACCTCCACCGGAGCGACCCGCACCCCCGCGGCCGCCCACCCGCGCAGCCCGTGGCCCGCGCTGTGGGCCCTCATCATCGGCTTCTTCATGATCCTGGTCGACACCACGATCGTCTCCGTCGCCAACCCCGCCATCAAGGCGGCGCTCGATCCCGCGACCTCCAACCTCGACAACGTCGTGTGGGTCACGAGCGCCTACCTGCTCACCTACGCCGTGCCGCTGCTGATCACCGGACGTCTCGGCGACCGATTCGGCCCGAAGAACATCTACCTCATCGGTCTCGCCGTCTTCACGCTCGCCTCGGTCGGCTGCGGACTGTCCACGACCCTTCCGATGCTCATCGCGATGCGCGCCGTGCAGGGCCTCGGCGCGGCCCTGGTCACGCCGCAGACCATGGCCGTCATCACGCGCACCTTCCCGCCGAACCAGCGCGGTGCCGCGATGGGCCTGTGGGGCGCGACGGCGGGCGTGGCCATGCTCGTCGGCCCGCTCGCCGGCGGTCTGCTCGTCGACGGCCTCGGCTGGGAGTGGATCTTCTTCGTCAACCTGCCGGTCGGCGTCATCGGCTTCGTCATGGCCGTCATCCTCGTGCCGAAGCTGCCCACCCACCCCCACAAGTTCGACCTCGTCGGGGTCGTGCTGAGCGCCGCCGCGCTGTTCCTCATCGTCTTCGGCCTGCAGGAGGGGGAGAGCTACGACTGGAACGGCTGGATCTGGACGATGATCGCCGGGGGCGTGGTGCTTCTCGTCCTCTTCGTGTGGACTCAGGCGCGCACCAAGAGCGAGCCGCTCGTGCCGCTCGGGCTGTTCCGGGATCGCAACTTCTCCGCCGCCAACCTCGGCATCGCCGCCGTCGGCTTCACCGTGACGAGCATGTCGCTGCCGCTGATGTTCTTCTACCAGCTCGCCCTCGGGCGAACGCCGACCGAGTCGGCGCTGCTGCTCATCCCCATGGCGCTGTTCGCGGGCGGTCTCGCGCCGGTCGCCGGTCGTCTCCTCGACCGCATCGACCCGCGCCTCATGCTCGTTCCCGCCCTGCTCGCGGTCGCCGGATCCCTCGTCTGGTACGCCCTCATCATGAAGCCCGACACCCCGGTGTGGGCATTCCTGCTGCCCTCGGCGCTCATGGGTATCGGCAACGCGGGAATGTGGGGGCCGCTCGCCACCTCGGCGACCCGCAACCTGCCGCCCCGCCAGGCGGGCGCCGGCGCGGGCATCTACAACACCACCCGCACGATCGGCTCGGTCATCGGCTCCGCCGCGGTCGCCGCCTTCATGCAGGGGCGGCTCCAGGACAATCTTCCCGGAGCGGGCTCGCACACGGGCGACTTCACCGCCGGCGCCCTCCCGAGCATGATCGCGGGACCGTTCGCGACGGCGATGGCGCAGACGATGATCCTGCCGATCGTGGTGATCTTCGTCGCGGTGATCGCCGCGCTGTTCCTGCGCAAGGTACCGGCGCCGACCCACGGCGCGGGCGCTCCCGCCGGCGAGCCTGCTGCCTCGGCCGGCGGCCACTGACCCGACACCACGAGGCCCGCACCCCGATCAGGGTGCGGGCCTCGTGGTGTGCAGGGGCGGATGCCGCGGCTCAGTGCTCCACGACGCGCGCGGCGATGTCGGTGCGGTACTGTCCGCCGTCGAGCTCGATGCGGGACAGGGCGTCGTAGGCGCGCTCCCGCGCCTCGCCGAAGGTGGATCCGAGCGCGACCACGTTGAGCACGCGACCCCCGGTGGCGATGAGTCCCTGCTCGGTGTCGGCGGTCGCGGCGTGCGCGACGTGGACGCCGTCGACGGCGTCGGCGGCGTCGAGCCCGCGGAGAGCGCGTCCGGTCTGCGGGGCATCCGGGTAGCCCTCGCTCGCCAGCACGACCGTCACCGCGACCGCGTCGGCGAAGGCGGGCTTCGGCTGGTCCTCGAGCGTGCCGGATGCTGCGGCCAGCAGCAGCCGCGACAGCGGATCGATGAGGCGCGGCAGCACGATCTGGGTCTCGGGGTCGCCGAAGCGTGCGTTGAACTCGATGACCTTCACGCCCGCCTCCGTGATGATGAGGCCCGCGTAGAGGAGCCCGATGAACGGGGTGCCCTCGGAGTCGAGCTGACGGATGACGGGCTCGGCGACGTCCCGGGTCACGAGCTCGACGAACTCCTCCTCGCCACCGAAGCGCTCCGACAGCCAGGGGAGGGGCGAGTAGGCGCCCATGCCGCCGGTGTTCGGGCCCTCGTCGCCGTCGCGCAGACGCTTGAAGTCCTGGGCGGGGGAGAGCGGCAGCACGTGGTCGCCGTCACTGAGGAAGAAGAGCGACACCTCGGGTCCGTCGAGGAACTCCTCGACGAGCACCGGCCCCGACGGCAGGTAGTGGGCGGCGTGGGCGAGGGCGGCCTCGCGGTCGCTCGTCACGATCACGCCCTTGCCGGCGGCGAGCCCGTCGGCCTTGACGACGTGGGGGGCGCCCAGATCGTCGAGCGCCGCGGCGGTCGACGACAGATCGTGCGCGCGGATCGCCCGCCCGGTCGGCACGCCCGCGGCATCCATGATGCGCTTCGCGAACGCCTTCGAGCCTTCGAGCTGGGCGGCAGCGCGGCTCGGACCGAAGACGGGGATGCCGCGCTCGCGCACCGCGTCGGCGACGCCGGCGACGAGCGGCGCCTCGGGGCCGATCACCACGAGGGCGATGTCGTGCTCGAGTGCGAAGGCGGTGACGGCCGCGGGGTCGACCGGGTCGAGGTCGACGAGGGCGGCGTCGCGGGCGATACCGGCGTTGCCGGGGGCCGCGAAGATGACGTGCTCCTCGTCCTCCGAGCGCAGCGAGAGGATGATGGCGTGCTCGCGCGCGCCCGAGCCGAGGACGAGGATTCTCACCCGGTCAGCCTACCGACGGGCTACCGTCGAGCTGTGCCCCCGAAGATCGACACCGGCGACGGCCGGGCCGCCCTCGCGGCGGTCGCCGCGACCGACGCGCCGGCCCGCGCCGACCTGGCGACGGCGGTGCGCTACCTGCTGCAGCTGCTCCTCGAGAAGGCGCCAGGGCACACGGTCGAGGTGCGGGTGCCGCCGTTCGGGGCCGTGCAGGTCATCGAGGGTCCGCGGCACACGCGCGGCACGCCGCCGAACGTCGTCGAGACCGACGCGCGCACCTGGATCGCCCTCGCGACGGGCCAGCGGTCGTGGGCGGATGCCGCGGCCGCCGGCCTCATCGTCGCGTCGGGCGTGCGCGCCGACATCTCCGATCTGCTGCCGCTGCGCCCCTGAGCCGCGGCGCTCCGCCGCGCGCGGCACCGGAAGGCACGCCGCGCGCCACGCGCGGCACCGGAAGGCACGGTGCGCGCCGCGCGGAACCCCGCCCGCCGCGCACGGTGCCGTCTCACCGACATCGCCGCGCGCTGTGCGGTTCCCGCCGCGGAACCCGCGCGGCGACCGCGGTGCGACAATGGAGGCGTGAGCGACACCCCCGACACCTCGGCCCCCGTGCGTCAGCGCGCGACGGTGCGGCGCGCGCCGAAGTTCACGGTCTTCCTCGTGATCGGCGCGGCGGTCGGGCTCGTGGCCGCGATGGTGCTGACCTTCGCGTTCCACGGTGCGGACGAGACGAGCGTGACGGGCGTCACCTACACGCAGCTGCAGGTCTTCGGCTTCCTGCTGCTCGTGTGCGTGGCCGTCGGCGTGCTGCTGGCGCTGCTGGTCGCCGTGGTGCTCGATCGCACCGTCGGCCGCCGGGTCGTCGAGGTCGAGGTCGAGCGCGACCGCATCCGCATCGAGGAGTGACGCGCCCGGTCACGCCAGGTCGGCGATGATCGGGTGCAGCGCCGAGTCGAACGCCACCACGTCGTCGCGCAGCCCGTCGGTCACCGCGATCGTGAGTGAGCCGATCCACCACACGCCGCGCTGAGCCAGCGGCAGCACCTGCACGTTCAGTTCGAACGAGTGGGCGGGGCGGCCCACCTGTCGCTCGTGATCGGCGATCGCGCTGCGGTACGCCCGCGCCGACGCACGCGGGGTGGCGGCGGCATCGGCACGATACGACTCGTGTGCGCGCTCGGCGTACGCGAGCGCCGGTCGCGCGTGCGGGGCGATGTGCTGGCGCAGCTCGTCGGCACCCTCGATCGGCAGGGCGACGAGCGTCTCGAATCCGCCGACCAGCGCGAGGGGAACGGGCGACGGATGCGCCTGCGGCTCGACCGTCATGGCCCAGAACGCGCGCCACTGCCGTTCGAGGGTCTGCTGCAGGTCGGCGTCGCGGGCGGGGTCGGCGAGAGGGATGCCGCGCAGCACCGGCAGCTCGTCAGGGGAGCGGAGCCCCAGCACCTGCCTCAGATAGAGGGCGAGGAGAACCGGGCGTCCGGCATCCTCACGGACCACCCACTGCGCATCCCCGGCGCTCATGGCGCCAGTGTAGGGCGGAGGTGCGCGCGTCGCGGGTAGGCTGGGCGCGTGGTCGATTCCCCGCGCAATCCGTATTCCGAGGCCGGTGTCGATACGGCGGCGGGTGACCTGGCGGTCGAGCTCATGAAGTCCGCCGTCAAGCGCACGCACGGACCCGAGGTGCTCGGCGGTGTCGGCGGGTTCGCGGGGCTATTCGACGCCTCGGCGCTCACGGGCTACACGCGCCCGCTGCTCGCCTCCAGCACCGACGGCGTCGGCACGAAGGTCGCGATCGCGCAGGCCATCGACAAGCACGACACTATCGGCCAGGATCTCGTCGGCATGGTCGTCGACGACATCGTCGTGGTCGGTGCGAAGCCGCTGTTCATGACCGATTACATCGCGTGCGGCAAGGTCTTCCCCGAGCGCATCGCCGACATCGTGCGCGGCATCGCGCACGGCTGCGCCGAGACCGGTACGGCCCTGGTCGGCGGCGAGACCGCCGAGCACCCGGGGCTGCTCGGCATCGGTGACTACGACGTGGCGGGCGCGGCGACCGGAGTGGTCGAGGCCGATCGCGTGCTCGGCTACGAGCGCGTGCAGTCCGGCGACGTCGTGCTCGCGCTCGGCTCGAGCGGACTCCACTCGAACGGCTTCTCGCTCGTGCGCCACATCGTCGCGCGTGCGGGCATCCAGTACGGCGACAACGCCGCCGACTTCGGCACGACGTGGGGTGAGGCGCTCCTCGAGCCGACCCGTCTCTACACGACGCCGCTGCTCGGCCTCATCGACGCGTTCGGCGACCGCATCCATGCGCTCAGCCACGTCACCGGCGGCGGCATCGCCGCCAACCTCGCCCGGGTGCTTCCCCGGTCGACCTGGGTCGAGCTCGATCGCTCCACCTGGTCGCCGGCGCCCGTCTTCCGTGTGCTCGCCGAACTCGGCCAGCTCGACCTCGTCGAGACCGAGGGCACCTGGAACCTCGGCATCGGCTTCCTCGCGATCGTCTCGGCCGACAAGGCGGATGCCGCGGCATCCGCTCTCATCGATGCCGGCATCCCCACGTGGCAGGTCGGCGTCGTGCGCGACGGCGCCCTGCCCGACGGCCACTTCGAGCACGGCGCCAAGGGCGTCGACGGCGGCTCGGTCCGTCTCGTCGGCGCCTACGCCGGCGGCCCCGCCACCCACCTCACCCCCGGAGCGAAGTAACACCTCTATGTGCGGCATCGTCGGAATGGTCGGCCAAGGGCTGGTCAATCAGGAGATCTACGACGCCCTGCTGCTACTGCAGCACCGTGGGCAGGACTCGACGGGCATCGCCACCGCCGAGCGCAGCGGCGTCTTCCATCAGGTGAAGGCGCGCGGGCAGGTGCGCGAGGCGTTCCGCACCCGCGACATGCGGTCGCTGTTGGGCGAGATCGGGCTCGGTCACGTGCGCTATGCGACCAAGGGCACCGCGTCGAGCGAGGAGGAGGCGCAGCCGTTCTATGTGAACGCCCCCTACGGCATCGTGCTCGTGCACAACGGCAACCTCACCAACACGCGCGAGCTGACCGACGAGCTCTTCCACAAGGATCGCCGGCACCTCAACACGAGCTCCGACACCGAGCTGCTCGTGAACGTTCTCGCGGGTGAGCTGCAGCAGGTGATCTCGGGCCTCGAGCTCGACCCCGACCAGATCTTCGAGGCGGTGAGCCGGGTGCACCGCCGCGTCGAGGGCTCGTACGCGACGATCGCGCTCATCGCCGGGTACGGTCTCCTCGCGTTCCGCGACCCGTTCGGCATCCGTCCGCTGATCATCGGCACCCGCCAGGCGGCCAACGGCCGCTACGAGTGGATCGTGGCATCCGAGTCGCTCGTGCTCGAGAACGCCGGCTTCGAGGTCGTGCGCGACGTGCTGCCGGGAGAGGCCGTGTTCGTCGATCTCGAGGGCACGCTGCACACGCGGCAGTGCGCCGAGCAGCCCACGCTCTACCCGTGCTCGTTCGAGTACGTCTATCTCGCGCGCCCCGACTCGATCATGAACGGCATCTCGGTCTACGAGACGCGCCTGCGCATGGGTGACCGTCTGGCCGACACGATCGCGAAGTACACGCCGGCCGGCACGATCGACGTGGTCATGCCGATCCCCGACTCGTCGCGTCCCGCGGCGATGCAGGTGGCCCGCAAGCTCGGCATCGAGTACCGCGAGGGCTTCTACAAGAACCGCTACATCGGCCGCACGTTCATCATGCCCGGCCAGGCGGTGCGCAAGAAGAGCGTGCGCCAGAAGCTCAATGCGATGTCGAGCGAGTTCAAGGGCAAGAACGTGCTGCTGGTCGACGACTCGATCGTGCGCGGCACGACGAGCAAGGAGATCATCCAGATGGCGCGCGACGCGGGCGCGAAGAGCGTGACGTTCGCATCGGCCGCGCCGCCGGTGCGCTACCCGCACGTCTACGGCATCAACATGCCCTCCCGCCACGAGCTCGTCGCCCACGGCCGCACGATCCCCGAGATCGCCAAGGAGCTCGGCGCCGACTACATGGTCTACCAGGAGATCGACGACCTGAAGGCGGCGATCCTCGAGGGCTCCGACGTCGAGGATCTCGACATGAGCTGCTTCGACGGCCGCTACGTCACGGGCACGGTCAGTGAGGAATACCTGGCCTGGGTCGAGGGCACGCAGACGTCCTGAGGGCGGTCGTCGCGAGCGGATGCCGCGTGCCCGCGTCGGCGCCACGTGGCGGGTGAGAGCGGGTCGGGCTCAGGCCTTCTCGTTGTCGAAGGCGTCTTCCTCTTCGAGCTCGTCCTCGTCGTCGTACTCGTCGGCCCACTTGTCGACGTACTGGTCGCCCTCGTCGCTGGGATGCCCGAGCTCACGCTCCAGCGCGGCGTAGTTCACGCTCGGGCTGTACGACTTGAGCTCACGGGCGATCTTGGTGTGCTTCGCCTTTTGACGGCCACGCCCCATGCGAGACCCCCTCACGATCTGAGAAGCGGGCTTCGAGGGGCCCGACGTATCCACGAGTCCGGCTGAGGAGCCGGGAAGAATAGCACTCAGAATAACACGGCGCATCGCCCCGCCTCCGTGCAGTGTGCGGGGCGATGCGCACGGTGTCGTCATGGTGCCGGACGCCGGGGTGCGGCATCCGAGAACCGCAGCGGCACTCAGCGCCGCAGGGCCCGGGTCAGCTCCCGCGCGGCCTCGTCGAGTGCGCGCTCCACCTCGTCGACCACGGTCGCGGCGAGCTCCCCGCCGCGCGCGACGTGGGTGCGGGCGTCGGCGCGCACCTGGGCGCGGAACTCGTTCACCACGACGTCGAGTCGGCGCACCTGCTCGCGGCTGTCGGCGCGGTCGTCGGGCTCGGTCACGAACGATCGCGGGGTGTGGCTGCGCTGGTCGGCCTTGGCCGCCGCGAGGTCGGCGCGCAGGCTCTTCATCGCGTCGCGCACGCTGCCGCGCACCTCTTCGGCGATGAGGCGCACCGAGTCCGACAGGTGCGCCTCGATGCCGTCGAGGTCGCCCCGGCGGGATGCCACTTCGGCGCGTCCGGCGTCGGTGATCTCGTAGACGGTCTTGCGTCCGTCGACGGTCTTGGTGACGAGCCCCTCCTCCTCCAGCTTCGACAGCCGCGGATAGATGGTTCCGGCGCTCGGCGTGTAGGTACCACCGGTGCGGTCGGCGAGGGCCTGCATGAGGTCGTAGCCGTGCCGGGGGGACTCGTCGAGCAGGTTCAGCAGGTAGAGGCGCAGGTCGCCGTGGGAGAAGACCGCGGGAGTCATCGGGCACCGTCCTCAGGGGAGAGCGCCGCGTCGGGGGTGTGGCGCAGCAGCGTGACGTCGCCCGAGACCGAGTTGACGCGCACGTCGGCGAACGAGCCGCTGAGCTCGCCGATCGATCCGGTGAAGTTCACGCCCGGGCCGTTGCCGCGATGCACGATGCCGTCGAGCTGCACCTTCCCGCTGACACTGCGCAGCACGTAGTTGACGGCGAGGTCGGGGTCCAGACGCACGGTCGCGTCGCCCGACACCGTGTTGAAACCGATCTGATGCACCGGGCCGGTCGAGTCGAACAGCAGCGCGCCCGACACGGTGTCGACGTCGGCCTTGGTGATGACGCCCGTCGCGGCGACGTCGCCCGACACGCTGTTGGCGCCGAGCCTGCCTTCGAGCCCGCGCACCTGGACGTCGCCCGACACCGCGTTGAGGGTGAGCGATCCGGTGTGGCCGTCGACGATGATGTCGCCCGAGACGGTGTTGAGACGCGCGTCGCGCTGGAGGCCGGCGACGAGCGCGCTCGCGTTGACGACGCCGAGGGTGAGCGCGATGTCGCGGGGGACGGCCACGCTGATCTCGGCCTTGGGGCCGCCCGAGCCGAAGTTGCGGAACACCTCGAGGAAGTTGTCCCACCGCAGCTGGGGGTGGTCGATCTCGACGCGGTCGCCGTCGACCTCGACCCGGAGGTCTTTGACGGTGACGCCGTGCACCTCGATGCGCACGGTCGGCTCGTCGTGGGCGACGATGTCGACCTCGCCGCCCACGAGCCCCACCTTGAGGGCGGTCGCGGATGCGATGTCGATGACCCGGGTCTCGCCCGGGTGGATGAGCCACTTCTCAGGGGTCATGTCGTTCTCCTGGTTCGATGAACGCGATATATCGCGTGTTGTGAGGATAACACGATATATCGCGTTTGCGTAAGCGCTGATCGAGAATCGGATGCCGCGGGCTTGACCTTGACGCAGCGTCAATCCCTACGCTCGAACCCGACGCCGACGGACATCCTCGCCGGCGCCGCACCCCGACGAACGGAGACCGCATGCGCAGCATCACGGACGTCGCCCGCATCGTCGGAGTCACGAGCCGCACTCTGCGGCACTACGACGCGATCGGACTCCTGCCGGCGTCCTCGACAACCGCCGCCGGCTACCGCCTGTGCGACGACGCCGCGCTCGTGCGCCTGCAGCGCATCCTGCTGCTGCGGGAGCTCGGGCTGCCGCTCTCCGACATCGCTGCCGCGCTCGACCGCGACGCCGACACGGCCACGGCGCTCGAGGTCCACCTCGACGCCATCGAACGCCGGCAGGAGCGGCTGCGGCGACAGGCGGCATCCGTCACCCACACCATCCACGCACTCCGGAGAGGAGAACGGCTCATGGCCGAGAACATGTTCGACGGGTTCGCCCACGAGGAGCACCGCGAGGAGGTCGAGCGGCGCTGGGGCGCGGATGCCTACGCCCGCAGCGACGCGTGGTGGCGCGGCATGAGCGCCGACGATCGCGCCGCGTGGCAGGAGCGCTCCCGCGCGCTGCAGTCCGACTGGCGCGCCGCGGCGATCGCCGGGGAGGATCCGTCCGGCGACGACGCGCAACGCCTCGCCGACCGTCACGTCGCCTGGCTGTGCGCGATTCCCGGCACGCCCGCGGGCGACGGCGGCGACGTACGCGCCTACGTGCGCGGCCTCGGCGACATGTACGTCGCCGATCCGCGTTTCGCCGCGAACTACGGCGGCGTCGACGGCGCGACGTTCGTGCGCGACGCGCTTCGCATGTGGGCCGATCGCGCCGACACGTGATGCCCGGACACAAAAGGATGCCGCGGCAGAAAGCCGCGGCATCCGCTCTCCTTGGGGGGACGGAGAGTCGACGGCGCGCGCACCCGAAACGCGCAACCGTCCCGGGGAAAATCAGGCCTTGCGGCCGCCGATGACCCTCAGCAGGAACGCGATGAGGGCGATCACGCCCACGATCAGCGCGACCCACAGCAACCAGCTGAGGGCGGCGTTCAGTCCGCTGACGATCGCCACCACGATGGCGATGACGATGATGAGAACCAGGGCGATGTTCATGGATCCTCCTGTGGGTCGGCGCGAGGGGTCTCCTCGCAGAGGCGCACGACGGCGCACGCCCAGAGTGGCATCACGCCCCGCCCGCCGGCCCAGGCTTGACGACGCCCGCGCCCCGGTGCTAGCGCGGCCGTCGGCGGTGACGGATGCCGCGGCCGCGACCGGCAGCATCCCTCAGTCATACAGAAGGATCGGCGTGCGATACTGACCCCGATACAGACGTGTATCGGCCGGACTCCGGCATCCGTCAACGATCACGAAGGCCGACCGTGTCGCACCTCGCCGTCCTCAGCCTCAAGAACCGCGCTCTGATCGCCCTCGTCACCATCGTCGTGGCGATCTTCGGTGGCATCGCGCTCACGAGCCTCAAGCAGGAGCTCATCCCCTCCGTCGAGTTCCCGCAGCTCGCGATCGTCTCGAGCTACCCCGGGGCGTCGCCCGAGGTCGTCTCGAACGATGTCTCGACCCCGATCGAGACGGCGATCCAGGGGGTGCCCGGTCTCGAGTCCTCGAGTGCGACCAGCACCGCGAACTCGTCGATCGTGCAGGCATCGTTCACGTACGGCACCGACCTGACCACCGCCGAGCAGAAGGTCTCGCTCGCGATCGATCGCATCAAGAGCACGCTGCCCAGCGGCGTCGACCCGAGTGTGGTGACCGCGAGCGTGTCCGACTTCCCCGTCATCCAGGTCGCGGTGTCGGGATACTCCGACGAGGCGGCAGCCCAGGCGCGCCTCGAGTCGGTCATCGCGCCCAAGCTGCAGCAGCTTGCGGGTGTGAACGCCGCCCAGATCGTCGGCGGGCGGGCCCAGCAGGTCACGATCGTCCCCGATCCGGCAAAGCTCGCCGCACACGGCTACACGCAGACCGCCGTCAAGGACGCCCTGTCGCAGAACGGCATCCTCTTCCCCGGCGGAACGATCACCGAGGGCGACCAGACCCTCACGGTGCAGACCGGCACCAAACTGACGTCGGTCGATCAGATCACCGCACTCCCGCTCGTGCCCACGACCGCGCCGCAGCTGCTGAAGGGCGCTGTCACCATCGGCGACGTCGCCACCGTCACGCTCGGCCAGGCGCCGATCACCTCGATCTCCCGAGTGAACGGTGAGCCGTCCCTCACGATCGCGATCACGAAGCTCCCGTCCGCGAACACCGTCGACGTCTCCCGCGAGGTGCGCGACGCGCTGCCGGATCTCACCACCCAGCTCGGCGGCGGCTCGTTCACCGTCGTCTTCGATCAGGCGCCGTTCATCGAGCAGTCGATCCAGTCGCTCGCCGAAGAGGGACTGCTCGGACTCGTGTTCGCGGTCGTGGTGATCCTGCTGTTCCTGCTGTCGGTGCGCTCGACGCTCGTCACGGCCATCTCGATCCCGACGAGCGTGCTCATCACCTTCATCGGCATCCAGGCGTTCGGGTACTCGCTCAACATCCTGACCCTCGGTGCGCTGACGATCGCGATCGGCCGCGTCGTCGACGACTCCATCGTCGTCATCGAGAACATCAAACGTCACTACGTCGGCGATGCCGAGAAGCTCCCCTCGATCATCAAGGCGGTGCGCGAGGTCGCGACCGCGGTGAGCGCCTCGACGCTCACCACCGTGGCCGTCTTCCTGCCGATCGCCTTCGTCGGCGACATCACCGGCGAGCTGTTCCGCCCCTTCGCGCTCACGGTCACCCTGGCGATGGTCGCCTCGCTCTTCGTGGCGCTGACCATCGTGCCGGTGCTGGCGTACTGGTTCCTGCGGCCGGGCAAGCCCGTGACGGATGCCGCGGGCGCTCCGATCGACCCCGAGCACGTGGATGCCCCGCCCACCCGCCTGCAGAAGGCGTACCTGCCGATCATCGGCTGGACGCTGAGGCATTCCTGGGTGACGCTGCTCATCGCCGTGCTCGTGCTGGTCGGCACCGGCGGGCTGGCGCCGCTCATGAAGATCAACTTCTTGGGCGACTCCGGTCAGAACACGCTCACGGTGACGCAGTCGCTCGGCAACGCGGCCAGCCTCGACTCCGAGGACGCCGCAGCGAAACAGGTCGAGCAGGCGCTGAAGGGCGTCAGCGGCGTCCAGACGGTGCAGACCTCGATCGGCTCGAGCGGGTCGTCGTTGCGCGACGCCTTCTCGGGCGGCGGGTCAGGCGTGACCTACTCGATCACCACCGACGCCTCGGTGGATCAGGTCGATCTGCGCACCCGCGTGGAGTCGGCGCTGTCGGCGCTTCCGAACGTCGGCACCGTGCAGGTGCAGGCGTCGGGCGGCGGGTTCACGTCGAGCAACATCGAGATCGACATCACCGCACCGGATGAGTCCTCGCTGCAGCAGTCGAGCGACGCGCTCGTGAAGGCCGTGCAGGGGAAGGCGGGCATCGGTCAGATCTCCAGCAACCTGTCCGCCTCGCTGCCCTTCATCGCCGTCACGGTCGACCGTGCGAAGGCCGCCGCGGCCGGGCTCTCCGAGGTCGCGGTCGGGAGCATCGTCTCGAACACCATGCGTCCGCAGCAGGTCGGCACCGTCGAGCTGAACGGAACCGGCGTGAGTGTCTACCTGCAGGCGAGCGACGTGCCCACGACGGTCGATGCCCTCAAGGCGCTGCAGATCCCGACGGCGGCCGGCGAGGTGCGCCTCGACTCGCTCGCCACTGTCGCGCAGAGTCAGGGCCCGGTCTCGATCACGACCGACCGTGGCCAGCGCACCGCGGCGATCACCATCACGCCGTCGACCGACAACCTGGCGACAGCGACCGCGAGCGTCAACACCGCGCTCAAGGACACCGTGCTGCCCAGTGGCGCGACCGCCACGATCGGCGGTGTCGCCTCCGATCAGTCGTCGGCGTTCTCGCAGCTCGGGCTCGCACTGCTCGCGGCCATCCTCATCGTCTACATCGTCATGGTCGCGACCTTCAAGTCGCTGCGTCAGCCGCTGCTGCTGCTGGTGTCGGTGCCGTTCGCCGCGACCGGTGCCATCATCCTGCAGGTCGTCACGGGCGTGCCGCTCGGTGTCGCGTCTCTCATCGGCGTGTTGATGCTCATCGGCATCGTCGTGACGAACGCGATCGTGCTCGTCGACCTCGTCAACCAGTACCGCGAGAAGGGTCTCTCGGCCCACGACGCCGTCATCGCCGGCGGCTCGCGGCGTCTGCGCCCGATCCTCATGACGGCGCTCGCGACGATCTTCGCGCTGACCCCGATGGCGCTCGGCATCACCGGGCACGGCGGGTTCATCTCGCAGCCGCTCGCGATCATCGTGATCGGCGGGCTCGTGTCGTCGACGCTTCTCACCCTGCTCGTGCTGCCGACGCTCTACAACCTCGTCGAGGGTGCCAAGGAGCGTCGTCAGGCGCGTCGGGCGGCGAAGACCTCGGCCGTGGCGGAGGCGAGCCCCGCGCACTGACCGGACGAGTGGCGCGGCGCCGGCTCCGGGAGGATGATCACCCCATGCAGTTCCTGGTGAACGTGGTCGACAGTCGCAGCTCGTCGGCGACGCCTGAGGAGATGGCCGCGATCGACGTCTTCAACCAAGCGCTCGTCGACGGCGGCCACTGGGTGTTCGGGGCGGGCCTCGCGCATCCTGCGGCATCCGTTCTCATCGACGGTCGCGGCGCCGATCCGGTGCTCGTCGACGGACCTCTCGTCGAGGCGCCCGAGTGGACGTCGGGGTTCTGGATCATCGAGGCGGACGATGAGGATGCCGCGCGCACCCTGATGATCGAGGGTTCACGCGCGTGCAACCGCCGCCTCGAGCTGCGGCCGCTGCTCGGCCCGCCCGCGGACTGAGCGCGACGCGCCGAGCGCAGCAGGGGGCCGGCCGCAGCAGTCGGGACGACGCGGCTCTGCGCGCCGACCCGACTCCGTGCTCACGGTTCGAGCACGACCTTGCCGCGCAGGTGGCCCGCCTTCAGGTGCGCGTAGGCCGCTGTCACCTGATCGAGCGGGTACACCGAGTCGATCGGGAAGAGGATCTCGCCCGCGGCGATGCGGCCGGCGAGCTCGGCCAGGTCTTTATTGTCGGCTTTCGCGCCGCCGACGGAGGAGATGCCGTGCTGCGCCGCGAAGGAGTGCTCCGCGATCGTGTTGATGCGTCCGGTCGGCACGCCGAGCTCGACCGCGGCCTCGAGGGTCGCGCGACCCTGGTTGTCGAGCACCGCGTCGATGCCCTCGGGCGCGAGCTCGCGCAGACGCTCGACGAGTCCGTCTCCGTAGGCGACCGGCTCGATGCCGAGTTCGGTGAGGTAGCCGTGGTTGGCAGGGCTCGCCGTGCCGATCACGCGGGCTCCCGCGAGGCGGACCAGCTGCGCGGCGATGACGCCAACGCCGCCCGCGGCCGCCGAGACGAGCACGGTCTCGCCCGCCTGTGGTGCGACCTGACGGACGCTCGCCACAGCCGTGCGGCCGACGATGTCGAGTCCGCCGGCCTGCGCGACGGTGAGCCCGTCGGGGATCGGGATGACGCTGCCGGCGTCGTCGACGACGTACTCGGCCTGCGCGAAGTAGCGGCTGCCGCCGAAGACCGCATCACCGACGGAGACCCCCGTGACACCCTCGCCGACCTGGTCGACGACACCGGCGTAGTCGTTGCCGTTGCCCGACGGCAGCACGATGTGGGCGCCATAGCCGCCCGGCTTGTCCTGCATCACCTCGATGATCTTCCAATCGACGGGGTTGAGTCCCGTCGCCTGCACCTTCACCCGCACCTGTCCGGCGCCCGCCTCGGGCGTGGGGATGTCCCGCACTTCGAGGTCGTCGGTGGTGCCCCAGCTCACGATCTGCACTGACTTCATGGGAGTTCCTTTCCGAGGAGGCCGCAACCGCGCGGCATCCATCGCCATTCCCCCGACGCGCGGGGTGTCGTCATCCGTGGTCACACGACGAGATCGATGCCCCAGACCAATCGCCAGCTCTCACCGGGCGCCAGCCAGCGCAGCCCATCGCCCGAGTTGAGGGCGTCGGCGGGTGCCGTCATCGGCTCGATCGCGATCGCGACGGGGGTGCCGGGGAAACGGTCGGTGGTGAAGGCCTGCAGGTGGGTGAAGCCCTCGCCCGCCCAGAGGTCGACGGTGCGTCCGTCCGGGGCGCGCAGCAGCCCGTGGATGCGCCCCTCGTCGTCGCGCACCGGGTCGGCGTACGCGGTGTCGATGTCGAGGTCGCCGACCCGACGCGGTGTGCGCAGGTCGTGGGCGGCATCGACCGGGGCGGTACCGACGGGCAGCTTGCGGTCGTCGAGCAGATAGCGGGTCGCGGCGTCGATCTCGACGGTCAGGTCGGAGGTCGCGACATCCGAGATCTGCAGGTACGGATGCGTTCCGACGGCGACGGGCGCGTCCTCTCCGCCGACATTGGTGATCTCATGACGTACCTCGATCCCGCGCTCCGCGACGCGATACGTGACGCGCGTCTCGAGGTGGAACGGATAGCCGGTCTGGGGCACGACCGGTGCCCGCAGGGTGACGCTGTCCGGGGCGACCTCGTCGGCTGCATACGTGGCGAAGCGCAGCAGCCCGTGCGAGGCGTTGCCCAGCTGAGGCTCGGAGAGCGCGAGCTGGTAGCTGCGGTCGCGCTGGCTCCAGGCTCCGGCACGCACACGGTTCGGCCACGGCACCAGCACGACCCCGCACGCAGCGGGTGTGGGCAGCTCATCGGGGTAGCCGGGCACGAGATCGACGCCGTCGACCGTCACCGCGCGCAGCGCCGCGCCGACGGGGGCGATGGACGCCGAGACCGCGCCCCGACCGATGTGAAACGGGATGCCCGTGGCCGGCGCAGCACTCATGTCTTCAGCGTAATGCGACGTGCGCTAAGATAGAGGGTCGGCTTCGGACACCGCGTGACGCGGTTTTCTTTCTTGTGTGAGTCCTCGGGGCCGATGGTGTGCGCTATTCGGCGCTCATGACCACCATCACTTGAACGGCCCCCGGCCCACGTGCGCCCGGGATGCTCGGCATGAACCGAGCGCTGTTCTCGTGCGTTCAGACACGAGGAAGAAGAACTCACCATGCCCAAGAACAAGAAGCCCGCCGGCGGTCGTCCGGCGAAGAACTTCGACCCGCGCTACGGGTCGAAGACCGGGTTCCAGGACCGCAAGCGCCGCCCCGGCGAGAGCTCGAGCGCCACGGCCCGTCCTGGTTCGAAGAGCCCCAACCACCGCGGCTACCGTGCCGAGGAGCAGGCCGCCGAGGCGCCCAAGCGTCGCTGGAGCGCCCAGGAGAAGGCCGGCCGCGACGAGGCTCGCGGCATCCGTCAGCACACCGCCGACGGCGGTCGCGGCTCGTACCGCGACGACCGTCGTTCCTTCGAGGACCGCGGCGAGCGTCGCCCTTACGGCGACCGCGACCAGCGTCCGTCGTACGGCGACCGCACCGATCGTCCCGCCCGCGGCGGAGAGCGTCCGTCGTACCGCGATCGCGGCGACCGCCCCGCGTACGGCGACCGCGGCGACCGTCCCTCCTTCGGCGACCGCGCCGAGCGTCGTCCGTACGGCGAGCGTTCCGAGCGTCCGTCGTACGGTGACCGCGCGGAGCGTCGTCCGGCGCGTGACCGTGACGACCGTCCGTCGTATCGCGACCGCGGCGAGCGTCCCGCGTACGGTCAGCGGTCCGAGCGTCCCGCATACGGCGACCGCGACCAGCGTCCGTCGTACGGTGACCGTGCCGAGCGTCGTCCGGCGCGTGACCGTGACGAGCGTCCCGCTTATGGCGACCGCGGTGACCGGCCCTCCTTCGGCGACCGCGCCGAGCGTCGTCCGTACGGCGAGCGTTCCGAGCGTCCGTCGTACGGTGACCGGGCGGAGCGTCGTCCGGCTCGTGACCGTGACGACCGTCCGTCGTACCGCGACCGCGGCGACCGTCCCTCCTTCGGTGACCGCGACCGCCGCGACGACCGCGCCCCGCGCACGGGTGACCGCCGCGATGCCCGTCCCCGTCGTGACGACGCCCCGAACCGCGCCGACTGGAACGCGAAGCCTGCCCGCTTCGAGGAGCACGTCGACGTCGTGCACGAGCGTCTCGAGGCGCAGGCCGTCGAGGCCGAGACCGTCGAGGGTCAGGGTTTTGCCGAGCTCGGTCTCGGTCAGAACATCGTGAAGGCCCTCGCCGAGCTCGGCGCCGCCGCCCCGTTCGCGATCCAGGCGGCGACGATCGGCCCGATCCTCGCCGGCCGTGACGTGCTGGCCCGCGGTCGCACCGGCTCCGGCAAGACGATCGCGTTCGGCGCGCCGCTCGTCGAGTCGATCCTGCGCGCGCAGGCCGGCAGCAAGCGCGAGTACGGTCGCGCCCCCAAGGCGATCATCCTCGCGCCGACGCGCGAGCTAGCGCTGCAGATCGACCGCACCGTGCAGCCGATCGCCCGCAGCGTCGGCCTGTTCACCACGCAGATCTACGGCGGCGTCCCGCAGGCCCGTCAGGTCGGCGCGCTGAAGAAGGGCGTCGACATCATCATCGGCACCCCGGGCCGCATCGAGGACCTCATCGAGCAGGGTCGTCTCGACCTCTCGGAGGTGAGCATCGCGGTGCTCGACGAGGCCGACCACATGTGCGAGCTCGGATTCGTCGAGCCGGTGCAGCGCATCCTGCGTCGCACCGCCGAGGGCAGTCAGAAGCTGCTCTTCTCGGCGACCCTCGACCGTGAGGTCGCGGCGCTCGTCGACGAGTTCCTCGTCGAGCCCGAGGTCTACGAGGTCGCCGGTGAGACGCAGGAGTCGGGCACGATCGACCACCGCGTGCTCGTGATCGACCACCGCGACAAGGCCGAGGTCGTCACCTCGCTCGTCGACCGTGAGGGCAAGACGCTCGTCTTCGCCCGCACCCGCGCCTACGCCGAGATGCTCGCCGAGAGCTTCGACGACGCCGGCATCCCGGCCGTCGCGCTGCACGGCGACCTCAACCAGGCCAAGCGCACCCGCAACCTGCAGCGTCTGACCGACGGCAAGGTGCGTGTGCTGGTGGCGACGGATGTCGCGGCCCGCGGCATCCACGTCGACGACATCGACCTCGTGGTGCAGGCCGACGCTCCCGACGAGTACAAGACCTACCTGCACCGCTCGGGCCGCACCGGACGCGCGGGTCGCAGAGGCACGGTCGTGACCCTCATCACCCGTCAGCGTCGTCGTCGAATGACGGAGATGCTCGAGCGCGCCGAGATCAACGCGCCCTTCGAGGATGCCCGCCCGGGCGACGACCTCATCGAGGAGCTCGCCGGTCGCCAGCTCGCCGAGGTCGACGCCTGATCCGATGACGCGGGCCTGAGCCCCGTCGACGCCGCCGCGGCCGCCCGTCAGAACAGACGGGCGGCCGCGGTCGTCTGTGGGGTGGGCACCGCGGAGGCGCCCGTCGTGCGCACCGCGGGCGGGGCGGATGCCGCGCCCCGACGGGTGCGCGTGGGCAGTTCGGTCTCATCCCGCCCGTCAAGTCGATGGGCGCGCAGCAGCGGACGCATCCGTCGCGCGAGCCATTGCCGGTAGGCGGCCGGGGTCGTCGCCGACACCCCGGGGAACAGCCCGCGGTACGACCCGACGAGCTCGGGCCTCTCCCGCGTGAGCCACGAGAAGAACCACGGCTTCACGCCCGGGCGCAGGTGCAGAGCGCCGTAGACGACGCGCGCCGCTCCCGCCTCACGGATACGCCGCAGCGCATCGTCGAGCTGGGCGATCGAGTCGGTGAGGTGGGGGAGCACGGGCATCAGGAACACCGTCGGGCGGAAGCCCGCGGCGGCGGCGGCCCGCACCGTCGCCAGGCGCGCGGCGGCCGTCGGGGTGCCGGGTTCGAGAGCGCTCTGCAGGGCGTCGTCGAACACGGCGATCGAGAACGCGAGTGATACGTCCACCTCGTCGTGCGCGGCGGCGAGCAGCGGGAGGTCGCGGCGCAGCAGCGTGCCCTTGGTGAGGATCGACAGCGGTGTGCCCGAGGAGGCGAGCGCGTCGATGATGCCCGGCATGAGCCGATAGCGCCCCTCCGCCCGCTGATACGGATCGGTGTTGGTGCCGAGGGCGACGTGCTCCCGGCCCCAGCTGCCGCGGCGCACCTCGGCGGCGAGCACCTCCGCGACGTTGATCTTCACGACGATCTGGGTGTCGAAGTCGCGACCGCCGTCGAGGTCGAGATACGTGTGCGTGCCGCGCGCGAAGCAGTAGACGCAGGCGTGACTGCACCCGCGGTAGGGGTTCACCGTCCAGTCGAACGGCATCGCGGATGCCCCCGGCACGTGGTTCAGCGCCGACTTGGCCAGCACCTCGTGGAAGGTGATGCCTGCGAACTCGGGAGTCGTGACGCTGCGCACGATGCCGCCATCGCGGTCGAGGCCCGCGAGGGCCGCGGCATCCGTCTCTCCGACGCGTTGACCGTTCCACCTCATGCGCACAGTCGAACAAAGCATCGATGTTAAGTCAAGTCTGGTGGGGCCCAATATCGTAAATAGATGAGGGGATGTGAAAGCGATGGGTCGCGGCCGCACGCAACGCGGCACACAATGGACTGATGGCCGACGCCCCGCGGATCTCCGCGCTCCGATGGACCGTCACGATCGGCCTGGTCGCGATCGTGGTGGCGTCGGCGTGCGCGTTCGCGGTGCTGCCGCGTCTCGTGGCGCCGCGACACGTGGCCGCTGCGCCTGCCGTCGCTGCCGCTCTCCCCGTCCCGGCACTCACGTCGACGCCCAACCCGGCGCCGCAGCCCTGCGACGACCCGGCGGTCACCGCGGCGCTCGCCGCGCGTGACGACGAGGCCGTCATCACGGCCGTGGGCGGTGGTGCCGCGTTCCGCGACGCCGTGGTCTCCGGAGACGCCCCCTGCATCACCCTCGCCGACGCGAACCACGTCTGGGTCGTCGTCGACAAGGCGCGCCCGCTCGAGCCGCTGTCCTTCGCGCCGGCCGCGCTCGCCAAGGTCGGTGTGCGCCTCGTGAACGGGGCAGGTCAACTGCAGCCGTCCGCCGCTGCCGCCCTCACCACGATGTCGGATGCCGCGGCCGCTGCGGGCGTGGGCAGCCTCGGGGTGGTGAGCGGCTACCGGTCGTACCAGACGCAGGTGAGCACGTACGCGTCGAATGTCGCGAACGGCGGCAAGGCGGCTGCCGATGCGACGAGCGCTCATCCCGGATACAGCGAGCACCAGACCGGGTTCGCGACGGACGTCGTCTCGTGCACCTCTGCCGGATGCGGCACGATGGACGGCTTCGGCACGTCGGCGGCCGGGAAATGGGTGGCCGAGAACGGCTGGCGCTACGGATTCATCGTGCGCTACGAGCCGGGGCAGACGGCGGTGTCGGGGTACGACTCCGAGCCCTGGCACCTGCGCTACATCGGGCCGCAGCTCGCGGCGGCGTACCATGACGGCGGGTTCCACACGCTCGAGGCGTTCTTCGGACTGCCCGCCGCGCCGAACTACCTCGGGTGACCGGTCCGGCCACCCGAGGCATCCGTCATCGCTCGTCGTGTCGATCGCGCCGCGCGGCTCGCGCCAGACGCGTTGCCTCTTCCGCTCGAATCGCGTCGGTCGACACTTCGGACGGACGCTCGCCCTCGTCCCACAGTCGATCCACCGCTGCGGCGGGGGATGTCGTTGCGGCGAGCGAGGCCTCGAGGGCACGCTCATAACGGTTCTGACGACGCTTGAGCCACAGTCCCGCGGTGACGAGCACGATCAGCACCGCGTAACACGTCGCCGCGAACGGATGCAGCACGAGATCGCCCATGTTGCCCTGGCTCAGCTGGAGCGCCTTGCGCAGCTGCTGCTCGCCCATCGGGCCGAGGATGAGGCCGACGATGAGGGGGGCCACCGGGTAGCCGAAGCGCCGCATGACATACCCGAGTGCCCCGACGATCAGAAGGATGAGCACATCGATCGTCGAGAACCTCACCGCGTAGGCGCCGAGGGCGGCGAACGTCAGGATTCCGGCGTAGAGGTACGGACGGGGGATCTGCAGGAGCTTCACCCAGATGCCCGCGAGCGGCAGATTCAGCACCAGCAGGAGCACATTGCCGATATAGAGGCTCGCGATGAGCGCCCACACCAGGTCGCCCTGCGACTGGAAGAGCTGCGGCCCGGGCTGGATGCCGTACGACTGGAACGCCGTGATGATGATCGCGGCGGTCGCGGTCGTCGGAAGACCGAGCGTCAGGAGCGGGACGAGCACACCGGCGGCGGCGGCGTTGTTGGCTGCCTCGGGGCCGGCGACCCCTTCGATCGCCCCACGGCCGAACTGCTTCTTGTGGCGCGAGAAGCGCTTCTCGGTGGCGTACGACAGGAACGTGGCGACATCGGCGCCGCCCGCGGGGATCGTGCCGATCGGGAACCCGATCGCAGTGCCGCGCAGCCATGGCTTCCACGATCGGCGCCAGTCCTCGCGGGACATCCAGCTGCGCCATCCGCGAGTCACGGGGATGATCGGGATCGGCCCGCTGCGCAGTCTCGCTGCAACGTAGAGCGCCTCACCGACGGCGAACAGCGCGACCGCGACGAGAACCACACTGATGCCGTCGGAGAGCGCAAGCATGCCCATCGTGTAACGCGCCTGACCGGTGGTCTGCTCGGTGCCGACGAGGCCGATGAACAGGCCGATGCCGAGAGAGGCGATGCCGCGGGAGACCGACGAACCCAGCAGTGCGCCGACCGTGATGAACGCCACGACGATGAGGGCCACGAAGTCGGCCGGCGCGAGGTTGACCGCGAAGCCGGCGATCACTGGTGCGAAGAGGGTCAGGAGGGCGGTCGCGATGGTGCCGGCGACGAATGAGCCGATGGCGGCAGTCGCGAGCGCTGCTGCTCCTCGGCCGAGTTTGGCCATCTTGTTGCCTTCGATCGCCGTGATGACCGACGCCGACTCGCCGGGGGTGTTCAGCAGGATGCTCGTGGTCGAGCCGCCATACATGCCGCCGTAGTAGATGCCTGCGAACGTGATGATCGCGGCGGTGGGCGGCAGTGAGTACGTCAACGGCAGCAGGAGCGCCACCGTCATCGCCGGACCGATGCCGGGGAGTACGCCGACGGCAGTTCCGACGAGCACGCCGATGAACGCGAACAGCAGGTACTCGGGCTGGACGGCCGTGGCGAAGCCCTGCAGGAGGAGGGAGATGTTGTCCATGAGGTTCCTAGAAGAGGGGGCCGGGGCCGTACCAGGCGTCGAATGCCCAGCCGCGGGGGAGGAAGAGCCCGAGGCCCTCGCCGAACAGGATCTGGGTCGCGATGCCCAGAATGAGCCCGGCCGTGAGAGCGATCCACCACTTCTTGGCGCCGAGGCTGAGGGCTGCGCCGCCGAACAGAAGTGCTGCGGTGAGCCACCAGCCGAGAACGTCGAGCAGCAGAACGACGCCGACGAACAGCAGCACGAGCTTCGTGATCGTCCACCAGTCGGTGCGGGCACTCGAATCGATGTCCTCGCCCTCCTCGCGTTGACCGAGGCGGCCACGGAGTACGCCGATGATAAGTGCGGTGCCGGCTCCGATGAGCAGCGCCGACACGAGATACGGGAAGACGCGCGGGCCCACCTGGGCGCCGGCGGGGGTGCGGATCGCGAAGGCGCCGATCAGCGCGTAGAGGCCGAGGCCGAACACCAGCGCCGCGAACACGAGCTCCCCGATGCGATCCCCGCTCCACCTCCGGGGCGGCGACGCCGCCCCGGAGGTGGGAGTGATGTCCGTCGTCACGACGTGAGTCCGATGTTCTTCAGCGTCGACTGCACGTCGGAGATGTTGGCGGTGAGGAAGGTCGAGAGCTCATCCCCGGTGAGGAACGCGTCCGTCCAGCCCTTGTCCTTGAGCGTCGCCTGCCACGCAGCCGATGCGTGCATGCGGGTGATCAGGTCGACCAGTTGCTGCTTCTGCTCGGCACTGATACCGCCCGGTGCGAGAAGCCCGCGCCAGTTCGTGTAGACGACGTCGTAGCCCTGCGAGGTCATGGTGGGCGCCGAAGGGATCAGGGCCGCCGGAGCGTCACTGGACACCGCGAGGGCGCGCAGGTCACCCGAGGTGACGTACTCGGCGAATTCGCCGACGCCGGAGATGCCGGCCGACGCGTTCTTGCCGAGAAGCAGCGACACCGCTTCACCGCCGCCGGAGTTAGGCACATAGTTGAGCTTCTCGGTGATGCCCGCCCCGTCGAGGCCGGCGGCCTCGAGCAGCAGCCCCGCGAGGATGTGGTCGGCGCCACCGGCGGAGCCGCCGGTGATGGTGATCTTCTGCCCATCGGCGAGCACCGCGTCGACCAACTCCTTGAGCGTCTGGTACGGCGAATCCTTGGGCACGACGACCACCAGGGGCTCGTCGGTCAGCCGGGCGATCGGTGTCGTGTCCTCGAGTCGGTTCTGCGCCGAGTTCGTCTCCACCGCGCCCACCATGACCAGGCCCGTGACCATGAGGGTGTACGGGTTGCGCTCATTCGCGAGCGAGGCGAGGCCGACAGTGCCTCCGGCGCCGCCCACGTTGTTGACCGGAGCGGCGCCGACCAGCTTGTCGCCGGTGAGAGTCGACGAGATCGCGCGACCGGTCTGGTCCCAGCCGCCGCCAGGATCGGCGGGAACGATGATCTGCACAGATGACGGTCCGGCTGCAGAGCCGCCGCTCGATGCCTGCGGATGGCAGGCCGTCAAGCTGAGGGCGACCGCCGCGAGCAGGGCGGCGGTGGCGAAGCGTGTACGCATGTGAGGTCGACTCTCCTTCGAGTACGGGGATGCGCCGTCGCATCCCCTCAATGCCACCCGACGTTAGGGGGGTCGATGTGCTCGGGCGCGCTTGCGAAAGTAAGCGAGGGTTCGGAAAGTATTGGTCTCGTGCGCGCCGCCGTCAGCGCCGCCCAACGGGCAGAATGTCCTCCATGCGCCGAGCAATGTCGCTGAGGCTGCAGTTGCTTCTGCTGCAGGCCGCCATCGTGTGCGTGGTGACGGTCGCGACGGGCGCGGTCGCCATCAGCGTGCAGGAACTGGCCATCAGAGACGCCCATCGTGAGCGCATGGTCGGCGTCGCTCAATCGATCGCCCGTTTGCCCTCGATCCATGACGCCCTCGACTCGCCGAATCCGAGCGCGAAGATCCAGCCGATCGCCGAGGTGCTGCGCGAGTCCTCGCAGCTCGCCTATGTCGTCGTGACGGATGCCGCCGGCATTCGGCTGAGCCATCCGAACCCTGAGCGCATCGGCGAGAAGGTGTCGACCGATCCCTCGGTTCCGCTGTCCGGTGAGGTCTATGTCGGCACGCAGACCGGGACCCTCGGCGAGTCGTGGCGCGTGAAGGTCCCGATCTTTGACGACGCGCAGCGCGTGATCGGAACCGTGTCCGTCGGCATGCTGGAGTCGGCCCTCGCCGCGGACGTGCAGATCTGGCTGCCCTGGCTGCTGGTCGCGGTCGCCGGGTCGACGCTGGTCGGCGTGTTCGGAGCGGCTGGAGTCACCGCCCTCGTTCGCCGGCGCATCTTCCGGCTGGAGCCCCAGCAGATCGCCGAGCTCGTCGACAGCCGGGAGACGATGCTCCACCGTCTCAGTGAGGGTGTCGTCACCGTCGACAGCGACGGCCGTGTCTCGATGGCCAACGACGCCGCAGCACGACTGCTCAACGTCGACGATCTGGTCGGGCGCCCGCTCACCGAGGTGGTCGATGCGCCGATCCTCGCCGTGCTCGAGGAAGGCGAGCCCGACGGGCGACTCGTGCTGGCGGGCGAGCGGGCACTGATCGCCCGCGGCACCGGCACGATCGACGATGACGGCCGGCGCGTGGGCGGCACTCTGCTGCTGAGGGATCACACCGAGCTCCACGCGGCGCTGCGGGAGATGGATGGCGCGCAGTCGCTCACCGACGGACTGCGCGCGCAGGCACACGAGTTCTCCAACTCCCTGCATGTCATCTCCGGACTGCTCGAGATCGGCCAGATCGATGAGGCTCGGGAGTTCGTCGCAAAGAGTCGCTCAGGCGGGGCGCTCGCCGTCGATGAGCCGGCCGCGAACCTCGGCGCGGAACTGGCGGCGCTGCTGTCGGTGAAGCTCGCGCAGGCGCGCGAGCGGGGGCTCGTGATGACGGTGGACGTCGAGGGGACGGTGCCGGGGGAGGCATCCGATGATCTGCGCACGGTGATCGGCAACCTCATCGACAACGCGTTCGACGCGTGTCGTGCCGAGGATCGCGTCGCGGTGGTCGTGCAGGCGGTGTCGGGCGAGGTGCGTGTGAGGGTGAACGATTCGGGCCCCGGCCTCGACGATGAGGTCGCTCGGCGCGCCTTCGACGAAGGGTTCAGCACGAAGGATGTCGCCGGTCGCCGCCGCGGCATCGGCCTCGCTCTCGTCGCGCGGGTCGCGCGGCGTCGCGGTGGCGGGGCCCGGGTGTCGCGGTCTCCCTGGGGCGGGGCGTGCTTCGAGGTCGAGCTACGGGTGCCGATGGCGGTGACCACACGATGAACGTCCTCCGCGTGCTCATCGTCGACGATGTTCCGGCCGTCGCATCTCTGCACGCCCGGTTCGTGGACGCCCACGGCGGATGTCAGGTCGTGGGCACGGCTGCGACCGGTCCGGAAGCGGTGCGACTGGTGCGCGATCTCGCGCCCGATCTCGTGCTGCTCGACGTGTTCCTCCCCGGTTTCACCGGGCTCGAGGCCCTGCGGGTGCTGCGTTCCGACGGCACGATCGTGCAGCCGGAGGTCATCGCGGTGACGGCGGCCCGTGACGTCGACACCGTGCGAGCGGCTCGCATGCGCGGTGCTCGGCATTACCTGGTGAAGCCGTTCACGGCGGACGATCTTCATGCGCGTATCGACGATGTCCTTGCTGAGCGACGGGTGCCGCAGTCAGTGCGCCCGGGGCTCGACCAGGATTCGGTCGATGCTCTGATGCGACCCGGCGCCAGGCGGCAGCTGCCCAAGGGTTTGAGTGCTCCGACGCTCCTCGTCGTGCGCAGTGCGCTCGCCGAGGCGGGCGAGGCGAGCGCTGCCGAAATCGCGGACCTCGCGGGACTCTCTCGCGTCAGCTGTCGGCGCTACCTCGAGCACCTCGCCGACTCGGGCACCGCGACCCGGTCACTTGACTACGGCACTGCCGGTCGCCCCCGAACGCGGTACCGGATCGCCGCGGAATCCCGCTGCTCCGGCCCGGTTGCGGCATCCCCACAACGCTGACACCGAGTTCCGCAGACGGTGACATGCAATTCCACAATGCCCTGGCCTGCGGCCCGCCTCGCGACCTAGGATCGCAGGGGCGGCGTGGCCACGAGCGCAGCCGCGAGCGGGTATCCCGCCGAAGCGAAGACGGAAGGACTGCGCACATGGAGCGCGACATCTACGACGAGGACCACGAGGCGTTCCGCGACGTCGTCAAGGAGTTCCTCAAGCGGTACGCGACGAACGAGAAGCGCGTGCAGTGGGAGAAGGACGGCGAGATCGACCGCGCGACCATGCTGGCCGCGGGCGAGGCGGGCATCATCGGCCTGTCGGTGCCGGAGGAGTTCGGCGGCGCCGGCATGCTGCAGGACTACCGCTTCCGCTCGATCGTGCTCGAGGAGACGATCGGCGTCGGACAGGGCTCGCTCGCCGGTGCGTTCGGCATCCAGGACGACCTGGCGGTTCCGTACCTCGTGCACATGGGCACCCAGGAGCAGAAGGAGAAGTGGCTCCCGCGCATGGCCACCGGCGAGGTGCTCGGTGCGCTTGCGATGACCGAGCCCGGCGCGGGCAGCGACCTGCGCGGCATCAAGACCACCGCGAAGAAGGTCGACGGCGGCTACATCGTCAACGGCGCCAAGACCTTCATCTCCTCGGGCAAGACCGCGGACATCGTCGTCACGTTCGTGAAGACCGGTGAGGGCAACCGTCCCGAGGCCTTCAGCCTGCTGATCCTCGAGAGCGGCATGGAGGGCTTCGACCACGGCAAGAAGCTCGAGAAGATGGGCTTCCACGGGTGGGACACCGCCGAACTCTCGTTCAGCGACGTCTTCGTGCCCGACGAGAACCTCATCGGCGGCAAGGAGGGCCTCGGCTTCATCCAGCTCATGATGAACCTGCCTCTCGAGCGCCTCTCGATCGGTGTCGCGGCGGCCGCCGCGGGCGAGGCCGCGTTCGTCTGGACGCGCGACTACACGCTCAGCCGTGAGGCGTTCGGCCAGTCGATCTCCGACTTCCAGAACACCCGGTTCCGTCTCGCCGACATGGCCACGACCGTCGATGTGATGTGGGCGTACATCGACCGCGCGATGCTGCTCTACAAGGACAAGAAGCTCACGGCCGAGGAGGCCGCGAAGGTGAAGTTCTGGGCGACCGACCGCGAGTGGGAGCTGCTCGACCTCGGCGTGCAGCTGCACGGCGGCTACGGCTACATCACCGAGTACCCGATCGCCCGGGCGTTCCTCGACGCGCGCGTGCACCGCATCTACGGCGGCACGAACGAGATCATGCGCGACATCGTGTCGCGTCAGATCGTCGGCAAGCGCTGACGCTCGGCACGAGGGGGACGGGGCGGATGCCTCGTCCCCCTCGTCATGCGCGGGCAGGAGCCGCCGCCCCGCGGCGTGGGTCTCGGGTCAGGATGCGGCGACGACGACGAAGACCGCGACGGTGAGCACCCAGCCGCCGGCGACCACGGCGGTGTCGAGGCGATGCCAGCGTGCGACCCGCGGCTCGGTGCGAGTCGCGTGGGCGCCGAACGCGCGCGCGTCCATCGCGAGCGCCACGCGTTCCGCGTGGCGGATGGCCCCGGCCAGCAGCGGCACCGCGTAGCCGAATCCCCGCGCGAGCGCGGTGAACGGGCCGGGGGCCGCGGCATCCCTCACCCGGTGCGCGCGCCGGATGACGTCGAGCTCGCGCGCGAACCGGGGCACGAAACGCAGCGCGGCGAGGGCGGCGTAACCGACGCGGTAAGGCACGCGCAGGTGCTGCACGAGCGCCCGCACGAGGTCCGGTCCGTCGGCCGCCGAGCCCGCGGCGAACAGCAGCGCGGTGATGGCCGCCAGCCGCAGTGCCGTGGCCGCCCCGACGGTGAGCGCGCCGACGGTGAGGTCGCGCCCGGCGATGCCCACCGCGACGCGGGTGTCGGCGACCGTGGCGGGGTCGACCCACAGCGCGAACAGCAGCGCGAGCGCGACGATCGCGACCGGCAGCGCCAGCACGAGCAGAGCGAGCACGCGTGCCGACACGCGCGAGACGATCAGCGCGAGCGCCAGCCCGATGCCGAGGAACACCAGCGGCACCACCAGGTCGCGCGTGAACACGAGCCCGATCGAGGCCGGGATCACCGCGGCGAACAGTGTCAGCGGATCGAGTCCGAGACGCGTGCGGATCACCGTCGGTGCCGACGCGTCGATGGGAGTGGCGGTGGTCATCCGGCCACCGTCGTTCCCCGCACGGCGTCGAGGTCGGCGAGCCGCATCACACCCGACAGCGCCGGCTGGCCAGGCAGATCGGCGAACGCGACCCGCAACGGCGGCACCCGTAGCCGCGCACGCCGCACGAGCGGTTCGTCGGCGAACAGCACGGCGGGGGAGGCATCCGCGATCACCCGGCCGCGCTCGATCACGAGCACCCGCTCGGCGTGCTCGGCGACCACCTGCATGTCGTGCGTCACCACGACGACCGTCGTGCCCTGCGCGTGCAGGTCGCCCAGCAGGCGCAGCAGCTCGTCGGCGCGGGCGCGATCCTGCCCGTAGGTCGGCTCGTCGAGCACCAGCACGTCGGCGCCCCCGATGAGCGCGGTCGCGACGGACAGGCGCCGCTTCTGGCCCCCCGACAGCAGAAACGGATGCCGCGTCGCGTGCGCCGTCAGATCGAACCGCTCGAGCATGGCGTCGACCCGCTCGGCGACCTCGGCGGCCGAGCGCCCGCGCAGGCTGTACGCGAGTTCCTCCCGCACCGTCGGTGCCACGAACTGATGCTCGGGGTTCTGGAACACGAAACCGATGCGCCGGGTGGTGCGTCGGCGCGCGACGTCCGCGCCCCGCACGTGGACGGTGCCGCGCGGCGTGCGTCGCACGCCCGCGATCGCCTGCGCGAGCGTCGTCTTGCCGGCGCCGTTGGGGCCGACGATCGCGACGAACTCGCCCGCGGCGATCGTGAGGGAGACGTCGTGCAGCACCTCGTCGCGCCCGTGGCGCAGCGTGAGTCCCGACACTTCGACGGCGTTCGCGGCGGGAGAGGTCCTGGAGGCGTCGGCCGGCGTGCGCGCCGCAGACGACGACGGTGCGTCGGCCGTCGCATCGATCGGCGGGGCCGCCGCGACGGCGGCGCGCAGCTCGGCGGCGGTCAGCGGCATCCGCTCGATCGGAACCCCGGCGCGCTGCAGCCGCAGGGCCGCCAGGGTGACCGCGGGAAGCCAGACACCGAGGGCATCGAGCTCGGCGGCGCGGGCGCGCAGCACGTCGTCGACCGAGCCGTCGGCGACCGTGCGACCGGTGGCATCGAGCACGACCACGCGGTGGGCCACCTCGACCAGCTCGTCGAGATCGTGCTCGATCACGACGATCGCGTGATCGCCGGCCGACGCCAGGTCGCGCAGGGCGGCAAACACCTCGGCGGCGCCGGCCGGATCGAGGTTCGCGGTCGGCTCGTCGAGCACGATCGCGGGGGTGCCCATTGCGAGGGCCGCGGCGATCGCGAGCCGCTGCCGACCGCCTCCGGAGAGGATGTCGGGGTCGTCGTCACGGCGCTCCCACAGGTCGAGTCGCCGCAGGGCCGCCTCGACGCGCGTCGCGATCTCGGCGAGCGGGACGCGCAGGTTCTCGGGGCCGAAGGCGACCTCGTCGCGCACGCGGGCGGTCACGATCTGCGCATCCGGGTCCTGGAAGACCAGGGCGACCCGCGACGACAGCTCGGCGACGGTCGACGCGGATGCCGCGGCATCCCCGATCACGACGTCCCCCGTCACCTCGGCGTCGAGGTGGTGCGGGATGAGTCCGTTGAGGGTGAGCGCGAACGTCGACTTTCCCGACCCGCTCGGCCCGAGCAGCAGCACCACCTCGCCAGGGTGAGCGCTCAAGCTCGCGCCCGCGGGCACCGGCGTGTCGGCGTCGATGTGGCGCACGGCGACGCCGTTCGCGTGGATGACGGGAGCAGGGGACACGAGACCTCGACCGACGGAAGTGAGCATCACCTAACCTACCCGGCTGCCCGCGGGAGGATCCTGTCAGCGACGGGCGGCGACTCCCGCGCTGCGCAGCCGGGCGCCGACGGCGAGACCGACGGCCGTCCACGCGACGGGGCCGAGCACGCTGATCGTGAGGTACGCCGCCTGAACCCACGGCGCGAAGCTCCCGAGGTCGACGATGAGCGCGACGACGACGGCGATGATCGCACCGACGATGACCGCGGACACGAAGAAGCGCCATGGAGCCCACGACCGGTACCGGGTGAGGGCGGCGACGCCCTCCTGGATGCCGCCGATGAGCAGGGCGGTGCCGATGTAGCGACCCGCCCACTGCGGGCTGGTGGCGCTGGCGACGAGCGCCGCGAGCACGTGCGCGAGCAGCGCCACCCAGGGCAGCCGCACGACCTCCTGCGCGATGATGCCGGGCAGCACGTGCACGCCGAGCACCAGGCCGTAGAGCATCGGTGCGGTCGCGATGACGATCGGGGTGATCCATCCGGCGATGCCCCCGAGGAGCCCGGTGGCGACGCCGATCGCGGCGCAGATCAGCAGGACACGGGTGGAGAGGGCGGATGGTCGGGCGGCCACCCGCTCAGCGTAGCGACGCGTTCTCGTGAGAGTTCTCTCATGAACCGTGGATATGTGTTCGTTGAGAATTCGCTGTGAGGTACGTTCGGGCCCACGCGGCCTCCGGGCCGTGGCACGTGTTCCGACATCCCCCCACGAATGGAGCGCAGTACATGGCACACCTCCGCCTGAAAGCTGCGGCGGCCGTCACCCTGGCCGCACTGATCGTCAGCGGCTCGGCCGCGGCGAGCACCGCGGCCGAGCCCGGCCCCGCCGCGCCCACCCCTCTCGATCTGCCCGGCGGCCGCTACATCGTGCTGCTCGACGAGAAGCCCGTCGCCACCTACGAAGGGGGCGAGCCCGGCCTCGCCCCCACCAAGGCGAAGGAGGGCGAACGGCTCGACGCGGCCTCACCGCAGGCGAAGCAGTACTCGCGGTTCCTCCAGAACCGGCAGAAGGATGTCGCCTCCAGCGCCGGAGTGACACCCGACACGACCTACCAGATCACCCTCAACGGCTTCAGCGCGAACCTCAGCGGCGCGCAGGCGTCGAAGCTCAAGGGCACGAAGGGGGTGCTCGGCGTCTACGCCGACGAAGTGCGGCATCCCGATGCCGTCCCGTCGACCCAGTTCCTCGGTCTCGAGGGCGCGGGCGGAGTGTGGGAGGGCGTCGGCGGCATCGACAAGGCCGGCGCGGGCATCGTCGTCGGCGTCGTCGACACCGGCATCTCGCCCGAGAACCCGTCGTTCGCGGGCGACCCGCTGTCGACGACCCCGAGTGACACGCAGCCCTACCTCGCCGCCGGCACCGACGCCGACGGCGCCGCCGTCACGCAGGTGGTCTACAAGAAGTCCGACGGCGGAGAGTTCCGCAGCACGGTCGTCGACAAGCCGGGAGCCGGCAAGGACGCCTGGAGTGCCGCGCAGTACTCGACCAAGCTCGTCGGCGCGCAGTACTTCAGCGAGGGCGCCGCCGCCACCGGGTTCTCGTTCGCCTACGACTACCTGTCGCCGCGCGACGGCGCCGGTCACGGCTCCCACACGGCCTCGACCGCTGCGGGCAACAACGGGGTCGACGCAACCGTGGAGGGCGTCGACTTCGGCGCGATCTCGGGTGTCGCCCCGGCCGCCAAGGTCGCGGCCTACAAGGCCTGCTACGACGGCCCCGATCCGCTCGTCACGACCGACGACATCTGCGCCCTGAGCGACCTGCTCGGCGCGATCGATCAGGCGACGGCCGACGGCGTCGACGTCATCAACTACTCGATCGGCGGCGGGTCGGCGACATCCGTTCTGCAGCCCGATGACATCTCGTTCTACAACGCGGCCGCCGCGGGCGTGTTCGTCTCGGTCAGCGCCGGCAATTCGGGACCGGATGCCTCGACCGCCGACCACGCATCGCCCTGGTACACGACCGTCGCCGCCTCGACCATCCCGACCTGGGAGGGCACCGTCGAACTGCCGAACGGCTTCCAGAAGGCCGGCGCCTCGGTGAGTGTTCCGTTCGGTGAGCGGGTCACCGGCCCCGTCGTCTACTCCGGCGACGTGGCGCTCGCCGGTAACGCCAACGCACCGCTGTGCTACCTCGGCTCGCTCGACCCGGCGAAGGTCGCCGGCAAGATCGTCGTCTGCGACCGCGGTTCGAACGCCCGCGTCGAGAAGTCGCAGGCGGTCAAGGAGGCCGGCGGCATCGGCATGATCCTCGTGAACGTCACGCCGGGCTCGCTCGACAACGACTTCCACAGCGTGCCGACCGTGCACCTCCCCGACACCGATCGCGCGGCTCTGCTCGACTACGTGCGCGGCACGGCGGACGCGACGGCGACCCTGATCGGCGAGAACGTGACCGGCGTCGAGACGCCCACCCCGCAGGTTGCCGGATTCTCGAGCCGTGGCCCGATGCTCGCCGACGGCAGCGACGTCATCAAGCCCGACATCTCGGCGCCCGGCGTCGCGATCCTCGCGGCCACGAACAACGCGCCGGGCGCCGACCCCACGTTCGGCATCCTGTCGGGCACGTCGATGGCGGCGCCCCACATCGCGGGGCTCGCGGCGCTCTACCTCGGTGAGCGACCGAACGCGACGCCCGCCGAGATCAAGTCGGCCATGATGACGACCGCCTACGACACGAAGGATGCCGCGGGCGCCGCGGTGACCGATCCGTTCACGCAGGGCGCCGGCCACGTCGACCCGACCGCGTACTTCTCGCCGAGCCTGCTGTACCTGAACGGACCGGCGGACTGGGCGGCCTACCTGCAGGGCCTCGGGCTGCACGACTTCGGCGTCTCGCCGATCGACGCGAGCGACCTCAACCTCGCCTCCATCGGGATCGGCTCGCTGGCCGGCTCGCAGACGGTGACCCGCACGATCACGGCCACCGAGGACGCCACGTTCACCGCGAACGTCGACCTCCCCGGCTTCGACGTCACGGTCGCGCCGTCGACGGTGAGCCTGAAGGCGGGCGAGAAGGCCGACGTGAAGATCACGGTGACCCGCACGGACGCCCCCGTCGAGAAGTGGACCCACGGGTTCCTGACGTGGACGGGTGGCACGCACGCCGCCCGCTCGCCGATCGCGGTGTACCCGGTCTCGGTCGATGCCCCGGCATCGGTGTCCGGCACAGGAATCTCGGGCACCGCCGACGTGACGGTGACTCCGGCGGTGACCGGCGACCTCGACCTCGGCGTCTCCGGCCTCGCCCCGGCGACTCTGCTGACCGACCCCGACCTGCCCGCCGTGCCCGGTCACTCCGGTGACCAGGACACCTTCTCGGAGGAGGACGGCCAGTACAACGCCTACATGGTGGTGGATGTCCCGCAGGGGTCGACGTATGCCCGGTTCGACGTCGACTCCTCGGATGACACCGGGTCCGACCTCGACCTGACGGTCTACCGGGTGGTGTCGCCGACCGACTGGCGTTATTACGAGAACTGGTCATCGGCGACGTCGTCGGCCGACGAGTCCGTCGCGCTCATCGCGCCGACGGCGGGCACCTACCTCGTGCAGGTCAACCGCTATGCCTTCACGTCGCCGTTCACATGGGACGCGACGGCTGCGGTCGTCGGCGACGGCGCGGGTGTCGGCTCGCTGACCGCTTCGCCGGACCCGCTGCCGACGACGAGCGGGCAGCCCGCGACCTACCGGCTCAGCTGGTCGGGGCTCGACGCGTCCACCCGCTACTTCGGGATCGTGCGCTACGGCGATTCGGCGGCGACGACGGTGCTCACGGTCGACAGCGGTGCGGCCGCTCCGGTCGCCACCGCCCCGCCGACCGTCACGGGCACGCCGAAGGTGGGCAGCATTCTCACCGCGACGGGCGGCACCTGGAATCCCGCGGACGTGACGCTCGCCTATCAGTGGCTGCGCGACGGCTCACCGATCGACGGCGCGACCGGCACGACGTACAAGGTCACCAAGGCCGACGCGGGCACGACGCTGTCGGTCAGGGTGACCGCGACTGCCGCCTCCTCGCCCAACGCCGGCACGGCGGACAGCGCCGGCGTCGTCGTGAAGGCGTCCTCGTCGCTGAGCGTCACCGTGAACCCGTACCTCGGGCGCACGTCGACCACCTTCGTGGTGAACCTCGCGGTGAAGCCGTCCCACGGTCCCGCGGCGACCGGCGCCGTCACGGTGTGGGTCGACGGCCGGACCTACACGGCCGACCTCGCCGACGGGAAGGCGTCGATCACCCTGCCGAAGCAGTCCCGCGGTGTGCACGTGATCGTCGCCCAATACGGCGGCAGTGCGGTGCTCGACGGGTCGTTCGGGGCATCCGGGTTCCTGGTGTTCTGACACCCGACCAGGTGGACGAGGGCGTCTCGGCTCCGGCCGGGGCGCCCTCGGCGCTCGTCAGACCCGGCGGCGCCGGGTGGTGAGCCGAACACCCGGCAGCGGCGGGGCCGGGATCCGCTCATCGCCGTGGTCGACGACGCGGCCGAAGCGCTCGGCCCCCGCCTCCCAGGAGTCCCGGGCGGCGACGATCTCCTCGTGCGTGCGCGCGACGAAGTTCCACCACATCACGATGTCGTCCTCGAACGGCTCGCCACCGAGCAGGAACAGCGTCGCGCCGCCGTCGGTGCTCACCTCGATCTCGTCCCGGTCGGTGCCGAGGTAGATCAGGTCGCCCACCCCGAGCGACGCGGGGGTCGCCGGCGTCGTGTCGGTCTGCACGGCGAGATCGCCGTCGACGGCGAGAACAGCGTGCTCCCACGCGGCATCCACCGGCAACGCGACCCGCGAGCCCGGCGCAAGATGCACCTCGGCGCCCACGAGCGGGCTGTAGGCGGTGGCCGGCGAGGTCACTCCGGCGAAGGACCCCATCACGACCAAGCCGACGGCGGGCTCCCCCACGGTCGCCGCGAGCGTCACTTCGGGTAGTCGGTCGTGACGTTCGAACGCGGCCTCGCCGTGCCGCCGCGCCTCGGGAAGCGCCACCCACAGCTGGAGTGCGTCGAGCGGGATCGGGCCGTCGCCCACCGAGTACTCCGAATGCGCGACGCCGGCGCCCGCGGTCATGAGGTTGAGCTGTCCGCGCGTGATGACCACGTCGCTCGAGACCGAGTCGCGGTGCCGCACGCGGCCCTCGAACGGCCACGTCACGGTCTGCAGCCCGATGTGCGGATGGGGTTCGACGCGCATCGTGGTCGTCTGCGGGCCGAATCGGTCGAGGAAGCACCACGCGCCGACCATCGGCAGATCCCGCTGCGGCAGCGCTCGGGTGACGGTCATGCCGCGCACACCGCCGAGCGGAACATCGCGCGAGCCGAGCACCAGCGCGCGGGGTCCGACGCGTCGGACGGATGCCGCGACATCCGTCTCGTCGTCGGTCATGACCGCACCTCGGGCCATGCGATCACGAGACCGGCGACCTCTGTCCGCTCGAGGTAGCGCACCACGAACGGGCACAGAGGGACGATCGTGGTGCCGCGGGCGGCCTCGTCGGCCAGGGCCGCGCTCACGAGCACCGAGCCGAGTCCCCGACCGCCGAACGCCGGGTCGACCACCGTGTGCGGATAGACCGCGCGGCCGTCGTCGTCGATCTCGAACACCGTGAACCCTGCGATCGCGCCGTCGACGGTGACCTCGTACCGTCCGGCCTCATCGTTGCGCGTCACGGTGATCTGCTCGTCCTGCGGGGGCATGCGGCATCCTCTCGTCGACAGGTCCAACGTAGGCCGCGAGGCTCGTGTTCCGCGACTGCGGCAGACTCGAGGGGTGACCACCCCGCTCGTCGATGCCGCCCGCGCGGCCGCGGGTGACCCCGATCGTCTGTACGACGCGTTCGTCGCATGGGCCGCCGACCGCGGGTTCGCACTCTACCCCGCCCAGGACGAGGCCGTGATCGAGCTCGTCTCCGGAGCGAACGTCGTACTCGCGACCCCGACCGGCACGGGGAAGTCGCTCGTCGCGGTCGCCGCCCACGCGGCATCCCTCTCCCGCGGGGAGCGCACCTACTACACGGCGCCCATCAAGGCCCTCGTGAGCGAGAAGTTCTTCGCGCTCGTCGAGATCTTCGGGCCCGAGCACGTCGGCATGGTCACGGGCGACTCGTCGGTGAACCCGGATGCGCCGATCGTCTGCTGCACGGCGGAGATCCTCGCGAACCTCGCCCTCCGCGAGGGGGCCGCCGCCGATGTCGGCCAGGTCGTGATGGACGAGTTCCACTTCTACGGCGACCCCGACCGCGGGTGGGCGTGGCAGGTGCCGCTGCTTCTGCTGCCGCGGGCGCAGTTCCTGCTGATGTCGGCGACCCTCGGCGACGTGACGGCGATCGCCGACGACCTCACCCGACGCACCGGCCGGGTGACGACAGAGGTGACCGGGATAACCCGTCCCGTGCCGCTGCACTTCTCGTACGCCCGCACGCCCGTGCAGGAGGTCGTGCAGGGGCTTCTCGACGAGGCCGAGACGCCGGTGTACATCGTGCACTTCTCGCAGGCGCAGGCGATGGAGCGCGCGCAGGCGCTCGCGAGCATCAAGGTCGCGAGCCGCGAGCACCGCGACCGCATCGCGGAGGCGATCGGCGGCTTCCGGTTCACGACGGCCTTCGGGCGCACCCTGTCGCGTCTCGTCCGCGCGGGTATCGGCGTGCACCACGCCGGCATGCTGCCGCGGTATCGGCGGCTCGTCGAGACACTCGCCCAGCGGGGACTCCTGCGGGTGATCTGCGGCACCGACACCCTGGGTGTGGGTATCAACGTGCCCATCCGCACGGTGCTGATCACCGCGCTCTCGAAGTACGACGGCACGCGGATGCGGCAGCTCACCGCCCGGGAGTTCCACCAGGTCGCCGGGCGCGCGGGCCGGGCCGGCTTCGACCCGTACGGCAACGTCGTCGTGATGGCACCCGAGCACGAGATCGAGAACACCGAGGCGGCCCGCAAGGCGGGTGACGACCCGGCGAAGCTGCGCAAGATCGTGCGCAAGAAGCCCGCGGCGGGCTTCGTCTCGTGGAGCGAGACCTCCTTCGAGCGCATCCGGGATGCCGCGCCCGAGGCGCTCGTGCCGCAGCTGCAGCTGACGGCGGCGATGCTCATCAACGTGATCGCGCGGGGTGGCGACGTGTTCGCCGACGTGCGCTCGCTCGTCTTCGACAACCATGAGCCCCAGCCGCGCCGGTACGAACTCGCCCGCCGTGCCCTCGCGATCTTCCGCACGCTGCGGCAGGCCGGCATCGTCGAGGTGACGGGGGAGGGGGACATCCGACTCACGGTCGACCTGCAGCCGAACTTCGCCCTGAACCAGCCGCTCTCGCCTTTCGCGCTCGCCGCCATCGATCTGCTCGACCCGTCGGACGCCCCCGGCGGCGCCGGCACCGGGCACTACGCGCTCGACGTCGTGAGCGTGATCGAGGCGACGCTCGACGACCCGCGTGCGGTCCTCGGCCAGCAGGAGTTCCGGGCGCGCGGCGAGGCGGTCGCGGCGATGAAGCGCGACGGTCTCGACTACGACGAGCGCATGGCGGCGCTCGAGGAGATCACCTACCCGAAGCCGCTCGCCGAGCTGCTCGCCCAGTCGTTCGAGGTCTTCGCGTCGAGCCAGCCGTGGGTGCGTGACTTCGAGCTGCGTCCGAAGGCCGTCGTGCGCGACATGTACGAGCGGGCGTTCTCGTTCGCCGAGTTCGTGTCGTGGTACCAGCTCGGCCGCAGCGAGGGACTCGTGCTGCGCTACCTCAGCGACGCGTACCGGGCGATCCGCCAGACTGTTCCGGCCGACGCGCGCACCGAGCAGCTGCTCGACGTGATCGCGTGGCTCGGCGAGCTCGTGCGACAGGTCGACTCGAGCCTCGTCGACGAGTGGGAGCAGCTCGTGAACCCGACGGGCGATCCGGATGCCCCGGTGGTGCCGCCCGCGCCCCCGTCGGTCGTCGCCAACAGGCGCGCGTTCACCGTGCTGGTGCGCAACGAGCTGTTCCGTCGGGTGCAGCTGGCCGCGCTCGAGCGCGACGACGAGCTCGCGGAGCTCGATCCGGATGTCGACTGGCCCGCCTTCCTCGACCGGTACTTCGCCGAGCACGACGACATCCCCACCGGCGGCGCGGCCCGCGCGCCCGTCTACTGCGCGATCGACGAGTCGGATTCCGCGAACGGAATATGGCGGGTCGAGCAGACGATCGACGACCCCGCCGGCGACCACGATTGGCGCATCCGTGGGGAAGTCGACCTCGCGGCATCCGTCGACGAGGGTGCTGCCGTCGTGAGGGTCACCGAGCTGCTGCGGCTCTAGCACGCCGGCGATGCCGCCCCGGGGCTTCCGCGCGTACGGCGCGCGCGGGACGATGGAGGCATGGGGACGAGAAGGATGACCACGGTCGCCATCGCGCTGATCGGCGTGCTCGCGCTGGCCGGATGCGGCGGGCTGCACGAGAAGGGCGGCGAGTCCGCGTCACCGACGCCGACGCGCACCGCGCCGGCGCCGACCCCCACGCCGACCCCGACCGTCGATCCGATCGCGGGGATGACGCTGGCGCAGAAGGTCGGCCAGCTCTTCATGGCGGGAACCGCGGCGACAGCGGCCGACCCCGCCCTGGTCGCCGATGTCGAGCGAGGCGAGCTCGGCGGGATCTTCCTGCACGGCCGGTCATCCGCGGGTGTGCAGGCGACCGCGACGGTCGTCGCGGCATTCACCTCGCGCCTTCCCGCCGGCTCGCCACGTCTGTGGGTCGCGACCGACCAGGAGGGCGGTGACGTCCAGGTGCTCTCCGGTCCCGGGTTCGACCGCATCCCGACGGCACTGACCCAGGCCCAGCAGGGTGCTCAGCTGCGGGCATCGGCCACGGACTGGGGCAGGGAACTCGCGGCCGCCGGCGTGAATGTCAACCTCGCTCCGGTCGCCGACATCGTGACGAGCCCGCAGACGGCGCCCTCGAACTCGCCGATCGGCGCCATGTCGCGTCAGTACGGCTACAGCGAGTCGGCGGTCGCCGCGGGGGCGGGTGCGTTCGCCGCGGGTATGCGGGCGGCGGGCGTGCTGCCCACGTTCAAGCACTTCCCCGGCCTGGGCCACGTGGGGCCGAACACGGACACCTCCTCGGGGGTGACCGACACGGTCGTCGGGCCCACCTCGCCGGACGTCGACGTCTATCGCGGCCTGACCGCCGCCGGCCCGTCCCTCGTGATGGTGTCGACGGCGATCTACCAGCGCATCGACCCATCGGCGCCGGCGGCGTTCTCACCGGCCGTGCTCTCCCTCCTGCGCACCCAGGTGGGGTTCGATGGAGTCGTCATCACCGACGACCTCTCGGCCGCCGCACAGGTGCAGGCGTGGAGCCCGGGGGATCGCGCCGTGCTCGCGATCGCCGCGGGCGTCGACATCGTGCTCGTCTCGAGCAATCCGTCGGTGCTTCCCGCGATGGTGCAGGCCGTGACCGCGAAGGCGCAGGCCGACCCGGGCTTCGCCCAGGTGGTGGATGCCGCGGCTCGGCGTGTGGTCGAGGCGAAGGCCGCGACGCGCTGACGCGACCGGGCGACGACGCGCTGACTCCGTGACGTCGCGCGCGCTCCGCACGCCGGGGCCTGCGGCGGGAGCACTGCTCGACCGTCGAGCCGCGGCATCCCGTCGCTCGGAAAGTCCGGCTTGACATCGATGCCCGGTGTCGGTGAATATTGCTCTCGCGACAATGGTCAGACCAACTGACCAACAAACCAAAGGTGGATGCGTCGCACTCCACGGAGACAAGGAAGTGGGTTCCGTGAACCTCTACTCGCTGATGCAGGCGCGCACCGCCGCCTTCGGCCCCATCCGGGTCGGCGTGATCGGTGCCGGCAAGTTCTCGTCGATGTTCCTCACGCAGGCGAACAAGGCGGCCAACATCCACGTGGTCGGTGTCGCCGACATCAACGTGCCCAAGGCCAAGGCCGCGCTCGCGCGCACCGGCTGGGCGCCCGAGCGCTACTCGGCGGCGACGCTGGATGAGGCCGTGCGCACCGGCGGCACCGCCGTCATCGACAGCGCCGACACGCTCATCACCCACCCGGCCGTCGAGGTCATTCTCGAGATCACCGGCAACCCGCTCTACGGCACCTACCACGCGGTCACCGCCATCGACAACGGCAAGCACGTGATCATGGTCAACGTCGAGGCGGACTGCATGGTCGGGCCGCTCCTGCAGCGTCGCGCACAGGCCGCGGGCGTCGTGTACTCGATGGCCTACGGCGACCAGCCGGCCCTCATCTGCGAGCTCGTCGACTGGTGCCGCACCGTCGGCTTCGACGTCGTCGCGGCGGGCAAGGGCACGAAGTACCTGCCCGAGTACAACTACTCGACGCCCGACACGGTGTGGAACTACTACGGCTTCACCGACGAGCAGCTCGCTTCGGGCGACTACAACCCGCAGATGTTCAACTCCTTCCTCGACGGCACCAAGTCCGCGATCGAGATGGCCGCCGTCGCCAACGGCACGGGACTGCTGCCCCAGGAGGAGGGCCTCCTCTTCCCCGCGGCCTCCAAGGACGACCTGCCCACCGTGTTCCGCGAGAACACGTACCCGGGGGGCAGCCTGACCCGCCGCCGCACCGTCGAGATCGCCTCGAGCATGTACCGCGACGGCACCGAGGTGCCCGACAACCTGCGCTGGGGCGTCTACGTCACCTTCGAGGCCATCAGCGACTACGGCGTGCAGTGCTTCGCCGAGTACGGTGTGCACACCGACGCGACCGGTCGCTACGCCTCGCTCTACCGGCCGTACCACATGATCGGTCTCGAGCTCGGTGTCAGCATCGCGTCGGCCGTCGTGCGCGGCGAGGCCACCGGCTCGCCGACCGGCTTCCGCGGCGACGTCGTCACGACCGCCAAGAAGGACCTCCGCGCCGGCGACCGTCTCGACGGCGAGGGTGGCTTCACCGTCTTCGGCAAGCTCGCGCCGGCGGCCACGTCGCTCGCCAAGAACGCGCTGCCGCTCGGCCTCGCGCACGGGGCGAAGCTCATCCGCGACGTGCCGAAGGACCAGACGGTCTCGTGGGACGACGTCGAGCTCGACGAGTCGCAGTTCGCCGTCCGCATCCGCCGGGAGCTCGAGGCGGAGTTCCGCGCCGAGCACGCCGCACAGGTCGTCTGAGCGAACGTCTGACCATCCGACCATGACGGCTACGCTGGGGCCACGCGCCCCGAGAATCGTCGGGCGCCGCGACCAGAAGGAGTCTCTCCGTGGCGAGCGCCGATGCGTGGCAACCGGTTCAGCGGGTGCGCACCTACGAACAGGTGATGCAGCAGATCGAGGAACGCATCCTCGACGGCCGCTTGAAAGCCGGGGACAGACTGCCGAGCGAGCGCGATCTGGCCGCCTCGCTCGGCGTCTCCCGCCCGTCGCTGCGCGAAGCGCTGCGCGTGCTGGAGGCACTGGGCATCGTGGACATCCGGCCGGGCGGCGGCCCGGAGGGTGGAGCGGTGCTCGTGGGCACGCCGGGTCCGGGCTTCGTCAATCTGCTGAAACTGCAGTTGGCGCTCGGTCACTTCCATGCCAACGACGTCCTCGAAGGGCGCATCGCCCTCGAGCAGTGGTCCTGTTCGGAGGCCGCCTATAGGTCCGACGAAGCCGACCACATCGAGCTGTCCGCCCTTCTCGACGAGATGGAGGACCCCTCGATCAGCACCCGTGAATTCAACAGACTCGACGCGGCCTTCCACGTCCGGATCGCCGAGTCGACAGGGAACGCCCTCATCGCGCATCTGATGGGTTCCCTGCGAACGGCCATCAACCGCCAGATGATCGACGCCTACGCGGCGCTCGACGACTGGCGTGAGACGGCCAAGACCGTGCGACACGAGCACCGCGACATCCTCGACGCGATCGAGAAGAAGGATGCCGCGCTCGCCGCACAGCGTGTGCGCGACCACATCACCTCGTTCTATGCCAAAGGCAACCTCGGGGGGATCACCACCTGACGATGCAGTCCGCTCGTCTCGGGCGGACCCTCAGGATGGCCGCGGCGACCATCTCGACATCAAAGGAGATCGTCACAATGACCGTCACGACCGACCGACCCGTCGCCTCTCAGGCGAAGTACGGGTCACCGGACAAGCTCAAGACCGCCATCGGTTCCACCGTCGGAACCACCATCGAGAACTACGACTTCCTCGCCTACGGCACCGCGGCCGCGCTGTACTTCGGCCCGCTGTTCTTCCCCGGCGAGGACCCGGTGGTCGGGGTGCTCCTCGGCTTCCTCACTTTCGGCATCGGCTTCGCGATGCGCCCGCTGGGCGGCATCATCGGCGGGTACCTGGGTGACAAGTACGGCCGCAAGCCCGTGCTCGTGGGCGCCCTCATGATCATGGGTGTCGCCACGGTGGCCATCGGCATCCTGCCCGTCTATCAGCAGGTGGGTCTGCTGGCCCCGCTCCTGCTCACCCTCATCCGCATCGTTCAGGGCCTCGCCTTCGGCGCCGAGTGGGGCGGTGCTGTGCTCATGACGTTCGAGCACGCGCCGTGGAAGAGCCGTGGCAAGTGGGCGGCGATTCCGCAGCTCGGTGTGCCGCTGGGTGTGTTCCTCGCCAACGTCGCGTTCCTTCTCACCGGCAACCTGGGTGACGAGTGGTCGTGGCGCCTGCCGTTCCTCTTCAGCGCGATCCTGATCATCGCGGGCCTCATCATCCGCTTCAAGGTCGCCGAGTCGCCCGAGTTCGAAGAGGCGAAGGCGACCGGACAGCTCGAGAAGAACCCCCTGTGGACGGTCATCCGCGACGACTGGCGCACGGTGCTGCGCGTGATCGCGCTGCGCCTGGCCGAGACCGGCGGCTTCTACGTCGTCGTGACCTACCTGATCTCGTACCTCACGACCTCGCACCACGCCGACCGTGGCACCGCGCTGACGGGCCTCATCATCGCGACGGCGATCGGTGCGGTCTCGACCGTGCTGTGGGGCGCCTTGAGCGACCGCACCGGCCGGCGCTCCCTCTACATCGTGGGATCGGTGCTGACGATCGCGTTCGGCTTCCCGATGTTCCTGCTCGCGAACACCGGAATCCCGGCGCTCATCGTGCTGGTGTACATCATCGGTCTGCCGATCATCCACGACATGCTCGCCGGCGTGCAGGGCGCCTACTTCAGCGAGCTGTTCAAGACCGGCACGCGCACCTCGGGCGCCTCGCTCGGCTACCAGTTCTCGGCGGCGATCTCGGGCTTCATCCCGTTCATCGCGGCGGCGGTCGCCGTCGGCCTCGGCTGGGGCGGTGTCGCGTGGATCTACGTCGCCGTCGGCGTCATCGGTCTGGTCGGTGCGCTGCTCACCCGTGAGACCTGGGGCCGCCGCGAGCGCGCCGAGGTCGACCGCATCATCGCGGCCGCGGAGTAACCCCCTCGCGGGCGGCGGCGTCCTGCCGCCGCCCGCTTCCCTCTTCCAGGAGTCACAGTGAAGACGATCATCCTCGACGACGATCCCACCGGCACGCAGTCGGCGACCGGGGCGCTCGTGCTGCTCCAGCTCGACCGTGAGGCCCTCGGCCGTGCGCTGGCCGAGCGCGACAGCGTGTACGTGCAGACCAACTCGCGCGCGCTCGACGAGGCGGCCGCGGTCGCGCTCGTGCAGCGCATCCGCGGCCTCGCGCTCGACGTGGCGGCCGAGCTCGGTGACGAGGTGCGCTTCGTGCTGCGCGGCGACTCGACCCTGCGCGGCCACGTGTTCGCCGAGACGGCCGAGCTGCTGGCGGACGACGATGTGATCGTGTTCGCGCCCGCGTTCCCCGAGGGGGGCCGCACGACGCGCGGCGGCGTGCACTACGTGCGCATCGACGGGGTTGACGTGCCCGCGCACGAGACCGAGTACGCCGATGACCCGGTGTTCCCGTTCCGCACCGCGGTGATGGTCGACTATGTCCGGGAGGCCTCGGGCCGTCGCGCGGTGTCGGTGCCCCTCGAGTCGGTGCGCTCCGGAGGCCTGGTGCAGGTCATCCTGGATGCCGCGCCGGGCACGGTCATCGTTCCCGACGCGGTGGATGCCGCGGACATCGCGGCGATCGCGGCGGCCCTGGACGCCGCGTGGGCGGCGGGTGCGGGCGTCGTCGTGCGCTCCGCCTCGCCCCTCGCCGCGGCGATCGCCGATGTGTCCAGCGTCGGCCTCCTCCCGTCGCCGCTCGTCGCAGATCCGCGCCGCGTGCTGCTCGCGTGCGGCTCCCACACCCACGGCGCGACCCGACAGCTCGCCCTCGTCGAGGAGCGTTGGGGCGACCCGACGGTGCTCGACACGGCGGCGGCCCTTGCCGACCCGGTCGCCGAGGGGCATCGCGCGGCATCCGTCGAACGCGAGCGGCTGGCCGGAGCGGGCTTCGGCTATGTCACCACGGCCCGCGAGCGCTCGGCGTCCCACGGCACGCTCGCGCACGGCGAGAGCGTCATGACCGCGCTGACGACGGCCGTCGCCGATCTGCTCGGCGATGCCGACGTCGTCGTCGCGAAGGGCGGCATCACCTCTGCCGAGGTCGCCTCGAGCGGCATCGGCGCGACATCCGCTCTCGTTCTCGGCCAGGTGCTCCCCGGAGTCTCGGTGTGGCAGGTGACGGGCCGCGACGGCCGCGACCGCCTTTACGTCGTCGTGCCGGGCAACGTCGGCGGGCCGGAGACCCTCATCGACGTGCTGCGTGCCGTCGGCGCCCCCGAGACGGAGGTCGTGCGATGAGCGCTGCTCCGGTCGTCGTCACCGCCGTCTTCCACCCCCGCGAGGGCGCGACGCAGCAGCTCGTGGAGGCCATGGCCGCGGGCATCGCCCTCACCCACGCCGAGAGCGGATGCCTCCTCTACGCCATCCACGACGCGGCGGACGGCACGATCACCATGCTCGAGAAGTGGGCGAGCGCGGCCGACCTCGAGGCCCATGCGACGGGTGCGGCGATCGCGCGTCTGAACGCCGACATCGCCGAGCACCTCGCGGCGCCCGTCGTCGTGACCGTCATGACCCCGATCCCCGCCGGGGACGCCGAGCGCGGACTCCTCCACGGCGCGGGGGAGTAGCCGGTCGTCCCCGCAGGGCGGGGCCGGCCTCCGGGCGTCCGGCGTCCTCGTTACCCTGGAGGGGTGAGCACGCCCGCCCCCGCCTTCGACGAGTACGACGGGCTCGAGCCGCTCGATGACTGGGCGCCGCCGCCGGAGGACTGGGCGCCGCCGCCCGACGTGCTCGATGCGCCGGCATCGGCACCCGTCGGCGAGATGACGGATGCCGCGGCATCCGCGCCCCGGCGCAGCTTCGACGGCGCCGACCCGCTCACGGTGCTGCACGAGGTCTACGGCTACGGCGCGTTCCGCGGCGACCAGGCCGACATCGTCGCCCATGTCGTCGCGGGCGGCGACGCGATCGTGCTCATGCCGACCGGCGGCGGGAAGAGCGTGACCTACCAGGTTCCGGCGCTCGTGCGTCCGGGCACGGGGCTCGTCGTGAGCCCGCTCATCGCCCTCATGCACGACCAGGTCGAGGCGCTGCGTGCCAACGGCGTGCGAGCCGAGTACCTCAACTCCACCCTCAGCGGTCCCGAGCGTGCCCGTGTCGAGCGCGAGTACCTCGCGGGCGAGCTCGACCTGCTCTACGTCGCGCCCGAGCGGCTGAACGTGCCCGACACGCGCGCGCTCCTGCGGCGCGGCTCGCTGAGCGTGATCGCGATCGACGAGGCCCACTGCGTCTCGCAGTGGGGTCACGACTTCCGTCCCGACTACCTGGTGCTCGGCGACCTCGTCGACGACTTCCCCGGAGTGCCGCGCATGGCGCTCACGGCCACCGCGACCCGCGAGACGCACGCCGAGATCGGGCGTCGCCTGCGTCTCGACGACGCGCGTCACTTCGTGGCCAGCTTCGACCGGCCGAACATCCAGTACCGCATCGAGCCGAAGACCGACGCGCGTCGTCAGCTGCTCGGCTTCATCCGCTCGCAGCCCGAGGGCTCGGCCGGCATCGTCTACGCGCTCAGTCGAAAGAGCGTCGAGCAGATCGCCGAGTACCTGCGCGGTCAGGGTCTCGATGCGCTCCCCTATCACGCGGGTCTCGACGTCTCGGTGCGGGCGGCGAACCAGTCCCGGTTCCTGCGCGACGAGGGCGTCGTGATGGTCGCGACGATCGCTTTCGGCATGGGAATCGACAAGCCCGACGTGCGGTTCGTCGCCCACGTCGACCTGCCCAAATCGGTCGAGGGCTACTACCAGGAGACCGGTCGCGCGGGCCGTGACGGCGAGGCATCCGTCGCCTGGATGGCCTACGGGCTCGCCGACGTCGTGCAGCAGCGGCGGCTGATCGAGCAGTCCGAGGGCGACCTGGCACATCGACGTCGCCTGCAGCAGCACCTCGACGCCATGCTGGCCCTGTGCGAGACGGTCGGATGCCGCCGCCAGAACCTGCTCGGCTACTTCGGCGAGACCTCGGCGCCGTGCGGAAACTGCGACACCTGCCTCACCCCGCCCGACACGTTCGACGGCCTCGTGCCCGCACAGAAGCTGCTGTCGACCATCGTGCGGCTGCAGCGCGAGCGCGGGCAGGCGTACGGCGCCGGGCAGCTGATCGACATCCTGCGCGGCGCCCGCACCGCGCGCATCACCCAGCTGCGGCACGACGAGCTCGCGACGTTCGGCATCGGCAGCGATCTCTCCGACCAGGACTGGCGCAGCGTCGTACGGCAGCTGCTCGCCCGCGAGGTGCTGATCGCCCAGGGCGAGTACGGTACGCTCGGGCTCGGCGAGGCGGCCGGCGGTGTGCTGCGCGGCGAGACTCCCGTGCCGCTGCGGCGGGATGTGCTCGGCCGCGCGGGCGGGTCGACGCGGGTGCGGAAGGCCGCGGCATCCGACGCCCTCGACGCATCCGATCGGCCGCTGTTCGAGGCGCTGAGGGAGTGGCGTGCCCAGACCGCGCGCGAGCAGGGGGTGCCCGCGTACGTCGTGTTCGGCGACGCGACCCTGCGTGCCCTCGCCGAGCACCGGCCGGCCGCCGCCGACGAGCTCGACGGCATCACGGGCATCGGGGCGAAGAAGCGCGAGGCCTACGGCGACGCCGTGCTCGCGGTCGTCGCCGCGCACGGCGGCTGACGCGCGGCGCCGGACAAGCAGCGCCGGACCCCTGGCTCGACTGCAGCGCCGGACCCCTGACCCGACCGCGCCGCCCCGCTGTCGGCGCCGCACAACCCGGCGCGCCGACGGTGCCCGGCGCGACTGTAGGAATCCCACCATCGACTTGAGCATGAGTTGTGCCGCTTCTACCGTCGGATCGAATCCCCGATCCCCTCGTCGAGAGGTACGTCATGGTCGACACTGCCGTCCGTCCCGTCTCCACCCCTGAGCCCGAGCGCGCATCGCACGCCGCCGAGCCCCGCATCGATCAGGCCGCCGTCGGCGCCGCCCTGCTCGGCACCTGGGCCGACGTGCGCCGGCAGGCGCGTCAGATGATCAAGGACTCCGCCTTCTGGAAGGTCGACGGGCTCACCATCCACGATCACCGTGAGCGCGTGTTCGGGCAGCTGCAGCTGCTCGTCGATGCCGGCGTGTCGGGGGTCGCCTACCCGACCGAGTACGGCGGCCGTGCCGACAACGGTGCGAACATCGCCGGCTTCGAGGAGCTCGTGCTCGCCGACCCCAGCCTGCAGATCAAGGCGGGCGTGCAGTGGGGTCTGTTCGGGGCGGCCATCCAGCAGCTCGGCACCAAGAAGCACCACGACCTGTGGCTCGACGACGTGCGCGAGCTGAAGCTGCCGGGTGCGTTCGCGATGACCGAGACCGGTCACGGGTCGGATGTCGCGGCCATCGGCACGACCGCGACCTATGACGTCGAGACGGCGGAGTTCGTGATCCACACGCCGTTCCGTGGGGCGTGGAAGGACTACCTCGGGAACGCCGCGGTGCACGGGCGGGCGGCGACCGTGTTCGCGCAGCTCATCACGGGCGGCGTGAACTACGGGGTGCACTGCTTCTTCGTGCCCATCCGCGACGAGGCGGGCGCGTTCCTCCCCGGTGTCGGCGGAGAGGACGACGGCGTCAAGGGCGGTCTCAACGGCATCGACAACGGTCGCCTCCACTTCGACCAGGTGCGGGTGCCGCGCGAGAACCTGCTGAACCGGTACGGCGACGTCGCTGCCGACGGTACGTACTCCAGCGACATCCCGAGCCCCGGCCGCCGCTTCTTCACGATGCTCGGCGCGCTGGTGCAGGGCCGCATCTCGCTCGACGGCGCCGCGACCACCGGCACGGCGCTCGCGCTGAAGATCGCCGTCACCTACGCGAACCAGCGACGCCAGTTCGACGGCGGCACCCCCGAGGGCGAGCTGACTCTCTTCGACTACGGCAAGCACCGCCGTCGCCTGATCCCCCGCATCGCGACGGTGTACGCGCAGGCGTTCGCGCACGACGAGTTCCTCAAGAAGTTCGACGGCGTCTTCAGCGGCCGCACCGACACCCCGCAGGAGCGGGAGGACCTCGAGACCCTCGCGGCGGCGCTGAAGCCGCTGTCCACCTGGAACGCCCTCGAGACGATCCAGGAGGCGCGAGAGGCCTGCGGCGGCGCCGGCTTCCTCGCCGAGAACCGGCTCGTCGGACTCCACGCCGACCTCGACGTCTACGTCACCTTCGAGGGCGACAACAACATCCTGCTGCAGCTGGTCGGTAAGCGCCTGCTCACCGACTTCGCGACGCAGTTCAAGGGCGCGGATGCCGCCAAGCTCGCCCGGTACGCGGTGGGCCAGGTGGCCGGGCGCGCGTTCCACGGTGCGGGCCTGCGGCAGATCGGCCAGGCGTTCGTCGACGCCGGCTCCACCGCCCGGTCGGTCGAGTACGGCCTTCGCGGCGAGCGTCAGCATGAGCTGCTCGCGGGCCGCGTGCAGCAGATGGTGACGGATGTCGCCACCCGCCTGCGTCCCGCCGCGAAGCTCGATGCGACGGCCGCCGCCGAGCTGTTCAGCGACAACCAGGCCGACCTCATCGCCGCCGCCCGCGCACACGCGGAGCTGCTGCAGTGGGAGGCCTTCACCGACGGCCTCGCGCTCATCGATGACGAGGACTCGCGTCAGGTGCTCACCTGGCTGCGCGACCTGTTCGGCCTGCAGCTCATCGAGAAGAACCTCGCCTGGTACCTGATCCATGGGCGCCTCTCGACCCACCGTGCCGCGTCGGTGAGCAAGTACATCGACCGCCTGTGCGCGCGGTTGCGCCACCACGCGCAGGACCTCGTCGACGCATGGGGCTTCGAGCCCGAGCACGTGCGTGCGCCCATCGCGTCGGGCGCCGAGCGGGCTCGCCAGGACGAGGCCCGCGCGTACTACCGCGACCTCGCCGCGTCGGGCGTCGCCCCGGTCACCGAGAAGTCGCTCGGCAAGAAGAAGCGCTGACCCGGATGTCTCATCCCGCCGCTAGCGTGGCGGGATGAGCAGCGGCATCCAACTCGATGACGACGGCCTCGCGCGCTGCGCGTGGGCGGGCAGCGATGCGGAGTACCGCCGCTACCACGACGAGGAGTGGGGCGTGCCGCTGCACGGCGATCGTGCCCTGTTCGAGAAGCTGAGCCTCGAGGGCTTCCAGGCGGGGCTGTCGTGGATCACGATCCTGCGCAAGCGCCCGCGGTTCCGCGAGGTGTTCGCCGGCTTCGAGCCCGTGACGGTCGCGGCGTTCGGCGACGCCGACATCGAACGGCTCATGGCTGATGCCGGCATCGTGCGCAACCGCGCGAAGATCGAGGCGACGATCGGCAACGCCACCCTCGTGGCGGCGCTCGCCGACGGCGAGCTCGACACGCTGATCTGGTCGTTCGCCCCGACGCCGAGCGGTGCGCCGCGGGCCGCGTCCTACGGCGACCTGCCCGCGTCGACGGCGGAGTCCACGGCGCTCAGCCGTGAGCTGCGCCGACGCGGGTTCCGGTTCGTGGGGCCGACGACGATGTACGCGCTGATGCAGTCGGCGGGGCTGGTCGATGATCACGTCGAGGGGTGCTGGCGCGCCGCCTGACGGGGCGGATGCCGCGGCTCAGCGTCCGGCGTCGAACAGGTGGCGTCCCTCGTGGCTGAGCACCTTGATGACCACACCGCGACGGCGCAGTTCGGCGACCGTGCGGGTCTCCTCGTCGATGCTGCGGCCGAGGGCGTGGATGCTGGCGACGACGACCACGTCGCCCGCCGACAGGGTGCCGAACAGGCGTACGAGCCGCTGCTCCCACGACTCCAGCGTCTCGGGGGCGGGGTGGCGGAAGCCGTCGATCGGCACGCCGAAGCGGGTGAGGTCGTCCCGCTGCTGCACGACCGACGGCATGTCGTCGCGGGCGACGACGAGTCCGACGAGCCGCGACCCGGCGGGACGGGCCCGCCACCAGTCCCGGTCGGCCTGCAGCTCGGTGAAGCACTTCGGGCAGTCGGCGGCGGCGTGGGGAAGGTGCACCGGGCTCGTCAGGGCGTCGCCGCCCGCGGACGGGCGGGGGGACGGGGCATCCGTCTCGCTCATGGCCTCACCTCCGCTCGAACTCTAGTCGGCGCGGATGTGCGCGGCTCAGTCGTCGCCGTCGTCGAGCCGCAGTTCGAGGCTGATCTGGTCGGCGTCGAGTTCGGCGAGGGCGCGTCGGAGGGTCGAGGTCGAGTAGCCGCCGTGGGTGGAGATCTCGACGAGTCGGTCGCGCATCGCCTCGATGATGACGATGCGCAGCTCGAGGATCTCGCGCATGCGTCCGGTGAGCACCTCGTCGCGCGGTTCGGTCATGCGGGTGCCGACGTTCGCCGCCATGCCCTCGCTGAAGGCGGTGCCGTCGGCGCGGGTGAGTGTGGGGTCGGCGAGAGCGGTCGCGGCGGCGGCGCCCAGTTCCGCGTCGAGGCGCAGGTGCTCGTCGCTCGCCGCGTCGTCATCGCTCGCGGGCGGGATGCGGAGGGCGCGCACGACGCTCGCGAGGGTGAAACCCTGACCGAAGAGGCTGAAGACGGCCACGAGGAACGCCACGAAGATCAGCAGCGAGCGGTGGTCGATGCCGGTGGTCGGAAGCGTCTGGGCGGCGGCCAGCGTGACGACGCCGCGCATGCCCGCCCAGGTGATGATCGTGCCCTGCTTCCAGCCGAGCGGTGACGATGCGTAGTAGTCGGCATCGGCGCTGAGACCGGCGAAGCGGCGCCGCACGCGCTCCTCGTCACGGCGGAGCCGATCGGCCTGGCCGCGGTGCTCCTCGGGAATGGTGCCGTCGGCGATGCCCTTCAGCTTCGCGCTGTAGGTCGACAGGTCGAGCCGTGCGTATCGACGGGCGCGGGAGCGCATGCGCCAGAGCAGGAACGCCACATAGGCCGCGCGCAGCCCCAGCATGATGCCGAGCGCCGAGAGCGCCAGCCAGGCGCCGTGCCAGAGGCCCTCGTACTCCTCGAAGTTGCGGTTGACGACGTCGCTGAGTTCGAGCCCCATCACGAGGAAGACGCCGCCCTCGAGCACGAGCTCGATCGTGCGCCAGTTCAGTTCGTCCGACATGCGCTGCTCGGGCGTGAACCACTTCGCCGCGCCTTGGCTGGTGATGATGCCGGTCACGACCGCAGCGACGAGACCCGAGGCGCCGACGGCCTCGGCGGGAAGGTAGGCGACGAAGGGGACGACGAAGCCGATGGCGGTGTTGGCGGCCGAGCTCCCGATGCGCGCCCGCACCCGAAGGTTCACCCAACCGACGATGACACCCACGATGACGGCGCCGAGCACCGCCCACACGAAGGAGATCATCGCCTCGCCGAGGGAGAAGCCGCCCGCGATCGCCGCGATCGCCGTGCGCAGGATCACGAGCGCGGTGGCGTCGTTGAGCAGGCTCTCGCCCGCGAGGATCGTGGTCACGCGGGGGGCGATGCCGAGCCGCTTGACGACCGAGGTGGCGACGGCGTCGGTAGGACTGAGGATCGCGCCGAGCGCGATGCCCAGCGGCAGGCTGAGCCCCGGGATCACCCAGGTGAACACGACCCCGAGGGCGACGGAGCTGAGCACGACGAGCAGCACCGACAGTCCCGCGATGGGGCGGATGTCGCGGCGGAACTCGATCGCCGGCAGGGCCACCGCCGAGGAGTAGAGCAGGGGCGGAAGCACGCCGACGAGGATCCATTCGGGGTCGACCCGTGGCAGGTCGGGGATGAACGGCAGCAGTGAGCAGAGCAGTCCGATCGCGACGAGGATGATGGGCCCGGCGACGTTGTGACGGCGGCCGAACGCTGTCACGACCGCGACGACGATGACTCCTGCGACGACGAACCACAGTCCTTCCACACCCGGACCCTATCGTTCCGCCCGGCCCACCGTGGAGGCGTGTCGGGCGGCCTCCTCGGCCTGCGGCAGACCCGCGAGTACCGTGAGGGGATGACGGTCAGCCAACTCGACGACGTGCTCTATCCGCCGATCGAGCCGTACGAGACCGGCATGCTGCTCGTGGGCGACGGCAACCGGGTCTTCTGGGAGCAGAGCGGCAATCCCGAGGGCAAACCGGTCGTCTTCCTTCACGGCGGCCCCGGGGGCGGCACGTCCGCCTGGCACCGCCGCTTCTTCGACCCCGAGCGCTACCGCATCGTGCTGCTCGACCAGCGCGGATGCGGCCGCAGCACCCCGCACGCGAGCGAGCCGGGTGCCGACCTCGCCTACAACACGACGTGGCACCTGGTGGCCGACATCGAGCTGCTGCGCCGCAACCTCGGCATCGACCGGTGGCAGGTCTTCGGCGGCTCGTGGGGCAGCGCGCTCGCCCTGGCGTACGCCGAGGCGCATCCGGAGGCTGTCAGCGAGCTCGTGCTGCGCGGCATCTTCACCCTCCGCCGCCACGAGCTGGAGTGGTTCTACGAGGGCGGGGCGAGCGCGCTCTTCCCCGACCTCTGGCAAGGGTTCCTCGCGCCGATCCCGGTGCTCGAGCGGTCCCGGCTGATCGAGGCGTACCACCGGCGGCTGTTCGACCCCGATCCGGCGGTGCACGTGCCGGCAGCGCTGGCGTGGACGACGTGGGAGGCCTCGACGATCACCCTCCGGCCCGACGCCGACACGGTGACCGGGATGTCCCGGCAGGAGCACGCCGTCGCGTTCGCGCGCATCGAGAACCACTACTTCGTGCACGAGGGCTGGTTCCGCGAGGGGCAGCTCATCGAGGACGCCGGGCGGCTGCGCGACATCCCGACCGTCATCGTGCAGGGCCGCTACGACGTCTGCACGCCGCTGATGACCGCGTGGGACCTGTCGCAGGCGCTGCCCGAGGCGCGCTTCATCGTCGTGGACGACGCGGGACATGCCGCGAGCGAGCCGGGCATCGCCCGGGCGCTGCGCGAGGCGACCGACGCCTTCGCGGCGGACTGAGCTCAGCGCCCGGCGATGAGGTCGGCGGCGACCTCGCCGATCACGATCGCCGGGGCGTTGGTGTGGCCGCGGATGATGACGGGCATCACCGAGGCATCCGCGACCCGCAGGCCGTCGACGCCGCGCACGCGCAGCTCGGGATCCACGACGGATGCCGCATCCGCGCCCATGCGCGCGGTGCCCACCGGGTGGTACAGCGTGTGGGAGTACGCGCGCAGGGAGCTGGCCACCCGCTGCTCGACGGTGAGGTTCTCGCCGTTCTCGGGCTGGATCCAGCGCCCGGTGGTCACGGCGCCGAGCGCCTGGGTGCCGACGAGCGCATCGCAGACGCGCAGGCCCGCCGAGAGGGTGTCGGCGTCGAGGCCGTCGGGGTCGCTGAGGTAGCGCGGGTCGATGACGGCTTTGGCGAGCGGGTCGGCGGAGGCGAGGGTCACCGTGCCGCGACTGCGGGGTCGCAACAGGATCGCGCCGACCGTGATGCCGTCGCCCGGGAGTGGAACGAGGCCCTCCCCGACGTAGGGCGCGGCGGCGAAGATGATCTCGATGTCGGGGAGGCCCGCGGGCGCCTGCGTGCGGTCGGCGACGCCGGTGCGCACGAAGCCGTAGCCCTCGGCGACGTTGGAGGTCAGCATGCCGCGGTGGCGGGTGAGCCACTGCAGAGTCGGGGCGAGCTCCTCGCCGTGGAACAGGGTGCGTCCGGTCGCCTCTGGCGCGAGGCCGGCGACGAGGTGGTCCTGCAGGTTGGCGCCGACCTCGGGTGCGTCGACGACGGTGTCGATGCCGTGGTCGCGCAGGTGGTCGGCGGGCCCGATGCCCGAGAGCATGAGCAGCTGCGGGGTGTTGACCGATCCGCCCGACAGCACGACCTCGCGGCGGACGATGACACGACGGATGCCGCCCCGCACCGACAGCTCGACACCGACCGCACGTCCGTCCCGCACGATCACGCGCCGCGCGTGCGCGCCGGTGACCACCCGCAGGTTGCGGCGCCGGGCGGCGGGGCGCAGGTAGGTGTCGGCCGTGGAGGCGCGTCGCCCGCGGTGCGTGGTGAGCATCGTCTCGGAGAAGCCCTGGTCGTGCGGGTCGTTCGCGAGGGTCACCGGGTAGCCCAGCTCCCGTGCGGCGTCGAGGAACGCGGCGGTGTGGGGCTGCGGGCTGCTCTGACGCTCGACCCACTGCGGTCCGATGGTGCCGAGCGACGGGTCGTGGGCGAGGTCGGTGCGCTCGACGCGGCGGAAGTAGGGGGCGAGGTGCTCCCACGACCAGCGGTCGCCGGCACTCTCGGCCCATTCGTCGTAGTCGGCGGCGAACCCGCGGATCCACATCATCGCGTTCAGCGACGACGAGCCGCCGAGCGTCTTGCCGCGCGGCCAGAACACGGTGCGCCCCTCGAGCCCGGGCTGCGGCACGGTGTCGTAGTTCCAGTCGTACCGTCCGCGGAACAGCTTCGAGAATGCGGCGGGCACGTGGATGTAGAGGTGCCGATCCACCGGGCCCGCCTCGAGCAGCAGCACCGAGACCGACGGATCCTCGCTGAGGCGGGCGGCGACGGCCGCGCCCGCCGACCCGGCCCCGACGACGATGTAGTCGGCGGCCTCCGGCAGGCGCGCGCTCATGATCCGAGCGCCTTCGTCAGGGTCGTCACGAGGGTGATCGGGCTGCCGGTTGCGCGGTAGCGGGTGAGGCCCTCGCTCACGGCCGTGCCCGTGCGCGAGGTCACGAACCAGGGCGGCTTCGGCAGGATCGTGAACCGGCTGCGCCCGAGCGATCGCGGCGCGGGGCGGAACGGCCCCCGCAGCACCGAGCGCTCGATGCGGTCGACCAGGAAGGTGTTGTGCACGACACCGAGACCGCTGCCGACGTCGGCGACGGTGTGGCCGGGGAACGCGCCCCACGAGAGGGCCGGCGTGGCGAAGAGCACGCCCGTCCACGCGTTGATCGCGATGCCGCCGTAGCGCAGCGCCGCGATCTCCTCGTCGAAGGCCGCACCGAGCGTCGACTCGGTGACCGGGTCGATGAGCACGTTCGCGCCGAGCGTGCCCGCGAGCCGGTCGTTCGCGTGGGCGACCGCCGCCCGCAGGAACTCCCGCCCCTCGCCGGGCAGCTCGACGACGCCGAGCACGGGGGAGAAGTACTCCGTCGTCTCGAGGGCGGTGGCGGCATCCGCATCGCCGGCCTCGATCAGCAGGCGCTCGTCGCCGCAGTGCTGCGCGTCGGGGTAGTCGCTCTCGGCGGCCGACAGCTTCGCCGCCGAGTTCGGGTACCAGACCGGCCGCGCGGGCGCTCGGCCGTAGGCCTCGCGGAGCGCCTGCAGGAAGGCGTCCTTCTGGGGCCAGGATGCCGCGAGCAGCACCACCTGCCCCGCGATGCAGTTGTGGCCGCTGTTGTGGAGGCGCATCGTGACGACGTGCTCCGCCTGGTAGCGCAGATCGGCGTCCGACCATTCGCCGGGAACGACGATGATCGGGGAGACCCCGCCGAGCTCGGCGGTGATGGGGTGGGCCAGGCGCGGGTCGTCGGCGCGGCGGCGGGACGCGGCATCCTCGCCCTGCCCCCACACGATCGCGTCGAAGGTCACCGCGGACCCGGTGATGTGCACGTGGTCGACGCCCTCGTGGGCGGTGAGGTAGGCGCCGACGTCACCCGCGCCCCGCACGATGCGCAGGAATCCCGGCTCGATGAGCGCCGCGAGCGCGCGCTCGAAGATCGGCACGAGGGCGTCCTGCGTGGGGTTCACCTTGAGGATCGACACCCGTGAGAACGCGAGCAGCTCGTAGAGCACGTCGAGCACCGGGATCGAGGTGATGTTGCCGGCGCCGAGCACGAGTCCCACGCCGCCGGGCTCGGTCGGATGCCGCTGCGCGAGGCCCGCGGTGGCGGTGGCGTCCTGCGGGGTGACACCCGGCTCGAGCCAGACCTCGCCGGTGAAGCCAGAGAGCAGCACGTGGTCGACGGCGTGCGAGGGGAACGTGTGTACGCGGGTGCGCCCGCCCGGGCCGTCGTCGACGAACAGTTTCTCGATGGGGCTGCGGCCGGCGGCGAGTGCCTCGAGGCTCTCGATGTAGCCGTCGAGCCCGGTCAGCACGGCGTAGGGGCCCGAGAGCCACTCCTCGCCGACCAGCGGATGCCCGACGTGCAGGCCCTTCGAGCGCGCGGCGGTCTCGGCCCACTCCCGGGCGACGGCGCCGACCGCGGCGCGCACGCGCCTCAGCAGGGTCGCGCGCTGCGCGAGCGAGAACTGGGTCCAGACGCGGGATCCCGCGTGCAGGGCCGCGATCGCATGATCGATCTCGGTCCGGACGGTCTCATCGATCGCGCTGGGGGGTGACGCGGGGGTCGATGTCATGGCACTCTCCTTCGCGTGCGGACGCCCTCAGCATAGGGATGTCGCGCCCGGAGCACCATGGCATCGAGTGTCAGGGATGCCGCGACTCGGTGCCGCGGCATCCGATCACTCAGATGAGGGCGAGCTCGGTGAGCTTCGCCTCGACGTCGGCGTTGCTCGGCTCGACGTGGAAGGTCGCGTCGGGGTAGACGACGACGGGGATGTTCGTGCGGCCCGAGATCTCGCGCGCGATGTCGGCCGCGGCGGGCTCGGCCTCGACGTCGACGTAGTCGTACGCGACGCCGAGCTCATCGAGCTGGGACTTCGTGCGCCGGCAGTCGCGGCACCACTCCGCGCCGTACATGGTGATGGTGGTGGAGTCGATGGTCATGACTCCAGCGTAGGGCGGATTATAGGTCTCGGCTTGATTACGATTTGGCTATCCGACCCCCATGGTTCTCCACATTCCGGGCAAATCATAGGGTGCGGCATGCCAGCATGGTGGTCGGCGTCGCTGGTCGACGTCACTTCCTCGCTACACGGAGGCGAATGCCATGCAGGTGACTGTCGTCGTCCCGACCTACAACGAGGCTCCCAACGTCGCCGAGCTCGTTCGCCGGGTCGCTGCCGCGACCCCTTCTCTCGACCTCGAGATCCTCTTCGTCGATGACTCCACCGACGACACCCCGCGCGTCATCGAGCAGGTCGCCGAGACCGCCCCGATCCCGGTGCGCATGCTGCACCGCGAGGACTCGGTGGGCGGACTCTCCGGCGCGGTCGTGGCGGGCCTTCAGGCCGCGCACGCCGACGTCTGCATCGTGATGGACGGTGACCTGCAGCATCCGCCCGAGGACATCGTGAACCTGGTCGCCCGCCACGCCCGCGGCGACGTCGATGTCGTGGTGGCCTCGCGCTACACGGAGAACGGCGAGAACGGCGGCCTGTCGAACGCCCTCCGCGTGTTCGTGTCGCAGGCCTCGACCAACCTCACCAAGGCGCTGTTCCCGAAGAAGCTCAAGAACGTCACCGACCCGATGACCGGCTTCTTCCTCGTCGACCGCACTGCGTTCGACGTCAACGACCTGAAGCCGCGCGGCTTCAAGATCCTGCTCGAGATCCTGGCGCGCGAGTCGCTGCGGGTCGCCGAGATCCCCTTCTCGTTCCAGTCGCGTCACGCCGGCGAGTCGAAGGCGTCCCTCGCGCAGGGACTGAGCTTCCTCACCCAGCTGTTCGCGCTGCGGTTCGGCCGCATGTCGCTGTTCGCCGTGATCGGTGCGCTCGGCGCGGTCGCGAACGTCGTCATCATGTGGATGCTGGTGCACACCGGCGTGAACTACATGGTCGCCGCGATCATCTCGGCCGAGGTGACGATCATCGGCAACTTCGTGCTGCAGGAGCGGTTCGTCTTCCACGACATGAAGGAGCAGGCGTCGGCCATCTGGTCGCGCTTCGTGAAGTCGTTCGGCTTCAACAACGCCGAGGCCGCGGTGCGCATCGCGATCCTGCCGATCATGGTCGAGGCGCTGCACATCTCGAGTGTCATGGCCACCGCGATCACCCTCGTCGTCGCGTTCTTCGTGCGCTTCGCGTTCCACAAGTTCGTGGTCTACGCGCCGCGCCGCGTCGCCGCCGCGCCCGCGACGGCCGTCGCGCCGCGCACCGGCGTCATCGACGAGCTCGACACCAAGCCCGTCGCGACCAGCGAGGTCTAAGCCGCCCGGTCGGTGTCAGCCGACCGCTCGCGCTTGTCGCCCGCAGTCTATCCGCGGGCGCGCCGGGTTCCCGGCTGGGCATAGGGCCGCGGCCTAGACTGAGCCGCGCCCGCGGCGCCGCGGGAGGGCCGCGTCGGCGCGGCATCCGAGTTCCAGCCCGAAGGGGAACCATGACCCTCTCGCCCGCCGGTGCCGCATTCCGCGATGCCCGTGACTTTCTGCTCGCCCGCGGATCCGACCCGGTCGCCGCTCACGCCGAGTTCCGCTGGCCCGACGTCGGCGAGCACTTCAACTTCGCGGTCGACTGGTTCGACGGCATCGCCGAGGGCAACGACCGCGTCGCCCTGCGCGTGGTCGAGGAGGACGGCACCGAGGCGACCCGCACGTTCGAGCAGTTGCGCGTGCGATCGAACCAGGTGGCGAACTGGCTGACGGCCGCGGGCGTGCGCCGCGGCGACGCCGTCATGCTCATGCTCGACAACCGGGTGGAGCTGTGGGAGGCGATGCTCGCGATCCTGAAGCTCGGCGCCGTGATCCTGCCGACGTCGGTCGTGCTCGGCTCCGCCGATCTTGCTGAGCGCCTCGAGCGCGCGAACGTGCGGGTCGTCATCGCCGACCACGTCGACGCGGCGAAGTTCGACGAGTTCGACCTCGACCTCGTGCGGGTGAACGTGGGCGAGCACCGTGACGGCTGGCTCGATTTCGCCGCGTCGACGGATGCCGCCCCCACCCCGCCGGGTGTCGTCACCGACTCGACCGACCCTGCCATCGTCTATTTCACGAGCGGCACGACCTCGCGGCCGAAGATCGTCGAGCACACGCACGTGTCGTACCCGGTCGGCCACCTCAGCACGACGTTCTGGATCGGCGTGCGCCCGGGCGACGTGCACATGACCATCAGCGCCCCCGGTTGGGGAAAGCACGCGTGGAGCCTGTTCTTCGCGCCGTGGATCGCCGAGGCATCCATCTTCGTCTTCAACTACAAGCGGTTCGATGCGGCGGCCCTCGTCGACCAGCTCGACCGGCACGGGGTGAACACCTTCTGCGCCCCGCCGACGGTGTGGCGCATGCTCATCCAGGCCGACCTCGAGAAGCGTCCCGCGGGTCTGCGCGAGCTGCTGTCGGCGGGCGAGCCGCTCAACCCCGAGGTCATCCAGACGATCGAGCGGTGGTGGGGCATCCAGATCCGCGACGGCTACGGTCAGACCGAGCTGACCGCGGTGATCGGCAACACGCCGGGCGTGCCGCTCAAGCCCGGCTCGATGGGGCATCCGCTGCCGGGCGTCGACATCGTGCTGGTCGACCCGATCACGGGTGAGGTCGCCGACGAGGGCGAGATCTGCCTGCCGCTCGAGCCCCACCGGCCGCTGAACCTCATGACCGGCTACGTCGGCGAGCCCGACCGCACGGCGAAGGTCGAGCACGACGGCTACTACCACACGAGCGATGTCGCGACCCGGGACGCCGACGGGTTCCTGACCTTCGTCGGCCGCACCGACGATGTGTTCAAGGCGAGCGACTTCAAGGTGTCGCCGTTCGAGGTGGAGAGCATCCTGCTCGAGCACCCGGCGGTTGCCGAGGCTGGTGTCGTCGGCGCGCCCGACGCGCTTCGTCTCAACGTCGTGAAGGCGTACGTGGCCCTCGCGAAGGGCGCCGAGCCCGACGCCGAGACGGCGCGGAGCATCCTCGCGCACGCGCGCACGCACATGCCGCCGTTCATGCGCGTGCGCCGGGTGGAGTTCTTCGAGCTGCCGAAGACGATCTCCGGCAAGATCCGCCGCGTGGAGCTGCGCGAGCGCGAGCAGGAGCACGAGGGAACGCGCATCACGACGGAGTTCCGCGAGCAGGACTTCCCGGGTCTGAAGGACTGAGTCAGGCGCGCGGCCGGCGGCCCGCGGCATCCGTTCCGCGCCCGGTCGGCGCGGGCCGGGCGTTGTGCGTGCCGAGGTGGGGCGCGCCGAGGCCCGTGACGAACAGGTCGACCCCGAATGCGAACGCCTCGTGCGGCGGGGTGTCGTCGAGGGCGCTGCCGGCGGGCACGACCCCGAGACTGTCGAACTGCAGGCGCTGCTGCTCGTATCCGACCTGCCCGAGCACGAAGTGCAGCAGGGCGACCGCGGCGCGCCGGGAGGTCGCGGCGTCGAACCCGCCGCCGGCGATCGCGTCGGCGAGCCGGGTGACGGATGCCTCGCCCCCGAGCCCGAGCGCGAGGGTCGAGGCGACGAGCTCCGCGCCGTCGCGGTAGGCGAGCAGGGCGTCGCGGAGCGCGGCGGCTTCGGCGCGCACGGGCTCGGGCCACGCGGCATCCGTCACCGCGACCGGTCGCACGCGCGCGACGATGAGGTCGGCGAGGTCGGCGAGCAGGCTCTGCTTGTTGGGGAAGTGCCAGTAGAGGGCGCTCGGCTGCACGTCGAGGGAGGTGGCGAGCCGGCGCATGGTGAGGTCGGCGAGGCCCCACTCGTCGAGGATCGCGAGGGCGGCCAGGGCGACGCCGTCACGGGTGTGACGTCTCGGGGCGGAGTCGGCGGGCACGATGTCACTATACTGAACGCCGTTCAGGTGAACAGTGTTCAGGTAACCCGTCCCGAAGGATCCCCATGGCCGCCACCCGTCGCATCGACGCGACAGACCTCGCCCGCGTCGCCGTCTTCGCCGCCCTCATCGCCGTGCTCGGCCTGCCGGGCAGCATCAACATCGGTCCCGTGCCGATCACCCCGCAGACGCTCGGCGTCATGCTCGCGGGCGCGATCCTCGGGCCGTGGCTCGGCGCGCTCTCGGTGACCGTGCTGCTCGCGCTCGTCGCCGTGGGCCTCCCGCTCCTCGCCGGTGGCCGCGGCGGCTTCGCCGTCTTCGTGGGCCCGACCGTCGGCTACATGCTCGGCTGGATCCTCGGGGCGATCGTCATCGGACTCGTCGTGCGCATCGGCGGCCGCATCCATTGGACCACCACGATCGCGGGCCTGCTGCTCGGCGGCATCGTCGCGATCTACGCGGTGGGCGTCCCGTTCGTCGCCCTGATCGTGCGCATTCCGCTGGATGCCGCGGCCATCTCGTCGATCGCGTTCATCCCCGGTGACCTCATCAAGGTCGCCATCGCGACGGTCGTGGTGCTCACCCTCTGGCGTGCGTACCCGCGCGCCTTCCGGCTCGCGCCGCGCCCGGCGCCTGCGACCACGGCGGTGCCCGTGATCGCCGACGGCCAGGCATGATCGGAGCATGACCGGCATCCGACTCGAGAACGTCGGCGTCGTCGCGGGCGCCGTCGAGGTGCTGGTGGATGTCTCGCTGCACCTCGACGCCCGCACGGTCGCCGTCCTCGGGGCGAACGGCTCGGGCAAGTCGACGTTCGCCCGGCTCGTGGGAGGCCTCGGGGCCGCGACATCCGGCTCACTCGACGTGCTCGGACTCGATCCCCGGCGCGACGCCGCCGAGTTGCGACGCCGGGTGGCGTTCGTGTTCTCGAACCCGGACGCGCAGATCGTCATGCCCACCGTGCGCGAGGACGTCGAGTTCTCGCTGCGTTCGCTGCGTCTCCCGCGCGCCGAGGCTGCGGAACGGGTCGATGCGGCACTCGACCGGTTCGGGCTGGCGCCGCTCGCCGACCGCGCGGCGCACGAGCTCTCGAGCGGTCAGAAGCAGCTGCTCGCCGTGTGCGGCGCGTTCGTGCGGCGGCCCGACCTGGTGATCGCCGACGAGCCGACGGGAATGCTCGACGCCCGCAACGCGCGTCGCGTCGCCGACCACCTCTTCGAGGCGGCCGGGCATCGGCTGCTGCTCGTCACGCACGACCTCGCGCTCGCCGCGCGCTGCGAGACGGCCGTGCTCTTTGACGGAGGGCGCCTGATCGAGGTCGGGCCTCCCGCCGAGGTCATCGCCCGCTACGACGCGATCGTGGCGGATGCCCCGTGCTGAGCCTCTACGTCGACGGTGACGGCCTGCTGCACCGCGCCCGGCCGGGCGTCAAGATCGTGCTGGTGCTCGTGGTGGTGCTGGCGATCTCGCTGCTTCCGACGGCGTGGTGGGCGCTCGCGCCCGCGGTGCTGGCGCCGGTCGCCCTGTTCCTCATCGGCGGACTCGGGATGCCGCAGCTCGGCCGCCAGCTCTGGGCGCTGCGGTGGCTCGCGGTCGTGAGCCTGATCGGACAGGTCATCTTCCTCGGCATCGAGCCCGCGGTCATCAACACCGTGCGCGTGCTCGCGGCGGTGGCGGCGGCATCCGTTCTCGCACTCACGACCCGCGTGACGGCGCTGCTCGGCGCGCTCGAGGTGGGGCTCGCGCCGCTGCGGTTCGTGCGGATCGATCCCGAGCGGACGGCGCTGCTGCTCGTCGTCACCTTCGCGACCATCCCCGTGCTGGCCTCCCTCGCCGGCGAGGTGCGCGAGACGCTGCGCGCCCGCGGTGCTCGGGCGACGCCCCGCGCCTTCACCGTGCCGTACGTGGTGCTCGCGCTGCAGCACGCCGACCGGCTCGGCGAGGCGCTCGCGGCCCGCGGGGTCGGCTGACCGGTGACGTCACGACGACGGGGGCCCCGAGACCGGGACCCCCGCCGTCCTGACCGTGCTCAGCCGTCGGCTCCCGCCGGCGTCGTGGTCACCGCGGTTCCCTCGAGCTTGTTCGCCGCTTCGGCGTAGCTGTTGGTGAACGTGTCGGAGATTGTGACCTTCGACGTGTCGACGCCGATCAGCTTCTCCATCGCGAAGATCGTCTTCGGGCCACCGGCGGGCATGATTCCGTCGGGAAGGAATTGCCCCTTGTCGGTCGTGAGGCCGGCGATGTACTGGTCCTTCGTGATGGTGCTGTTCTGCACGAAGTCGGCAGGCAGCGCGTTGGCGATGTCCGTCGCGGTGTGGGTGTCGATCCAGTGCATCGTCGCGACGAGCGCGTCGACGACCTTCTGCGTCTCGTCCTGGTGGGCGGCGACCCAGTCGGCGCGGCCGAGCAGGCCCGCCGCCGGCCACGCACCGCCGAGCGCCTTCTGGGCGCCGGCCGTCGTCGCGAGGTCGATCGCGGTCGAGGCGAGGTTCTTCGACTCGAGTGCGCCGACGGTCGGCTGGGTCGTCATCACGCAGTCCGCCGAGCCTCGCTGGATCGCCGCGATGGCCGTGGAGCCTGCGCCGACCGCGAGGGTCGTGTAGTCGTTGTGGGCGACTCCGGCCTGGGCGGCGATGAACTGGGTGAGCTCGTCGGTGCCCGACCCGAGGTCGGTGACGCCGAGGGTCTTGCCCTTGAAGTCGGCCGCGGAGGTGACGCCGCTCTTCGAACTGCACATCTCGCGCTCACCGGGGGCGCCCGACAGCTGCACCACGTTGATGACGTTCTTGCCCTTCGACTGGAAGTCGACGGTGTGGATGTACCACGCGCCGGCGAAGTCGACCTGGCCGGAGGCCATGGCGTCCTCGGCGCCGACGCCGCCTTGCTGCTCGGTGGACAGCTCGACGTTCACGCCGTACTTCTGGTAGAAGCCGAGGCTCTGCGCGAGCTGGTAGGGGAGGTAGATCTGCTTGTCGATGCCGCCGACCATGATTTTCACGGTCGGGAGGTCGGTCGATCCGGCGCTCGCGGTGGTCGATCCGCTGCCGGCGCAGCCGGCGAGCGAGAGGGTCGCGAGGCCGACGGCGGCCATGGCGAGCAGTGCGCGTTTCTTCATTGAAATGCCTTTCTGTGGATGTGATGCAGGGCGGGCCCGGGAGCACGCCGCAGGGTGTCGACGGGGTCGACGATCAGGGGGCGGATGCCGCGGTCAGATGCTCTGCGCCTCGGACCGCACGGGGGGACGCCACTTGAGCACCGCATGCTCGAGCAGCGTGATGAGGTACTCGGCGACGAGGGTGAACACGGCGATGATCGCCATGCAGGCGAACACGGTGTTCGGGTCGAAGTTGCCCTGGGCCTGGCTGATGATCAGGCCGATGCCCTTCTGCGCCCCGAGCACCTCCGCGACGAGGGCGCCGATGATGGCGAACCCGAACGCGGTGTGCAGGCTCGCGATGATCCAGGTCATCGCCGACGGGATGGTGACGTGCCGCGCGACCTGCAGCGGGGTCGCCCCGAGCACGCGCACGTTGGAGACGAGGTTCTGGTCGACCTCGCGCACGCCCTGGAACGCATTGAAGAACACCGCGAAGAAGACGAGCACCGCCGCCAGCAGCACCTTCGGGAAGATCCCGAGGCCGAACGCGACGATGAAGATCGAGCCGAGAACGATGCGGGGGATCGAGTTGAGCACCTTGATGTACGGGCCGAACACCGCCGACAGGTAGCGGTTCGTCCCCAGCAGGATGCCGAGGATGACGCCCACGACGGTGCCCAGCGCGAAGCCGTAGAGGGCTTCCTGCACCGTGACCCAGAGGTTCTCCCAGATCGAGCCGAACGCCGTTCCGACGGTGAACAGCCGCACCAGGCTGTCCCAGATGCCGCTCGGCTGGCCGAAGAAGAACGGATCGACCCAGCCGAGCTCGGTGAACAGCTGCCAGCCGCCGATGACCACGACGGCGAGCAGGATCCGTCCGATCCACACCCAGGCGATGCGGCGGCGCCGGCTGGCGCGCGCGGCGGATTGGATGCTCGTCTCGGATGCGGCGGCGGCGCCCGGCAGGCTCACGGCGGTCATGCCGCATCCGCCGTCCGTGCGTACGCGCGAGTGACCTCGTCGCGCAGCGACTGCCAGATCTGGCCCTGCAGCTCGAGGAACCGCGCCTCGTGGCGGATCTCCTGCACGTCGCCGCGGGGTCGGGGCAGGTCGATGTCGAACACGTCCTTGACGGTGCCGGGACTCGTGGTCATGATCACCACGCGGTCCGCCAGGGCGACGGCCTCATCGAGGTCGTGTGTGATGAACAGCACCGAGGGCCGGTACTCCTCCCACAGCGCCAGCAGCTCGGTCTGCATGATCGCCTTGGTCTGCACGTCGAGGGCGCCGAACGGCTCGTCCATCAGGAGGATGCGCGGGTTGTTGATCAGGGCGGCCGCCATCGCGACGCGCTTGCGCATGCCGCCGGAGAGCTGGTGCGGGTAGCGGTCCTCGAAGCCGGCGAGGCCGACACGTCGGATCCAGTCGCGCGCGAGCACCGTCGCCTGTGCCCGCGGCATGCCCTTGAGCACGGGCCCGATCTTCACGTTGTCGAGCACGGTCTTCCAGGGGAAGAGCGAGTCGGCCTGGAACATGAAGCTGACGCCGTCGGTGATGCCGTCGACCCGCGTGCCGCCGACCGACACGTGCCCGGCGCTCGGCTTGTCGAGACCGGACACCTGTCCGAGGGTCGTCGACTTGCCGCATCCTGTCGGTCCGACGATGGCGCAGAACTGGCCGGGTTCGACGGTGAGCGACACGTCGCGGATCGCGGTGAACGCCTCGCCCTTCGGGGTGAGGAAGCGCTTGGTGAGTCCGACGATGTCGATGCGCGCGCCGTCGTCGCGATGGCCGGGGCCGCGCGAGGGGGTGTCGTCCATGGCAAGACCTCTCTGTCTTGGTGAGCGGGAACCTCCGGGGAGGAGTGGACCCATCGTGCGAGAGCGGATGCCGCGGCGTCGCGGTTCTGCGGGTTCGTCTCGTTGTGCCCGTTGCGCGGCTTCTGCGCGTTTCGCGCACCGGTGCGCCTTGCCATCGGTGCGTCGAGGACTCACAATCACTGGGTGCGACGGCGCATGCGGAAGATCTCGAGCCAGATCCTGTTGGCCCAGGTGGTGATCCTCACCGCCTCGATGGCGTTCGGGTTCTTGCTGCTCACGCAGACGGTGCGCGCCAATCTCGATCGCGATTTCGAGGCGCGGGCGGCCGCGATCGCGCAGACGGTCGCGAGCGTGCCGATGGTGCAGCAGTGCATGGTGCCCGGGGCGGCTGCGGCGTGCGCCGGCCAGCTGCAGGAGTACGCGACAGCGACGATGTCCTCGACGGGCGCGTCGTACGTGGTGCTGATCGACATGCAGGGAATCCGACACTCCCACCCCGACCCGTCACTGGTGGGGCAGCGGGTGAGCGAGCCGGTGATGGCTGCGGACGGTCAGGTTCATCTGGGCATCAACTCGGGATCGCAGGGTCTCACCGCGAACGCGCGGGTGCCGCTGTTCAGCCCGGCCGACGTCGTCATCGGCGAGGTGTCGGTGGGCATCCAGGAGAGCTCCGTGTCGAGCGAGCTCGTGCGGGAGCTGCCGTCCTACGGGCTGTGGTTCGCCGTGGCGCTGCTGTTCGGTGCGGTGGCGTCGTGGTTCGTCGCGCGCCGCATGAAGAAGCGCACCTTCGGACTCGAGCTCGATGAGATCGCCCGGCTGCTGCAGGAGCGCGAGGCGACGCTGCACGGCATCCGCGAGGGGGTGCTCGCGCTCGACCCGGCGGGCCGCATCAGCGTCGTGAACGACGCCGCGCGCCGGCTGTTGAATCTTCCGGATGCCGCGGCCGGCCGGCCGCTTGTCGAGGTGGTCGCTGCGGGGGAGCTGCGCGACATCCTCATCGATCCGTCGGTCGGGGTCGATGAACTGTTCGTGACCAGCGAGCTGTGCCTGGTCGTGAACCGCATGCCCGTGGTGTTGCGCGGCAAGCCGCATGGCACGGTCATCACCCTGCGGGACCGCACCGACCTCGAGGGGCTCGCGCGCGAGCTCGACGGGCAGCGCAGTCTGACGGAGTCGCTGCGTGCCCAGCAGCACGAGTTCACCAATCGTCTGCACGCGATCGCGGGCCTGCTCGAGCTCGATCGTCCCGTGGATGCGCTGTCGTACCTCAACGAGCTACGGGGCACGTCGGCCGATTTCGACGAATCCGTGAGGTCGCGCATCGCGGTGCCGCAGATCGTCGGACTGCTGCTCGGCAAGGCCGCCGAGGCGAGCGAGCGCGGCGTCGAGCTCGTCATCGCCCCCGACTCGCACCTCGACGCCGACGCCCGACACGTGCAGGCCCTGACGACCGTGCTCGGCAACATGATCGACAACGCCTTCGACGCGCTGATGCCCGTCGCGGCGCCGCGGTTCGTGGAGGTGCGCATCGTCGAGTCGCCGGTCGCGATCGAGGTCTCGGTGGCCGACAACGGCATCGGCATCCCCGAGTCGGAGCGTCCGCAGGTGTTCGACCGCGGGTTCACCACGAAACGCTCGGCGCACTCCACGCACGGCGGGCTCGGGCTCGCGCTCGTGATGAACGCGGTCACCCGCATCGGGGGCACGGTCGAGGTCGAGGTCGACGGCGGAACGCGCTTCACCGTGACCCTGCCGACCGCAGTGGCTGCGGAGGTGGGCGGATGAGCGAGGCGGTGATCGAGGTCGTGGTCGTCGACGACGACTACCGCGTCGCGACGGTGCACGCGGGGTTCGTCGATCGCGTCCCCGGGTTCCGCGTGGTCGGCATGGCCCACAGCGCCGCCGAGGCGCGGCGCGTGATCGACGAGAAGCGTCCGCATCTCGTGCTGATGGACATCTACCTGCCTGACGGCGACGGCCTCGACGTGGTGCGCGACCTCGCCGCCGAGGCTCACGCGCCGTCGGTGATCGTCGTGTCGGCGGCGAAGGACGTCGAGTCGATCCGCACAGCTCTGCGACTGGGGGCGGTGCACTACATCAGCAAGCCGTTCGGGTTCGCAGCGCTCGTCGAGCGACTCATCGCCTTCCAGCGCACGCTGGGGGAGATCGCGGCGCTTCCCGAGGAGTCGACGCAGGACGACATCGATCGGCTGTTCGGGGCGCTGCGACCGCCCGAGCCGGCCGTCAGGCCGCGGGTGCCCTCGATGGCTCCGACCGTGAAGCTCGTGTTCGACCGCATCGCGCACAGCGGCGTCGACGGGGCATCCGCCGCGCAGGTCGCCGCCGAGGCGGGCATCTCACGCGCGACGGCCCAGCGCTACCTCTCGCAACTCGAGCAGTCGGGCCACATCGTGCTCACCCTCCGCTACGGCAGCACCGGGCGGCCCGAGCACGTGTACACGACCCCGGCGGCCCGACTCGTGCGCTGAGCTCAGTCGTCCTGCTCGGTCGGGCGCAGCAGCAACTCGTTGATCGTCTGGTGGCGCGGACGCGTCACGATGTACGAGATCGCGTCCGCGACATCCTGCGCCTGCAGCGGCTGCATCGCCGACAGGCGCTGCTGCTGCACCTCGCGGATCTCGGGACGCAGGTGGTCGCGCAGCTCGGTCGCGACGGCACCCGGCTCGACGACGCCGACCCGCAGGTGGCGGCGGCTGAACTCCTGCCGGAACGACTCGCTGAAGGCGCCCACGCCGTGCTTGGTGAGGTTGTAGACGCCGGAGCCGCGCTTGACCTGGCGGCCCGCTGTCGACGAGATGTTCACGAGGTCGGCGACCCGGCGCGGTTCGCTCTCGGCGGCCGCGAGCAGGTGGGGGAGGGCCGCCTCGGTCACCGACAGCAGTGCGGTGAGGTTGAGGTCGATCATGCGGTCCCACTCGTCGATCGGCGCGTGCTCGACCGGCCCCAGCAGCATCACGCCGGCGTTGTTCACGAGGATGTCGAGTCGTCCGAGCTCGGCGACCGTGCGGGCCACCGCGGCGCGGGCCTGATCGCGGTCGGTGATGTCGGCCTCGATCGCGACGGCCGTGCCCCCGGCCGCGGCGATCTCTTTCGCGAGCGACGCGAGACGGTCGGCGCGGCGGGCGACGAGGGCCACGGCGGCGCCGTCGGCGGCGAGGGTGCGGGCGGTGGCCTCCCCGATTCCGCTGGAGGCTCCGGTGACGAGGGCGACGGTTCCGGTGAGGGTGCTCATACCGCCAGGCTATGCCCGCGGCATCCTCACGCGACGATGCCGGCGCGACGCGCGGCCGCGACCGCCTCGAAGCGGCTGCTCGCGTCGAGCTTGTGCATCGCGGATGACACGTAGGCCTTCACCGTCGCCTCGGTGAGGCCGAGGGCCTCGGCGATCTGGCTGTTGCGGCGGCCGAGCGCGAGCTGGGTGATCATGTCGACCTCGCGGGGCGAGAGTCGCGGGGCGACGAGCTCGGTCGGGGCGGGCAGCAGCAGTCGGCCGATCGCGTCGATGCGCGCCAGCAGCTCGGGGTCCTGCACGACGCGGCTGAGCTCTCGCAGTTCGGCGGCCGCCTCCCGCACCTCCTGGCGTTCCCGCGACGGGGCATCGGCGGCGGCCGAGAGCGCTGCCGCCTGCCGCAGCTCGGTCACCCGGCGCTCCACCTCTGCGGCGACCGTGAACTCCCACGCGAGGTTCTGCGCGGCCGACACGGTGCGGCGCACGATGTCGCCGCCGAACTGTGTGGCGACGCGCTCGCCGACGTAGAGCACGGCCCGCACCCGGTCGCCGACGATCGCCGGCACGGCCAGCAGCGACACGATCGCCTCGCCGCTGACCTCGCGGTCGTAGTGGTGGGTGATCGCCGTCGAGCGCTCGTACTGGGTCGCCGCGACCGGCCTCCGGTCGACCATGGCCTTGCCGCCGACCCCGTGGGCGGGTTCGATGAGCACTCCCGCGAGGGTGTGGCTGTGCGCGCCGACGAACGCGTCGAGACGGGCGCCGCCGGGGGTGGCGTACGCACCGAAGGTGATGCTGGCGCCCGTGTCGCGGCGCAGGGTGCGCAGCGTCGCGAGCAGGGCATCGCGGGGGGCGAGCGGCGACGTCATCGTCTCCACATCACTACCTCCTTTGGACGGTAGTCGAGCGCGTCGGTGCGTTCGTAGCGTTGAAGCTAGCAGGGCCGAACCCCGGGTTTCGCTATGAGTATCCGCTCACGCCGATGTGAACGGATGCCCCGTGGCCCCGGTCCTGCGGGTCTATCCACAACACAAAGGAGTGTTCATCGTGAGCAACCAGACCGACATCATCTCGCGCCCGACGTTCGTCGCCGGTGTCGCGGACCCGGGCGCTCTCGGCCTCGCCGCGTTCGCCCTCACGACGTTCGTGCTGAGCGTCGCCAACGCGGGGTGGATCCCCGACGCCGGGGCCGGCGCTCTCGCCCTCGCCCTGTTCTACGGCGGCATCGCCCAGCTGCTCGCCGGCATGTGGGAGTTCGTGAAGGGCAACACGTTCGGCGCCGTCGCGTTCACCTCGTACGGCTCGTTCTGGCTGGCCGTGTGGTTCCTGCTGACGAACGACGCGCTCGCCAAGGCGGCCGGCGCCGACGGACTCGCCGTCTTCTTCCTGGCGTGGACGATCTTCACCTTCTACATGACCATCGGCGCCATCAAGGCGAGCCGCATCGTGCTGCTGGTGTTCATCGCCCTGCTGATCACGTTCGTGCTCCTCACGATCGGCGCGTTCAGCGGCAGTGCGACCGCGACCAACATCGGCGGCGTCGTCGGTCTCGTGACCGCCGTGCTCGCCTGGTACGGCTCCGCGGCATCCGTCATCAACTCGACCTGGGGACGCACCGTCCTCCCGATCGGCGCCCCGAAGGCGAGCTGACCGTGTCGACCATCGAGCACGCCTCTGCGATCGAGAACCTCGCGCACGAGAACCGGCGGTTCCCGCCGAGCCCCGAGTTCGCGGCGGCCGCCAACGTGACCGCCGACATCTACCGGGAGGCGGATGCCGACCGGCTCGCCTTCTGGGCGGACAAGGCGGCGCGGCTGGACTGGGCCGAGCCCTGGACCCAGGTGCTCGACTGGAGCGACCCGCCGTTCGCGAAGTGGTTCGTCGGGGGCCGGCTGAACGTGGCGGTGAACTGCCTCGACCGCCACGTGGCGGCCGGCCTCGGCGACCGGGTCGCGTATCACTTCGAGGGCGAGCCGGGCGACACCCGCACCATCACCTACCGCGAGCTCACCGAGCGGGTGTGCCAGGCGGCGAACACGCTCACCGCGCTCGGCGTGCAGGAGGGCGACCGGGTCGCGATCTACATGCCGATGATCCCCGAGACGATCATCGCGATGCTGGCCTGCGCCCGCATCGGGGCACCGCACACCGTGGTGTTCGGCGGCTTCTCGGCCGAGGCGCTGCGCACGCGCATCCTCGACTGCGACGCCCGGGTAGTGATCACCGCTGACGGCGGCTACCGCAAGGGCTCTGCGGTGGCGTTGAAACCGGCGGTCGATGAGGCGCTGACCGGATGCCCCGACGTGAGGTCCGTGCTGATGGTGCGCCGCACCGGACAGGACGTGGCCGTCACCGAGGGTCGCGACCTGTGGTGGCATGAGAGCGTCGACCGCGCCAGCACGTCGCACGATGCGCAGGCGTTCGATGCGGAGCATCCGCTCTATGTCATGTACACCTCGGGCACGACCGGCAAGCCGAAGGGCATCCTGCACACGAGCGGCGGGTACCTCACCGGGTGCTCGTTCACCCAGTGGGAGACCTTCGACCTCAAGCCCGAGACCGACGTCTACTGGACGGCGGCCGACATCGGGTGGGTGACCGGCCACAGCTACATCGTCTACGGTCCGCTGTCGAATGCGACGACCTCGGTGCTCTACGAGGGCACACCCGACACGCCCCACCAGGGGCGCTGGTGGGAGATCGTGCAGAAGTACGGCGTCACGACGCTGTACTGCGCGCCGACGGCGATCCGCACGTTCATGAAGTGGGGTCACCAGATCCCCGAGGGGTACGACCTGTCGAGCCTGAAGCTCATCGGGTCGGTGGGTGAGCCCATCAACCCCGAGGCGTACATGTGGTATCGCGAGCACATCGGCGGCAACCGGGTGCCCGTGATCGACACGTGGTGGCAGACCGAGACGGGCTCGATCATGATCAGCCCGCTCCCGGGCATCACGGCCGGCAAGCCCGGCGCGGCCATGAGCGCGATGCCGGGCATCGGCGTCGACGTGGTCGACGAGCAGGGCGAGTCCGTCGGCAACGGCCAGGGTGGCTACCTGGTGCTGACCGAGCCGTGGCCGTCGATGCTGCGCACGATCTGGGGCGACCCCGAGCGGTTCAAGGAGACCTACTGGTCGCGGTTCCCGGGTCGCTACTTCGCGGGCGACGGGGCCAAGCGCGACGAGGACGGCGACCTGTGGCTGCTGGGTCGCGTCGACGACGTGATGAACGTGTCGGGGCACCGCCTCTCGACGACCGAGATCGAGTCGGCACTCGTGTCGAACCCGAAGGTCGCTGAGGCGGCCGTGGTGGGGGTCGACGACCCCGTGACCGGTCAGGCGGTCGCTGCGTTCGTGATCCTGCGCAAGGAGGCCGGAGACGGAGGTGACCACGTGACCCGTGAGCTGCGAGAGCACGTGGCCAAGGAGATCGGCAAGATCGCGCAGCCCCGTCAGATCATGGTCGTCGCCGAGCTGCCGAAGACGCGCTCGGGCAAGATCATGCGTCGCCTCCTGCGTGACGTCGCCGAGAACCGGCCGGTGGGTGATGTGACCACCCTCGCCGACTCGGGCGTCATGGACGCGATCAAGACCGGCATGCAGTCAGGTGCTCACGACGACTGATCCGGCCTGACGCGCAGGGGCCGGCTTCGCGGATGCCGCGGGGCCGGCCTTTGCGCGTGCGGTCACGCCGCCCGCGCCAAAAGCAAAACCCCCGCCATGTAGAAGCTAGGCGAGGGTTTCTGGGACCGTTGTAACGACGGTCCGTGTGGCTCCGACGGGCGTCGATCCCGTGACCTCACGATTTTCAGTCGTGCGCTCTACCAACTGAGCTACAGAGCCGCGCGGCATATCTGCCGCGTCCTAGACGAAGGGCCCTCTGCTAAGAAAGGGCCCGTCGCTCGGAGCGACCCTGACGGGACTTGAACCCGCGACCTCCGCCGTGACAGGGCGGCACGCTAACCAACTGCGCTACAGGGCCATGCTTGTTGAGTTGTGTGCCGGTGAGTGTGACCCCAACGGGATTCGAACCCGTGCTACCGCCGTGAAAGGGCGGCGTCCTAGGCCGCTAAACGATGGGGCCGGGCGAAACTCGACATCCCGAGGGATTCGGCGGTCACGCTTGCCGACGCTCAAGCATACGCAAATGAAGGCCGTTGCACCAAACCGAGCGACCATGCGATTCCCGACCGCCCCGCGTGGGCTCCCGACGGCTCCCACAGCGCAACGCAGAATGACGAAGGCGTGCGGTCAACCTTCAACCTGTGCTTGATTCCTTCGTGAAGGTGACGCATGTTATTAGTGATGCAGATGTGACTCGAGCACCGAAGGGATGCCTCGTGACCGACGACACCACTCAGGTGGACCACACCGACGAGTGCGATTGCGCGCCCTCCGCGCGTGAGCAGCGCGCGCTGTGGCCCGACGTGAGCCGTCGCGCGCTCTTCGGTGCGGGGGCACTCGGCATCGTCGCCGTCGGTGCGGTCGCGTCCGGGTTCTCGACTCCCGCCTTCGCGGCCGACTACCCCAGCTGGGCCGACGTGCAGGCGGCAAAGAACAACGAGGCCGCGAAGCAGTCCGAGATCACGAAGATCAACGGCCTCATCTCGCAGCTGAACACGCAGGTCACGCAGACGCAGGCGGCCGCTGATCAGGCGTCGCAGGTCTTCTACACCGCGCAGCAGGCGTTCTTCGACGCGAGCCAGAAGGCCGCCGACATCCAGGATCAGGCCGACAAGCAGTCCGCCGCCGCCCTCGAGGCGGCGAACCAGGCCGGTCGCCTGGCAGCGCAGCTCTACCGCTCCGGTGGCGACAACGCGTCGCTGCAGATCTTCTTCGCCGGATCCGCCGCGGGGGCCAACGATCTCCTCGCCCGCCTCGGCACGATGGACCGCCTGCTGCAGCGCAACAACGACGTCTACACGAACGCGGTCACCGCGCAGAACCTCGCGCAGTCGCTCAGTGACCAGGCCAAGGTGCAGGCCGATGAGCGCGACAAGCTCCAGCAGCAGGCCAATGACGCGATGACCGCGGCGCAGAACGCCGCCCAGGCGGCGCAGGCCGCCCTCGCGAACCAGCAGAGCCACCTGCAGGACCTCCAGGCGCAGCTGCAGGCGCTGCAGGATCAGACCGCCAAGACCGTCGCCGACTACCAGGCCGGGGTCGAAGCCGCACGCAAGGCCGCCGAGGCGGCGGCCGCGGCGGCAGCGGCGGCGGCCGCGAAGGCCGCCCAGGAGGCCGCGCAGGGCGGCGGCGGTGGCGGAGGCGGCGGCGCCTCGTCGAGCGGGTGGGCCCGCCCCGCGAACGGGCCGATGACCTCGCCCTACGGCCCCCGCTACGCCCAGTGCGGTCCGTCGTACTGCGCCAGCAGCTTCCACTACGGTCTCGACATCGCCAACGGCACGTGCGGCTTCCCGATCTTCGCGGCCAGCGCCGGCACGGTCGTCTACGCCGGCCCCAACGGCGGCTATGGCAACTACGTCAAGATCGACCACGGCGGCGGCATCGGCACCGGGTACGCGCACATGCAGAACGGCGGCATCCTCGTGTCCTACGGCCAGCAGGTCTCGGCCGGCCAGGTCATCGGGCGCGGCGGCGAGACCGGCAACGCGTTCGGATGCCACCTGCACTTCGAGTTCTACGTCAACGGCTCGCCGAAGAACCCGCAGCCCCTCATGGCGCAGCGCGGCATCAACATCTAGTCGACACAGCGAAGGGGGCGGATGCCGCGGCATCCGCCCCCTTCGTCATGTCGGGGTGAGGGCGCTCAGTGCCCTTCGGCCTCGAAGCGCGCGAACGCCTCGGAGACGAGACGCTCGGCCTCGGCCGCGTCGGCCCACTCGTCGACCTTGACCCACTTGCCGGGCTCGAGGTCCTTGTAGTGCTCGAAGAAGTGGGTGATCTCCTTCTGGGTGTACTCCGGGATGTCGGCGACGTCCTGGATGTGCGCCCAGCGGGGATCCTTGGCGAGCACGGCCACGACCTTGTCGTCGCCGCCGGCCTCGTCGCTCATCTTCAGCACGCCGACCGGGCGCACCTTGGCGCCGACGCCGGGTGCGAGCTCCTGGTCGAGCAGCAGCAGCACGTCGAGCGGGTCGCCGTCCTCGCCGAGCGTGTTCTCGAAGAACCCGTAGTTCGCCGGGTAGCCGAACACCGTGTAGAGGATGCGGTCGAGGAACACCCGGCCGGTCTCGTGGTCGACCTCGTACTTCACGCGGCTGCCGCGCGGGATCTCGATGACGGCGTCGTATGCGCCCATGTGCGTGCTCCTTAGATCAGGGGCTGGGATGCCGCCCCTCAGCCTAGTGCGGCGGCCTCGGCGACATCGGGGCGGGCGTCACGAGCCGTCGGGTGCGCTCGCGCGCCGCGTTCGCGCCGCCCTACGGTAAAGGCATGCCCGCACTGGATCCCGCCGTCGCCGAGGCGCGCCTCGCGGTGCGCACGGCACTCTCGGGTGTGGAGGCGACGTCGGTCGTCGTGGCGCTCTCGGGCGGACCCGACTCCCTCGCCCTCGCCGCCGCGACCGCGTTCGAGGCGCCGAAGCTCGGCATCGACGCGACCGCGGTGATCGTCGATCACGCGCTGCAGCCGGGATCGGATGCCGCCGCCTCCCGCGCCGCCGATCAGGCGCGTGCGCTCGGGCTCGCCGCCCGCATCGTGCGGGTCGAGGTGACCGCAGCGGGTGACGGGCCGGAGGGGGCCGCGCGCTCCGCGCGCTACCGCGCGCTCACCGGGGCCGCGGCCGACCTCGGCGCGGCGGCCGTGCTCCTCGGGCACACACTCGACGACCAGGCCGAGACCGTGCTGCTGGGCCTCGCCCGCGGAGCGGGCGCCACGAGCCTCGCCGGCATGGCCGCCGTGCGGCGGGACGAGGCATCCGGGGTTCTGCTGGTGCGGCCGCTGCTCGCGGTGCGCCGCGCGACCACTCTCACCGCGTGCGCGGCGGCGGGCCTCGAGCCCTGGCACGATCCGCAGAACGCCGACCCGGCATTCGCACGGGTGCGAGTGAGGGAGCTGGTGCTGCCGGTGCTCGAGCGCGAGCTCGGCCCGGGCGTCGCCGAGGCCCTCGCCCGCACCGCCGACCAGTTGCGCGAGGACACGGCCGCCTTCGACGAGATGATCGACGAGACCATCGAGGACATCGTCGAGCACGCCGAAGCGGGCATCTCCGTCTCGGTCGGCGCGCTCGCCGCGAACCCTCCGGCCCTGCGCCACCGCATCATCCGACACGTCGTGGCGAGCGAGTTCGGTCAGAGCCTCACTCGCACGCAGACCCTCGAGGTCGCCCGCCTCGTCACCGACTGGGCAGGGCAGGGACCCCTCGACCTGCCCGGCTGCCGGGCTCGCCGCGTCGGCGCCCGCATCGAGTTCACCGCCGCAGGGCCCCCCTCCTAGACTCGACCCATGCGCGCCGTCGACCTCGCCTCCGACCTCGAGACCGTTCTCGCGACTGAGGAGGAGATCCGCGCGAAGCTCGACGAGATCGCCGCTCAGGTGGCGGTCGACTACGACGGCAAGGAGCTCGTGCTCGTCGGCGTGCTCAAGGGCGCCGTCATGGTGATGGCCGACTTCGCCCGGGCGCTGCCGATGCTCGTGCCCATGGACTGGATGGCCGTCTCCTCATACGGCGCCGGCACCAAGTCGAGCGGCGTCGTGCAGATCCGCAAAGACCTCGACACCGACATCCACGACAAGCACGTGCTGATCGTCGAGGACATCATCGACTCCGGCCTCACCCTCAGCTGGCTGCTCGAGAACTTCGCCGCCCGCGGCGCCGCATCCGTCGAGGTCTTCGCCCTGTTCCGCAAGCCGGATGCCGCGAAGGTGCACGTCGACTGCCGCTACGTCGGCTTCGAGATCCCGAACGAGTTCGTCGTCGGCTACGGACTCGACTACGCCGAGAAGTACCGAAACCTGCGTGACGTCGCGGTTCTCGCCCCCCACGTCTACGCCTGACGCGTCGCCGGGCGGCCGGGCCGCGGCATCCGGATTCGCCCAGTTCGCCGTGGGCGAATGCACAGACCCGCCATAGTGGGCGAGCGCTAACCTGAGGGAACCGTTCACGAGGCGGAACGTCGACGAAAGGCGCTCGGGCGCAGGCTCGAATCATGGACTTCAAGAAGATCACCCGCAATCCGATCATCTACGTGCTGCTGATCGGTCTGCTGCTCATCATCGGGTTCTCCCTCATCTCGAGCCTCGGCGGAGCCAAGCAGATCTCGACGCAGGAGGGTCTCAACCTCCTCAAGGGCGGAACAGTCAGCAAGGTGGTCAACACCGACGGCGACCAGCGCGTCGACCTCACCCTCTCGACCCCCTACAACGGCTCGAGCGACGTGCAGTTCTACTACGTGAACGCCCGCGCGACCGACGTGGTCAACGCGATCGACGCGGCCAACCCCTCGGGCGGCTACAACGACGTCGTGCCGCGCACCACCTGGGTCGACAGCCTGCTCTCCCTCGCCGTGCCGGTCATCCTCCTCGGTCTCGTGTTCTGGCTGCTGCTGTCGATGTCGCAGGGCGGCGGCAGCAAGATCATGCAGTTCGGCAAGTCGCGAGCGAAGCTCGTCACCAAGGAGACCCCGACGGTCACCTTCGACGACGTCGCCGGCTCCGACGAGGCGATCGAGGAGCTGCAGGAGATCAAGGACTTCCTGAAGGACCCGACGAAGTTCCAGGCGCTCGGCGCCCGCATCCCGAAGGGCGTGCTGCTGTACGGCCCTCCCGGAACCGGCAAGACCCTGCTCGCCCGCGCCGTCGCCGGCGAGGCGGGCGTGCCGTTCTACTCGATCTCGGGCTCGGACTTCGTCGAGATGTTCGTCGGCGTCGGCGCGAGCCGCGTGCGCGACCTGTTCAACCAGGCCAAGGAGAGCGCGCCCGCCATCATCTTCATCGATGAGATCGACGCGGTCGGACGCCATCGCGGCGCCGGACTCGGCGGCGGGCACGACGAGCGCGAGCAGACGCTCAACCAGATGCTCGTCGAGATGGACGGCTTCGACCCGAAGGCCAACGTCATCGTCATCGCGGCGACCAACCGTCCCGACATCCTCGACCCGGCCCTGCTGCGACCCGGCCGCTTCGACCGCCAGATCGGCGTCGACGCCCCCGACCTGAAGGGCCGCAAGAAGATCCTCGAGGTGCACGGGCGCGGGAAGCCCCTCTCCGACAGCGTCGACCTCGAGGTCATCGCCCGCAAGACCCCCGGGTTCACCGGTGCCGACCTCGCCAACGTGCTCAATGAGGCGGCGCTGCTGACGGCCCGCTCGAACGCGCAGCTCATCGACATGCGCGCCCTGGATGAGGCCATCGACCGCGTGATCGCCGGACCTCAGCGCCGCACGCGCGTGATGAAGGACAAGGAGAAGCTCATCACCGCGTACCACGAGGGCGGCCACGCCCTCGCCGCGGCGGCGATGAACCACACCGACCCCGTCACGAAGGTCACGATCCTCCCGCGCGGCAAGGCGCTCGGCTACACGATGGTGCTGCCGCTCGACGACAAGTACTCGATCACCCGCAACGAGCTGCAGGACCAGCTCACCTACGCGATGGGCGGTCGTGTGGCCGAGGAGATCGTGTTCCACGACCCGACCACGGGCGCCTCGAACGACATCGAGAAGGCCACCGGCATCGCCCGCAAGATGGTCACCGAATACGGCATGACCACCGACGTCGGCCCCGTGAAGCTCGGCTCGAGCTCGGGTGAGATGTTCCTCGGGCGCGACATGGGTCACGGCCGCGACTACTCCGACGAGCTCGCCGAGCGCGTCGACGTACAGGTGCGCGACCTCATCGAGCAGGCCCACAACGAGGCCTACCAGGTGATCAACGACAACCGCGACGTGCTCGACAAGCTCGCCCTCGCGCTCCTCGAGAAGGAGACGCTCGACCACCTCGAGCTCGCCGAGATCTTCAAGGACGTGCGCAAGCTGCCCGAGCGCCCCCAGTGGCTCTCGAGCACGAAGCGCCCGGTCTCGGCGCTGCCGCCGGTCGACGTGCCGCGCCGTCGCGAGCAGGAGGGCGTCGCCGCCCAGACCGAGGCCGCCGACGAGGGGGCTGCAGCGAAGAAGGCTCCGCGCCAGCGTCCGACCGGACAGGCCCGCCCCGCGACCGCGTAGGCTCGGCGCATGGCCGTCGACCGTGCACGTGTCGCCGCGCTCGTGAGGGAGCTCCTCGAGGCGATCGGCGAGAACCCCGACCGACCCGGACTCCGGCAGACGCCTGAACGGGTGGCCGACGCCTACGGCGAGTTCTTCGCCGGGGTCGACGCCGATCCCGCGGCAGCTCTCTACCGCACCATCTCGATCAGCCGTGGCCCCGCGCCCGACACGCTGCCGAGCGGCGCCGTCATGCTGCGCGACATCGACTTCCGTTCGGTCTGCGAGCACCACCTGCTGCCGTTCCGCGGCCGGGCGCACCTGGCCTACCTCCCCGGCGAGAAGGTCGTGGGCCTCGGTGCTCTCCCGCGCGTGGTCGAGGTGCTGTCGGCCCGCCCGCAGGTGCAGGAGCGCCTCGGCGAGCAGATCGCCGACACCATCGCCGACGGGCTCGACGCCCGTGGGGTGCTCGTCGTGCTCGACGCGGTGCACGGCTGCGTCACCTCCCGCGGCGAACGGCAGCCCGACGCGTCCACCGTCACGATCGCCGCACGCGGAGAGCTCGCTGAGCCCGCCGCCCGCGCCGAGCTCATCGCCCTGATCGGAGCGAACCGCTGATGGGATGCCTCGTCATGGGCATCGTGAACGCGACCCCCGACTCGTTCAGCGACGGCGGTCGCTACCTCGACCCCGACCTCGCCGTCGCCCACGGGCTGAGGCTGCGCGAGCTCGGCGCCGACATCCTCGACATCGGCGGCGAGTCGACACGGCCCGGTGCCGTGCGCGTCACCCCCGAGATCGAGCAGGAGCGGGTGCTGCCGGTCGTGCACGCGCTCGCCGCCGCAGGAGCCGTCGTGAGCATCGACACCATGAACGCCTCGACCGCGGTCGCGGCCGTCGCCGCCGGTGCGCGCATCGTCAACGACGTGTCGGGCGGTCTCGCCGACCCCGATCTGCTCGCGGCCGTCGCCGCCACCGGTGCCGACGTGGCGCTCGGGCACTGGCGCGGCCACTCCGACGACATGTACGCGGAGGCCCAATACGACGACATCGAACGCGAGGTCGCCGCAGAGCTCGTCGGACGGGTCGAGGCGGCGGCCGCGGCGGGCATCAACCCGGCCCGTGTCATCCTCGATCCGGGGCTCGGCTTCGCCAAGCGCGGCGACCAGAACTGGCGGGTGCTGCGCGCGCTGCCGCAGCTCGTCGGGCTCGGCCCGCGGCTCCTGGTCGGCGCGAGCCGCAAGGGGTTCCTCGCCGCAGCGCTCGGGGGCGAGGCATCCGAGGCCCGCCGCGACCTCGCCACCGCGGTCACCAGCGTGCTCGCCGCCGACGCCGGAGCCTGGGCGGTGCGCGTGCACGACGTCGTCGCCACCCGCGACGCGCTCACCATCGCCCGCGCCTGGCAGGAAGGGAAGGCATGAACCCGCTCGACGAGATCGCGATCACCGGCATCCGCGCATTCGGACGCCACGGGGTGTTCGCCCATGAGCGCGCCGAAGGGCAGGAGTTCGTCGTCGACGCGGCGCTCTACCTCGACGGTGCGGTCGTGCAGCGCGCCGCGGTCACCGACGACGTCACCGACACGGTGCACTACGGCGAGGTGGCGGTGCGCATCGCCGAGATCATCGGCGGCGACCCGGTCAACCTCATCGAGACCCTCGCCGAGCGCATCGCGACCGCCGTGCTCGAGGGGTGGCCGGTGCACATGGTGCGCATCACCGTGCACAAGCCGCAGGCGCCCATCCCGGTGCCGTTCGACGACGTGACCGTCAGCGTCACCCGCGTGCGCATCGAGGGAGCGCTGTGAACCGGCGGCTCGCGCAGGGCGTCGGCGACGAGGCATCCGTCACCGCCGTCGTCGCCCTGGGGTCGAACCTCGGCGACCGCGGCACCACGATCGAGGCCGCCGTCGCCGACCTGCGCACGCTGCCGGGCACGAGCGCGCTCGAGGTCGCTCCCGTGCTCGAGACCGTCGCGCTCACCCTGCACGGGCCGGATGCCTCGGCCCCGCCGTATCTCAACACGGTCGCACTCGTCACCACGACCCTCCGACCCGCCGAGCTGCTCGCCGCCCTCCACGAGATCGAGGCGCGGCACGGGCGGGTGCGTCGCGAGCGATGGGGGGACCGCACGCTCGATCTCGACCTGATCGCGTACGACGACGTGCACTCCGACGACCCGACGTTGCTGCTGCCTCACCCGCGCGCCGCCGAGCGCGACTTCGTGCTGCGCCCGTGGCTGGCCGTCGACCCCGACGCGGTGCTGCCCGGTCGCGGTCGCGTCGACGCGCTGCTCGCCGCGCTCGACGACGGGGGCCCCGCGTGAAGCGCACGAGCCCCCTCGCCCTGTTCACCGCGGCCGTGCTGGGCCTCGGTGCCGGGTTCCTCGTCGACCAGCTGCTGACCGCGGGTGGGCGCGCCACCTTCACGCCCGCCATCGGACTGCCGATCCTGCTGGTGCTGCTCGGCCTCGCCGAGATCCTGCTGGCACTGCCGATCCGCCGGGCCACCCGCGCGACGGTCAAGGTCGACATCGACCCGTTCCGGGCGGTGCGCATAGCGGTGCTCGCGAAGGCCTCCTCACTCGTCGGTGCGGTCGTCGCCGGGTTCGCGCTCGGACTGCTGCTGTTCGTGTCGACCCGCCCGGCCACCCCCGACTCCGGCGCGCTGCTGCCGATCATCCTCACCGCGGCGGCGGGCGTCGCGCTGGTGGTCACCGCCCTCGTCGCCGAACACCTGTGCACCCTGCGGAAGGACGACGATGACGACGACTCCGGACCCGGCGCTCCCGCGATCGAGCCGCACCGTCATTGAGCCGGGCCTCGACGCCGAGGTGCTCGATAGGGGCACTTTCGCGCCGGTCGGTGCGCCGCGCCGCGGCTGGCTGACAGGCACGGATGCCGCGGATCCCGCACCGTGGCATCGGCTTGCGCGGCCCTACCTCAGGACCGAGCTGATCGAGCTCGCGCTGTGGACCGTTGCGGTGGTGGGGGCATCCGTTGTTCTCGGCATCTGGACGGGCGCGTGGTGGCCGTATCCCGTGGGCGGTGTGCTCGTCGTCGTGCTGGTCGTGTGGGCGGCGATCCTGCCGCGACGCCTGCGGTCGTGGGGCTACCGCCTGCGCGCCGATGACATCGTCGTGCGGCGGGGCATCCTGCTGCAGCGCGAGCTCGCTGTGCCCTACGGGCGGCTGCAGCTCGTCGACATCGCCCACGGTCCGCTCGACCGGGCGTTCAGCATCGCGCAGGTGAAGCTCGTCAGCGCCGCCTCGACCGGCAGCGTCGTGCTGCCGGGGCTGCGGCAGGAGGCCGCCGAGCTGCTGCGCGACGCGCTGATCGAGCTCGCCGAGCAGCGCCGGACACCGCTGTGAGCGATCCCGTCGAGGCGGGCGACCAGGGCGGTGCGGTCGAGGGGGTGTCCGCCGGCGCTCACGGCGACCCGCGACCCGACCCGGCGGCAGCGCTCTCGGGATCGGTGCTCACGGATGGCGCGTGGCACCGGCTGCACCCGCTGACGCCCGTCTTCCGCGGCGGGCTGGTCGTCGTGGTTGTCGCGGGCGTGCTCATCGCGAACCTGCGCGAGCGCCTGCTCGCGTTCGTGGTGCCGATGTTCGCGCCGGGGCCGCATCCGCCGGCCGACGACCCGCGGGATCCCGTCGACTACGTGTTCGCCCACAATCTGGTCTTCCTCGTGCTGCTCGGCGCGATCGTCGTCGCGCTGCTGCTCGTCGGGCTGTTCGCGCTGTCGTGGCGTTTCCACACGTTCCGGGTCACGGCCGCCGACGTCGAGGTGCGCCGGGGCGTGCTGTTCCGCTCGCACCGCCGTGCCCCGCTCGACCGCGTGCAGGGCGTGAACCTCACCCGCCCGCTCGTCGCGCGCCTGGTCGGCATGGCGAAGCTCGAGGTGATGGGCGCCGGCCTCGACTCCAACGTGGAGCTGTCGTACCTGTCGACGCGGTCGGCCGAGGCGGTGCGCCGCGACATCCTGCGCCTCGCCTCGGGCGTGCGGGCCGAGACGGATGCTGCGGGCTCCGGCCCGCACGCCGGCCGCCTGGCCTCGGCGCGCGCGGCAGTGGGCGACGGTCTGACGGGTCTGGTCTTCGGGGCGGAGCCCGCGCCCGACCGCGGCGAGTCGGTCGTGCACGTCACACCGCTGCGCCTCATCGGGGCGCAGGTGCTCAGCGACGACACGGTGTGGTGGCTGATCGGGTCGACAGCGGTGATCGTGGCGGGCGCGCTGTGGTTCCCGCCGGGGCTGTTCCTCGCGCTGCCGTTCATCCTCGGCTACGGCGGATATGCCGTGCGGCACGTGGTGCGGGCGCTGCGCTACGCGATCGTGCCGACGCCCCACGGCGTGCGGGTGACGTACGGCGTCCTGACCACCGTGACCGAGACGATTCCACCGGGGCGCGTGCACGCGGTCGCGATCTCGCAGTCGGTGCTGTGGCGCGGAACGGGCTGGTGGACGGTCACCGTCACCCGCATCTCGGGCACCCGCCACGGCGAGCAGCGCGCCGAGGCGTTCGCGCGGGTGATGCCGGTGGGCACCCTCGACGATGCGAAGCGCGTGGTCGCCCTGCTGCTGCCGTGGCTGAGCGCGCACGAGCTCGACACGATGACGGATGCCGCGCACGCCCGCGCCGCCGGCGGCTTCACGACGACCCCTCGGCGCGCCCGACTGTTGCGCCCCCTCGCGTGGCGGCGCAACGGGTTCGCGCTCGGTTCCCGCGTGGTGACCTTCCGCCGCGGTTTCCTCGCCCGCTCGGCGGCGCTGTTCCCGCTCGGTCGTGCGCAGGGGGTCGAGCTCGCACAGGGGCCGATCGACCGCGCGTTCGGTGTCGCGCGGGTGCGGGTGGTGACGGTGCGCGGGCACGTGCGCACGCGGCTCGGCGCGATCGACGCGGATGCCGCGGCATCCCTCGCCGGTGACGTCGCCGCCCGCGCGGCGGCACCTGATACGGTGGCGGCCGCGACAGAGCGGGAGGAGTCGCACGCATGAGCACGGCACGGGACGGACGCCTGGGCGTCGGGATCATCGGCGCGGGCCGGGTCGGCCCCGTGATCGGTGCGGCGCTCGGTGGGGCGGGTCACGCGGTGATCGGCATCACGGCGGGCTCCGACCCCGATCGGGTCGACGCGGTGCTGCCCGGGGTTCCCGTGCTTGAGACGCAGGACGTGGTGCGCCGCGCCGAGCTCGTGGTGATCGCGGTGCCGCGCGAGGAGCTGCCCGGCCTCGTCGCGGGACTCGCCGAGGTCGGCGCCTGGCAGCCCGGCCAGCTCGTGCTGCACACGGACCCCGCCTACGGCATCGAGGTGCTCACTCCCGCGGCGCGGTCGGGGGCGATCCCGCTGGCTGTGCACCCGGCGATCTCGTTCAGCGGCACCTCGATAGACCTGAAGCAGCTCGCGGCCGCGTACGCGGCGGTGACGGCGCCGGCGGCCGTGCTGCCGATCGCCCAGGCGCTCGCCGTCGAGATCGGCTGCGAACCCGTGGTCGTCGCGGAGGCCGACCGGCCCGCCTACGCGGAGGCCATCGCCACCGCGACCGCGTTCTCCGATTCGATCGTGCGGCAGGCGACCGGGCTGCTCAGCGCCGTCGGCGTCGAGAGCCCGGGTCGATACCTGTCGGCACTCGTCCGCTCGACCATCGACCAGGCGCTGATCGACCGCACCCCGACCCTCGAGGTGCGAGGCGACGCCGGTGACGAGCACAACGACGCCCCGGTCGACGCCGATCGCGACTGACCCGTGCGCGACATCGAGCTCGCCGCGATCGAGGGTGGCACCCTGATACGCCGGGTGGGCCATGCCCGCGAGACGGTCGAGGTGGCCCCGTTCGAGATCGGGGTGTTCGCCGTCACCGAGGAGGAGCTCGCCGAGCTTCTCGGGGTTCTTTCCCGGCATCCGCGCCGGCCCGCGGTCGAGGTGAGCTGGCAGCGGGCGGTGCGCTGGTGCAATGCGGCGTCGGAGTGGGAGGGGCTCGACCCCGCCTACCGGATCGACGGCGACGAGGTGCGGTGGGACGGCACCGCCGACGGCTACCGGCTTCCGACCGAGACCGAGTGGGAGTACGCGTGCCGCGCGGGGTCTCCGGCGGCGCAGTACGGCCCGCTCGCCGAGGTCGCGTACACCGCCGCCGACGGCTTGCGCGCCCCCGCGGACGTCGGCGGGAGGCATCCGAATCTCCACGGGCTGTTCGACACCCTCGGCAACGTGTGGGAGTGGTGCTGGGATCCGTTCGACCCGGAGGACCCGGGCGCGGGGCGCGTGTTCCGCGGTGGCGGGTTCACCGACGGGCCGCTGAACGTGCGCGCGGACGTGCGTCGCGGCGCCCGCGCGAGCGCGGCATTCGATGATGTCGGGTTCCGCGCGGCTCGGGGCCCGGGGCCCGCCCCCGAGGGGCGCGGCCGCCGCCGATAGACTTGGCGGCGACTTTCCGAGGAGCCCCCGTCATGACCGAGCAGCACGCTCAGCCCGCGCCCGCCGATGAGTTCGACGACGATGTCTTCGAGCAGAAAGCGGTGCGTCTCGCCAAGCGTGAGCGGCTCATCGCCGAACGAGCGGATGCCGCGGGCGGCGCCTATCCCGTCACGGTTCCGGTGACCGACACCATCCCCGCGCTGCGCGCCCGGTTCGGCGAGCTCGAGCCCGACACGCAGACGGGCGTGGTCGCGGGTGTCGCGGGCCGCGTGGTCTTCAGCCGCAACACCGGCAAGCTCTGCTTCGCGTCGCTGCAGTCGGGCGACGGCAGCCGCATCCAGGCGATGGTGTCGCTGGCCTCGGTCGGCGAGGATGCGCTGCAGCGCTGGAAGGAGCTCGTCGATCTCGGCGATCACGTCTTCGTCTCGGGCGAGGTCATCTCCAGCCGCCGCGGTGAACTGTCGATCATGGTCACCGACTGGGCAATCGCCGCGAAGGCGCTGCTGCCGCTGCCGAACCTGCACTCCGAGCTGAGCGAGGAGACCCGCGTGCGGTCGCGCTTCCTCGACCTCATCGTGCGCGACCAGGCCCGCCACACCGTGCGCGCCCGCTCGACAGTGAATGCCAGCCTGCGGCAGACCTTCTCGGCGCACGAGTTCATCGAGGTCGAGACCCCGATGCTGCAGGTGCAGCACGGCGGCGCGAGCGCCCGCCCGTTCGTGACGCACTCGAACGCGTTCGACACCGAGCTCTACCTGCGCATCGCGCCCGAGCTCTTCCTCAAGCGCGCCGTCGTCGGCGGGCTCGACCGGGTGTTCGAGATCAACCGCAACTTCCGCAACGAGGGCGCCGACTCGACCCACAGCCCCGAGTTTGCGATGCTCGAGGCCTACCAGTCCTACACCGACTACAACGGCATCGCCGACCTCACCCAGGAGCTCATCCAGAACGCGGCCGTCGCCGTGGCGGGCTCCACCACGGTCACCTGGGCCGACGGCACCGTCTACGACCTCGGCGGCGAGTGGGACCGCATCTCGATGTACGACTCGCTGTCGGCCGCCGCGGGTCGCGAGGTCACCCCCGCGACGTCGCTCGACGACCTGCGCGCGATCGGTGCCGCCACCGGTGTCGACGCTCCCGCGCACGAGACGCACGGCAAATGGGTCGAGGAGCTGTGGGAGCACTTCGTGAAGGGCGGGCTCACCCGGCCGACCTTCGTGATGGACTTCCCGCTCGACACCAGCCCCCTCGTGCGCGAGCACCGGTCGATCGCCGGGGTCGTCGAGAAGTGGGATCTGTACGTGCGCGGCTTCGAGCTCGCGACGGGATACTCCGAGCTCATCGACCCGGTCATCCAGCGGGAGCGGTTCGTCGAGCAGGCGAAGCTCGCCGCCCGCGGCGACGATGAGGCGATGCGCATCGACGAGGAGTTCCTGCGGGCGATGGAGCACGGCATGCCCCCGATGGGCGGCATGGGCATGGGCATCGACCGTCTGCTGATGGCGATCACCGGTCTCGGCATCCGCGAGACGATCCTCTTCCCACTCGTCAAGTAACCGGCTCCTGGGCCGCGAGGGCGCGTTCGGCGCGCCCGCGGAACGCCCAGTCGGGCAGGTGCCCGGCGGCCACGAAGCGTCCGACGATGTCGGCGAGTCCGTGGGATGCCTCGTGCTCCCGCGCCGCGCGCACGTAGCCGTCGGCGTGGCTCGAGCGCCCGAGCGCCCACGACAGCCACGCGCAGGTCGCGAGCGCGCCGGCGCGGTGCGCGGGCGGCGCGGCGGCCGCCGCCCGGCGGGCCACCGCCAGCGCCCGCAGCAGCCGCGGCGGATCGGGGCGCGGTCCCTCACCCCACATGCGCCGGGCGAGCGACATCGGATAGGCCACGTCCGCCTCCCAGTCGAGCTGCGCGCGCACGGCCTGGTCGCCGCGGTCGACGCCGTCGCACCAGGTCAGCAGGCCCACGTCTCGCAGCGCCGGACGATCCAGCGCCCACACGAGCGCTGCGGTGGCCGCGGCATCCTGGTCGTCGTCGGCGAGCATCCGCTCGAAGAAGGCGGGCACATCCTCGCGCAGCGCAACTGGAACGGCCATCGGTCGGCCGAGCTCGTGTCGCACGGCGTCGACGAATGGCGGTTCGAGGTCGGGCGGAACTGCGTCGGCGGCGAGGCCGCCCTCGTACGCACCCGTCATCACCTCGGCGCGCGCTCCGCCGACAGACGGGTCGCCGTAGCGGCCCCAGCGCCGGGCACCGACCCACAGCGCGTCGTGCACGGGCAGGCCCGCGGCTTCCATGCGCTGCTCGATCGCCCGCACGAGCGGGCGGCGCGGCGCGTCCCGCGTCGCCTCGTCCGCGTAGATCACGATCGCCGCGGCCGTCGCCCCCTCGATGCGGCACAGCAGTCCGACGAGGGTCGCGGCGAACGCCCGTTCACCGGCGTGTCCCGCGCCGGGCAGGTCGAGCCGCATCAGACCCATCGTGCGCCGCCCGGTGAACGGCACCGCGACCACGCTCCGCACGGGCGTGATGCCGGCCAGCCGCGGCACGAAGGAGAGGAACTGCGCCGCACCCGCGGCCCGCACGATCTCGGTCATCTCTCGACCTTCGCGGGGTGCGCCGAGGGGCGGGCGCCGCGGGCGCGGATTGTGCAGAGCGGGCCGGATGCCGCGGCATCCGCCCGGTTCGGGAGGAGGCGGCGTTCTCCCACCCGGCGCGCGTACGATGACCCCGTGGACAACTACTGGCTCGCCATCGTCTGGTCGATCGGCCCGACCATCGTGGTGTCCTTCATCTTCTTCGTCATCCTGCGGGGGATCGTGCGCATGGACCGCACCGAGCGCAAGGTCTACGCGCGCATCGAGGCGGAGGAGCGCGCGAAGCGCGGCCTGCCGCCGGTCACCCCCGCCGACAGCTGAGCTCCCGTCCCGCCGGGTAGCCGGCTCGCCGCCGCTTCATGACGGCGGAGCTGTCGCCGCCGCCCACTACGCTGGTGCCACTGGGAGGGCCTGATGACGTTCATCTTCGACCCGACATGGTGGGTCGTGCTGACGTTCCTCGTCGACCTCACCGTGCGCGTCACCGCGATCATCGTCGTCCCGCGCAACCGCCGCCCCACCGCGGCCATGGCGTGGCTGCTCGCGATCTACTTCATCCCGATCGTCGGCGTGCTGCTGTTCCTGCTCATCGGCAACCCGCGCCTGCCGCGCAAGCGCCGCCGCAAGCAGCAGGCGATCAACGACTACATCCGCGAGCAGAGCACCGGTCTCGACTTCGGCCGCACCCGACCCGACCCGCCCGAGTGGATGCGCGCGGTCGTGCGGCTCAACCGCAACCTCGGCGCCCTGCCGATCTCGGGCGGCAACGCGGCCCGCCTCACCTCCGACTACCAGACGAGCCTCGACGAGATGGCGGCGGAGATCCGCACGGCCGAGAAGTTCGTGCACGTCGAGTTCTACATCTTCCAGTCGGATGCCTCGACCGAGAACTTCTTCGCGGCGCTCGAAGAGGCGCGCTCCCGGGGCGTGGTCGTGCGGGTGCTGCTGGACCACTGGGCCAACCGCGGCAAGCCCTACTACCGCCGCACCCTGCGCCGCCTCACCGAGATGGGTGCGATCTGGCATCTGATGCTCGAGGTCAAGCCGCTGAAGGGCAAGTACCAGCGGCCCGACCTGCGCAACCACCGCAAGCTCCTCGTCGTCGACGGGCGGGTCGCCTACACGGGATCGCAGAACGTGACCGACTCGACCTACAACCTGCGCAAGAACATCCGTCGGGGCCTCCACTGGGTCGACCTGATGGTGCGGGTCGAGGGGCCGGCCGTGGCATCCATCGACGCCGTGTTCCTCAGCGACTGGTACTCCGAGACCGACGAGGTGCTCGCCGACTACCTCGAGCTCGACGGGCTCACCCTCAGCGACGCCGGCACCCTCGACTGCCAGGTGGTGCCGTCGGGGCCGGGGTTCGAGTTCCAGAACAACCTCAAGATGTTCCTCGCACTGCTGTTCGCGGCGCGCGAGCGCATCATCATCGTCAGCCCCTACTTCGTGCCCGACGAGTCGTTGCTGCTGGCCATCACCACAGCCTGTCAGCGCGGCGTGCACGTGGAGCTCTTCGTCTCCGAGGAGGGCGACCAGGCGATGGTGTACCACGCGCAGCGCAGCTATTACGAGGCGCTGCTGCGCGCGGGCGTGCAGATCTGGATGTACCGCAAACCCTTCATCCTCCACTCCAAGTCGCTCACGATCGACGACGAGGTCGCGGTCATCGGATCGAGCAACATGGACATGCGCTCGTTCGGTCTGAACCTCGAGATCTCCCTGCTCGTGCGGGGCGAGGAGTTCGTCACCGACCTCCGCGCGGTCGAGGACATGTACCGCGATCTCAGCCGTGAGCTCACCCTCGAGGAATGGATGCGGCAGCCCCTGCGCTCCACCGTGCTCGACAACCTCGCGCGCCTCACCTCGGCGCTGCAGTAGCTCCCGGGCACTCTCCGCCGCGAGCGAACAAACGGCCGCGGCATCCGCCCCGTCGTTACCCTCGTTGTACAGCGCCAGAAGTGCGCCGGAGGAGTCAACGATGTTCGAGAGATTCACCGACCGAGCCCGTCGTGTGGTTGTGCTCGCCCAGGAAGAGGCGAAGATGCTCAACCACAACTACATCGGCACAGAGCACATCCTGCTGGGCCTCATCCACGAGGGCGAGGGCGTCGCCGCCAAGGCCCTCGAGTCGCTCGGCATCTCGCTCGACGCCGTGCGCGAGCAGGTGCAGGACATCATCGGCCAGGGTCAGCAGCAGCCGACGGGGCACATCCCGTTCACGCCGCGCGCCAAGAAGGTGCTCGAGCTGTCGCTGCGCGAGGCGCTGCAGCTCGGCCACAACTACATCGGCACCGAGCACATCCTCCTCGGCCTGATCCGCGAGGGTGAGGGTGTCGCCGCGCAGGTGCTCGTCAAGCTCGGCGCCGACCTGAACAAGGTGCGCCAGCAGGTCATCCAGCTGCTCAGCGGCTACCAGGGCAAGGAGCCCGCGGCCGTCTCGGGCGCCGCCAACGAGTCCCAGGCCGCCGCCCAGGGCGGATCGGCCGTGCTCGACCAGTTCGGCCGCAACCTCACCCAGGCCGCGCGCGACAACAAGCTCGACCCGGTCATCGGGCGCGAGAAGGAGATCGAGCGCGTCATGCAGATCCTGTCGCGCCGCTCCAAGAACAACCCCGTGCTGATCGGTGAGCCCGGCGTCGGCAAGACCGCCGTCGTCGAGGGCCTCGCCCAGGCGATCGTCAAGGGCGTCGTGCCCGAGACGCTGAAGGACAAGCAGGTCTACTCGCTCGACCTCGGCTCCCTCATCGCCGGGTCCCGATACCGCGGAGACTTCGAGGAGCGCCTGAAGAAGGTCACCAAGGAGATCCGCACCCGCGGCGACATCATCGTCTTCATCGACGAGATCCACACGCTGGTCGGGGCGGGAGCCGCCGAGGGTGCGATCGACGCGGCATCCATTCTGAAGCCGCTGCTCGCTCGCGGCGAGCTGCAGACGATCGGTGCGACGACCCTCGACGAGTACCGCAAGCACTTCGAGAAGGATGCCGCGCTCGAGCGCCGCTTCCAGCCGATCCAGGTCGCCGAGCCGAGCCTGCCCCACGCGATCAACATTCTGAAGGGCCTGCGCGACCGCTACGAGGCGCACCACAAGGTGCAGATCACCGACGGCGCGATCGTCGCGGCGGCCAACCTCGCCGACCGCTACATCAGCGACCGCTTCCTGCCCGACAAGGCGATCGACCTGATCGACGAGGCGGGGGCGCGCCTGCGCCTGTCGATCCTGTCGAGCCCGCCCGAACTGCGCGAGTTCGACGACAAGATCGCCAAGGTCCGTGAGGACAAGGAGCAGGCCAGCGAAGACCAGGACTTCGAGCGCGCCGCGGCCCTCCGCGACGAGGAGAAGTCGCTGCTCGCCGAGCGCCTGCGTCTCGAGAAGCAGTGGAAGAACGGCGATGTCGCCACCACCGCCGTCGTCGATGAGGGACTCATCGCCGAGGTGCTGGCCCAGGCGACCGGCATCCCGGTCTTCAAGCTGACCGAGGAGGAGTCGAGCCGTCTCGTCTTCATGGAGAAGGCGCTGCACCAGCGCGTCATCGGCCAGGAGGAGGCGATCGCCGCCCTCGCGAAGACGATCCGTCGTCAGCGCGCCGGCCTGAAGGACCCCAAGCGTCCGTCGGGATCGTTCATCTTCGCCGGACCCACCGGTGTCGGCAAGACCGAGCTGGCCAAGGCGCTCGCCGAGTTCCTGTTCGACGACGAGGGCGCCCTGATCTCGCTCGACATGAGCGAGTTCGGTGAGAAGCACACCGTCTCGCGGCTGTTCGGTGCCCCTCCCGGCTTCGTCGGCTTCGAGGAGGGCGGCCAGCTCACCGAGAAGGTGCGCCGCAAGCCGTTCTCGGTGGTGCTGTTCGACGAGATCGAGAAGGCGCACCCCGACATCTTCAACTCGCTGCTGCAGATCCTCGAAGAGGGTCGTCTCACCGACGGTCAGGGGCGCGTGGTCGACTTCAAGAACACCGTGATCATCATGACGACGAACCTCGGCTCGTCGGCGATCGCCGGTGGCCCGGTGGGCTTCCAGGTGGAGGGCAACAGCCAGACGACCTACGAGCGCATGAAGGGCAAGGTCGACGAGGAGCTCAAGCGGCACTTCAAGCCCGAGTTCCTCAACCGCGTCGACGACATCATCGTGTTCCCGCAGCTCAACAAGGACGAGCTGCGCCAGATCGTGGGGCTGTTCACCAAGCGTCTCGGCGAGCGTCTGCTCGACCGCGACATGACGGTGGAGCTCACCGACGCGGCCAAGGACAAGCTGATCGAGATCGGCTTCGACCCGACGCTGGGCGCCCGTCCGCTGCGTCGTGCGATGCAGCGTGAGATCGAGGACCGCCTCAGCGAGCAGATCCTGCACGGCGAGCTCGTCTCCGGCGATCACGTGACGGTCGACGCCCCGAACGGCGAGTTCGTGTTCGAGCACAAGGCCCGCGGTGAGAAGGTTGCGGTCGGTGTGGGTGCGGCCGGCGAGATCGCGGCGACGCCGGAGATCGCGGCGACCGCCGACTGACCGAACGACACGAAGGGGGCGGATGCCGCGGCATCCGCCCCCTTCGTCGTGTCGGGGCGCCGGAGGTGGTCGGCCGTTCGCATCGAGCGAGACGAGCCTCACATGGGTGCTCAGCCCTTCGCGGCCGCCTTCATGGCCTTCTTGTGCTCGCGCACCTTCGCGAGCGTCTCGGGCGAGACGATGTCGGCGACGGAGCGCAGCGACCCCTCCTCGCCGTAGGGGGCGGATGCCTCACGCCACCCCGCGCCCATGAAGCCGTACTGCTTGCCGAGCAGCGCGAGGAAGATCTTCGCCTTCTGCTCGCCGAACCCGGGGAGGGTGCGCAGGCGCCGCAGCACCTCGGCGCCGTCGGGGTCGTCACGGGTCCAGAGGGCGGACGCATCGCCGCCCCAGTCGCGGGACACGATGCCGCACAGCTCCTGCACGCGGGCCGCCATCGAACCGGGGAAGCGGTGCACGGCCGGCGTCTGACGGAACGCCGCCAGGAACTCCTCCGGGTCGTACCCGGCGAGGGCCGCGGCATCCAGGGTGCCGACCCGGTCGACGATCTTGCGGGGCCCGGCGAACGCCGTCTCCATCGCGATCTGCTGGTCGAGCAGCATGCCGATCAGCAGGGCCAGCGGCTGCTCGGTGAGGAGGGTGTCGGCGGCGGCGTCGCCGGTGAGATGCAGACTCACGCGAGCTTCGCCTCGTCGTCGATCGCGGTTGCCTCGGCGGCCGGGACGATGCCGAACAGCGCCTCGAGTCCGGCGACGTAGTCGTCGGCGTGGCCGGCATCGGCCAGCTCATGGGCGCGGATCGTCGGGGTGTGCAGCAGCACGCCCACGAGATGGCGCAACGACTGCTCGGCGCGGCCGTCGTCTCCGCGCGCGCGGGCCCGGGCGATCTCGGCCTCGAGCAGTTCGAACACGTGAGCGCGCAGCGCGACCACCGCGGGGGTCACGCTGCGCCGTTCGCCGGCCACCGTGAAGCGGCGGGCGGCGTCCTGCACGAGCGCGCGAGCGGTGTCGGTGGCCTGCAGCTCCTCGAGAGGGGCGTGCAGCCGGATCGTCTCGAGGTCGAGCAGGTCGGTGTCGGCCAGCTGCGCGACGGCCGGGTCGACATTGCGGGGCAGGCCGAGGTCGATCACCATGCGCCGCGTGGTGCGCTCGTGCGCGACGGGGCACGCGGGGGCCGTGGCATCCACGACCTCGGCACCGAGCACCGCCGGGGTGACGACGTATCCGTCGGCACTCGTGCAGGTGATCACGAGATCCGCACGGCGGGCGCGCACGGCGAGGTCGGACGTCTGCGCGATGCCGTGCTTGAGCGCGAAGCGCTCGGCGCGACCGGAGGGGGAGAAGACGGTGATGCGCTCGGCGCCTTGATCGCGCAGGGCCGCGAGCGTCGCGGCCGCGTAGGCGCCCGTGCCGACCAGCAGCACGTCGAGCGCCGACCAGTCGGCGATGCGGCTGTCGGCGAGCTCGAGTCCGAGCCGCACGAGGGAGCGTCCGGCGCGGCCGATCGCGGTGCCGTTCTTCACGTCGCGCTGCGTCTCGCTGGCGCGCTGGAACAGCCGCTCGAGCTCGGTCGACGTGGTGCCGTCGCGGTGCGCGTCGGCCAGGGCGCGGCGCACCTGCCCGGCGATCTCGCCCTCGCCGACGACGACGGACTCGAGCCCCGAGGCGACCGAGAACAGATGCTCGGCGACGCCGTCGCCGGTGTAGAGCTCATACGCCCCGTCGAGCTCGTGCGCGGCGACGCCCGTGGCGGCCTCGACGGCGAGCAGCGCCGCCTCGACACCCAGAGCGGATGCCGCGGTCACCGGCTCGTCCATGTCGACGTAGGCCTCGAACCGGTTGCAGGTGGCGACGACCACAGCCCCCTGCACGCACTCGCTGTGCTCGGCGATCGACCGGGCGACGCTGTCGGTGTGGACGCTGAGTCTCTCCAGGAGGTCGAACGACGCGGTCTTGTGACTCGCGCTCAGGCACAGCAGCACCCGGCAAGTCTACGTCCGCTCCCAGGCGGGGTATGGGCGGTGATGGGAAACTGTCAGGATGACCCGACCCGCCGCCGCCACCGATCCCGCCGCTGTCGCGGGACCCGCGGCATCCGCTCTCGTCCGCGCGATCATCGGGCAGCGCACCGATCGCCTGCCCGTGTGGTTCATGCGTCAGGCCGGCCGCTCACTGCCCGAGTACCGCGAGCTGCGCGTCGGAACCCGCATGCTCGACGCCTGCCTCACCCCTGACCTCGCCGCAGAGATCACCCTGCAGCCGGTGCGCCGCCACGGCGTCGACGCCGGCATCTTCTTCAGCGACATCGTGGTGCCGCTGAAGCTCGCGGGCGTGGACGTCGAGATCGAGCCGGGTCGCGGCCCCGTGTTCGCCTCGCCCGTACGCACCGCCGCCGACGTCGACCGGCTCACGGCCATCGAGCCCGCCGCGGTCGCGGCAGCCGCCACTCCGGTCGCCGAGGCGGTGCGCATCGTCACCACGGAGCTCGGTGACACCCCGCTGATCGGCTTCGCGGGCGCCCCCTTCACGCTCGCCGCCTACCTCGTCGAGGGCGGCCCGTCGAAGGAGCACCTGCGCGCCCGCGCCATGATGCACGCCGACCCGACCTCGTGGCATCGGCTGGCCGGGTGGCTCGCCGAGGTCTCGGCGGCGTTCCTCGGCGTGCAGATCGCCGCGGGGGCGTCGGCCGTGCAGCTGTTCGACTCGTGGGCCGGGTCGCTCTCCCGCAGCGACTACACGACGTTCATCGCCCCTCATTCGCGCCGGGCGCTCGAGGGGGCGGGCGTGCCGCGCATCCACTTCGGTGTCGGCACCGGCCACCTTCTCGCCGACATGCGGCTCGGCGGCATCGCGGACACCGTGGGTGTCGACTGGCGTACCCACCTCGACGAGGCCGTCGAGGTGCTCGGCACGGATGTCTCGGTGCAGGGCAACATCGACCCGGCCCTGCTCCAGGCACCGTGGGAGGTCGTCGAGGCGCACGTGCGCGAGGTCGTCGCCCGCGGTCGAGCGGCGCGCGCCCACGTGCTGAACCTCGGTCACGGCGTTCCGCCCGAGACCGACCCGACCGTGCTGACGCGCATCGTCGAGCTCGCGCACGAGATCGGCGGGATCGAGTGACGGAGCACGTCGCCGGCATCGCGGATGCCGCGGCGCGCTCCCGTGTCGTCGTCGTCGGCGGCGGCGCGAGCGGCCTCGTCGCCGCCATGGAATGCGCCAAGGTCGGCATCGCCGTGACGGTGCTCGAGGCGTCGTCGCACACGGGCGGAGTGCTGCGTACCCGCGACGTCGCCGGCCTGCCCCTCGACGTCGGTGCCGAGAGCTTCGCCACCCGCGGAGGTCACGTACGTCAGCTCATCGACGACCTCGGGCTGTCGGGAGAGGTCGTCGACCCTCGTCCCGGCGGCGCGTGGATCGCCGGGATCCCCGGAGTGGGTGCGGCGCCGATCCCGAAGGGTGGGCTGCTGGGAATCCCCGCGAACCCGTGGGACGAGTCGGTGCGCCGCGTGATCGGGTGGGGCGGCGCCTGGCGCGCCTACCTCGACCGCCTGCGGCCGCCGCTCACGATCGGCCACGACCGCAGCCTCGGGCACCTCGTGCGCACCCGTATGGGTACGAAGGTGCTCGACCGTCTCGTCGCACCCGTGACGAGCGGCGTCTACTCGTCGCATCCCGATGACATCGACGTGGATCTCGCCGCGCCCGGCCTCAACACGGCCCTCACCCGAACGGGGTCGCTGAGCGGAGCGGTCGCGGAGCTCGTCGGGGGGCGCACGACGTCGCCGGGGGCAGCGGTCGGCGGCCTGGTGGGCGGGATGGGCCGTCTCGCCGACGCGCTCGTCGCGCGCCTGCGCGAGCTCGGCGTCGAGGTGCGCACGGACGCGTCCGTCGCGAGCATCGAGCGCGGTGAGAGCGCAGGCACCTTCCGGGTGGTCCTCGACGGCGACGACGCCGAGACGCTCACCGCGGACGCCGTGGTCCTCGCGGTCGGCGAGCACGAGTCCCGCCGCCTCGCCGCCCCCCTCGTCCCGACCCTCGCGCCCGAGGTGTCAGGCTCGGCCCCCGTGGTCGAAGTCATCACCCTCGTCGTCGACGCCCCCGCCCTCGACGCCGCCCCCCGCGGCACCGGCGTGCTCACCGTCCCCGGGTCGCACGCCGCCAAGGCGCTCACGCACTCCACCGCGAAGTGGCCCTGGGTCGCCGACGCGGCGGGCCCCGGCGTGCACGTGATCCGGCTGTCGTTCGGCGCGCAGGATGAGGCACCAGCGACCGAGAACCTCAGCGATGAGGATGCCGCGGCCCTCGCGCTGTCCGAGGCATCCGCTCTGCTCGGGGTGCCGCTCACCCTCGACGCGCTGCGGGGGTCGGACCGGCAGCGCTACGTGCAGGCGCAGCCGGGCTCGGTGCTCGGACGCCCGGAGCGGGTGGCCGCGGCCCGGGCGTCGATCCAGGCCGTGCCGCGCCTCGGTGTGGTGGGCGCATGGGTTGCCGGAACCGGGCTCGCGCAGGTGGTTCCCGACGCCAAGGCCGAGGCGGACCGGGTGCGTCGACAGGTGCTGTGGGGTCCGACGGGGGAGCCGCCGGCCGCTCCGTGAGAGCCGATCGGCCCCGTGTGGCGCCCGCGCTGTCAAGTGGATGCCGGAAACGGAATACAGCGATAGCCTGGGGTCATCCCAGCACTGCAAGAACCGTGAATCGAGCGTGAGGAGATCCCCATGAGGGGCAAGGTTGGACTCGTCATCGGACTGGCCGCGGGCTACGTGCTCGGCACCCGTGCCGGACGCGAGCGCTACGAGCAGATCAAGGCACAGGCTCTCAAGGTGTGGGAGCTCGATCCCGTGCAGGCGCAGGTCGCCCGTGCCGAGGCGTTCGGCAAGTCGGCGCTCGCCGCGCTGCCCAAGGCCGCATGGAACGGCGTCGTGAAGGTCGGCAAGGCCGTCACCTCGTCGTCCACGTCGACCCCCGGTCAGAAGCTCGACGCCGCGGTGAAGGCGGCCAAGGACTCCGCGAAGGATGTCGCAGACGCCGCGGAGACGTCCGCGAAGGCCGCCACCACGGCGGCCAAGCGCACGACCGCGGCGAAGAGCACGACGACCCGCAGCACGTCGTCGCGCGCCAAGAAGCCCGCCACCGAGGAGTGAGATGACCACGCCCCGCGGGTTCCGCGACCTGAACGACGAGAGCCTGTTCACGCTCGTCGGCGAGCTTCCCCAGCTCATCCGTAACCTGATCGTCGCCGAGCTGAACGCCGTCAAGACCTGGCTCGGCTCGCTCGCCAAGAACGCCGGGTTCGGCGCCGTGTGGGTGATCGCGGCGCTCTTCGTGCTCTTCTGGTCGATCCCGGTGTTCGCCGCCTTCGTCATCGCGGGACTCTCGTCGTGGTGGCCCGTGTGGCTCTCGGCGCTGGTGGTGTTCGGGGCGATGCTCGTGATCACCGCGGTGCTCGCGCTGCTCGGGTTCCTGAGATTCCGGCGCATCGGCAAGGGCAACCCCGTGTCATCCATTGCCGCAGACGTCCGCGCCGTGAAGGAGGCCGCCGATGACTGAGCAGGTTCCCGTGCCCCGAACCGCCGTGCCGCTCGGCATCGACGACCCGGTCGAGGCCGCCCGAGCCGAGTTGAAGGCGGCCCTGGCCGCCATCGAGCACAAGGTGAACGTGCCGCGCAGGTTCGAGAAGGCGACGGAGGCGCGCATCTCGCGCTATCGCGACTTCGCACGCAAGAACCCCGCGGGTGCGATCGCCGCGACCGTGGCCGCGGCCGCCGCCATCGGCGGCGTCGTCTGGCTCGCCGTCCGGACGTACGTGCGCTGAACCTCCGGGCTTTCGCACGGTCGCCGTGGTTTGACCTCGCGTCCGGGCGGGGGAGACTGGAGCCATGACGATCGACCAGTCCGACGCCGTCGCGTCCGACACGCAGTACACCCTGTGGGCGGTCCTCGCCCGCGACCCGCACAACGCCGTCACCGAGCTGGACGACACCGAGCTCGCGGAGCTCGTCTCGCACATCGAGGCCGGCGGCACGACCGTGCGCGGCTTCTACGACGTGAGCGGGCTTCGCGCCGACGCCGACCTGATGATCTGGCTGCACGGCCCCTCGGCCGAGGACCTGCAGCGCGACCTGCGGCGCCTCCGCCGCTCCGAGCTGCTGCGCCCGCTGGTGCCGGTCTGGAACGCGATGGGCGTGCACCGGGACGCCGAGTTCAACAAGGCCCACGTGCCCGGGTTCCTGCGCGGCATCGCCGCGAAGGACTGGCTGTGCCTCTACCCCTTCGTGCGCAGCTACGAGTGGTACCTCCTTCCCGAGGAGGAGCGCCGCGAGATGCTCGTCGAGCACGGCCGCAAGGGCGCCGCGTTCCGAGGGGTCACCGCGAACACGGTCGCCAGCTTCGCTCTCGGCGACTACGAGTGGCTGCTGCCCATGGAGTCCGATGTGCTCAGCGACCTCACCGACATGATGCGAGACCTCCGCTACACCGAAGCGCGCCGCCATGTGCGAGAAGAGGTGCCGTTCTACACCGGCCGGCGCATCCCGACCTCGGCCATCCCCGAGGTGCTCGCGTGATGTCGGCGCACGCGTGAGCGACGCTCCGATCCGCCTCGGCACCCGCCGCAGCGCCCTGGCGACCGCACAGTCGCAGCAGGTCGCCGACGCGCTCGCCGCGGCATCCGGCCGGCCCGTCGAGCTCGTTCTCATCACCTCCGAAGGGGATGTCTCGCGGGCCTCGCTGTCGGAGCTCGGCGGTCGCGGCGTCTTCGCGACCCGGCTGCGGGAGGCACTGCTGGCCGGCGAGTGCGACGTTCTCGTGCACTCGCTGAAGGACCTCCCGACCGCGCCCGCCCCCGGACTCGTGATCGCCGCCACACCGCCGCGCGAGGATCCCCGCGACGTTGTCGTCACCCGCACGGGAGTGCCGCTGCACGAGCTCGCGCCCGGTTCGGTCGTCGGGACGGGCTCCCCCCGCCGCATCGCCCAGGTGCGCCGCCGCAACCCGTGGGTCGAGGTTCGCGACATCCGCGGGAACATCGACTCGCGCATCGGTCGGGTGCGCCTCGGCGAACTCGATGCCGTGATCCTCGCCGCGGCGGGGCTCGCCCGACTCGGCGGGTCGCTCCATGATCTGCACCTCGAGCCGCTCGGACTGGCGGAGTGGCCGACCGCGCCCGGGCAGGGTGTCCTCGCGGTTGAGATCCGCGAGGACGCGTCCGCCGACCTCGCCGATGCCGTCGCGGCGCTCGACGATCGTCGGGCCCGCGTGGAGATCACCGCGGAGCGCGCCGTGCTCGCCGGTCTCGACTCCGGATGCCAGGCGCCGGTCGGCGTGCACGCCGAGTTCGACGGCCATGAACTGCGAGTGCGCACAGTGGTCTACGCCCCCGGCGGGGGCGACCGCATCGGGGACGACCGGGCGATTCCCCTGATCAGCGGGTATGCTGGCGAGAAGGGCAGCGGCGATGGTGCAGATGCTGCCGATCGCGCGGATCCCGTGGCGCGCGCCGAGCGCACCGGTACCGTGATCGCGCGAGACCTCCTCGATCGCGGGGCCGCCGGCCTCGCCACCTGAAAGCGTCCCCATGCACGAAGATCCCGCGCGGACAGAAGCCGCCAAGCCCCTGACGGGCTGGCGCGTTCTCGTCCCCCGCGGGGGACCGTGGGGCGACGGCGTCGCTGCCACGCTGCGATCGCAGGGCGCTGTTCCCGTCGTCGCGCCGCTCATCAACTTCGCGCCCACCAACGATCAGGCGACCCTTGAGCAGGCGCTGCGCGATCTCGCCGACGGCGCGTTCGACTGGCTCACGATGACGAGCGCCACCACGGTCGATGTGCTCGTCGCCTATCGCGCAGAGATCCCCGCCCGCACCAAGGTCGCCGCCGTCGGTGAGACGACCGCCGCCGCGCTCCAGGCCGTCGGCTACCGGGTCGACCTCGTGCCCGACCGCGACAACTCGGCCGCCGGAATGGCCGCCCAGCTCATCGGGCTCGAGCCGGAGCCCCGCGACATCCTCACCCTCCGGAGCGAGATCGCGAAGCCCGTGCTCACCTCGAAGCTCATCGAGGCGGGGCACCGCGTGCGCAGCGTCGTCGCGTACCGCACCGTCGGCGTGCCGGTCACGGAGCGCATCCTGCGCGACGTCGAGAACGGGCGCATCAACGCGATCCTGGTGACGAGCGGCTCGGTCGCCGAGCAGGTGCACGAGCAGTTCCCGCACATCCCCGATGCGACCGTCATCGCCGCGATCGGTCCGCGCACCGCGACCGATGCCCGCAGGGTGGGCCTCGACGTCGATGTCGTCGCCCCTCGCCAGACCGTCGACGCGCTGATCGAGGCGGTGTCGCACCTGGTGCTGCCGCACGCAGCCGACGAGTTCCAGCCGTGAGCTTCCCCACCCACCGGCTGCGCCGCCTGCGCCAGTCGCCCGCCGTGCGCCGCCTCGCCCGCGAGACGACGCTGGTGCCGTCGCAGCTCGTGCTGCCGCTGTTCGTGCGCGAAGGCATCGCCGAGCCGCAGCCGATCGGCTCGATGCCGGGGGTCGTGCAGCACTCGCTCGACTCGCTGCGGCGAGCGGCGACGGATGCCGCGGCCGCCGGTCTCGGTGGCGTGATGCTGTTCGGCGTGCCCGCCGTGCGCGATGCGCTCGGCTCGGGTGCGGACGACGAGCGCGGCATCCTGAACGTCGCGACCGCCGCGGTCGCCGCGGAGGTCGGGGATGCGCTCGTCGTGCAGACCGACCTGTGCCTCGACGAGTTCACCGACCACGGCCACTGCGGCGTGCTCGCCGCAGACGGGTCGGTCGACAACGATGCGACCCTCGAGCGCTACGCGGCGATGGGTCTCGCGCAGGCGCGGGCGGGGTCGGCGATGCTGGGCCTGTCGGGCATGATGGACGGCCAGGTCGCGCACGTGCGCGCTGCGCTCGACGCGGAGGGCTTCACCGACACCCTGCTGCTGGCCTACTCGGCCAAGTACGCGGGGGCGTTCTACGGACCGTTCCGCGAGGCGGTCGACTCGCAGCTCACCGGCGACCGCCGCACCTACCAGCTCGACCCGGCGAACGCGCGCGAGGGTGTGCGGGAGGCGATCGTCGACGCCGAGGAGGGCGCCGACGTCGTCATGGTCAAGCCCGCGCTGCCCTACCTCGACGTGCTCGCCGAGGTGCGTGCCTCGGTCGATGTGCCGGTGTGGGCCTACCAGGTGTCGGGCGAGTACGCGATGATCGAGGCCGCCGCCGCGCACGGCTGGATCGACCGTCGTGGCGCGATCTCCGAGTCGCTGCTGTCGATCCGGCGCGCCGGTGCCGACGCGGTGCTGTCGTACTGGGCGCTCGAGGCGGCCGGCTGGCTGCGCGAGTCCCTCTGATCCATCCGGGAGGTGCGGTGTCCGACCGCAACGACGATCTGTTCACGCGCGCCCGCGGCGTCATCCCCGGCGGGGTGAACTCTCCGGTGCGGGCCTACGGCTCGGTGGGCGGTGCGCCCCGGTTCGTCTCGTCGGCGGCGGGGCCGCGGGTGACGGATGCCGCGGCCACCCCCTATGTCGACCTCGTCGCGTCGTGGGGTCCGGCGCTGCTCGGCCACGCGCATCCCGAGGTCGTCGAGGCGGTGCGGGAGGCCGCGACCCGGGGTCTCTCGTTCGGCGCGCCGACGGAGGCCGAGGTCGAGCTCGCCGAGCTCATCGCCGCTCGCGTGCGGGTCGGCGAGGCGGTTCCTGTCGAGCGGGTGCGACTGGTGTCGACCGGCACCGAGGCGACGATGACGGCGATCCGGCTCGCGCGCGGCGTCACCGGGCGCGACCTGCTCGTGAAGTTCGCGGGGCACTACCACGGCCACTCCGACGGCCTGCTCGCCGCCGCCGGGTCCGGTGTCGCGACGCTCGCGCTGCCGGGGAGCGCGGGCGTGCCTGCACCGATCGCCGCGCAGACCCTCGTGATCGACTACAACGACCTCGACGCCGTGCGCGAGGTGTTCGCCGTGCACGGCGACCGCATCGCCGCCGTGATCGTCGAGGCGGCGGCCGCGAACATGGGCGTCGTCGCGCCCCTGCCCGGTTTCAACGCCGCCCTCGCCGGCATCGCCCACGCGCACGGCGCGCTCCTCATCCTCGACGAGGTGCTCACCGGATTCCGCGTGCACCCCGCCGGCTTCTGGGGCCTGCAGCAGGCCGCCGGCGAGCATTACCTCCCCGACATCATCACGTTCGGCAAGGTCGTCGGCGGCGGCATGCCACTCGCCGCCCTCGGCGGCCGGGCCGACGTCCTCGACGCGCTCGCGCCTGTCGGCCCCGTCTACCAGGCGGGAACTCTGAGCGGCAATCCGCTCTCGGTGGCCGCGGGGCTCGCGACCCTGCGCCTTGCGACGCCCGCCGTCTACGAGAAGGTGGATGCCGCAGCATCCGTCGTCGCGACCGCCCTCGCCGACGCGCTCGCCGCCGAGGGCGTGGTGCACGCCGTGCCGAGCGCGGGATCGCTGTTCGGCGTCGCGTTCCTGCCCGAGGCACCGCGGTCGTACGCCCAGGCCCTCACCCAGGAGGCGTGGCGCTACCCCGCGTTCTTCCACGCCATGCTCGACGCCGGGGTGGCGCTGCCGCCGAGCGTCTACGAGGCCTGGTTCCTCACCGCGGCGCACGACGACGACGCGCTCGCCGTGATCACGTCGGCGCTTCCGGGCGCGGCGCGCGCCGCGGCATCCGCGCAGGCCCCCGCGTGACCCGGGTCGTCGTGCTCGCCGGCGGGGTCGGCGGCTCGAAGTTCACCCTCGGTGTGCGCGAGGCGCTCGCCCGTCGCGGCGATCCCGCGGCGACCGTCGTCGTGAACACCGGCGACGACCTGTGGCTGAGCGGCGTGCGCCTGCAGCCCGACATCGACTCGGTGCTCTATGCGCTCGGCGGCCAGAACGACACCGTCCGCGGGTGGGGACGCGCCGGCGACACCGAGCGGGTCAACGCCGAGCTGCAGGCGTGGGGCGCCGGCTGGCCGTGGTTCACGCTCGGCGACCTCGATCTCGGCACCCACCTCGCGCGCACCGGATGGCTGCGCGACGGTCTCTCCGTCACCGAGGTTGTCGCCCGTCTGTCGGCCCGCTGGCCGCTGGGCGTGACCCTGCTGCCGATGACAGACAGCGAGGCCGACACGTGGGTGCGGCTCGAGTCGGGCGAGGTGCTGCACTTCCAGGAGTGGTGGACCCGGCACCGCGCGACGCTCGCTCCCCGCGCATTCGAGAATCCCGGGCTGGTCGGCGCCGTTCCCGCACCCGGCGTCGTCGAGGCGATCGCCGCCGCCGACGTCGTGCTGCTCGCGCCGTCGAACCCGGTCGTCTCGATCGGCCCGATCCTCGCCGTTCCCGGGGTGCGGGACGCCCTCGCTGCGACATCCGCTCGGGTCGTCGGCGTCTCGCCGATCATCGGCGGTGCGGTCGTGCGCGGCATGGCCGACGTGTGCCTCACCGCGATCGGCGTCGACACCGCGGCCGACGCGGTGGCCGCCCACTACGGCAGTCGCACCGCCGGCGGCGTGCTCGACGCGTGGCTGCTCGCCGAGGAGGACGCGGCGCTCGCGCCGGCCGTCGCCGCGGTCGGGATCACCCCGGTCGTCGCGCCGCTGTGGATGACGGATGTCGCGGCCTCGGCCGCGATCGCCGACGCCGCGCTGGCCGCGGCCGCCCGCTGAACCCCGCTCGCCGCGAGACGAGCGCCGGAGTTGATCGGCCGCGGCACGTCGCGTGCCACGCAGCTCAGGCGTGCCATAAGTCCGGAGTTGTGCCTGTTGAGTGGCTCGGATGCAGCGCGCCGCCCCGACTTTCCGGAGTTACGGTCACCCACACGGACGCGATCGGTAGGTGGTGACGGGCGGGCTGACGCGAGCTCGTGGCAGTGCGCTCAGAACGAGCACACGCGTGGCAACGGAACCGCCGATGCTCCCCTACCAGTTGGTGGCGCTCGAACGCCGACCGGCCTCGTGAACGATGAGTGCTTCGATGTCGATCGGCTCGGTCGGCGCAAGAGTGATGCTCGTCCACTCCGGGTCGGTGACGGGGCTCACGCCGCGAACCGTTGCTGACGATCGGCGAGGCGAGCCTGGTGCCGTCTCATTGCGGCGAGGTCGCTCCATCCGCCGAAACCGATGAGACGCATGCGCGGCGCGAGGGTGACGCGCTGGACGGATGCGCGTGTGAGGTAGGCGGTCATGGGTTTCTCCTTCGCGTCTAGAGTATGAGTAACGTAGTAAGTGGTCAAAGTTGTGAAATGCAATTGACCTGTAACATCAACATGGTGTTCAATACCTCAGAGCAAAATTGCCCGCTGAGTCGAAGGGGAACAGAATGACCACTGTCGAGATGGCCGAGTCCCGTGTTGACGAGGCGACGTGGCATCACGTCGATGAATCGTTCTGGTCAGGCAGTCGCTCTGGCGAGTTCTTCGGGACGATCGAACTCGTGGATTGCCGATATCGCGCATATGGTGAGTTCGGCCAATCGCTGGGAGACCACGCGACATTCGTTCTCGCGGTCGCCGCAATCGATGCTGCTCGCGTACGAGACGACGTCGATGCCTGAAACGATCGTGCGCCACGAGGGCGAGCATCTCTACGCTGACGAGCCATCGAGCCAGGCCGGGCGGGAACTGAGTGCGGCCCTTCTTCGCTACCGCCGAGCGGAGCAGATGCAGGAAGCTCGTGCGCTCGAGACATCCGGGCTCTCGCACACGGACCTCAAGGCACTTCGATACCTCGTGCAGGCCTCGCGGGACGAGCGCATGGTGAGTCCGAAGGATCTCACGATCATGCTCGGTACGTCCGGGGCCAACGTGACGAACATCGTCGACAGGCTGGTGTCAAAGGGGTACACGGCGCGAGAGGACCACCCCTCGGACCGGCGCGCGCACTACATCGTGCCGACCACTGCCGGTATGGCACACGTTGATCACGCCATCGCGCGACACCATGCCGCGATCGTCGCCGCCATCGACACTCTGACGGCCGAGCAAGCGCGGACGGCGACCGTGGTGATCGACCGGATCGTCGACCTGATCAGTCGCGTCGACGGCTGACGCTTCCCGTTCGGCCCGCGCGGCGCGGCGCCGTGACTCAGCCGGCGTCGCCGCTTGGAGGCACGGACACGACTCGTCCCGACACGGTGGCGGCACCGAGTTCCGTGATCTCCCAGTCGAGGCCGCGCGCGAGGAGGAGCGCGCCCGCTCCCGCCTCGGCCGGCGCAGGGGGGGTGTAGAGCGCCGGGGTGCCCGCGGGAATGGTGAGGTGCAGCATCGTGGGTCCCGTCGGGACGGTCTCCCGGGTGAGGAACGTCCCGACCAGGAACGTGGGCTCGTGCACGCGCGCGCCCGGGGCGGCGCCCGCCGGAAGTGCGTCGGCGTCGTACGGAAGGGCGACCACGACCGTCTCGGGCGCGGGGCGCACCCGAACGGCACCGTCGAGGGCGGCGATACGGGCGTCGATCTCCGGGGTCGACGGGGCGACCCCGCGCAGCACGGCGTCGATCTGCTCGCGCGTGACGGCGGTGCGAGCGACCTCCGGCGACGCCGCACGGCCACGGGCTGCACCGCCGCGCGAGTTCCGGTCGGGCCGAGGGGGGTTGAGCGCGTCCGAGACGGCGGCCGTATTCGGGAACGTGACGATATCCGTGCCGACTGCCCCGGAGCGCTCCGGACCGGCGGTACCCACGAGCGAGTCGAACAGCTCGTGTGCCGGGATGCCATTGGCCGCGCCGTCAGCGAGGATCCGCCACCAATGATCGGAGTGGATGTTGACGTAATCCTCGTCGTCGTAACCCGCCAGAAGGACGAGCACGCCGCCGGCCGGATCGGCCGACGTGACGAGGTAGCCGCGAAGGTCGTCGCCGCGACGAACAGGGGCCGCGATCACCGGGCCGTCGGAATGATGCGCGTACGTCGGTGGTCCGCTGACGACGCGGAAGTGGACGTCGTCGTCTTTCCAGCTCATTTCACCACCTCCGCGTAGACGTGCCATTGGCCGTTGACGAGCTCCGATGAGGTCGCCCTCCACTCTAGGCCGCGCCCGAGAAGAAGCTCTCGCTCCGATCCGCCGAACTGCGACATCTCCTCGACCCATCCCGCGGGTGTGCCCGGGGGCACGGTGAGGTGAAGGATCGCGTCCTTGTCGGCGAAGCTCTGCGCGGGTCCGCCGAGGGAGGTCGAGAGGAACGAATCCTCGGTCAGCGTGTTGCCGGCGGCGGCCTTGGGTGTGAAGGGCCAGTGCGAGACGCCCGTTCCGCGTGTCACTTCGATCGTCTCGGTCAGCGGTCGGCGGGCGAGCGTCTCGTCGATCGCGCGGATGTGACCCTCGAGCTCAGCCGGATACGGCGGGCCCTTGCGCAGCGCGCCGTTGATCTCGGCGTAGGTGATCCCGCTCGGTCCGGGTGCTTCGCGGGTGTAATCGAACACCGACTCCCGCTGAGCCGGGGTCAGCTCGTCGGACAAACCGGCCCAGGCCTGCCGACCGTACGCGACAGCCTCGTCGTCGTCGGCGAAGCGGCGCACGGATGTCAGGCTCACCGCGTCCCCCTCGTGACCCAGCACCCGGCTCACGGCGCTCCTGCCGCCCTTCAGCACCGAGGCGAACAGCTCGTCGGCGTGGGAGAGCAGCGACCGAAGCTTCTCCAGCAGCGTCGCGAGGGTCTTGATCGAGCGGAGCAGCGCGGTGAGCTTCGAGCCGATCTTCGCGGTCCACGAGGCGACGCGCGTCGCGACCTGTTCGACGATCCACGGGGTCGCCAGCCCCACGGTGACCACCGCCTCCGCGGCCCAGGAGATCGCGGAGCCGACGAGCTGCGACAGCACGTCCCGCACGATGTCGTGCACGACCTGAACGATGGTGGCGGCGACCTGCAGCCCCGTCGCCATGGCACCCGCCCACGTCGCCGCGCCGTGCAGGTGCTGCGCGGCATCCGTCTGGAACCTCCGGTAGGCGTCCATCGCCTCGCCCGCCAGCTCGTCGAGGTCGCCCAGCACCCGGGTCAGCTCGTCCCCGGACTGCTGCAGCTGCGACTGGATGTTCGTCCACGTCGCCGCGAACGCCTGCACCTCTCCGGCGTCGCCGGTGAGGTCGTTGAACCAGCCCTTCAGCGGCTCGAAGTGATCGATGAGCCAGCCGAGTCCGGCGGCGATGAGCGACCCGAGCGGATCCGACACCGTCGCGACCGTGTCGACCGCCGTCGAGAACGCAGCCATTCCCCCCTCGACCCAGTTGCCCGATTCGATCGCCGAGACGAGCTGCGACCCCGAGTCCAACAGGCCCGCGCCGCTGAACGCGGTCGCGGTCTCGACCCTCGTCGCGACCAGCGGGTTGTCGGTCATGGATGCCTCACCCCAGCGCCTTCTCGATCGACTGCACCGCACGCACCACGTCGTCCTCGAAGTCGGCCATGTCGGTGGCCACCCCGCGCACCTCGCGGGCGCTGCGGGTCAGCATCCCCTCCGCGGCGGCGATCGCGGAACCGGCCATGGACGACGCGAGCGTGGCCGGTGGCACGAGGAAGGCGCAGAGCACTCCGAAAGCGCCGCCGCCCATGTTCGTCGCGCGGCTCGCGTCGGCGGCCACCCGCACGTCGGCGGCCACCTTATCGACGCGCGCGGCGTGCGAGGAGATGAGGTCCGCGTCGATCGCGATGCGTTCAGCCATCGTGCCGCCCTCAGATGGCGATCGTCGTGTCGGCCGACGGCGCCGGGCGGTCGAGCTCGCCCCGCAGGTGGGCGACGGTGGGTGAATCGGCGCCGAAGGCCTCGCTCGCCAGCTCCAGAGCCTTCTCGCCGGCCCGCCGCTGCGCCTCGTTCGCGGTGTGCACGATGAGCCGGCCGAGGTCGCGCGACGGCAGATGGGATGCCGCGTCGGTGAGCTCTACGGCGGCGAGGCGGCCCGCGGCATCCACCGTGACGGTGACCTCGCGTCGCGGTGACGTCGCGACCCCGCGCACGGCGTCGATCTGCCGCCTCAGCTCCGCCGCCCGCTCGGCACGCTCCTGCGCGTCGGCGATCTGCTGCTCGACCGTCGCGATGGCCAGATCCGCATCGAGATCGGCGGAGAAGAAGTCACTCACGCGCGTCAGGTTACGACCGGGGTCGGGTGGGTGACGGGTCTTGTCCACAGGCGGGCGAGGCGCCGCCCGAGGCCGGGTCGGCGTCTGTCAGCGCACCATCCAGGCGAGCAGTGATCGCAGCGCGTCGGCTCCGTCGGCACCGATCTCGGGGTGCCGCGCCACGACGTCGTCCACCTCCCTGGCGACCCAGTCCGGGACGTCCCTCGTGGGGGAGTCGAGGGCGACGGTGTCGAGCTCGGTCACGATCGCGACGGTGCGGCGCCGCAGCTCGAGGTCGGTGATGCGCTCGGGATGTCGGCCGATACCCGTCGCGGTCGCGCCCCAGACGTAGGCGCGCAGCCCGTCGTCGACGGTGTCGACGACGGGCTGCGCGAAGGTCATGGGCGCGGGGATCTCAGAGCGTCGCGTCGTCGCGCCGTGCCACCGGCCGCGCCGTCATGCTGCGGTGCCGTGCCGTCGCGACGCGGAACGCGATGCCCACGGCGACGCACGCGAGGAAGCTCCAGACGACGAAGGTCAGGACACGCGCGGCGCTGGTGCCGTCGAACAGGAGGTTGGCGGCGACCATCGCGATGATCGCGACGACCACGAGGGCGCCCAGGGCGTAGGGGATGGTGGCGCGAATGACGGGTCCGGTCATCGAAGTCTCCATGCGTCGTTGCGGGAGGTGCTCGGTGGGCCCATAGTAGGGGCGTCGTCGGCCGGCGCCAAGCATCTTGTGCACGACGTCGCCGTCGTGCCATGAGATTCAGCCGGCGGCCACCAGGACGGCGTGTGTTCGGGGACCGACTCCGAGGGTCGCGGCGACAGCCAGCTGGGCGGCGGTGTCGACGTCGCGGCGGAGGGTCGAGGCATCCGACACCGGCAGCACCGCGCACCCGAGGGCCACATGGCGAGCGAACGAGCCGTCGCCGAACGCACTCGCCCACGGCACCCCCGCGCCCGCGGTGACGAGCGTCGATCCGGTGCCCTCCGCGTCGGCGACGACGGCGCGGTCGACGGATGCCGCGGCCGCCAGCGCCGCGTCGAGATCGCCTGAGCGCAGCGCCGGCAGGTCGCCGAGGAGCGCCGCGCGGTGGGCGGTGGCGGCGGCCGCCACGCCGCGTGCGATCGCGGCATCCAACCCCCGTCCCTCGCCCTCGTCGATCACGCGCACGCGGCCGGACGCCGCCGACGCGCGAAGCTCCGCGTCGTCGGTCACCACGATCACCTCGGCGACCCGGCGCGCCGCGGCGGCCGCGGCGATCGTGTCGAGCGCGATCGCGCGGGCGAGGGCGGCGCGGTCGGCGACGCGCAGGCGCGACTTGCCCACCGACGTCGGCTTCACGGGCACGACGACGGTGAACAGCGGCGGCGGGGCGGCGGTCACGCTCCGAAACGGGCGCGCAGGCGCGGCAGGATCTCGGTGCCGTAGGTGCGCAGGAAGGTCTCCTGGTCGACGCCCGGGTCGTGGAACACGAGGTGACGGAAGCCGAGCTCGACGTAGCGCGAGATCTGCTCGACGTGCTCGTCGGGGTCGGTCGACACGATGAACCGCGAGGCGGCCCGTTCGATCGGCAGCTCGGCGGCGCGGCGCTGCATCTCGATCGGGTCGTGCACGTCGCGCTTCTCCTCGGGGGAGAGCGCGAGCGGTGCCCAGAAGCGGGTCTTCTCGAGCGCGGTCTCGCGGTCGTCGGCGAGCGACACCTTCACCTCGATGAGGGTGTCGACGTCGTCGTCGCTGCGGCCGGCCTTCGTGATGCCCTCTTCGAGCGCGGGCAGCAGGGTGTCGACGTAGAGGGCCGGTTCCTTGCCGCTCGTGGTGATGAAGCCGTCGGCGATGCGGCCCGCGAGCTTCGTGGCGGCGGGACCGGCGGCGCCGATGTAGATCGGCACGAGCTCGTCGGGACGGTCGTAGACGGTGGCGTCGGTCACCGAGTAGAACTGCCCGTCGAACGTGACGCGCTCGCCCGACCACAGCTCGCGGATGAGCGTGATCGACTCCTTGAGGCGCTGGAAGCGCTCGGGCGGCTCGGGCCAGTCGAGGCCGAGGGTCACCTCGTTGAGCGCCTCGCCGGTGCCGACGCCGAGCACGATGCGGCCAGGGTTCAGCAGCCCCAACGTCGCGAATGCCTGCGCGATGACCGCCGGGTGGTAGCGGAACGTGGGGGTGAGCACGGAGGTGCCCAGCAGCACCCGCGAGGTGCGGGCCCCCACGGCGCCGAGCCACGGGATCGCCGCCGGTGCGTGGCCGCCCTCGTGCATCCACGGCTGGAAGTGGTCGCTGATGAACACCGAGTCGAAGCCGACCTCTTCGGCGAGCACGGCGAAGTCGGCGAGCTGGCCGGGGCCGAACTGCTCGGCGGAGGCCTTGTAGCCGAGGCGCAGGGGAATGGTCATGATGCTCCCATCGTGGACGTGTCGGAGTCGGGGGTCGAGTCGATGACGGATGCCGCACCGTCGCCGGCGGCGCCGACGAGCTCGTGCGGCGGCTCGAACTCGGCGCCGGTCGCGCCGTCGAGCACGCGCCGGAACGCGTCGACGGGCGCCGGCCACAGCAGCGTCAGGCGGCCAGACCGCGGATCGACGTACCAGTTGCGGCATCCGCCGGTCAGCCACGGCGTCGCGGCGGCGGCGGCGTCGATCGCGGCGGTGTAGGCGGTCTCGGCCTCGGGGCGCACCCGCCGCACGGCAGGGTGCTCGCGCAGGGCGCGGGCGGCGTACCGGGCCTGCTGCTCGGCCATGAGCACCGAGGAGTTGTGCCCGAGCGAGGCGTTCGGGCCGTTGAGCACGAACAGGTTCGGGAAGCCGGTGACCACCGTCGAGGCGAACGAGGTCATGCCGGTCGCCCAGTGAGCCGCAAGGGTGCCGTGCTCACCGGTGACGAGCTCGGCATAGGGCTGCTCGGCGGCGGCGAATCCGGTCGCCAGCACGATGACGTCGGCCTCCATGCGTCGTCCGCTCGCGGCGGTCAGCGTCGTGCCCGAGACCTCGGTGAGCGCCGACGGCTCGAGGTCGACGAGACCCGACGCGATCGACGGGTAGAAGTCGTCCGAGAGCAGCACACGGGTGCAGCCGAACGCGTACGCCGGCGTCAGCGCCGCCCGCAGCGTCTCGTCGGGCACTTGCGCGGCGAGGTGGTCGAGGGCGGTCGCGTGGGCGCGCGCGGATGCCGCGGCATCCCCCGACCGCGACGCGAAGCGTTCCTCCCCTTCGCGGTAGAGCGCGTCGTACGCGGCCTGCACCGCGTCGGGGTCGGCATCGAGGGCCGCCCGCTCGTCGGCGTCGTAGGTGCGCCCGCCGCGCGGGACGATCCACGCGGGCGTGCGCTGGAAGAGGGTCACCCGGGCGCCGCGTCTCGCGATCTCGGGGGCGAGCTGCACGGCGCTCGCGCCGGAGCCGATGACCGCGACGCGGGCTCTGGTGAGGTCGACGTCGTCGCGCCAGCGGGCCGAGTGGAAGATCGGCCCGGGGAAGCTCGCGAGTCCCTCGATCTCGGGGATGCGCGGCTCGGTCAGCCGGCCGCACGCGAGCACGAGGGCGTCCGCCTCGAGCTGCGCCGGCGAGGCGCCGCCGGTCGAGACCCGCCACAGCGACGCGCCCGCGTCCCAGGTCGCGGCCGTCATCGGGGTGTCGTAGCGCAGGGCGTCGCCGAGCTCGGCGGCGACCCGCTCGAGGTAGGTGCGGATCTCCTCACCCGGCGCGAACTCGCGCGTCCACGCGCCGCTCAGGTGCGAGCGCAGCTGGTAGAGCCGCGACGGCACGTCGCACGCGATGCCGGGATAGACGTTGTCCCGCCACGTACCGCCGGCGCTCGCCGCCCGCTCGATGACGGTGACGTCATGCCCCTCCTCGCGCAGCGCGAACGCGGCGGCGAGCCCCGAGAAGCCTGCGCCGACGATGAGCACCCGCGTCGCCGTCACCGGGCCGCCTTCCGCTCGGCGTCGGGCTCGCGGTAGTCGGTCGTTCGCTGCCGGAACGGTCGCAGCAGCGACGCGGCGAGCCGCGCGGCCTCGGGGATCGGCAGCTCGAGCCCCTGCTCGACGCCGGCATCGGGGCGCACGCGTCCATCCAGCAGAGTGCCGCCGAGGTCGTCACCGCCCGAGCGCAGCAGCACGGCGGTCGCCGCGGTCCCGAGCCGCGTCCAGGGCACCTGTACGTGGGGGATACTGCCCGTCAGCAGCAGGCGCGAGACCGCGACCATCGCGCGGTGCTCGTCGATCGGGGCGCGGCCGGCGACGAGCGGCACGCCGCCGAGCGGCGCGGGAAGCGGGATCGGCACGAACTCGGTGAAGCCGCCGCCGCTGCCGGCGGCCGCGGCATCCGCCTGCAGCTCGCGCAGGCGACGCAGATGCGCGACGCGCTCGCTGGCGGTCTCGACGTGGCCGTAGAACAGCACCGACGTCGAGCGGAAGCCGTGCGCGTGCGCGGCGCGGATGCCCGTCTCCCACCGGTCGATCTCGAGGTCGCCGTCGAACGCCGCCCGTCGCGCCCGCTCGCTCAGCACCTTGACGCCGGTGCCGGGCACGCTGCGCACGCCCGCGTCCCGGAGTGCCGCCAGGGCACCGTCGAGACCGAGCCCGCCGCGGTCGGCGAGATCCCAGACGTCCTGCGGGCGGTAGGCGTGCAGGTGCAGGCGGGGCGCCGTCTCGTGCACGGTGCGGGCGATGTCGAGATAGGCGCGGGGATCTTCGGATGCCGCCACCCGCCCCTGCACGCAGATCTCCGTCGCGCCGAGGTCCCACGCGTCGGTGGTGATCGCCGCGACGTCGTCGAGCGTGAACGTGCCGGGCTCGCCGGTCGCGACCGCCCGGAACCCGGTGGAGGTGAGATTGCGGTTCACGACGATGCTGACCGTCTCGCCGACCGTATAGCGCCGCACGTCGTCGGCGGTCGCGGTGAGGGTGTCGAGGCCGGACCCGGTCGCGGTCAGCAGGCGCACCCAGTCGCCGTCGTCGAGGTCTCCGGGGGCGGATGCCGCGGCCTCCGCGAGTCGGGCGAGGTCGCCGCCGCTGCGCCGTGATGCCGCCGGGGCGCCGCCGCGGCGGAGTGCGGGCGCCGCGTCACCGGCGAGCCCCGAGTCGGGGTCGGCGAGCCTCGCGACCGCGGGTCGGAGATCGGGGTCGATCCAGCCGTCGGGATCGCGCACGAACTCGGGGTGCGCGGTGAGCCGCTCGCGCAGGGTGAAGCCGAGCTCGGCGGTGCGACGGGCGAGGTCGTCGAGGTGCGGCCAGGGGCGCTCGGGGTTGACGTGGTCGGCGGTGAGCGGCGACACCCCGCCCCAGTCGTCGGCGCCGGCGCGCACGAGAAGCTCGAACTCCGTCTCGTCCGACAGGTTCGGCGGCACCTGCACGCGCATGCGCGGCCCGAGCACGAGGCGCGCGGTCGCGACCGCCGCGACGTACTCGAGCAGGGACGCGTCGGGCGCGGCCCGCATCGCGGTGCGCGGCTTCGCGCGGAAGTTCTGCACGATCACCTCCTGCACGTGACCGTGGCGGCGGTGCGCATCGCGGAGCGCGATGAGCGACTCCGCCCGATCGTGCACGGTCTCACCGATGCCGACGAGGATGCCCGTCGTGAACGGCACCCGCTCGCGGCCGGCGTCCTCGATCACCGCCAGTCGCACGTCGGGGTCCTTGTCGGGCGAGCCGTAGTGCACCTGCCCGGGCTCCTCGAACAGCCGGCGCGAGGTCGTCTCGAGCATCATCCCCATCGAGGGGGCGGTGGGGCGCAGCATCCGCAGCTCGTCCGCCGACATCACGCCGGGGTTCGCGTGGGCGAGCAGCCCGGTCTCGGCGGTGATGAGCCGAGCCATCGCGGCGACGTAGTCGAGCGTCGAGGTGTAGCCGTGCTCGTCGAGCCAGGCGCGCGCCTCGGGCCAGCGGTCCTCGGGGCGGTCGCCGAGGGTGAGCAGGGCCTCTTTGCATCCGAGGGCCGCGCCCTGGCGGGCGACGGTGAGCACCTGCTCGGGCGTCATGTAGACGGGCTTGCGCAGCAGTCGCAGCTGTGAGGGGGTGTCGACGAAGATGCAGTAGTGACAGCGGTCGCGGCAGAGGGTCGTGAGCGGGATGAACACCTTGCGCGAGTAGGTGATGACGCCCGGGCGGCCGGCTGCGGTGAGCCCCTCGTCGCGCAGAGCGGATGCCGCGGCCAGCAGCGCCTCGAGATCGTCGCCGACGGCACCCAGCAGCGCTTCGGCGTCGGCGACGTCGAGGTCGCGGCCCGCGCGGGCGGCGGCGATCGCCTCGGGGATGCGCACGGCGGACGCCGGCGCCGGATGATCGGCCAGACTCACCGGTTCAGTCTTCCACCCGCAGAAGGCGTCGGGGTTGTCGGATCGTTGCCGGGATGTAAGCAAACGCCGCCGCGACCGCTGCGACGCCCTGGCAGACTAGGCGCATGGTGACCCTGCTGCTCGACTCGGCTCAGCTCGAGATCGTGCTGTCGGGCGCCGAGCGGCTCACGGCATTCCGCAAGCGGAATATCGTCGTCGAACGCTCGTCGATCACCCGGGCTCAGCTCACCGACGACCCGTGGACGTGGCTGCGGGGCACCCGCGGGCGCTCGACCTACGTGCCGGGCGTCACCGCCGCGGGAACGTGGCGCACCGGCGTCGGTGACGACTTCGCCGTCATCCGGGCGAAGCGCCCCGGTGTGGTCATCGACCTCGACGAGTCGGCGGAGTTCTCGCGCATCATCCTCACTACGCGGCACGGCGTGGCACTGCTGCGCGCCCTGCGGCTCGACGGCGGCGACGAGCCGACGGATGTCGCCGAGCTCGCGCCCGACGCCGGCTGACGCGCCCGCTCAGGCGACGTCGCGTCGCCAGCTGAAGATGTGGCCGAGCAGGAGCAGCGCGAATGCGTAGGCGGCCAGCACGATGGCCGCCGCGTACCAGGTGAGCGGGTCGGGAGACGCTCCGCCCTGACCGAGCGTCAGCACGGACGAGCCCACCAGCTGGTCGGCTGCCGCGCCGGGCAGGAAGCGCCCGACATCCTGCAGCCACGAGACGAACATCGTGCCGAGGCGCAGCAGCGGCTCGATGAACTGGGTGAACGCGAGCACGACGACGATCGCGGCGACCTGGTTGCGGATGAGGGTGCCGAGGCCCAGGCCCACCCAGGTCCACAGCACGAACACGAGCAGGATGCGTCCGACGAGCGCCCAGGTGTCGGACGAGCCGAGACCGGTAGGCAGACCGTGGGCGGCGAGCAGACCCGCGATCGGTCCGACGGTCACGAGAAGCGCGAGCACGCCGTAGAGCAGTCCGAGGGTCGTCGAGGCCAGCAGCTTCGCCCACAGCACAGTGCCGCGCGCGGGGGTCGCCAGGAACGTCGGCGTGAGCGTCTTGTGGCGGAACTCGCCGGTGACGATGAGCGTGCCGATCAGCAGCGGGAAGACGTAGCCGATCGACGAGGCCAGGCTGTACAGCGTCGCCGGAACCTCACTGCTCGACTCGCTGAGCGCACTGCCCGTGCTCGATGAGGACAGGACGAATCCGAGGAACGTGGACACGAACCCGACGTAGACGACGAGCACGATCGCGAGGATCCACCAGATCGCGGTGGAGTAGAGCTTCGTCAGCTCGGATCGGGTGGCACGGGCGAGGCTCATCGCTGCTCGCTTTCGTCGTGGCGGTCGGTATCGGATGCGGCGGGCTCGGCGTCATCCGGGTGCTCCTCGGCCGCATCGCTCCCTGCGTTGGCGACCGGGACGTCGGCGAGGTCGACGACCTCTGCCGGACCCTCGACCTCGTCCGCGCCCTCTGTCGCGCCCTCGAGCTCCGTCGTGCTCGAGCCGTCGGGCACACCTGCCGCGGATGTCACATCGGGTGCGGCCGACGCGGTGGTGGCCGGCTCATCGGGTGCGGCGGCGTCCGCCGCGGGGGCGAGGATGCCGGCGGCGGACGCATGCACGCGGTCGCCGGAGACCAGCTCGAGGAACGCCTCTTCGATGTTCGGCCCGCGGCGCACGAGCGACGACAGGGCGACACCGGCCGCCGCGGCGGCTGCGCCGACCTCGACGGCATCGGCGTGGAGAACCGTGAAGCCCGTGCGCAGGAGGTCGTAGGTGAAGCCGCCCGCGGTGAGGGCTGCCGCGAGGGCGGCGCGGTCGGGGGCATCCACCACCGTCGACACCTCGTCGGGGCCGACGATGTCCTCGATGGCACCCTGGTAGACCAGTCGCCCCTTGGCGACGATGAGCAGGGCGTCGGCTGTCTGCTGCACCTCGGAGAGCAGGTGCGATGACATGAGCACCGTACGACCCTCGCGGGCCAGATGCTGCAGCAGCGTGCGCATCCACTTGATGCCCTCGGGGTCGAGGCCGTTCGTCGGCTCATCGAGGATCAGCACTCCGGGGTCTCCCAGCAGGGCGTAGGCGAGACCGAGGCGCTGCCGCATGCCGAGCGAGTACCCGCCGACCCTGCGGCCCGCCGCATCCGACATGCCGACGAGCGCCAGCACCTCGTCGACGCGGGAGGTGGGGATTCCCGCCGCCTGGGCGTAGACCTTCAGATGGTTCGCGCCCGAGCGACCCGGGTGGAAGGAGGATGCCTCGAGCACCGCGCCGACGCTGCGCAGCGGATCGGTCAGCTCACCGTAGAGGCGTCCGCCGATGCGGGCGGTGCCCGATGTCGGGCGCACCAGACCGAGCAGCATGCGCAGCGTCGTGGTCTTGCCCGCCCCGTTCGGGCCGAGGAAGCCGGTCACCACGCCGGGCTCGACGCGCGCGGTCAGGCCCGCGACCGCATCGACGCGGCCGAAGCTCTTGCGCAGGTCGGTGAATTCGAGCACCTGGCCGTCCGGCATCGGCTCCTCCTCGGTCCGTGGTGGTTCCATCTTGGCGGACAACCGCCGATCGACCCGGGATTTGCGCCGTCATCGGGCGGTAACGTTGCCCCGTGACCGACGTGCACCCCACCGATGCCGGCGTCGTGGTGCGCACCGAGCACTCGCTCGGCCGCCTCACCCTCGACCGCCCTGCGGCGATCAACGCGCTCGACGTGCCCATGATCCGTGCCCTCCGGGCGGCGCTCGACGCCTGGCGGGGTGACGCCGACATCGACACCGTGCTGCTCGACGGCGCCGGTGATCGCGGCCTCTGCGCGGGCGGCGACGTTCGCGCCCTCTACGCCTCGATCGTCGCGGGCAGGGCCGACGAGGTGGGGGTGTTCTTCCGGGAGGAGTACGCCCTCAACGCCGCGATCGACGAATACCCCGCCCCCATCGTCGCCTTCGCCGACGGCATCACCATGGGCGGCGGCATCGGTCTCGCCGGCCACGCCGCCGTGCGCATCGTCACCGAGCGATCCCGGCTCGCGATGCCCGAGACCCGCATCGGATTCACCCCCGACGTCGGCGGCAGCTACCTGCTGTCCCGCGCACCCGGCCGGCTCGGCGAATACCTCGCCCTCACCGGCGACACGATGAGCGCCTCCGATGCGATCCACGCGGGCTTCGCCGACCACTTCGTCCCCTCCGCGCACCTCGACGCGATCCGCGACGCCCTCGTCACGCGGGCAGACCCCTCCGGACCCGCCGAGCTCGTGCTGCTGTTCGACGAGACGCCCGAGGCATCCGAGCTCGCCGCGAAGCAGCCCTGGATCGACGCGACCTTCGACGCCGACACGGTGCCCGGCATCATCGCGAAGCTGCGCGCCGTCGGAGAGCCCGAGGCATCCGCCCTCGCCGACCGGCTCACCCACGCGGCGCCCACTGCTCTCGCCGTCACGCTCGAGGCGGTGCGCCGGGCGCGGGAGCTGCCGACGCTGCGCGCCGTGCTCGAGCAGGAGTACCGCCTCGTGCTCTGGTTCGCACACACCCAGCCCGACATGGTCGAGGGCATCCGTGCCCAGCTGGTCGACAAGGACCGCGATCCGCACTGGAACCCCGCCACCCACGACGGCGTCACGCCCGACACGATCGCCGCCGCATTCTCGTACGAACCGGCCGTGCCGCTCTGGTCATGAGTACGCGCCCGCACCGTCGCGCCTACTCGATCGGCATCGCGTTCGACTGGTTCTTCTTCGTCTTCGCGGGGGTCGCGGCCGTGTGGCTCGCCGTGCTGAGCGCCGAGGAGTCGCTGCGACTCGGCTGGTGGGGCATCGCCGGCGGCATCGTGTTCTGGGCGCTGCTGGCCTACCTCGTGCTGCCGCGGCTGCACCGCATCCTCACCACGATCTACGTGCCCGACTACTTCATCGGACGCACCCGCACGAGCGACGGCCTGCTCGGAGACCCGGTCAACCTCGCGCTGCGCGGGGACGGCGACGCGATCGAACGAGCGCTGACCGCGGCCGGGTGGACGAAGGCCGACCCGGTGACGCTTCGCTCCTCGTGGCGCATCGTCGCGTCGACCCTCAAGCGACGCAGCTACGGTGAGGCGCCGGTCAGTCCCCTGTTCCTCTTCGGTCGCCAGCAGGACTTCGCCTACCAGCAGGAGGTCGACGGCAACCCCGCCCAGCGTCACCACGTGCGGTTCTGGCGCTGCCCCGACGGCTGGCTGCTGCCCGGCGGTGCGCGGGTCGACTGGCTCGCCGCGGGCACCTTCGACACCTCCGTCGGGCTCTCGCTGTTCACACTGCAGATCACCCACCGGATCGACGCCGACACCGACATCGAACGCGATCACATCGTCGCCACCCTCACCCGGTCGCATCCCGAGATCCGCGTCGATGTGCTCGCCGACTTCTCGACGGGCTACCACTCACGCAACGGCGGCGGCGACACCATCCGCACCGACGGGAACCTGCCGATCATCGACGTCACGCGAGTGGCGGCATGAGCGAGACGCCCCACAAGCGCGCCGCCTTCGAGGCCCCCGCCCGCCTCGCGCAGCCGACGCCGTACGACCCCGGGATGCCGCGGCCCGGCGCGACGGTCGCCGGCGCCCTGCTCGTGCTGCTGCGCGCCATCGGCGGCATCGTGGTGCTCGCGTCGCTCGTGCTCGACTGGCCCGAGGTGCTCGCCACCCTCGAAGGCGCGTCGGATGCGGGCAGCCTCGCCGCCGAGAGCGGCGTGCTTCTGACGGTCGCTCTCGTCAGCGGCGGCTTCTTCGTCGTCGTCGACCTCGTGCTCGCCCTGTTCATCTATCTCGGGCGCAACTGGGCGCGGGTGCTCGTGCTCATCGTCTCAACGATCTCCATCGTGTCCGCGTTCGTGTCGTGGTGGGCCCAGGGACAGCAGCTGACCCTCGACGGCTCGCTCACGACGCTCGCCCTCGACATCCTCGTCCTGCTCGCCCTGTCGTCCCGCGCGGCGGCCGCCTACGCCCGCCGGACGGAGCGCCGATGACCGATCCCTTCGCCGGCCCCCTGGGGGCGTCCCCCTACGAGGTGCTCGGCGTTGCGGCATCCGCCACCGACGACGAGCTGCGGCGCGCCTACCGCGCCCGGATGCGCGAGACCCATCCCGACACCGGCGGCGACGCCGCCGTGTTCATCCGGGTGCAGCGCGCCTGGGAGCTGATCGGCACCCCCGAGGCGCGCGCCGTCTTCGACCGCGGCCGCTCGTTCTCCTCCGACGATGAGACGGATGCCACCGCTTCGCGTTCCACGCAGACGCGCCCCGACACGCGTCCCCGCGCCCGAGCGTTCGGCCAGCCGGGCGGGTGGCGACGGGAGCGGTACCTCACGCTCATCCGGGAGTGGGTCGGGCGCGGGGCGGAGATCGCCGACCCCTACGCCGCCGACCTCGTGCGGGCGGCGCCCCGCGACATCCGGCACCTGCTGGCCGACGCGCTCGCCGAGGAGGCCACCGCACGCATCGTCGCCGACCTCGGCATGGGCTACACCGTGTGGCACGACGTGGCCGCCGACAAGCGCGGCGTCGACCCCGACGCGAAGCTCGACCACATCGTGCTGGGTCCGAGCGGGCTGTATGGGCTGCTCTCCGAGGACTTCGGCGACCCGATCGGGCTGCGGCGCGGGGAGATCGTCGGGGCGCACATCGCGGGTGCTCCCATCACCGAGCTGATAGGCCGCATCCGCACGGTCGCGCGGCAGGCGGGGGTGCGCTTCACCGGCGCGATCGTGGTCGTCCCCGACGATCAGGTCGCGCAGGCGATCACCGAGCTCGGCAAGGTGCGCGGACTGCTCGTGGTGGTCACGACCCGCAGCGCGCTCGCGACGGTGCTGCGCCGGGGGGTGACCGGTGCCCGTCCGATCGGCGGCACCGAGGTGTTCGACGTGCGCTCGCGCCTGCAGCAGCGCGTCGAGTTCGTCTGACGGCGCGCCGGCTCAGCGGGCGCCGAGCAGCTGCAGGGGGTGCGTGAGTCGCCACCAGGGCGACGGGTCGACGAGGGGCGCGCTGAGCGTGACTTTCGCCGTCGAGGTGTTCAGCGGTCCGTTCGCCGTCACCGTTCCCACGGTGTCACCGGCATCGCGCGCCGCACCGAGGTCGAACTGCGCCGCGACCGACGGGATCGAGCCGTTCCAGCCGAGCACCGCCAGATCGCCGGACGTGACGAGCGAGGTCGTGGCGCCCCACACGGTGGTGACCGTTGCGACGGTCGTGCCGGACGTCAGCGCGGGGGAGGCGACCACGTCGGCCTGGAGCTCTGTGAGCAGGGCGCGGGCCGCGGCATCCCGATTCGCGTGGGAGGTCTGCTCGAGGGCCGCGGCGTACAGGCGCACCGTCACCCCGTCGATCGTGACGTCCTTCGCGACCAGCAGGCTGTACGCGCTCAACGAGCCGGTCTTGATACCCACCACCCCGGCGTCGGCGAGGAGGTCGTTCGTGTTCTCGACCACGCCGGCGCCCGGCAGCGTGACCGACGTCTGGCGCACGATGTCCGCGATGGTCGGGTTGGCCATCGCCAGCTCGCCGAGCTGGATCAGCGCGCTCGGGGTCGCCGTGTTCGCCGGGTTGATGCCGGTGGGCTCCTTCAGCGTGATGCCGGAGATGCTGTGCGCGGTGAGGAACGCCGTGGCGGCGGTCGCGAACGCGTCGTTCGACGGCCAGTACTGCGAGGCGAGCTTGGCGACGTAGTTGCCGGCCGACCCGATGAGGATGCCCTGCAGGAGCTGGTACTGGGTGAGAGAGCTCCCCACCGGCACCGCGAGCGCCGACTCGCCGCTCGCGAGGTACGACTGATACGTGCGGCGGTCGGCTGACGTGAACGTGTAGGAGGGGCCCTGGTCGGAGCTGGAGACCGGGCTCTTCTCCAGGATCATGAGCGAGGTGACGACCTTCGAGATGCTCGCGATCTCCTGCGGGGTCGAGGTCGACGCGAGCCCGGAGCCGATGCCCTGCACGCCCACCGCTCCGGCGCCGACCGCGGGCCACGGGACCGCCGCGGCCGGGGCCGCCGCCCCCGTGAGCGTCGCCGGAGTGACGGTCGGGGGGATCGCGCTGAGGGGCCAGACGAGCGCGGCGATCACATACGCCGCCACGGCGGCCACGGCCGTCACGATCGGCGCGATGACGGCGATCTTCGGCCGGCGGCGGCGTCGCCGGGGTGCCGCGATGAGGTCGACGTCACCCACGGGCGCCTCGGTGACCGGCGCGGAGCCGATGGTGAGCTCTCGCCCGCGGGTACGTGCAGCCACCTGCGCCGGCGAGACCCAGGTGAGCGCCTCGATGTGCGGTTCCTCGACGATGACCGGCACGATGCTGGGAACGGCGAGCCCGTCGCGCGGGACGGTGGGCAGCGCGGTGGCCTCGGGGGCGAGCGGCCCGTCGAGAAGGATCGGGATGTCGCCGGTCTCGGCGGTCGCGACCTCGATCTCGCCGGTGGAGCCCTGCTGGCGTCGAGCGCGCCGAGAACCGGGCGGCGGAGTCGAGGTCATCCCACGAAAATAGCGCGTCCGCGTGGCTATACTCGCGATGTCAACCACGGGAGTCCGGTGTGCCGGGCTGAGAGGAAGCGGATCGCGCTTCGACCGTCGAACCTGATCTGGGTCATGCCAGCGCAGGAAGGGAGTATTTCGTGCATTCCACCATTGCATCCGCCACCGGTGTGCGTCTGCGTTGGCGGGTCGTCGACATCGTCGTGGCCAGCGTCATCGGCGTCGCGGCGGGCGTCGTCTTCTGGGCCTGGGGACAGGCGTGGACCCCGCTGAGCACCGCACTGGCGTTCCTGCCGGGTCTCGAGGGACTTCTCGCCGGCGGCTGGCTGTTCGCCGGCGTGCTGGGCGGTCTCGTGATCCGCAAGCCCGGCGCCGCGCTCTATGCCGAGGTCGTCGCCGCCGTCGTCTCGATGGCGGTCGGCACCCAGTGGGGCTACACCGTCCTGATCTGGGGCATCGTGCAGGGCATCGGAGCGGAGCTCGCGTTCGCGATCGTGCGCTACCGCCGCTGGAACCTGCCGGTCGCCCTCTTCTCCGGCGCGCTCGCGGGAGTCGCGGTCGCGTTCATGGACACGACGTTCTCGTCGGTCGCCGCCTACGACCTGGGCCCCCGAACGATCTACGCCGTCTCGGCGGTGATCTCGGGCATCGTGCTCGCCGGACTCGTGTCGTGGCTGATCGTGCGCGGCCTCGCCGCGACCGGTGCCCTCGACCGGTTCGCCGCCGGACGCGAGGTGCGCGGCACCGCCTCCGACGCGTGAGCGCTGCGGCCGTCCGCGCCCGGGGGTGGGGCTGGCGCCACTCCGGACGCGGACGGTTCGCCGTCGACGGGCTCGACCTCGACATCGCCCCCGGCGAACGGGTGCTGCTGCTGGGCGCGAGCGGCGCCGGCAAGAGCACGCTGCTGCGCGGCCTCGCGGGTGTCCTCGGCGGCGACGAGGACGGCGAGGAGCGCGGCGAACTGACCGTCGGCGACCGGCCGGCATCACGCGCCCGCGGCGTCGCCGGTCTCGTGCTGCAGGACCCCGACAGTCAGGTCGTGCTCGCCCGGGTGGGCGACGACGTCGCGTTCGGCTGCGAGAACCTGGGGGTCGCTGCCGACGAGATCTGGCCGCGCGTCGGCGACGCGCTCGACGCGGTCGGGCTGCGCGTGGGGCTCGAGCACGCGACATCCGCTCTCTCGGGTGGCCAGAAGCAGCGTCTCGCGCTGGCGGGGGCGCTCGCGATGCGCCCGGGGTTGCTGCTCCTCGACGAGCCGACCGCGAACCTCGATCCCGCCGGCGTCGTCGAGGTGCGCGACGCGGTGATCGCCGCGGTCGCCGCGACGGGGGCGACCCTGGTCGTCGTCGAGCATCGCGTCGACGTGTGGGCGGCGCACGTCGACCGGGTCGTCGTGCTGGCGGCCGGCGGTGGCGTGCTCGCCGACGGCGCGCCCGACACGGTGTTCCGCACCCATGGCGACGTGCTCGCCGAGGCCGGGGTGTGGGTTCCCGGGCGGCATCCCCATCCGGCGCTGACCGCGGCGGCGGATGCCGCGTCCCCCGCGCTGCTGTCGACGCACGGCCTCGCCGTGGGTCGGCGCCCGTTCGGGGCGCGCGAGGCGGTCGTGGCGGCGTCGGGCATCGCGCTCGCCGCCCGGGCCGGACGCGTGCTGGCCGTGACGGGCCCGAACGGCGTCGGCAAGTCGACGCTGGCGCTGACCGTCGCGGGGCTGCTCGCCCCCGCGGCCGGTGCCGTGGTGGCCTCCGACGAGCTGCGCGCCGCGGGCCGGGCGACGATCGGCCCCGATCCGCTGCGTTGGCGCTCGCGGGAGCTGCTCACCCGCATCGGCACCGTCTTCCAGAGCCCCGACCACCAGCTCGCCGCCCGCACCGTGCGCGGTGAGCTCCAGATCGGCCCGCGCGCCCTGCGGCTGCCCCCGGCAGAGGTCGCCGCCCGCGTGGACCCGCTGCTGGAGGAGATGGGGATGTCGCGTCTCGCCGCCGTGAACCCGTTCACCCTCTCCGGTGGCGAGAAGCGGCGGCTCACGGTCGCCGCCGCCCTCGCGACCCGCCCCCGCGTGCTCGTCCTCGACGAGCCGACCTTCGGGCAGGACGCCCGCACCTGGGAGCAGCTCGTGCGGCTGCTCGGCGACCTGCGTGCCGCGGGCACCGCGATCGTCACCGTCACCCACGACGAGGCCCTCGTCGCGCAGCTCGCCGACGATGTGGTGGCGCTCGGGGCCGCGGCATCCGCCCCCGGAGGTGTCGGATGAGCCTCGCCACCCTCGACGAGCGCACCGGGGTGCTCGGCCGTCGCAACGCCCTCGCGAAGCTCGTCGCCGCGACCGTCGTCGGGGTGCCGCTGCTGCTGTCGATCGATCCGGTGTCGGCCGCGGTGGCGCTCGCCGCCGTGCTCGTGCTGCTGCCGTTCGCCCGGCTGTCGGCGCGCGGCCTGTGGCTGCGGCTGTGGCCGATCGTGGTGTCGGCCCTGATCGCCGCGGCCGCCACGGTGCTGTACGGTCGCGCCGGCGGCGAGACCTACCTGCAGTGGGGACTCGTGCACGTCTCCGACGGGTCGCTGCTGCTGGCGGCCGCCATCGCACTGCGCGTGCTCGCGATCGCGGTGCCGAGTGTCGTGCTGTTCGCGACCACCGACCCCACCGATCTCGCCGACGCGCTCGCCAAGCTCGCGAATCTTCCGGCCCGGTTCGTCATCGGCGCGCTCGCGGGCATGCGGCTCGTGGGCCTGCTCATCGACGACTGGAACGAGCTCGCCCGTGCACGTCGCGCGAGAGGGATCGCCGACAACGGGCGGGTGCGCCGCTTCCTCGGTCAGGCCTTCGCGGTGTTCGTGCTGGCGATCCGGCGGGGTTCCGATCTCGCGACCGCGATGGAGGCGCGCGGCTTCGACGCGCCCGTCACCCGCACGTGGGCGCGCACGTCGCGGCTGACGGCGGGCGACGCGGTGCTGGTGCTGCTGGGGCTCGCGGTGGCCGCGGTATCCGTCGGCATCGCCCTCGCCACCGGATCGTGGCGGTTCGTGCTGACCCTCTGAGCCGTCAGGGGGCGTCGACGGTCGCCGAGAGCCGCCGCGCGACGGTCTCCTCCACGACGAGATCGGTGATGATCCCGGCGCGCAGTGCGCCGCGCAGTGCATCGAGCTTCGACTCGCTCGACACGACGCACAGGCGATGCGGGATGCGCTTGACGGCTTCGAAGTCGGGGCCGCTCGAGCGACCGTTCAGAGGGATGCCGTCGGGGGTGCCGTCGCCGCGGTAGAACACCGTCGCGCAGTCGCCCACCACGTCGTAGCGCGCGAGGGTGTGCATGTCGTCGGCGGTGAAGTAGCCGCCGGCGTAGACGTGGGAGGGGACGTCGGCCTTGGGGGAGCCGAGGCCGAACACGAACAGCCCGACCCGCGCCTGCACGTCGAGCACGGAGCGCACCGAGCGCTCCCGCCACATCGCCTGCTTGGTCATGGGGTCGTCGAAGAGGGCGGGAACGGGGAAGTAGTGCACCCGCGCATCGAACGCGCGCCCGAAGCGGTCCAGGATCTCCCCGGCGTAGCCGATGCCGGATGTCTCGACGTTCGCCGCCCCGTTCATCTGCACGACGTGGCTGTTGTGCAGCGCCTTGCGCGGCAGGTTGCGGGCGATGGCTGAGAGGGTGGCGCCCCAGGCGGCGCCGATGACCATATTCGAGTCGGCCATCATCGCGAGGATCCGCGCCGCCGACATCGCGGTGCGTTCGAGCCGCTCGGCCTCGGTCACCCGTGGCCGGGTGGGCACGACGTGCACGGTGACGCCATAGCGCTCGCCGAGCCGCTGGGTCAGGTGGCTCGCCGCCTCCTGTGGGGAGTGCACGGTGATCTCGACGAGTCCGCTCTCGCGCGCGTACGCGAGCAGGCGCGAGATGGAGGAGCGCGAGATCTTCATCTCGTTCGCGATCGCGTCCATGTTGCGGTCCTGCAGGTAATAGAGCTGTGCGGCCCGCAGGGCGTCGCGCGAGCGCGTGGCGTTCGCATCCTCTGACATTGCGACCATCCTCTTCGCACGAATGTGCAGTCGATTCCCCGGGATGCACATTCTTGCACTTTGGTTGCACGAACGTGCGAACGGGTCCACTCTGAGGGTGTCTGTCAATGAGGAGTTTCACCGTGAGCGTGTCAGAGCCGACCCCCCTACGTTCGTCCGTCGCCGCCCTTCGCGAGCGCCCGACGGCAGACGTGCTCATCATCGGTGGCGGGATCAACGGTCTCGCCACGTTCCGCGACCTGGCCCTGCAGGGCGTGGATGTCGCGCTCGTCGAGCGTGGCGACTTCGTCTCGGGTGCCTCGTCCGCCTCGAGCCACATGGTGCACGGTGGCGTGCGTTACCTCGAGAACGGCGAGTTCCGCCTCGTGAAGGAGGCCGTCACCGAGCGCAACCGCCTGCTGAAGACCGCTCCCCACTACGTGCGGCCGCTGCAGACCACCATCCCGATCTTCCGCACCTTCGCGGGCATCCTCTCCGCCCCCTTCCGTCTGCTCGTCACGCACGGCACCGGCAAGCCCAGCGAGCGCGGCGCCCTGCTGATCAAGGTCGGGCTCATGATCTACGACACCTTCTCCCGCGACGGCGGGACGGTTCCACGTCACCGCTTCGCCCGCCGCGCGTCGTCGCTGCGCGAGTTCCCCGACATGAACCCCGACGTCGCCTACACCGCGACCTACTACGACGCCTCGATGCACGACCCCGAGCGTCTGGCGTACGACGTGCTGCAGGACGGCCGTGAGGTCGGCGGCGACCGTGCACGGGCGGCGAACTATCTCGAAGCCGCCGCCTCCGACGGCTCGTCGGTCGTGCTGCGCGACACCGTCTCGGGCGAGCGCTTCTCCTTCACCGCCAAGGTCATCGTCAACACGAGCGGCCCCTGGACCGACCTCACCAACGACGCCCTCGGCACCCCGACCCGCTTCATGGGAGGGACGAAGGGCTCGCACATCGTGCTCGACAACCCCGAGCTGCTCGCGGCCACGCGGGGCAACGAGATCTTCTTCGAGCACTCCGACGGCCGCATCGTGCTGATCTACCCGCTCAAGGATCGCGTGATGGTCGGCACCACCGACATCAACGCAGACCCGAGCAAGCCCGTGGTGTGCACCGACGACGAGGTGGACTACTTCTTCGACCTCGTCGGTCACGTCTTCCCCGGCATCGCGGTCGACCGCTCGCAGATCGTCTACACGTTCTCCGGCATCCGCCCGCTCCCGCGTCACGACGACCTCGCCCCCGGCTTCGTCTCCCGTGACTACCGCATCGAGAAGGGCGCCCTGGGCGGCACCCCGGTGCTCAGCCTCGTCGGCGGCAAGTGGACGACCTTCCGTGCGCTCTCCGAGCACGTGAGCACGGATGTCACCACCATCCTCGGCGTCACGCGCACCGCCTCCACCGCCACCCTGCAGATCGGCGGCGGCAAGGGCTATCCCCGCTCCGACGGAGAGCGTCGCTCGTGGATCATCGACCACGCGGCAGGGCACGACGCGGCCTTCGTCGACCGCATGCTCGAGCGCTACGGCACCAAGGCCGCGCCGCTGCTCGCTGCACTTCCGGTCGGCGAGGCCGACCTGGGTCAGGTTCCCGGCTACACCGCTTCCGAGCTCGCGCACCTCGCGGCATCCGAAGACGTGGTCAGCCTTCTCGATCTGCTGCTGCGCCGCACCTCGATCGCGTTCGTCGGGGGTCTCACCCTCGCCGCGCTCGACGAGATCGGCCGCAGCATCCAGGAGTCGATGCACTGGAGCGACGAGGAGGTGCAGTCGCAGGTCGCCGAGACCGTGCGCACGCTCTCCGAGGCCCACCGCATCGACGTCACCCGATCAGGCGTCGCCTTCCACGCCGCCTGACACCAGCTCCGGTGCGACCTGACACCGGCGGACACATCACTCAGGTCACTCATAGAGCCGGGCCGGCGCCGTCGAGGCAGAGGCGTCGTACCGGAGAAAACGAAAGGTCAACGTCGACATGTCATCAGTCAACCTGGGGTTGTACTTCCTCTCCGAGGTGGTGGGCACGGGGATGCTCATCCTGCTCGGTTGCGGTGTCGTCGCCAACGTCATCCTGGCGAAGAACAAGGGCTTCGGTGGCGGCACGCTCATGATCAACTGGGGCTGGGGCCTCGCGGTGTTCGCGGGTGTGCTCGCCTCGGCGTACTCCGGTGCGCAGCTGAACCCGGCCGTCTCGTTCGGTCTGCTCATCGCCGGCAAGATCGACGGTGCAGAGTTCGGCACCGCCGTCGGCGGCCAGTTCCTCGGTGCGTTCATCGGTGCGGTGCTCACCTGGCTCGCCTACCGCGACCACTTCGATGCCGAGCCCGACCCGGCGGCGAAGCTCGGAGTCTTCTCGACCGGCCCCGCGATCCGCTCGTACTTCTGGAACCTGGTCACCGAGATCATCGCCACCTTCGTGCTGGTCTTCGTGATCTTCGCCTTCGCCGACTACGGCGACATCCAGATCGGTGTCCCCGGTGGCCTCGGCCCGCTGACGGCCGTTCCGGTCGCCCTCCTCGTGGTCGGCATCGGCGCCTCGCTCGGCGGCCCGACCGGATACGCCATCAACCCCGCCCGTGACCTCGGCCCCCGCATCGCGCACGCGCTGCTGCCGATCAAGGGCAAGGGCTCGAGCGACTGGGCCTACTCGTGGGTCCCGGTCGTCGGACCGCTCATCGGTGGTGCCATCGCCGCCTTCGCGGCCCCCGTGCTCCTGCACCTCGGCCACTGATCGATCCCATCCTTCGACACAGACAAGGAAGTCACACCACTATGAGCACCTACGTCATCGCGATCGACCAGGGGACCACCTCCTCGCGCGCGATCATCTTCGACAAGGCCGGCAGCATCATCGCCACCGGTCAGAAGGAGCACGAGCAGATCTTCCCCAAGGCGGGATGGGTCGAGCACAACCCCGTCGAGATCTGGCAGAACGTGCAGGAGGTCATCGGCATCGCGCTCGCGAAGGCCGACCTGACCCGTCACGACATCGCCGCCGTCGGCATCACCAACCAGCGCGAGACCGCCGTCGTGTGGGACAAGAACACCGGCGAGCCCGTCTACAACGCGATCGTGTGGCAGGACACCCGCACGCAGTCGATCGTCGACGAGCTGGCAAAGGGCGACACCGAGCGCTACAAGGAGATCGTCGGCCTGCCGCTGGCGACCTACTTCTCGGGCACGAAGATCAAGTGGATCCTCGACAACGTCGAAGGTGCCCGCGAGCGCGCCGAGGCGGGCGACCTCCTCTTCGGCACGACCGACACCTGGGTGCTCTGGAACATCACCGGCGGCCCCGACGGCGGCGTGCACGCGACCGACGTCACCAACGCCAGCCGCACGCTGTTCATGGACCTGAAGACGCTGTCGTGGCGCGAGGACATCCTCGCCGACTTCGGCGTGCCGCTGTCGATGCTGCCGGAGATCCGTTCGTCCTCCGAGGTGTACGGCACGGTCGAGGACTCGTCGCTGCTGCGCGAGACCCCGGTCTCGGGCATCCTCGGCGACCAGCAGGCCGCGACCTTCGGCCAGGCGGCGTTCGATCCGGGTGAGAGCAAGAACACCTACGGCACGGGCAACTTCCTCATCTTCCAGACGGGCGAGGAGATCGTCCACTCGAAGAACGGCCTGCTCACGACCCTCGGCTACAAGCTCGGCGACCAGCCCGCGCACTACGCGCTCGAGGGATCGATCGCCGTCACCGGGTCGCTCATCCAGTGGCTGCGCGACAACCTGGGCCTCATCTCCAGCGCTCCCGAGGTGGAGGAGCTGGCGAAGTCGGTCGAGGACAACGGCGGCGTCTACTTCGTGCCGGCGTTCTCGGGTCTGTTCGCGCCGTACTGGCGTCCGGACGCCCGCGGTGCGCTGGTGGGTCTGACCCGCTATGTCAACAAGGGTCACATCGCCCGCGCGGCGCTGGAGGCCACGGCCTTCCAGACCCGCGAGGTGCTCGACGCGGTCAACGCCGACTCCGGTGTGGACCTGACCGAGCTGAAGGTCGACGGCGGCATGATCGCGAACAACACGCTCATGCAGTTCCAGGCCGACATCCTCGGTGTGCCGGTGGTGCGCCCGGTCGTGGCCGAGACCACCGCGCTCGGTGCCGCCTACGCGGCCGGTCTCGCGGTCGGCTTCTGGTCGAACCTCGACGACCTGCGTGCCAACTGGCAGGAGGACCGACGCTGGGAGCCGAAGCTCGACGCCGACGAACGCGACCGTCAGCTGCGTCTGTGGAAGAAGGCCGTCACCAAGTCGATGGACTGGGTCGACGCCGACGTGCGCTGAGCGCACACGTCACCGCGGGGCGCGGGCGGCTTCGGCCGCCCGCGCCCTCGTCGTTGCCGCGGCATCCAGCGTGATACTGAGTCCCACGCTGGTCGAGACTCGATTCCGCGACTAGGCTGACGACGGATGCCGCGGGCCCTCGCCCAGGCGGTTCGAAGGAGAACACATGGACATCACCGGAGCGAGCGCGCTCGTCACCGGCGGCGCGAGCGGACTGGGCTTCGCCACCGCGCAGCGCCTGACCGAGCTCGGCGCCACCGTCACCATCGTCGACCTGCCGTCGTCTCCCGGTGCGGAGCGCGCCGCGGAGCTCGGCGGGTCGTTCGCCCCCGCCGACGTCACCGACCCGGAAGCGGTCGCGGCCGCCGTGCAGCTCGCCGTCGCGGCCGGTCCGCTGCGGGTCGTCGTCAACTGCGCGGGCATCGCCCCGCCCGCGAAGGTGCTCGAGCGCGACGGCACGCCGAGCCCGCTGGCGGCGTTCGAGCGCATCGTCCGCGTGAACCTCATCGGCACCTACAACGTCATCGCGCAGGCCTCGGCCGCGATCGCGGTGAGCGAGCCGACCGCCTCGGGCGACCGCGGCGTGATCGTCAACACCGCGAGCGTCGCGGCGTTCGACGGCCAGATCGGCCAGCCCGCGTACTCGGCGTCGAAGGGCGGCGTGCACGCCATGACCCTGCCGATCTCGCGCGAGCTCGCTCGCTACGCCATCCGGGTGACGACGATCGCTCCCGGCATCATGGAGACGCCGATGCTCGCGGGTCTCCCGCAGCCCGCGCAGGACTCCCTCGGTCAGCAAGTGCCCTATCCGCAGCGCCTCGGCAAGCCCGCGGAGTACGCGTCGCTCGTCGCCGAGATCGTGCGCAACGGCTACCTCAACGGCGAGACGATCCGTCTCGACGGGGCGATCCGGATGGCGCCGCGATGAGCGACCCGCTGCTCTATTCCGTCGAGGACGGCCTCGCCCGGCTCACCCTCAACCGCCCCGAGCGGCTCAACGCGTTCGACGACGCGCTCGCCTACGCCTGGGCCGACGCGACCGCCGACGCGACGGCGCGCCCCGATGTGAAGGCGATCGTGGTGGATGCCGCCGGCCCCGCCTTCTGCGCGGGCGGAGACGTGCTCGCCATGGCCTCGGGCATCGGCTCGGCCCGCGCGCTCGAGGAACTCGCGCACGTGATCTCGCGCGGCATCCTCTCGCTCACCGAGTCGAGCGTGCCCGTGGTCGCCGCGGCGCACGGCACGACGGCGGGCGGCGGGCTCGGCATCCTGCTCGCCAGCGACTACGCGATCGTCGGACAGAACTCGAAGATCGGCAGCCGCTACGCCAGCATGGGCCTCACCCCCGATCTGTCGGTCACGGCGCAGCTCGCCCGCGCCGTGGGGGAGCGTCGCGCGCTGCAGCTCGTGCTGCAGGAGCGGCTGCTGCCCGCCGAGGAAGCCCTCGACTGGGGGCTCGTCGCCGAAGTCGTCGAGCCCGACCGCGTGCAGGCGCGCGCGGTCGAGGTGGCCCGCGAGTGGATCGCGGGAGCCGCCGGCGCGTATGGCCAGGCCAAGCGTCTCGTGCGTGCGGGCACGCGGCGGCCGTTCGCCGATGCCGTCGCCGACGAGGCCGCGTCGATCGGCGCCGCCTTCGACACCCCCGAGGCGCAGGCGCGCATCGCCGCGTTCGCCGCGGCGGCAACCCGGCGCTGACGCCCCATCACTCGACGAGGAGAGACATGACCGAGGCATCCCTTGCCGGCAAGACCATCCTGATGTCCGGCGGAAGCCGCGGCATCGGCCTGGCGATCGCCCTGCGCGCGGCGCGCGACGGCGCGAACATCGCGCTGATCGCGAAGACCGACACCCCGCACCCGAAGCTCGCGGGCACTGTGCACACTGCGGCCGCCGCGATCGAGGCGGCGGGCGGACGCGCCCTGCCGATCGTCGGCGACGTGCGCAACGAGGACGACATCACCGAGGCGGTGCTGAAGACCCAGGGTGAGTTCGGCGGCATCGACATCGTCGTCAACAATGCGAGCGTGATCGACCTGTCGGGCTCGCTCGACCTCGCGACCAAGAAGTACGACCTGATGCAGGGGGTGAACGTGCGCGGCACGTTCCTGCTGTCGCGGGCCGCGCTTCCCGTGCTCAAGGACGCGCCGAACCCGCACATCCTGTCGCTGTCGCCGCCGCTGAACCTCTCGTCGAAGTGGCTCGGCGCGCACACCGGGTACACGCTCGCGAAGTACGGGATGACGATGGTCACCCTCGGGCTCGCCGCGGAGTTCGCCTCGTCGGGCATCGCGGCGAACACGCTGTGGCCCCGCACGACGATCGCGACCGCCGCGGTGCAGTTCGCGCTCGGCGGTGACCGCATGATGAAGGTCAGCCGCACCCCGGAGATCTACGCCGACGCCGCCTACGAGGTGCTGCTGCAGCCGTCGCGCGAGTACACCGGGCAGACCCTCATCGTCGAGGACGTGCTCGAGGACGCCGGCATCACCGACTTCTCGGCCTACGCTGCGGTACCCGGAACCCCCGACAGCGACCTGTTCCCCGACATCTTCCTCGACTGATCGCCGCCGACGGTCGTCCCTGCGCGGGGCGGCCGCCGGCGATCGGATGCCGCCTGACCGTCGAACTCAGACGAGCCCGTGGCGGGCGAACGCGGCGTACACGCCGCCGTCGTCGACGCTCGCGGTGATCTCATCGGCGGCGGCTTTGACCGCGGCATCCGCGTTGCCCATCGCGATGCCGACGCCGGCGACACCCAGCATCTCGATGTCGTTCGACCCGTCGCCGATCGCGATCGTGCGCTCGAGCGGCACACCGAGGCGCTCGGCGAGCTCGACGATGCTCGCGCCCTTGTCGATGCCGGGGTAGGTGACCTCGCCGCCGGCCTCGCCGAGGTAGGGCACGGTGCCGGTGATCACGTGGAAGCGGTCACCGAGTCCGTCGCGCACGGTCGCGTAGGTCGTCGCCTCGACGCCGAAGAACGTCGACTTCGCGATGCCGGTGAGGGGTGCGGCGCCGCTGCGGGAGAAGCGGTCGGCAAGACGGGCGAGGTCGGCGCGCTCGGCCTCGGTGTCGCCGCCCGCCCGCGCGTGCAGGATCGGGCGAATGCGGTCGAACAGCCCCGCGCTCGGGTACACGTTCTCGAACGCCTGCAGCGTGAACTCGACCTCGTGCCGCGAGTAGAACTCGATGAGCTGCTGCACGGCGTCCTCGGGGAGGGTGTGGGAGGCCACCAGCTCGCCCTGGAACTCGGTGAACCCGCCGCCGGCGGAGATGACCCCGTCGAAGCCGATCGCGTGGATGCGATGCGAGATCTCGACCGGCGAACGGCCCGAGCAGATGAGCACGACGTGGCCGTTTCCGCGGGCCGTGTGCACGGCCTCCGCCACGCGCGGCGAGAACCGCTGGTCGTGATCGAGGATGGTCCCGTCGATGTCGAGGAAGACGAGGCGCGATGCGGTCACTGTGGGGCTCCAGGGGGTCGTGCTCCCAGCCTACGGGCGCGGTCAGTGGCCTCCGACGAACAGCAGGGCGACGCCGAGCACGATGATGATGGCGCCGCCGGTCGCCGTCAACGTCTGGATGCGGCGGGGCGAGCGTCCGAACCAGGCGCGCGCCCCGGCGGCCACCAGCGCCCAGACGGCATCCGAGAGCACCGCCATCGCGACGAACACGAGACCGAGCTCGAGCAGCTGCAGCTGCACCGATCCCGCCGCCGGCGCGACGAACTGCGGCAGTACGGCGACGAAGAAGGCGATGGTCTTGGGGTTCGTGACGCCGACGACGAAGCCCTCGCCGAGCTGCCGCCACCGCGACGCGGGCGGGAGGGTCGCGGCATCCGTCGACGCCTGCCGCCGCCGATGACGGATCGCCTGCACGCCGAGGTAGACGAGGTAGGCGGAGCCCGCGATGCGCACCGCGAGGAACAGCGGCGGCGACGAGGCCACGATCGTTCCCACGCCGAACGCGACGAGGACGACGAGAGGAACCTGGCCGAGCGCGCCGCCGAGCACGCTCACGAGGCCGCCGACGCGACCGAGCGCGAGCGAGCGTCCGATGATGAACAGCACCCCGGGGCCCGGCACCACGATGATGACGGCCGCCGCGATGACGAACGCCACGAGGCTGTCGGCGGGAACCACCCGCACAGCGTAATGGCCGCGGCATCCGCCCGACGCCCTACCCTGGAACCATGACCCCCGCAGCCGCAAACGAGCCCGCCGCGACGTCGGGCGTGCGCCAGGTGCGGCCGCGCACCGAGGGCTGGCAGCAGAAGAAGGATGCCACCGGTCGCCCCCTGCTGCAGTTCGCCAGCCCCAAGCGGGGCAAGCCGCCGGTGCACCTCGCCGACCTCACCCCGGCCGAGCGCGTCGTGAAGGCGGTGGAGCTGGGTCTTCCGGGGTTCCGGGCGAAGCAGCTCGAGAAGCACTACTTCGGGCATTACACCTCGGATGCCGCGGCGATGACCGACCTGCCGGCGACCGGCCGCGACGAGCTCGTCGCCGGACTCCTCCCGCCCCTGCTGACCGAGGTGCGACGCCTCGAGACCGACCGCGGCGACACGATCAAGTTCCTGTGGAAGCTGCACGACGGTGCGCTCGTCGAGTCGGTGCTGATGCGGTATCCGGGCCGCATCACCCTGTGCGTGTCGAGTCAGGCCGGGTGCGGCATGAACTGCCCGTTCTGCGCGACCGGGCAGGCGGGCCTCACCCGCAACATGTCGGCCGCCGAGATTATCGAGCAGGTCGTGCGGGCGAACCGGCTCATCCGGGACGGCGGCTTCGGCACGGCCGCCCACCCCGATGAGCGCGTGACGAACATCGTGTTCATGGGCATGGGGGAGCCGCTCGCCAACTACGCGCGCCTCATGCAGGCCGTGCGGGTGATGGTCGACAAGGACCACGGTCTCGGTATGAGCGCCCGCGGCATCACCGTCTCGACGGTGGGTCTCGTCCCCGCGATCCGCAAGCTCGCCGACGAGAACATCCCGGTCACGTTCGCGCTGTCGCTGCACGCGCCCGACGACCACCTGCGCGACGAGCTCATCCCGGTGAACTCGCGGTGGAAGGTCGACGAGGCGCTCGACGCCGCCTACGCCTACTACGAGAAGACCGGTCGGCGGGTGTCGATCGAGTACGCCCTCATCAAGGACATGAACGACCACGCGTGGCGGGCGGACCTGCTGGCGGAGAAGCTCAACCAGCGCGGGCGCGGCTGGGTGCACGTCAACCCGATCCCGCTGAATCCCACCCCCGGTTCGGTGTGGACCTCGTCGGAGCGCGACGTGCAGGACGAGTTCGTGCGCCGCCTCAACGACGCCGGGGTGCCGACGACCCTGCGCGACACCCGAGGCAAGGAGATCGACGGCGCCTGCGGGCAGCTTGTCGCGACCGCCGAGGACGAGGCCGCCGCAGCGGGCGCGCCTGTCGCCTGACGCGCTCGTCGCCGCGCGCGAGGAGGCCGCGTCTCGGGCGGCATGTCCGTGCCGGGGCACCGCTCAGGCGGGTGGGTCGACCGATGGCGCCGTCTGCTCGACGCGGGCGAGGATGCGCTGCGCGAGCCGCATGAACTCCCGGGTCGCGGGCGAGATCGCCCCCGACCGGCGCGTCACGAACGCGTAGTGCTCGACCACGGGCGGGTCGAGTGGCGCCCAGAACATCCCGCGCCGAGCGATCATCGATCGGCCGACGTGGAACGACACCAGCGAGTCGCCGACGCCCTGGGCGGCGAGCTCGAGCGCGTGCGTCTGGAACTCGACCTCGACGATCGGCTCGACCGTCACGCCAGCGCTCTGCGCCCGCTCGAGCAGAGAGACGCGCAGCGGATCGTCGTTCGACCACCGTGCTTCAGAGAGGATGAGGCGGCGCTGGGCGAGCGTCGTGATGTCGATCGGCCCGCGGGCGTTGTCGGGGTCGACGGTGACGTACACGGCCTGGTCGACGAAGACGCTCGGGGTGACGGTCAGCTCGCGGTCGTCGATCGGCAGCTGCACGAGCCCCGCTTCGAGGTGGCCGTCGCGGACGGCGTCGGCGACCTCGGCGGAATTGAGACCGGTCACTCGGATTCGCACGCCGGGGAACCGGGTGCGGAACTCCCTGATGAGGTCGGTCAGCAGATAGAGATGTGCGCTGTTGAAGGTGCCGAAGGACACGGTGCCCTGGTCGACCGATTTCACCCGGCGGCTCATGTCGGCGACCTCGGTCACGTTCGCGACCGCGCGTTCGGCGAGAGGCAGCAGTTGTTTGCCGGCGTCGGTGAGCAGCAGGCGACGTGAGGTTCGGGTGAAGAGGGCCAGGTCAAGCGACTTTTCGAGCACGGTGATCTGCTCAGACAGGCTCGGCTGTGCGACGTGATGCGCGGCGGCCGCGGCCGCGAACGTGCCGAGGCGCGCGGCGGTCACGAAGTACTCCAGCTGGCGCACGGTGGGCAGTCCCATGGGATCTCCTTCTCAAGGCTCTGCCTATATCTATCAAAAGATAGTCAGGCTTGCCCTGTCTTTCGTCTGCTGGTGCACTGTCTTCACACCCCCGACGAAAGGTCCCCCGCCGATGTCCGCCTCGCCCCGCACCATCCTCATCACCGGCTCCTCGAGCGGGATGGGGCTGACCACCGTGGAGGCGTTCCTCGCCGACGGATGGCACGTGCTCGCTGTCGACATCACCGCGCCTGCAACCGGACCCGCCGATGCGCTCGTGCCACTCGTCGCCGATGTGCGCGACCGCGACGCCCTCGAGGCGGCGCTCGCCGCAGCCCTCGCCCCCGGCTCCCGCATCGACGCGATCGCGAACATCGCCGGCATCTACCCGCCCACGACCCTCGACACCTACGATGAGGCGACCTACCGTCGCATCTTCGACATCAACGTGCTCGGTGTGCTCAACGTGATCGCCGCCGCTCGGCCCTACCTCGGTGACGGCTCGGCGATCGTGAACTTCGCCTCGGTCGATGCCTACGAGGTCTCCCGCGGCCAGCTGCTGTACGGGGCCTCGAAGGCGGCCGTCACGATGCTCACCAAGTCGCTCGCCCTCGAGCTCGCCGGCGCCGGCATTCGGGTCAACGGCATCGCCCCCGGCTGGGTGGCCACCCCCGGCAACGCCGCAACCGGACGAATGGATGCCGCGGCCGCGTCGATCCCGCTGGGTCGCGTCGCCCGCCCGGAGGAGATCTCCGCGTGGGTGCGCATCCTCGTCGACCCGGCATCGGTCGCGTTCATGACCGGCGAGACCGTGGTGCTCTCGGGTGGAGACGTGATCCGATGAGCTCCGCCGGGACGGTCGTGATCACCGGCGCCGCGCGCGGCCAGGGCGCCGCCCACGCGGCCCGCCTTGCGCGGCGCGGGGTGCGGGTCATCCTCGCCGACGTGCTCGATGAGGCCGGCGAGGCGGCCGCCGCCGAGCTGCGCGCCGACGGCCTCGACGCCGAGTACCGCCATCTGGATGTCACCAGCGAGACGTCCTGGCAGCAACTCGCAGACGAGCTGGGGGCCGCGGCATCCGTCGTCGGTCTCGTCAACAACGCGGGCGTGCTGCGGTACGCGGCGCTCGCCGACGTCACCGTCGCCGACTGGGATCTGCAGCAGCGGGTCAACGTGCTCGGCCCCCTGCTCGGCACGCGCGCGTTCGCGCCGCTGCTGCGCGAGTCCCGCGGCGCGATCGTCAATGTGTCGTCGACGGCCGCGCTCGTCGGCTCGGCGGGCTACGCCGGCTACGCGACCACGAAGTCCGCGCTCATCGGACTCACTCGGGCCACCGCGATCGAGCTCGCCCCCGAGGTGCGCGTCAACGTCATCTGCCCCGGCGGCGTCGCCACCGCGATGAACGACGACGAACCTGCCGGCGGCACGAGCGACGCGACCCCGCTCGGCCGTCGCGCGCGCCCGGAGGAGATCTCCCCCCTCGTGGACTACCTGCTCTCGGACGACGCCTCGTTCGTGACCGGTGCGGTCTACGCCATCGACGGCGGACTCACCGCCCACTGACCCCCTGGAAG
>NZ_JYIY01000072.1 GCF_000956535.1 Microbacterium ginsengisoli | reverse complement strand
CCCGCGAACCGCGCCCCGCCACCACCCCCGGCTGTCGCCGCCCGACCGGGGGAGACAGCGCCCAGACAGCGCCGCGACAGCGGCGAGGTCGAGGGTGGAGCCATGACGAACTCCTCCCCCACCGAATGGGCGGTCGAAGCCGATGGACTCGTGAAGGTCTTCGGGCAGAACCGTGCCGTCGACGGCGTCGACCTGCGGGTGCGCACCGGGACGGTCTACGGCGTGCTCGGGCCCAACGGCGCCGGCAAGACCACCACCATCAACATGCTCGCGACCCTGATGCGCCCCGACGGCGGCAGCGGCCGCATCTTCGGCCATGACGTCGTGCGCGAACCCCAGGTCGTGCGCCAACTGATCGGCGTGACGGGCCAGTTCGCGTCCGTCGACGAGACCCTGTCGGCCACCGAGAACCTCATGATCTTCGCGCGCCTCCTCGGCCTCAGCCGGGCCGACGCGAAGCGCAAGTCCGAGGAACTCCTCGAGCGCTTCGCCCTCACCGACGCCGCCCGCCGCCCGCTGAAGAAGTTCTCCGGCGGCATGCGCCGGCGGCTCGACCTCGCGGCATCCCTCATCGCCCAGCCGCCGCTGATCTTCCTCGACGAGCCCACCACCGGACTCGACCCGCGCACGCGCGGCCAGATGTGGGACACCATCCGCGACCTGGTCGCCAGCGGATCGACGGTGCTCCTGACCACCCAGTACCTTGACGAGGCCGACCAGCTCGCCGACCGCATCGCGGTGATCGACCGCGGCCGCGTCGTCGCCGAAGGCACGAGCGATGACCTGAAGGCGTCGGTCGGCACGTCGTCGCTGCAGCTGCGGCTCGCGGACGCGAACGACACCGGCGAGGCGCTGCAGGTGATCGAGCGCGTGCTCGGCGTGCGCGGGACGCTCTCGCCCGAGTCCGCCCGCATCACCGCGCCGATGGGCGACGCCGACCGAGTCACCGATCTCCTCGTGACCCTGCGCGAGCACGGCGTGGCCCTCGCCGAGCTCAGCGTGCAGAAGCCCACCCTCGACGAGGTCTTCCTCGCCATCACCGGCCACGGGGCATCCGATGCCGACGACGCCGGTGCCGACCAGAAGCAGGAGGTGTCCGCATGACCGCCCTCGGCACCGCCCCGATCGTCCCCGCATCGGAGCGCACCCTCAAGAACCACACCAGCCTCCGCCAGACCCTCGCGAACACGTTCACGATGGCCTACCGCGGACTCGTGAAGATCCGCCGCACGCCCGAGCAGCTGTTCGACGTGACGTTCCAGCCGATCATCTTCACGCTGATGTTCGCGTACATCTTCGGCGGCGCGATCGCCGGTGACGTGCAGAACTATCTGCCGCAGCTGATCCCCGGCATCCTCGTGCAGACCGTCATCACGACCTCGGTCGTCACCGGCACGCAGCTGCGCGAGGACATGGACAAGGGCGTGTTCGACCGGTTCCGCTCACTGCCGATCGCGCGCATCGCGCCGCTGTCGGGCGCGCTCCTGGCCGACACGCTGCGCTACGCGATCGCGACCACGCTCGTGTTCGTCATGGGCGTCATCATGGGCTACCGCCCGGGCGGCGGGTTCGGCGCCGTGGTGGTGTCGGGCATCCTCGTGATCGTCTGCTCGTGGGCGATCAGCTGGATCTTCGCGTTCTTCGGCGTCATCGCCCGCACCGCGTCGAGCGTGCAGGGCATCTCGATGCTGGTGCTCTTCCCGCTCACGTTCCTCTCGAACGCGTACGTCCCGACCTCGACCCTGCCCGACTGGCTCGCCTGGTTCGCGAACATCAACCCGATCTCGCACCTCGTCACGGCGGTGCGCGACCTCGCCAACACGGGCACCATCAGCGGTGACCTGTGGGTGTCGTTGCTCGGCGCCGCGGTGATCGTGGCGGTGTTCGCGCCGCTCACGGTGCGCGCCTACATGCGCAAGGCCTGATCGGGCGGCGCGAGGGGGTGGATGCCGCGGCATCCACCCCCTCGTCGTGTCCCCTGACCCGCAGGCTCCGGGGGAGAAGAGCGCGGCGCTCAGCCGCGCAGGATCGTGAACGACCGCTCTGCGCGACCCTCCCGCGGCTGCTCGCGCTCGGCCGACCGGGCACGCGCGACCGCATCGGCCCCCGCGATCCGCTCGGCGCGGGCGAGGTGCGCGTCGAGACGCAGGCTCGGGAAGTCCTGGCGCACGCCGCAGCTCTCGGCGAGCGCGAGCGCGGCGAGTGCGGCCTCGGCGAGCCCGGGCTGGTCGAGCGCCCACGCCGACCACCCCAGCAGCACGGTGCCCAGCACCGGGTGGTCGGTCAGCTGCGGGCGCACCCGGGCGTTGACGATCGCGCGCACCCGCAGCCGCCGCGCCCACAGCGCCCGCCGTTCGGGCGTGCCGGTGCCGTCGATCGACGCTGCCGACAGGGCCGCGCCCAAGGTGATGAGGTACCAGGGGGAGTTGCGCTGATCGCCCGACACGAAGGTGTCGATCGCGCGCGCGAACTCGTCGGCGGAACGGTCGGCGTCCCCCTCCGCACGGTCGGTCTCGGCGAGACCGAACCTGCCGATCGAGGCGATCTCGCGGTCGGCGCCCGGAACCTCGGCCGCCTCCACGAGCGCGGCGAACCGCGCACGCGCCTCGTCGAACCGCCCCAGGCCGATGAGGTTGCCCGCCACCACCCACCCCTGCTGACGCACCTGCTCGTCGGCGCCGAACACACGGAACCCCTCCGCGGCACGCTCGAACCACTCGAGCGCGTCGGCGGCGGCACCGACCTGGCTCGACAGCTCCGACACCGACGACGCGGCCGCCGTCGCGAGCCACCGCACACCGCCGGCGGTCGCGATGTCCCATGCGCGTCGCGACGCGGCGAGCGCGATGGCGTGGTCGCCGTCGTTCTCGGTCGCCTGCGCCCGCACGAGCTCTCCGAGAGCGGCGACGGACGGGTCCGACGAGGCCCGCAGGCGCCCGATCGCGGCATCGAAAGAGACGCGATCGCGGGTGGCGAGGATGACGTCGGCGAGCCCCGCGAACACCGGCGAGATGGGCGCGCGACGCCGACGGAACAGGGCCAGGCGCGCGAGCGGCCGGGCGGCCGGCACCCGAGTGGTGATCAGGGCGAACGCCGCTGTTCCGGTGAGCAGCACCGCCGCGGCATCCGGCGGCACCGCATCGTCGCGAACCCGGCCCATCGCCTCGATCGCGACCGTGCCGAAGGAGGTCAGCTCGGTGATCGACCCGCGCACCAGCCAGGTCTGCACGAGCAGGGCGTAGACGGTCACGACCGTGGCGTCGTCGCCGGATGCCGCGGCCCGCCGCGTCACGCTCACAAGGTTGTCGTGCTCGGCGAAGATCTCGGCGTGCACCCGCTCGTCGAACGCGGTCGCGAGACGCTCGGCCGCGAAGGCGACCGCCCATCGGGCGACCGCGTCGAGGGCGTCGTCGTGCGCATCGGGGCCGAGGCGCGACAACCCGAACTCGCGCACCGTCTCGAGCATGCGGAACCGCACCGCACCCGTCTGCGGGTCGTCGGCGGCGATGAGGAGGGAGTGCGAGACGAGGCGCTCGAGCACGTCGTCGGCGCCGGGCACACCGATCACGCTCGCGGCGGCCTCCGCGGCGAAGCCGGCGGGGAAGACGGCCAGGCGCTCCCACGCCCGCTGGGCGGAGGCGTCGAGCAGGTCCCAGCTCCACGCGATCACGGCCTCGAGGGTGCGGTGGCGCTCGGGGGCGTCGCGGGGTCCGGTGGTGAGGATCGCGAAGCGGTCGCCGAGGCGTTGCTCGATCTGCTCGGGGGTCATCGTGCGCACGCGGGCCGCGGCGAGCTCGATCGCGAGCGGCAGGCCGTCGAGGTGGGTGCACAGTCGCGCGACGACGACCGGGTCGAGCCGCGCACCCGGGCGCACCGCGCGAGCGCGCTCGACGAACAGACGCACCGCGGGGGCATCGACGTCGTCGGCGATCGGCAGCGGGTCGAGCGCGAGCACGACCTCCCCCGACACGTCGAGCGGCGTGCGGCTCGTGGTGAGCACGCGCAGCCCCGGCGCCGCCCGCACGACATCGGCGACCCACGCCGCCGCCCCGGCCACGATCTGTTCGCAGTTGTCGAGCACGACCAGCGTGCGCCGCTCGCCGATCATCGCGAGCACGCGGGCGCGCAGGTCGGGGCGCCGCGCCTGGTCCGACAGCCTCCCGCTCGTCGCCGCCTCGGTGATGCCCAGGGCCGCGGCGATCGCGAACGGCACATCCTCGTCGGTGCGCACGCCCGCGAGCGGCACGACGGCGACGAGGTCGGCATCGGATGCCGCGGCCGCCGCCTGCGCGAGCCGGGTCTTGCCGAGCCCGCCGGCGCCGAGGATCGTCACGATGCGCGCCTCGGCGAGCAGGGTGGCGACCGCCGCGAGGTCGCCGTCACGTCCGATGAGCGGCGTCGGCGCCGAGCGAAGACCGATGCGCACGCGCCCGGCGACGGGGGCGTCCTCGCGCAGCAGCGCCGCGTGGGCCGCCACGAGGGCGGGGCCGGGCGAGGAGCCGAGGTCGTCGCGCAGGCGCGCCCGGTGCGCCGCGAAGACCGCGAGCGCATCGGACGTGCGGCCGGCGGCCCGCAGCGAGGCGAGGAGCCCCGCCGCCGCCTCGTCGTCATAGGGCTGCGCGTCGTGCAGCGCCCGCCAGGCCGGAACGGCGTCGGCGGCGCGTCCGGTCGCATCGAGCGTGCGGGCGCGCTCGCGCCGCAGGGCGTCACGCAGACGAGCGGATGCCGCGCGCAGCGCGTCCGCCGCCGGGGCGTCGCCGAGATCCCCGCCCACCTCGCCCCGCCAGAGCGCGAGAGCGTCATCGAGCGCGGTCAGGCGCGCGGCATCCGTGAGCGGCAACCCGACGGCGTCGTCATGGCGCGCCTGTGCGCACACCAGATCGATGGCGTCCGGCGCGATCGCGTAGCCCGCGGCATCGCTGCGGATGATCTCGACGCCCGCGACCTGCCGGATGCGTGAAACGAGGGTCTGCACCGAGGCGCGCGGATGCCGCGGCTGCCCCTCACCCCACACCTCGTCGGCGAGCGCCTCGACGCCGACCGACGATCCGGGAGGCGAGGCCAGCGCGAGAGCGGCCACGAGGGCGCGCGCCGTCGGACCCGCGAGAGTCGACACCGCACCGTCGACGGCGTCGACCTCGACCGGGCCGAGCACGCGGACGCGGGGCGCGGAGGTCGGCACACGGCGAGCCTAGGACACGCCGTCGCGGCGCGCCCTCGGCTCCCGAGGGCGCGGGAGCCCGCAGACTGGAGCGGGGCCGCGCAAGACGGGGAGGCGATGTCGTGAGCTACATCCAGGGATACGACCACCAGACCCTGCGGGAGATCGTCGACCCGCGCGCGTGCCGCGAGCGCCTCGAGAAGATCGACGGCCAGCGGAGCCTCCCCGCGCTGCTCGAGCGCGTCTGGCTGCTGAAGGTGACCGACCAGCTCGACGAGGCTCGTGAGGTCGCGGAGGTCGCGGTGCGCACGGCCCGCATGGCCGGCACCCGTCGCGACCTGCTGCGGGCGCGCATCCTGCACGCGACGGTGCAGCAGTTCCGCGGTCAGCTCGCCGCCGCCGACCAGGAGCTCACCCTGTGCGCCGAGGAGGCGGAGGGGCTCGGCCTCGCCCGCATCGCCGCGTTCGCCTACCAGCACCGCGCCAAGGTGCGCCTCGAGCTCGGCGAGCTCGATGGGGCTCGCGCCGATGTGAAAGCCACCCTGTTCCTGCGACGGGAGGCCGGGGCATCCGAGGAGGAGCTCACCTCGACGCTGCTCGCCATCGACCTGCTCGACCGCATGCGCGCGGGCGCCGCCGCGAGCATCGCCGGCTGACTGTCGTACCTTTGTTCTAGTCTTCCAACATGTCCGAACTGCATCGCGTGCGCACCTGGGCCGAGGCCCTGATCCGGCTGCACCTCGACGACGGATGGACGTTCGCGTTCGATGCCGCGAAGTTGCGGGCCGGCCAATGCGACTACACGCGCAAGCGCATCACCGTCTCGCGCTACCTCGCGGCACGGTTCGACGACGACGCCAACCACCAGACGCTGCTGCACGAGGTCGCGCACGCCCTCGCGGGCGTCGACGCCGGGCACGGGCCGGCCTGGAAGGCGATCGCCCACGACCTGGGCTACGTCGGCGGCACGACCCACCGCGGCGAGACCGCGACAGAGCTCGCACCGTGGGTCGGCGTCTGCCCGGCCGGGCACACCGTCTACCGGCACCGACGCGCCGTGCGCGCCACGTCGTGCGCGAAATGCGCCCCCCGGTTCGACCCGCGCTTCGTGCTGGTCTGGTCGCGGCGTGAGATCACGCCGGCACAACGGCGCGCCGCGATGACGCCCCGCTGAGCGGAGTCTGCGGCGTCGCCGATGGTCGGGGCGGGCGTTGCTGACGTCGCCGCGCTCTCAGCCGAGCGGCACGAACACGTCGCCGCGCGCTCAGGCACGCGGAACGAACACGCCGTCGCGCAGCACCGCGACCGCGTCGACCGCGTCGACCTCGGCGGCGGCGAGCACGTCGGCCCGCGCGCCACCCGCGATCAACTCCTGGCCGCTGCCGCTCGCGGTGAGCAGGTGGCGCAGGGCCGGTCGAAGCCCGCGGAACGCCTCGCACGCCGCGGCCGCCTCGGGCGACGTGTGATCGACACCGAGATCGCCGAGAGCGGATACAACCGCCCCCGCGCCGAAGAGATCCTCCACGGCGAACCGCACGTCGTCGCCGTCGCGCTCTCCGGCGGCGATCACCGCGATCGAGGTGCGCTGCCCGCGACGGTGCTGCTCGTGGAGCACCGCGCGTGCGACCGCCCCGGGATTGCGCAGCGACCCCGCGAACACCGTCGCCCCGCTCGCGGCCGCAGCCACCGCGACCGGTGCTCCCGATTGCCCCGCGAGATCGGCGAGCGCGGCGGACTCGCCGCGGGCCGCGGCATCCGTCACCGTCGTCGACAGGCGCAGTACGTCGACCACCACCACGACATCGGCCGGCGCGAGGCGGGCGAGGCCCGCCACCCCCCACTCGACACGCACCTGATAGCGGGACTGATCGGCGGGGGACGGCATCCTGCCAGCGTATGCCGCCCCGCGCGGACGGCCACCCGTGTGACACTGGGCGCATGCGCGTGCTGCTGAAGTTCGTGATCGACTGCGATGCGGATGCCGCCTGGCGCGCCGTGCACTCGCCGCGCGCCGCGGCGGAGCTGTACGGACCGCTCGTCGAGATGCGGCCGCTCGAGCCGCTGCCGACCCGCTGGGAGCCCGGGACGGATGCCGCGGTCGACCTGGTCGCCGCGGGCATCACGATCGGGCGGCAGCTCATCGCGATCACCGATCGCGTCGTCGACGGCCCCGACGGTCAGGTGCGCATCGTGCGGGACTCGGGCACCCCGCTCACCGGGCCGCTCGCGGCGCTCGATGTCTGGGACCACCAGATGGCGATCTCGGCCGCACCGGGGGATCCCGGCCGCACGCTCTGGCGCGAGCGCCTCGTCATCGGCGGACGCGCGGCGCCCGCCCTCTGGCCCGGCCTGTGGGCGACCTGGCAGTGGCGGGCGACGCGCATCCGTGCGCTCGCGCCCTCGTGGGCGCACGACCCGCAGCTCTGACCGCGCGCCGACCCGCGGTGTGACCCTGGATCAGCCAGCGGTGCGACCCCGCGGTGCGACCCCGGGGTGTGACCCGCCCTCTGACCCCGAGGTGTTCGCCCGTCGGGCGAACACACCCTCCGCACAACGTCGGAACTTCCGACCGACGCGCCGAGCACGGATGCCGCGGCGCGGGGTGGCGGCCAGAAGTTCCGACGATGCGCGCGGGGCGCGGAGTGGCGCGCGGAGGGCGCGGAGTGGGTCGCGGAGGGCGCGGAGCTGACCCCGAGGTGGGGGCGCCGAGCGGCGGGTGAGGACCCCACTCGACGCGCGCCGAGCGCCGTGCGCGCGCCGCGCTCAGTCCTGCGCGAGGGCGGCGACCGGGCTCGTGCGGGTCGCGATGCGCGTCGGCACGACCGTCGCCACCAGGGCGACGACCACGGTCGCCGCGATCACCACGATGAGCGGGATCGGCGGGATCACCGGCCAGACCAGGGTGGCCGCGGCATCCGGCGTCAGCTTGACCGACCCGAGCACGGCCTGCGCCCCCGCCCAGCCGTACGCGGTGCCGAGCACGATGCCGACGACGAGCGACGCGAGCACGAGGTGCACCGCCTCGAGCAGCACGACCAGCCGCACCTGCCGGGACGAGAGCCCGAGGGCGCGCAGCAACGCGAACTCGCGGCGCCGCTGATGCACACCGAGCGCGAGCTGGTCGACGACGCCGATCGCGGCGATCACTCCGCAGACGGCGACGAGGGCCATCATGACCGTGGTGAATCCGGTGAAGCCCGCGGTCATCTCCGGCGGCGCCTCACCACCGGCGGAGGCGACGAGCACGCCGATCGCGCTGGTGCCGGCGACGGCGAACATCATCACGAGCGCGACGCCCATCACGAGCGCGATCGCCATACGACTGGACCGCTCCGGATGCCGCAGCGCGTTCTCTGCGGCGAGGCGGGCGACGGCCGACCGGCCGAAGAGGCGACCGATCAGACGCAGCACCGGCGGCATCACGAGGTGCGCGCCCAGGGCGAGGGCGGTGAATGAGAGGAGCCCGCCGGGGAACGCGATGAGCACGCCATAGGGCGAAGAGAGCCCCACGACGACGCCGAGCGCGAGAAGGCCTACACCCGACGCCCCGAGCACGAGCGCGGCGACCGTGCGGCCGTGCGAGCGCGACAGCTCCTGAGTGGATGCCTCGACCGCCTGTCCGAGCGCGGCCATCGGCGTGACCCGCAGCACCCGACGCGAGCCCGCCCACGCGCCGGCCCACGTGGTGAGCGCGACCACCGCCGCGGCACGAGGAGCACCGGGCGGATCAGCTCGAGCCCGGGCGCCGCGATGCCGTAGGCGTTCTCGAGCACCCACACGCCCGCGAACGACAGCACCGTGCCGCCGACGAGCCCCGCGACGGCGCCGACGATCCCCGCGACGAGTCCGAGGCGGGCGACGTCGCGGCGCTGGGAGCGGGCGGTGGAGCCGAGCAGACGCAACAGGGCGATCTGGCGCACGCGGCCCGCGACGACCGTCGCGAACGTGTTCGCCGTGACGATCGAGGCGACGTACACGGCGACCCCGACGAGCAGGCTCGTGAGGATGCCGCTGACCACCGCGAACGTGCGCGACTCGCCGACGTGCGGGGTGGCGGAGATCGAGGCCGACAGGAACGCGGTCGCGCTCAGCAGCACGACGGCGAACGCGGTCGCGACCGCGGCGATCAGCACGGTGGCGCCGGTTCCGCGCTCGCGCAGCGAGAACCCGCCGATCCGCACGCGCGGCGGCGAGGCGACGGCGGTCACCGCGGTCATGACGCGGCCTCAGTGGCGCGCAGCTCGCGAGCCGTCATGAACGCCGAGATCTCCTCGGCGCTCTGGCCGCGGGTGTCGGCGACGACGCGACCGTCGGCGAGGTGTACGACGCGGTCGGCGTGACTCGCGGCGATCGGGTCGTGGGTGACCATCGCGATCGACTGTCCGTGCTCGCGCGACGCCGTCTGCAGCAGGCGCAGCACCTCGGCGCCCGAACGGGAGTCGAGGTTGCCGGTCGGCTCGTCCGCGAACACGAGGTCGGGCGCGGTGGCGAGGGCGCGGGCGATCGCGACGCGCTGCTGCTGGCCGCCGGAGAGCTCGTGCGGGCGATGGGTGAGCCGATTCGCGAGACCGAGCGACTCGACGAGCCCGTCGATGCGTGCCCGCTCGAGCGCGGTCGGCGCACGCCCGTCGAGCTCGATCGGCAGGGCGATGTTGCCGCGCACGTCGAGGGTGGGCACCAGGTTGAACGCCTGGAAGACGAAGCCGATGCGACGACGGCGCAGCAGCGTCAGCTCGGTGTCGCCGAGACCGGTGATCTCCGTCTCCCCCAGCCACACCCGGCCCGACGTCGGAGCGTCGAGCGCCGCCATCACGTGCATGAGCGTGGACTTTCCCGACCCCGACGGGCCCATGATCGCGGTGAACTCGCCGCGCCCGATCGAGAGCGAGACGTCGTCGAGGGCGCGCACCGGGTTGTCGGTCGAGCCGTAGGTCTTGGTGAGGTGCGCGACGCGCGCGGCGGGCGGGGGCGGGGTGGTCGAGTCATCCATGTCGTCGACGCTACGAAGACGCCCCCGGATGCCGCGTCGCCCGCGGGTCGCATCGGGGTCATCCCGGAGGATGACCTCGCGCGGCGCGCGTCGCCGCGTGCCGGTGCGCGTCAGGCGAGCCCGTGCTCGTACGCGAACACGACGAGCTGCACGCGGTCGCGCAGGCCGAGCTTCGTGAGGATGCGGCTGACGTGGGTCTTGACCGTGGCCTCCGACAGGAACTCTCCCGTCGCGATCTCAGCGTTGGAGAGCCCGCGCGCGGCGAGCGCGAAGATCTCCCGCTCGCGCTCGGTGAGGGCGGCGAAGGCCGCGGGCGCCGGGCGGGGTGCGGCATCCGTCATCGATGCGAACAGCTCGCGGGTCGCGGATGCCGCGATCACCGCAGACCCCGCGTGCACCGTGCGCACCGCGGCGAGGAGGAACTCGGGCTCGGCGTCCTTGAGCAGGAAGCCGCTCGCGCCCTCCCGGATCGCGCGCGCGGCGGCCTCGTCGAGGTCGAACGTGGTGAGCATGACGACGCGGGGCGGGTCGTCGTCGCCCAGTAGCTCCGCCGTCGCGGCGATGCCGTCGAGGACGGGCATGCGGATGTCCATCAGCACGATGTCGGGGCGCATCACCCGCGCGACCGCGACGCCCTCGCGCCCGTCGCCCGCCTCGCCGACCACCTCGATGTCGGACTGCGAGTCGAGCACCATGCGGATGCCCGCGCGGAACAGCGCCTGGTCGTCGACCAGCACCACCCGGATCACGCGAGGCCCCGCGGGAGCACCGCCACGACGACGAACTCGTCGCCGCGGGGCGCCGCGCCGAGCGATCCGCCGACGAGGTGGGCGCGCTCGGTCATGCCGATGATGCCGTGGCCCGGCGCCGGGGCGCTCGGCTCACCGCCCGGGCGCACGCCGTTGCGCACCTCGACCGACACGGCTTCCTCGCTCCACGCGACCCGCACGCTCACCGCGCCGCCGTCGCCGTGGCGCAGGGCGTTCGTGAGCGCCTCCTGCACGATGCGGTAGACCGCCAGCTGCAACGGTGCCGGCGGATCGGCGAGCGGCGGACGCACCTCCACCCGCAGGTCGACGCCCGCCCCGTGCACCTGCGCGAACAGCGCATCGAGGTCGGCGAGTCCGGGCTGCGGGCCGGCGCCTTGGCTGTGCCGCAGCTGCTCGAGCAGCAGGCGCACGTCGGTGAGCGCGGCGCGGGCCGTCGACGCGATCGTCGCGAGGGCCTCGGTCGTCGCCTCGGGGTCGGATGCCGCGGCGTACCGCGCCCCGTCGGCCTGGGCGATCACCACCGCCAGCGAGTGGCCGACGATGTCGTGCATGTCGCGGGCGATGCGCACCCGCTCCTGCTCGGCCGCCGCCTCCGCCTCGGCGCGGCGCTGGGCCTCCCGGGTCTCGCGGGAGACCCGGATCGAGCGCACGAGGGCTCCGGCCGTCCACGACAGCAGCAGCGCGAACAGGATCAAGGCGAACACGAAGCCGACGATCACGACTCGCTCGAGCGGGAACGAGAAGCGGTTCGTCGCGGCGGCCAGCCCCCACACGCCCTGGAAGATCGACAGGTACGCGGTCGCGATGGCCGCCCCGCCGACGGCGGAGGCGAGGGCGAGACGGGACATCCGCCGGGAGCCGTACGCCGCGACGGCGTACAGCACGATCAGGGCGCCGAGATTGCTCGGGCGCGGGGTCAGCAGGGCGACCATCTGTCCGATCGCGGCGAGCCACGCGAGCCCCAGCGCGAGCGCCGGCGACCAGCGGCGCGCGGCGACGGCGGCAGCGAAGACGAGTCCGACGACGGGCTGCGCCGGCCCGAATCCGACCGTGCCGAACCAGTACGGCGTGAGCTCCGGCAGCACCAGGAGCAGCACGAACCCCGCGGCGAGCACGAGGTCGAACGCCAGTTGCGGGCGGGTCAGGGGTCGGAACACCGTCTCACGCTACGGGAGGCGGCCGGACGCGGCATCCGTCTCGGGGTGTATTCGGGTGCGGCCACTTTCGTCGCAGCGCACCCGCCTCCGCGTCGCCCGCCGACTCGCCGCGCACTGTCGGAACTTCTGCCTGACACGCCGCAGGCGGATGCCACAGCACGGCGTGGCGGCCAAAAGTTCCGACGGTGCGCGCGGCGGGTGGGGTGGGAACCACCGACGGGCGCGCGGCGGGTGGGATGGGAGCCGCCGGGCCGCGCGCCGGTCAGGTGAGCGGCGGGGCGACGGCCGCGTCAGCGAGCGCGTCGGCGATGCCGAGCACATTGGATGCCGCGAGCCCGGCCGTCACCCGCACGTGCGCCTCGGGCGGCTCGCCCATCACGAACGGCGACCCGGCCGCCACCGCGATGCCCGCGGCGGCCAGCCTCACGAGGGCCGCGCGCTCGGAGACGACGGGGAGCCAGAGGTTGATTCCGTCGGGGTCGCCGACGTCGATGCCGCGTTTGCGCAGCGCGACCGCGAGGCGGTCGACCCGGTCGCGGTAGACGAGACGGGCGGTGCGCACGCGCGCGACGGCGCCGTCGTCGGTGAGGAGGCCGAGCAGCACCGTCTGCAGCAGCCGCGACGTCCACCCCGGGCCGAGCATGCGTCGCGAGACCACCCGCTCGACGATGTGCGCCGGCCCGCCGAGCGCGGCGATGCGCAGGTCGGGCCCGTGCGACTTCGAGAAGCTGCGCACGTGCACGACCTGACCCGGGATCCACCGGGCGAGGGTCACATCGGGCGCCGAGCAGATGAGACCGGAGTGGTCGTCCTCGATCACGACGACGCGGTCGCCGCCGGGAGCGGCGCGCATCACGCGCGCGAGCGCGCGGGCACGTTCGGCGTCCATCGACGCGCCGGTGGGGTTCTGGGCCCGTGGCTGCAGGATGACCGCGCTCGGTCGCCGCACGAGTGCGCGCTGCAGCGACGCCGGCGTGACGCCCAGGGCATCGAGCTCGAGCGGGACCGCCTCGGCGCCCAGCGCCTCGAGCAGATCGAAGAAGTACGGGAACCCGGGCGACTCGACGGCGACCCGGTCCCCGAAGCGCACGACCTGCTCGAGGGTGCGGGCGATGCCGTCCAGCGCCCCATCGACGACGGTGATCGTCTCGGCGGGCGACGGCCAGGTCTCGGCGAAGAGGGTACCGAGCTCGGGCAGCACCGGCAGGTCGTGGTAGCGGCCGGTGTCGGCTCGGGGCGACACCCGCGAGAACGCCGCCTCGAGCGGCGGCAGCAGGGCGGGATCGGGCGTGCCGAGCGAGAGGTCGAGCCGCGTCTCGAGGGGCGCAGCGGCGAGATCCTGCACCCGGGGGCTCAGCCAGCCGGCGCGATCGACCCGCACGAACGAGCCCGCCCGCCCGCGCGAGACGATGACCCCGGCACCTGAGAGCGCGTGCCATGCGGCGCTCACCGTGCCGGCCGACACTCCGAGATCCGATGCCACCTCGCGCACCGTCGGCAGCCGCTCGCCCGGGGCGAGAGCACCCTCCGTGACCAGGCGGGCGATCTCTGCGGCGATCGCGCGCGGCGTGCGCTCGGCGAGGTTCGCGAGGGCGGCGAGGCGCGGCATCCGATGTCCTTCCCGGCGCACGAGATTTACGGATGCGTCACAGCGGGAAACCGAAGAGAAATGTTCAAGCAGAACAGTAACAGAACGGGATGACCCCGCCGGCGCGTCCGTCGCACCCCGTCAGCGGTGATCGCTGCGCGGGTGCACAGACGTCGACGGAGGCGAACATGACGACGGTACGCGCGGCCATCACGCAGACCACCTGGACGGGCGACAAGGCATCGATGCTCGACAAGCACGAGCAGTTCGCCCGGGATGCCGCGGCCCAGGGAGCGCAGGTCATCTGCTTCCAAGAGCTCTTCTACGGCCCCTACTTCGGCATCACGCAGGACAAGAAGTACTACCGGTACGCGGAGCCTGCCGACGGCCCCATCGTGCAGCGCTTCGCCGCGCTCGCCAGGGAGCTGAGCATGGTCATGATCCTCCCGATCTACGAGGAGGAGCAGACCGGCGTCTACTACAACACCGCCGTCGTCGTCGACGCCGACGGCACCATCGTCGGCAAGTACCGCAAGAACCACATCCCCCACGTCGAGAAGTTCTGGGAGAAGTTCTACTTCCGTCCGGGCAACCTCGGCTACCCGGTCTTCGACACCGCCGTCGGCAAGGTCGGCGTGGTGATCTGCTACGACCGGCACTTCCCCGAGGGCTGGCGCGAGCTCGGCCTCAACGGCGCCCACCTCGCCTTCAACCCCAACGCCACCAAGCCCGGCCTCTCGAACCGCCTCTGGGAGATCGAGCAGCCCGCCGCGGCGGTCGCGAACGGCTACTTCGTCCTCGCCCCCAACCGTGTCGGCCGCGAGGACAACGAGTACGGCGACGAGGCGGTCACCTTCTACGGCACCAGCCAGATCGTCGACCCGCGCGGCAACTACGTCGGCGCGCTCGGCTCGGGCGAGTCCGAGGAGATCCTCATCCGCGACCTCGACATGGACCTCGTGCAGGAGATGCGCGACGACTGGCAGTTCTTCCGCGACCGCCGCCCCGACACCTACGACGAGATCACGGCTCCCTGAGCCCGACCGGCGCGCAGCGGCATCCGATTCGACAGGAGCGACCCATGGCCACGACCCTCATCACCGGCGGCACCGTCGTCAACGCGACCGGCACGGGCGACGCCGACGTGCTCATCGACGGCGAGACCATCGTCGCGGTGCTCGCGCCCGGCTCGACACTGCTCGGGCACGACCTCGCCCGCTCGGTCGACACCGTCGTCGACGCGACCGGCAAGTACGTCATCCCCGGCGGCATCGACGCCCACACCCACATGGAGATGCCCTTCGGCGGCACCTTCGCCAGCGACACCTTCGAGACCGGCACCCGTGCCGCCGCGATCGGCGGCACGACGAGCATCGTCGACTTCGTCGTGCAGTACCCCGAGCAGAACATCCTCGAGCAGTACCACGCGTGGCACGAGAAGGCCGCCGGCAACTGCGCGATCGACTACGGGTTCCACCAGATCCTCTCCGACGTGCAGGACTCGTCGCTGACCGCGATGGACGAGCTGATCACCGAGGGCGTGACATCCTTCAAGCTCTTCATGGCCTACAAGGGCGTCTTCCTCTCGGACGACGGGCAGATCCTGCGGGCGTTCCAGAAGGGCGCCGACAACGGCGCGATGATGATGATGCACGCCGAGAACGGCGCGATCATCGACGTGCTCGTGCAGCAGGCGCTCGAGGCCGGGAAGACCACCCCGTACTACCACGGCATCAGCCGGCCGTGGCAGGCCGAGGAGGAAGCCACCCACCGCGCGATCATGATCGCCGACCTGACCGGTGCGCCGCTCTACGTCGTGCACGTGAGCGCCAAGCAGGCCGTCGAGCAGATCGCCGCCGCCCGCGACCGCGGCCTCAACGTGTTCGGCGAGACCTGCCCGCAGTACCTCTACCTCTCGCTCGAGGACCAGCTCGGCGCCGTCAGCGAGGAGTGGGGCGACTTCGAGGGCGCGAAGTGGGTGTGCTCGACTCCGCTGCGCTCGAAGCACGAGGGTCACCAGCACCACATGTGGCAGAGCCTGCGCACGAACGACATCCAGATGGTCTCGACCGACCACTGCCCGTTCTGCATGAAGGACCAGAAGGACATGGGCATCGGCAACTTCGCGAAGATCCCCAACGGGATCGGATCGGTCGAGCACCGCATGGACCTCATGTACCAGGGGTTCGTGTCGGGTCAGATCACCCTCCCCCGCTGGGTCGAGCTCACCAGCACCACACCGGCGCGCATGTTCGGCATGTACGGCAAGAAGGGCGTCATCCAGCCCGGCGCCGACGGCGATGTCGTGGTCTACGACCCGAACGGCCACACCTCGATCGGGGTGGGGAAGACCCACCACATGAACATGGACTACTCGGCCTGGGAGGGGTTCGAGATCGACGGACACGTCGACACGGTCGTCTCCCGCGGCAAGGTCGTCGTCGACGGCGGCTCCTACCTCGGCAGCAAGGGCGACGGGCGCTACATCAAGCGCGGCCTGAGCCAGTACCTGGTCTGAGGGGGCGGCACATGGATTTCGGCGTCGTCCTGCAGACCAACCCGCCCGCCGCCCGCACGGTGCAGCTCGCACAGCTCGCCGAGGCGCACGGCTTCTCCCACCTGTGGACCTTCGACTCGCACCTGCTCTGGCAGGAGCCGTATGTCATCCACTCGGCGATCCTGAACGCGACCAAGCGCATCGTCGTGGGCCCGTTCGTCACCAACCCCGCCACCCGCGACTGGACCGTCACCGCGAGCGTGTTCGCGACCCTGAACGAGATGTACGGCAACCGCACGATCTGCGGCATCGGCCGCGGCGACTCGGCGGTGCGGGTCACGAACGGCAAGCCGGTGACCATGTCGGAGCTGCGCGAGTCGATCCACGTGATCCGCGAGCTCGCCAACTCCCGCCCGGTCGAGTACAAGGGCGCCACCCTGCAGTTCCCGTGGAGTCGCGGCTCGGAGCTCGATGTCTGGGTCGCGGCCTACGGCCCGATGGCGCTGAAGCTCACCGGCGAGGTGGGCGACGGCTTCATCCTGCAGCTGGCGGACGTCGACATCGCGGCCTGGATGATCAAGGTCGTGAAGGATGCCGCGGCCGCCGCCGGCCGCGACCCCGAGTCGATCGCCTTCTGCGTCGCGGCGCCGATGTACATCGGCGACGACTGGGAGCACATGCGCGATCAGTGCCGCTGGTTCGGCGGGATGGTGGGCAACCACGTCGCCGACATCGTCTCGAAGTACGGCACTGAAGGCGACGTTCCGGCGGCGCTCACGGACTACATCGCCGGACGCACAGGCTACGACTACAACTCGCACGGCCGCGCGCACAACGACCACGTCGACTTCGTGCCCGACGAGATCGTCGACCGTTTCTGCCTGCTCGGCACCGCGGAGGACCACATCGCCAAGCTCGAGCAGCTGCGGGCCATCGGGGTGACGCAGTTCGCGGGCTACCTCCAGCACGACAACAAGGAGGAGACGATGCGGGTGTACGGCGAGACTGTCATCCCCGCCCTCGCCGACCAGGTGACCGCGAAGCGATGATGCGCCGCCTGCGCCCGATCCTCCTCGGTATCGCCGGGGTGGTGCTCGTGGGCGTCGCATGGGAGGTCTACAAGGCCCTCGCCCCCGACACCGGCGTGGTGATCGCGGGGATCACAGTGCTGCCGCGCACCTCCGACCTGGCGATGCCTCACCTGGGCGCGATGCTCGACCGGACCCTGTCGCCGGTCACGCGGGCTGCCGGTTCGCCCGCTCTGTGGCTCGCGACGCTGCAGGCGGCGTCGTTCAGCTTCGGCATCGCCGTCGTCGGATGGCTCGTGGGTGTCGTGGTCGGCATCGCGATCGCGATCGTCATGCAGCGCTTCCGCACCGCGCAGTCGGCGCTCCTGCCGTGGGTCGTGCTCAGCCAGACCGTTCCGCTCATCGCGCTCGCACCGCTCGTGCGTCGCATCGGCACGCAGCTCTCCACCGGCGGGTTCGAGTGGCAGGACTGGATGTCGGTCGCGCTCATCGCGAGCTACCTCGCCTTCTTCCCCGTGTCGATCGGGGCGCTGCGCGGCTTCGGGTCGCCGACCGCCGAGCACCTCGACCTGATGCGCGCCTACGGGGTGGGGTGGTGGCGCACGTTCCTCGCGGTGCGGGTGCCCGCCAGCATCCCGTTCCTCCTCCCGGCCCTGCGTCTGGCCGCGGTCAATGCGGTGGTGGGCACCATCGTCGCCGAGGTGTCGATCGGACTGCGCGGCGGCATCGGCCGCGCGATCGTCGAGTTCGCGGCATCGGGCAGCGCCGACCCGGCCAAGCAGTGGTCACCGATCTTCGGCGCCGTGCTGATGGGCCTCGCCGCCGCGGGCCTGGTCGCCCTCCTCTCCCTGGCGCTGCGGCGCTACCGACGAAACGAGGTGTCGGCATGACCGAGATCGCGGTGCACGTGCGCGGGGTCGACAAGACCTTCCGCACCGGACGCGGACGCACGGTCGAGGCCCTCTCGGGCATCGACCTCGAGGTGGCGGCCGGCGAGTTCGTCTCGCTGATCGGTCCGAGCGGATGCGGCAAGTCGACGCTCATGCGTCTGATCGCCGATCTCGACACCCCGACAGCGGGCGAGCTGACGGTGTTCGGCAAGCCCGCGCCGCGGGCACGCCTCGATCAGGACTACGGCATCGCGTTCCAGAAGGCCGCGCTGCTGCCGTGGCGCACGGTGCGGGGCAACATCGAGCTGCCGATGGAGCTGCACGGGATGCCGCGCGCCGAGCGCCGCGCGCGCGCCGACGAGCTGATCGAGCTGGTGGGCCTCGGCGACTTCGCCGACCGGCACCCCGACCAACTCTCGGGCGGGATGCAGCAGCGTGTCGCGATCGCGCGCGCGTTCGCCGAGAAGCCGCGGCTGCTGCTCATGGACGAGCCGTTCGGTGCGCTCGACGAGATGACGCGCGAGACGATGCAGACCGAGCTCGCCCGCATCTGCGCGGAGACGGGCGCCGCGGTCGTGTTCGTGACCCACTCGATCCCCGAGGCGGTGTTCCTCTCGGACCGGGTCGTGGTGATGTCGCCGCGGCCAGGCCGCATCCGCGAGATCCTGACGATGGATCTGCGCGGTGAGCGCACCGAGGAGCTGCGCGAGGACGAGGCGTTCTTCGAGCGCGTCAGCGCGGTGCGCGAGGCCCTGCACGGGTCCCCCTCGGCGGGGGCGAAGGGCGTCGAGAACCGATGACCACCCTGCGCCTGCGCACCGTGCTCGCCCCGATCGTCTTCGGGATCGCCGTGGTGCTCGTCTGGCAGCTGCTGGTGACGGCGTTCCCCGCGAAAGGCTCGGCTCTGCCGGCACCGTTCACGATCGCGGGCCAGTTCGCGGCGAGCACGGGCGTCATCGTGCAGGCGAGTCTCGGCACGGCCGCGAACGCATTGGTGGGCCTCGTCGTCGGCACGCTCGTCGCAGTCGTGCTGGCGGTGCTCGCCGCGGCGTGGCGCCCGCTCGACGAGCTGAGCGCCCCGGTCGTGACGGCGCTGTCGGTCATCCCGATCGTCGCTCTCGCACCGGTGTTCTACGCGATGTTCGGGGCGAGCGTCGAGACCGGCCGCCAGATGATCGCGGCGATCGCCGTGCTCGTGCCCGTCTACGTCAACACCCTGCGGGGGCTGCGCACCGTCGACCCGCTGCACCGCGACCTGCTGCGCTCCTACGCGGCGGGGCGCTGGCAGACGGCACGCACCGTGACGGTGCCGGGTGCGGTGCCGTTCCTGTTCACGGGTGTGCGCATCGCCTCGTCGCTCGCGGTGATCTCGGCCCTCGTCGCCGAGTACTTCGGCGGGCCCGTCTCAGGGCTCGGCAAGGCGATCACCTCGGCGGTCTCGTCGAGCAACTACGCGCTGGCATGGGCGTTCGTGCTCGGCGCGATCGTCACCGGACTCGTGTTCTACTGCGCCACCGCCCTGCTCGAGACCCTCGCGCTGGCGCGCCTGAGACCCACCGGATGACGCGGCCCCGGGCCGCGGCATCCGTCCCTCTTCGTCGTGCAGCACGCGACGGACACCCGAAGCACCACCGATGCACCACCGAGAGGAGAAGCACCATGAAGCACAGCACACGAAGGATGCTGGCGCTCGGCGCCGCCGGCGTCGTCGCGGCGATCACGCTGAGCGCGTGTTCCACGTCGTCGACCCCGTCGTCGAGCAGCAGCGCGGGACTCACCCACGTGACCCTGCAGCTGCAGTGGGTTCCGCAGGCGCAGTTCGCGGGGTACTACGCCGCCGTCGCCCAGGGGTTCTACGAGAAGGAAGGCCTCGACGTCACGATCAAGGAGGCCGGCACCGACACGGTGCCGATCGACGTGCTCGCCTCCGGCGACGCCGACTTCGCGATCTCCTGGGTGCCGAAGGTGCTCGGCTCGATCGAGAAGGGCACGAACGTCACCGACATCGCGCAGATCTTCGAGCGCTCGGGCACCACGCAGATCTCCTTCAAGGACAAGGGCATCACCACGCCCGCCGACCTCAAGGGCAAGAAGGTCGGCAGCTGGGGCTACGGCAACGAGTGGGAGCTGTTCGCCGGCATGCAGAAGGCCGGAATCGACACCACGAAGGACATCACCCTCGTGCAGCAGGCGTTCGACATGAACGGATTCCTGTCCGGTGACATCGACGCGGCACAGGCCATGACGTACAACGAGTACGCGCAGGTGCTCGAGACGATCAACCCCGCCACCGGCAAGCTGTACCAGCCGAGCGACCTGAACGTCATCAACTGGAACGACTACGGCACCGCGATGCTGCAGGACGCCATCTGGGCCGACACCGCGAAGCTCTCGAGCGACCCGGCGTACGCCGACACCGCGGTGAAGTTCATCAAGGCGTCGATCGAGGGATGGATCTACGCCCGCGACAACCCGCAGCAGGCGGCGGACATCGTGACCCAGGCCGGGTCCACCCTCGGCACCAGCCACCAGCTGTGGATGACCAACGAGGTCAACAAGCTGATCTGGCCTTCGACGAGCGGAATCGGCATCATCAACAAGAACCAGTGGGACCAGACGGTCGGCATCGCCCTCAACACGAAGAACGAGACCGGCTCGACGATCATCACGAAGGATCCGCCGTCGACGGCGTACTCGAACGAGTACGTGCAGAAGGCGCTGGACGAATTGAAGGCCGAGGGCGTGGACGTGACGGGCAGTGGCTTCACTCCCCTCACGGTCACCCTCAAGGAGGGCGGCAACTAAGCCGCCGCGCGGGGGCCCGGGTCGTTGTCCGCCCGGGCCCCCGCATCACCGAATCAGACACGAAAGCACCCCATGAGCAGCGACCCCACCCTCGACACCCTCACGAGCGAACTCGACCGTGCCCACGTCTTCCACTCGTGGTCGGCGCAGGGATCCCTCGCGCCCCTCGTCATCGCCGGCGGCGCCGGCACCCGCGTGTGGGACCACTCGGGTCGCACCTACCTCGACTTCTCGAGCCAGCTCGTCAACGTGAACATCGGCCACCAGCATCCGGCCGTCGTCGCGGGCATCGTCGCCCAGGCGGAGCTGCTGACGACCATCGCTCCGTCGACGGCGAACTTCACCCGCGGGCAGGCGGCGGAGCGCATCGCGGGACTCGCGCCCGACGGCTTCGAGAAGGTGTTCTTCACCAACGGCGGCGCCGACGCGAACGAGAACGCCATCCGCATGGCGCGGCTGGTCACCGGGCGCGACAAGGTCATCTCGCGCTACCGCTCGTATCACGGCAACACCGGGGCGGCGATCGTCGCGACGGGTGACTGGCGCCGCATCCCGAACGAGTTCGCCCGCGGACACGTGCACGTGTTCGGCCCGTATCTCTACCGCAGCGAGTTCTGGGCCACGACCCCCGAGGAGGAGTCGGCCCGGGCGCTGCACCACCTCGAGCGCGTCATCCAGGCGGAGGGCCCATCCACGGTCGCGGCGATCCTGCTGGAGTCGATCCCGGGCACCGCGGGCGTCATGGTGCCTCCGCCCGGCTACCTCGCGGGGGTGCGGGAGATCTGCGACCGCTACGACATCGTGCTGATCCTCGACGAGGTGATGGCCGGGTTCGGTCGCACCGGGCGCTGGTTCGCCTTCGAGGACTTCGATGTGCGCCCCGACCTCATCACCTTCGCGAAGGGCGTGAACTCGGGCTACGTGCCGCTCGGCGGCGTCATCATCTCCGACGCGATCGCGTCGCAGTTCGACGAGCGGGTCTTCCCGGGCGGACTCACCTATTCGGGACATCCGCTCGCGACGGCGGCCGCGGTCGCGACGATCGATGCGATGAAGGCCGAGGGCATCGTCGAGAATGCGCGCCGCATCGGGGAGGACTCGATCGCACCCCGCCTGGCGGAACTCGCGGAGAAGCACGCCGCGATCGGCGAGGTGCGCGGCACCGGCGTCTTCTGGGCGATGGAGCTCGTCGCCGACCGCGCCACCCGGGAGCCGCTGCCGGCGGCCACGATGGGCGCGATCAAGAAGGAGCTGCTCGCCCGCGGGCTGCTGCCGTTCGTGCAGGACAACCGCATCCACGTGGTGCCGCCCTGCATCGTCACCGACGACGAGGTGGCCGAGGCCTTCGCCGCCTACGACGAGGTGCTGACGCTGGTGTCGTGACAGGTGCCCGGGGGCCGCGGCATCCGCGACGCACCCCCGGTCGCCCTCACACCCGCACAATGTCGGAGATTCTCACCGACACACCGTGAGTGGATGCCGCGGCGCGGCGCGTCCGCGGAAAGTTCCGACGTTGTGCCGCGGCGGGCCGAGCCCGCACGGCGGCGCGGCAGAGCCCGCCGCGGTCAGACGGCGAGCGGGCGGTTCTCGAAGAACGTCTGCAGCACGACGGTCGTGCGGGTCGAGACGCCGGCCGTCTGACGGATGTCGCGGATCAGCGTCTCGAGGTCGCGGGGCGTCGCGACGCGCACGAAGAGGATGTAGCTCGCGTCGCCGGCGATCGAGTGGCAGGCCTCGATCTCGGCGATGTGCGCGAGCCTCTCAGGGGCGTCGTCGGGCTGTCCGGGGTCGAGCGGGGTGATCTCGACGAGGGCGGCGAGCGGCTTGCCGACGGCCTCGGGGTCGACGACGGCGCGGTAGCCGGTGATGACCCCGCGGGTCTCGAGCTTGCGCAGCCGCGACTGCACGGCGGAGACCGACAGGCCGACCCGCTCGCCGAGCTGTGCGAGGGTGACGCGTCCGTCGGCGAGCACGGCGCGCACGATCTCGAGGTCGGTCGCGTCCTCGACGGGAACGGGCGAGTCGTCGGGGGCGGATGTCGCGGCGTCGGCCATGTCGCGAGACTACCAGCGGCATGTCGGTCCATCGGAAGATTTCCGGCATGAAGCGCGAATTGCCGTAAGTATTCCGTTAGTATGGAATCAGATCCCTGTTTCTCCCCCGTGCGCCGATCGGAGGCCTCATGTCCGTCACCGCGATCACCCCCGACATCGCGATCGATCCCGCTCTCGCCCACGGCGTCGAGCGCGACCCGGCGTGGCTCGCCCTGAAGGACGCGGCGACCGCGCTGCAGCAGCTGCAGGGCGCCGACGGCGCGGTGGCCGCGGCATCCGATCTCGAGACGGCCCGTGCGCACGTGCGCGAGGTCATCGCCGCCGTGCACGCGCTCGCGCCGCGCTTCCCCCACGACGCCGCCTATCTCGACGCGCTCGTCGTCGACCTCGCCCGCTGGAGCGACGACGGCCTGGGCGTGCCCGACTTCCTCGACGCGCTCGTCGCGTTCCAGCCGCAGCGGCACCGGGTCGATGGCCTGCGTCACCTCGTCGTCTTCCCGATGTACACCCAGAACGGCTCCCGTGCCCGCCACCTCGAGGCGCTCGTGTGCGAGGTCATCTGGCCCGAGTTCGTCGACCGCCTCGAGCAGACCTACACGAACCGGCTGTTCCTGTCGCTGCGGCTGCTCGACTTCACGCCCGGCTACGACACCGACTCGGCCGTGCTCTTCCCGGAGACGGTCGCGATGCGGGAGATCCCGACGTTCACGTGGGGCGCGATCTTCCAGGACCGTGAGGCGGCCCGGTTCCGGCGGGTGGTGGCCGCGGCATCCGAGATCACCAAGCTCGACCTCCCCGCGGGCGCCGCCGCCCTGGTCGCCGACCAGGCCCTCGCCGAGCAGACGTTCGTGATGTGGGATCTCATCCACGACCGCACCCACATGCGCGGTGACCTGCCGTTCGACCCGTTCATGATCAAGCAGCGCATGCCCTACTTCCTCTACTCGCTCGAGGAGCTGCGCTGCGACCTCACCGCCTTCCGTGAGGCGGTCGCCCTCGAGCGCGCACTGTCGGCCCGCATCGACGACGGAGACGAGCTGGATGCCGCGGCCCGCGCCATCCTCGAGCACGCGCCGCTCGTGCAGTACGCGGTGATCTTCGACCGCATCTTCCGCTTCGCGATCACCGGCACCCGCGTACGCAACTACGACGGGCTCGGCGGCCAGCTGCTGTTCGCCTGGCTGCACCAGCGCGGCGTGCTGCACTGGACCGACACCGCGCTGACCTTCGACTGGGACGGCGTGCCCGACGCGGTCGTCGCCCTCGGCGAGGCGATCGACGAGCTCTACTGGCGCTCGATCGACCGCCCGAAGGTCGCGCACTGGCTCGCCGCCTACGACCTCGTCGCGTCGGTCGTCACCCCTCACCCCGCATCGCGCTGGGCCGCAGGCCTCGATCGCGATGTGCTCGCCGGGGCGCCCTCGGGCTACACCGACGCGGTGCTCGACGACGAGTTCCCGTTGTCGATGTTCTACGAGGCGCTCGAGAAGAAGATGCGCACCGTGATCGCGTCGACCCGCGGCATCCGCGGCACCGACTGAGCACGCCCGCGCTTCTAGGCTGGAGTGACCATGGACACCCTGCATGACACCGCCGTGCGCGGATTCGCCTCCGACAACTACTCCGGTGTGCACCCCGAGGTGCTCGCCGCCCTCGCCGCGGCGAACGGCGGGCATCAGATCTCCTACGGCGAGGACGCCTACACCGAGCGCCTCCAACACGTCGTGCGGGGGCACTTCGGGGCGGATGCCGCGGCGTTCCCGGTGTTCAACGGCACCGGCGCGAACGTGACCGGCCTGCAGTCGATGCTGCCGCGGTGGGGCGCGGTGATCGCGGCGTCGACAGCGCACATCAACGTCGACGAGGGCGGGGCGCCCGAGAAGGTCGCCGGCATCAAGATCCTCTCCGTGCCCACCGACGACGGCAAGCTCACCCCCGAGCTCGTGGACCGCGAGGCCTGGGGCTGGGGCGACGAGCACCGCGCGCAGCCGCTCGTCGTCTCGATCACCCAGTCGACCGAACTCGGCACGCTCTACACGCCCGACGAGATCCGGGCGCTCGCCGACCGCGCGCACGGCCACGGCATGCGCCTGCACCTCGACGGCGCACGCATCTCCAACGCGGCCGCCGCCCTCGACCTGCCGCTCGCCGCGTTCACCCGCGACGTCGGCGTCGACGTGCTGAGCCTCGGCGGCACCAAGAACGGGGCGCTCGCGGCGGAGGCCGTGGTGGTGCTGGATGCCGCGGCATCCGAGGGTCTGCCGTACCTCCGCAAGCTCAACATGCAGCTCGCCTCGAAGATGCGCTTCGTCTCGGCGCAGCTGCTGGCCCTCTACGACGGCGACCTGTGGCAGCGCAACGCCCGCCACGCGAACGCGATGGCCGAGCGCCTGCGCGCCGGGGTCGAGGCGGGGCTTGCCGACGGGTCCATCTCGGGCGTCTCGTTCACGCAGCCGACGCAGGCCAACGGCCTGTTCGCGGTGCTCCCCGAGGGCGTCGCCGACCGGCTGCGCAGGTCGTTCCGTTTCTACGACTGGGATGCGTCGCGCCGCGAGGTGCGCTGGATGTGCTCCTTCGACACCAGCGAGCTTGACATCGACGCGTTCGTCGCGGCGATCGCGCGGGAGACGTCGGCGGCCTAGACCCCAGGGCCTGGGCGCCATCCGCGGGGTCGCGGTGAGCGCGCGCCTGCGCAGGCGCAGTCAGCGCACGGGGCGGACAGGCCCTCAGCCCGCGGGCCGGCGCGAGCGCAGCTGCGCCCACACGACGGCCACGATCGTGCCGATCACCACGCCGATGAGCGTGTCGAGCACCCGGTCGACGAGCAGCTCCTGCGGCGAGGTCGGGGCGGCCAGCTCGACCATCGACAGCGCGAGCGGGGTGACGAACACCATCGTGATGCCGTAGTTGCGGCCGACGAACAGCTCGGCCCCGACCTGGCAGACGACGGCGACGGCGATCGTGGCGAGCGGTGGCAGGTGCAATGCGAGCAGTCCTGCGGCGAGCACGACGCCGACGAGCGTGCCGACGAGTCGCTGGATGCCACGGGCGACCCGCGCGTTCAGGTGCGCGCCACCGAGGGCTGCCACCGCCGCGACCATCGCCCAGTACCAGTGAGTGCCGAGGAGGGCGAGACCCGTGAGGCCGGCGAGCAGGGTGCCGATGCCGGCCGTGGCGCCGAGCTCCCAGGCGGACCGGTAGGACGGTGGCGCGGGCCGTACGGAGCGCGGTGCGGCGCCGCGCCGCAGCGTGCCCCACGCCGCGAGGGCACCGGTCACGAGCAGCGTCCAGGCGACAGCAGCGCCACCGATGATCGCAGGCTCGGGCAGGGTGGCGAACGTCGCGGGGATGCTGGCCGCCGCGCCGCCCGCGAAAACCGTGAACAGGGCGCCCGGCGGATGCCAGCGCGCACGGTGGGCCAGCACCGTCACGAGCGCGGCCATGACCGCGACCACGATCACGCGCACGACGTCGTCGACGCCCACGGCCGACAGTACGGTGCCGATCGTCATCGTCACGATGATCTGTATGCCCGCCGCCAGCTGCATGCGCAGCCGGTCACCGTAGCGGTCGAAGCGGCCGTAGAGCGAGGCGAACGTGCCGAAGGTGGCGTAGATGCTGAGGTCGAGGCGTCCGAGCGCCCACAGCACGACGAGCGGGACGGCGAGGCTGACCGCCACCCGAAGCGCCACGCGGTGTGCGCCACCGCTCGGCCCGACGCGCAGCACAGCCCGCATGACCCCGGTCGGGGCGTCGGGGCGCGGTGTGCCGGTCATTCGCCCGCGAGCCACGCCCGATAGGCGTCGAACGCGAACGGCCGGCCGAGGAACTCCTCGACGAGCTCGCGCGCGTCGCGGGTGCCGCCGCGCTCGAGCACCTCGGTGCGGTAGCGGGCCGCGGCATCCGGGTTCATCAGATCGCCGTCGAACGCCGACAGCAGATCGCGAGCGATGACGAGGCTCCACTGATACGTGTAGTAGCAGGCGCCGTACCCCGTGAGGTGGCCGAACCCGGCATACGGATGCACACCGCGCAGCGGCTGCACCGGGCTCGTCGAGGCGTAGAGCCGCTCGGTCGCGCCCTGCAGGTCGCCCGGCCTGTCGACGTGCAATCGGTACGAGACCGTCGCGTGACCGAGCTGGCGGCGCACCTCGAGCGCGCGGCCGAAGGCGTCGGCGGTGCGCATGCGGGCGACGAGGTCCGCGGGGATCGGCTCGCCGGCGGCGTTCGCCGCGAACGACCCGAGCACGTCCGCGTCCCAGGCCCACTCCTCGAGCAGCTGGCTCGGCGCCTCGACGAAGTCCCACTCGGTCTGGATGCCCGTGAACCGCGCCCAGCGCTGCCCGCCCGCGAGGATGTCGTGCACCAGGTGCCCGAACTCGTGGAAGAACGTGACGACCTCGTCGTGTTCGAGCAGCCCGCGCGAGAAGTTGCACAGCAGCACCGCCTCGGGCAGCTGCCGCCCCTTGATTCCCGGGACGAGCGGGAAACAGGCGGCGTGGCTGTACTTGCCGGGGCGCGGGTGCAGGTCGAGATGGATGCGTCCGAGCGCCGTGCCGCCGCGCACGACGTCGTAGGACGCGACATCCGGATGCCACGTGGGCGCCGCGACCGGCACGTACTCGATGTCGAGCAGGCGCCCGGTGACGTCGAGGATGCCGTCGCGCACCCGCTCGAACGGGAAGTAGGAGCGCACCAGCTGCGCGTCGACGTCGTACTCCTCGCGCTTGATCGCGCCCAGCACGTACCAGAAGTCGGCGATCGTGACCTCGTCGACGTCGGGGGCGTCCTGCCGCAGGCGCGCGAGCACGCGGTCGTACTCGGCGGACGAAGCGAGGTCGCTCGCGATGTCGAGGCGCTCGAGGAACGCCGGGATCGCGGCGCCCGAGCCGATCATGCGGGTCTCGGTCTCGTACTCGGCCCAGTCGGCGTAGCCGAGCAGGCGGGCGCGCTCGGCGCGCACCTCGAGCAGCTCGGCGAGCACCGACTCGTTGTCGGGCCAGGCGAGGTCGTTGTAGGCGGCGACGAGGGCGAGGCGGGTCTCGCGCACCCGCGCGTACTCGCGCACCGGCATGAGGTCGGTGTAGTCGGTCGTGAGGGTCACGAAGCCGTCCTCGTCGACCGGATGCGCGTCGATGAAGTCCTGCGGGAGACCCGCGAGCCCCTCGGCGGGCACGCGGATCTCACGACGGCCGTCACGGATGTTGCGGGAGAACGCCAGGCTCAGCGCGGTGTCACGTTCGACGAGGGAGCGCACCCGCTCGCGGGTCTCGGCGTCGAGGTCGACGCCGCCGCGGCGGAAGTCGCGGCGGATGTGGGACAGCAGGCGCTGCTCGAGCGGGTGGAGGGCCGCGGCATCCGCGGCGGCGAACACCGCCCACAGGTCGGGGTTCAGCAGGCGGGCGGCGGCGAGCGCCTCGGCCTCCTGCGCGGCCGACTCGGCGGCCTCGCGCACGGCCGCGTCCGGGTGCGACTCGCTGATCAGGTAGGCGGCGCCGAGCAGCTCGCCGAGCGCGATGTCCGCCTCGTTCCACAGCTCCAGCCGCTCGATCGGTGCGAGCGAGGCATCCTGCACGAGGCGCCAGTCGACGTCGGAGACGACCGCGGTGCGGTCGGCGGCGAAGGCGGTCACGAACGGGAGCCACGCGTCGGCGGCCTCAGGGAACTGCAGCGGCTCTCTCACCCTTCGAGCCTAGGGGGCGCCTCAGCGCAGTGCGCCGACGCTCGCGAGCGCCAGACGGATGAGCGTGCCGCGGCCGCCCTCCATCTCGGCCGAGAGCGTGTCGGATGCCGCCTCCTCCGGCGTCATCCAGGTGACCTCGAGAGCATCCTGGCGCGGCTCGCACGTGCCCGTGACCGGCACGACGAACGCGAGCGACACAGCGTGCTGACGCTCGTCGTAGAAGGCGCTGACACCGGGGATCGGGAAGTACTCGGCCACCGTGAACGGGTTCGGCTGGGGCGGAAGCAGCGGGAAGGCCATCGGCCCGAGGTCGTTCTCGAGGTGCCGGAACAGAGCGTCGCGCACGGTCTCGCCGTAGCGCACCCGCCCCGACACCAGCGTGCGGGTGATCTCACCCAGCGGCGTCGCACGCAGCAGGATGCCCACCTGCGTCACGGTGCCGACGCCGTCGGTGCGCACGGGCAGCGCCTCGACGTAGAGCATCGGCAGTCGACGTCGTGCCTCGGTGAGCTCGACGTCGGTGAGCCATGCCGGGTTCGGGCCGCCGCCCGACTCGGCGAAACCGCCGGCGAACGATCGGAACGGGTCGCGCGGCACCTCGCCGCGCGCGTCGTCGTTCCCCTCCGAGGGGTCGGGATCGGGAGTTCGCACCGCCATGCCTCCTGTATACCCCACCGCGTGTGACGCACAGATGTCGACCGGGGCCGGCGACGCAGAACGGATGCCGCCGTGTCGGGGCGGTGCGGCAGGATGGGGGCGTGAGCGAGATCCCACCCCTCGACGGCAGCGCCGTGCGCTACGCCGCCCCGCTGTCCGACCGCGGCGACCGGCCTGTGCTGTTGCTTCTTCACGGCTACGGCTCGGATGAGAACGACCTGGTGGGCCTGCTCCCCTCCCTCCCGTCCGAGTACCTGGGCGTCTCGCTGCGCGCGCCGATGCCCGCTCCGTGGCCGATGTCGGGCCACCGCTGGTATCCCATCGACGACCTCGACGGCCGTGACCCGGCGGCGATCACCGCGGCCGCCGAGCGCGTGCTCGACTGGGTCGACGAGAACGTGGATGCCGCGGCATCCGTCGGTCTCCTCGGGTTCTCGCAGGGCGCGGCGGTGTCGCTACAGGCGCTGCGACTGCGCCCCGAGCGCTTCGCGTTCGCGGTGAACCTGTCGGGCTACGTCGCACCCGGCGGGCTGCCGACCGACACCGAGCTCGCCCGGCTGCGCCCGCCGGTGTTCTGGGGCCGCGGCGCGCGCGACGAGGTCATTCCGGCGGCGCTCGTCGAGCACACCGTGCGGTGGCTCCCCGACGTCGTCGCGCTGAGCGGCCGTGTGTATCCCGGCCTCACCCACAGCGTCTCGGAGGCGGAGCTGGCCGACGTGCACGCGTTCCTCGTGGCACGACTCGGCGACATCGGCGAGGCGTCGGCATGAGAGGGACACCCGCACGGCGACGTCTGCATCACGGCGATGGCGCGCCCACGTCGAGACGGGGGTTGATCGCGGCGACGATCGTGGCCGGCGTGGTGACCGTTGGCGCCGCCGTAGGTGCGGTCGCGATCGCCGCGCAGGCGCCAGGTGGGACGTCGTTCGGCTGGTTCGCCTACCAGCCACTCAGCACGTCGGTGTACTCGCCCGTCGCAGCGTGGATGGCGGTGTCCCCGTGGCTGATCCCCACGCTCACACTCACCGGCGTCGCGCTCGCCGTGACCGCGTTCCTGCTGGGGCGGCTCAGCGTTCGCCGGACTGCGGCCGACCGATGAGGCGATAACGCCCGGTGACGGCGCCGAGCAGCCATTCGATCGGGCCGAGGCCGACGACGCGCCACCACCCGAGCCCGATCAGCACGAGCCCCGGCACGAGCACCAGCCACAGTCCCCATTCGGTGCGCTGGTATCCGATGCCCATCGACCACCACCACGCGATGAGGGCGATCTGCAGCACATACAGGCTCAGCGCGACCGAACCGCACGCCCGCAGGGGCACCGCCAGCACCCGCAGCACCCTCCGCAGGGCGGGTGAGCGCACGCCCGCGAGGCCGGCCACCCCCGCGTAGACGAGCAGCACGAGCGCGAGGTCGTGGGCTGTGTCGATCCACCCGCCCGACGGCCATCCGCCGGGAAGGGTCGCGGTCGCGATCGGCTCCACCGCGGCGAGCATCAGCCCGACGCCGGCGATCGGGCCGAGCGCGGCCCCCGCGGGCATTCCACGACGTGCGGCGAGCACACCGAGCAGGAACATCGGCAGAAGACTCAGCAGGCGGTAGTTGGCGCCGAGGGCGACCCACCGCGCGGCATCCGCCGCGATCGGCACCGAGAGGTCGGCGACCGCAGGCCCGAGCAGGAGCTGGGCGGTCTGCACGAGCGGCTCGGCGAGCAGAACGAGCGCCGCCGCGATGCCGACGATCCACACCGAGGAGAGCACGAGCAGCGGCGCCGCGACGATGAGCAGCACGCCGAGGTAGGCGAGCACGACGTCGACCCATCCGCCCCACGCGGCGAGCCAGACACCGAGCACGATGAGGATGACCCCGCGCGCCATCTGCTGCACCACGACGACGCCCCGCCGACCGGGAACGGTGCGATCCCACACCAGCTGTGCGGAGATCCCCATGACGAACGCGAACAGCGGGGACGCCAGGTCGTTCAGTTCGTCCATCGCGAGGTCGATGGGCGCCGGCATCCCGCGCAGCAGGGCTCCGTCGGCGTGGGCGATGAGCATCGCGACGATCGCGATGCCGCGGAGCACATCGGGCACAACGAGGCGACCGATCTGACGCCGGGGCGCGACCGGGGCATGGGATGCGGTCTGGAGGGGGTGCGACATCCGCTCTTCTTCTCCGGGGGGGTGGAGCGTGCGGCCATGCTAGCGAGGCCGCATGTCGAGGATGTTGCGGGCCGCGCGACGGCGGATCAGGCCGGGGTGGGAGCCGCGGGCGTGCGACGCAGTCGTCGACCCACTGCGACCACCCCGACGACCACGAGACCGAGGAGCGCGAGCAGGCTCGTCACGTGCAGGGGCATGGCCCACGGCGACGCGTCGGCACCGGCGATGCCGTAGGTGTCGGCCAGCGCCATGCCGGCGCCGAACGACGCGAAGATGTACGCCGGCTCCCCGAGCACGAGCAGCGCGAGGTAGATCGCCGTGGCGGCCAGCACCCCCGCGGACCGCTCGACGATCACGACGACCAGCATCACGACCGCGAGTGCCACGCCGATCCCGAGCACGATGCCGACCGTGAGTTCGTCGAGCGACTCGCCGGCGGCCTCGACGTCGGCGCGGATCGCGGCCAGATCGGAGCCAGGCCAGGCGGCGAGCGGATTGAGCACGAGTACCTGAACCGCGGCGAGCGCCGCATAGGCGATGACGAGCACGGTGCCGGCGACGGCGACGGCGATCGCTGCACTCCGCCCGCGTGCCGCTGTCATAGCCACACCATAGCAACGGGGTGCGGCGCAACCGGGCGTCGATGTCGGCGCCCGGCGCGAAGATAGAGGGATGAGCGACGTGCTCGACCGGTTCTCGCCTGCGACGCAGGACTGGTTCCGCGGCGCCTTCGCGGCTCCGACCACGGCGCAGATCGGCGCGTGGGAGGCGATCTCGGGCGGCCGGCACGCACTGGTGGTCGCCCCGACCGGCTCCGGCAAGACGCTGTCCGCGTTCCTCTGGGCGATCGACCGCGTCTTCCGCGAGAAGTCGGCGACCCCGGTGGCGGATGCCCCCACCACCCGCATCCTCTACATCTCACCCCTGAAGGCACTCGGCGTCGACGTCGAACGCAACCTGCGCTCACCGCTCGTCGGCATCGGCCAGTCGGCACGACGCCTCGGGCTCGATGTGCCCGCGGTGACCGTGGGCGTGCGGTCGGGCGACACGACCTCGGGCGACCGGCGCAGACTCGTGCAGGCGCCGCCCGACATCCTCATCACGACCCCCGAGTCGCTCTACCTGATGCTCACGTCGCAGGCGGGCGACACCCTGCGAGGGGTGCACACGGTCATCGTCGACGAGGTGCACGCGGTCGCGGCCACGAAGCGCGGGGCGCACCTGGCCGTGAGCCTGGAACGGCTCGACGACCTGCTCGACCGTCCCGCCCAGCGCATCGGCCTGTCGGCCACGGTGCGCCCGATCGACGCGGTCGCCGGCTTCCTCGGCGGTGCCGCACCGGTCGACATCGTCGCGCCCCGCGCCTCGAAGACCTTCGACCTGTCCGTCGTCGTGCCCGTCGACGACATGCTGCATCCCCCACCGCCCCCGGGTGAACCGCCCGCTGCGGGCGGGCGTGAGGAGGCGGCATCCGACGACTGGTTCGCCGAGGGCACGTCGAACACCGAGATCACCGGATCGGTGTGGCCGCACGTCGAGGAGGCGATCGTCGACCGGGTGCTCGAGCGCCGGTCGACGATCGTCTTCGCCAACTCGCGACGCCTCGCCGAACGACTCACCGGGCGGCTGAACGAGATCTACGCGGAGCGCCTGGGGCTCGACCTGCCGACCGCCTCCGCGCCGCCGGCCGCCGTGATGGCGCAGGCCGGCGCGACCGCCGGGGCCGACCCCGTGCTCGCGAAAGCGCACCACGGCTCGGTCTCGAAGGAGCAGCGCGCGCAGGTCGAAGACGAGCTGAAGTCGGGCGCGCTGCGATGCGTGGTCGCGACCTCGAGCCTCGAGCTCGGCATCGACATGGGCGCTGTCGACCTCGTGATCCAGGTCGAGGCGCCGCCGTCGGCGGCGTCGGGTCTGCAGCGCGTGGGCCGCGCCGGCCACCAGGTGGGCGAGGTGTCGACGGCCGCCCTCTTCCCGAAGCACCGCGGCGACGTGCTGCACACGGCGGTCGTCACCGAGCGCATGCTGCACGGACAGATCGAAGAGGTGCGCATCCCGCAGAACCCGCTCGACATCCTCGCCCAGCAGACGGTGGCCGCCGCCGCCCGCGGGGCGATCGACGTCGAGGCCTGGTTCGAGACCGTGCGGCGCAGCGCCCCGTTCCGGTCGCTCCCACGCTCGGCCTACGAGGCCACCCTCGACCTGCTCGCCGGGCGCTATCCGTCAGACGAGTTTGCGGAGCTGCGACCCCGCGTCGTGTGGGACCGCGACGCCGGCACCCTCACGGGGCGACCCGGCGCGCAGCGCATCGCCGTGACGAGCGGCGGCACGATCCCCGACCGCGGCCTGTTCGGCGTGTTCGTCGCCGGCGAGACGCAGAACGCGCGAGTGGGCGAGCTCGACGAGGAGATGGTCTACGAGTCGAGGGTGAACGACGTCTTCACCCTCGGCACCACCAGCTGGCGCATCGTCGAGATCACCCATGACCGCGTGAACGTCGTGCCCGCGTTCGGGCAGCCCGGCAAGGTGCCGTTCTGGCACGGCGACGGCATCGGGCGCCCCGCCGAGCTCGGCGAGGCCCTCGGCCGCTTCTCCCGCGAGGTGTCGGCCGCCGGTCGCGAGAAGGCCGTGCCCCGCCTCGTCGAGGCGGGGCTCGACGAGAACGCGATCGACAACCTGCTGGCCTACCTCGACGAGCAGAAGGAGGCTACCGGCTCGGTGCCCACCGACCGGCAGCTCACCGTCGAGCGCGGTCACGACGAGGTCGGCGACTGGCGCATCATCCTGCACTCCCCCTACGGCATGCAGGTGCACGCGCCGTGGGCGCTCGCGGTCAACGCGCGCATCCGGGAGCGCCTCGGCGTCGAGGGCTCGGCGGTCGCGAGCGACGACGGCATCATCGCGCGCATCCCCGACGCGACGAGCGAGCCACCCGGCGCCGAGCTGTTCGTCTTCGACGCCGACGAGCTGGAGCAGATCGTCACCGACGAGGTCGGCGGCTCGGCTCTCTTCGCCTCTCGCTTCCGCGAATGCGCCGCGCGCGCCCTGCTGATGCCGCGTACCAACCCGAACCGGCGGAGCCCCCTGTGGCAGCAGCGGCAGCGCTCGGCGCAGCTGCTCGAGGTGGCCCGCCGGCATCCGACGTTCCCGATCATCCTCGAGACCCTCCGCGAGGTGCTGCAGGACGTCTACGACTTGCCCGCCCTCACCCGCATCGCCCGCAGCATCGCCGACCGGCGCATCCGACTCGTCGAGACCACCACGACGCAGCCGTCGCCCTTCGCCCGCGACCTGCTCTTCGGCTACGTCGGCGCGTTCATGTACGAGGGCGACTCGCCGCTGGCGGAGCGCCGCGCCGCCGCGCTCTCGGTCGACCCGGCGCTGCTGAGCGAGCTGCTCGGCAAGGTCGAGCTGCGGGAGCTGCTCGACCCCGCGGTGATCGCGCAGTTCGCGCGGGAGGCCCAGCGCCTCGACCCCGGGCGGCGGGTGCGCGGGCTCGAGGGGGTCGCCGACCTGCTGCGCCTGCTCGGCCCTCTCGACGCCGACGAGATCGCCCTGCGTCTGCAGGCCGATGACGACGAGGATGCCGCGGCCACCCCGGCCCGCGCCAGCGCGCTCGCGCACGACCTCGTCGACGCGCGCCGCGCGATCGCGGTGACCATCGCCGGACACCCCCGCTTCGCCGCGATCGAAGACGCCGGGCGCCTGCGCGACGCGCTCGGCGCGGCGCTGCCGGTGGGCATCCCGACGGCGTTCCTCGAACCGGTCACCGACCCGCTCGCCGACCTCGTCGCCCGCCACGCACGCACGCACGGTCCGTTCACCGTCGCCGCGGTCGCCGAGCGGCTGGGCCTCGGCGCCGCCGTCGCCCGCCACGCCCTGCAGCGCCTCGACGCCGTCGGACGGGTCACGAGCGGATACTTCCTGCCCGGGGCATCCGGGTCGACCGACGACCTGGAGTGGTGCGACAGCGAGGTGCTGCGTCGACTGCGGATGCGCTCGCTCGCCGCGATCCGGGGCAGCGTCGAACCGGTGCCGCCCGAGGCGTTCGCACGCTTCCTGCCGGTCTGGCAGCACGTCACACGTCCCCTCGAGGGCGTCGACGGCGTGCTGCAGGTCGTCGAGCAGCTCGCGGGGGTGCCGATCCCGGCGAGCGCCTGGGAGTCGCTCATCCTCCCGTCGCGCGTGCGCGACTACACACCGGCGCTTCTCGACGAGCTCACCGCGTCGGGAGAGGTGCTGTGGTCCGGGCACGGCACCCTGCCCGGCAGAGACGGCTGGATCGCGCTGCATCCGGCGGATGCGGCATCCGTCACCCTCGCCGCACCCGACGACGACGCGACACCCGGCGAGCTCGAGCGGGCTGTGCTCGAGGCGCTCGCGGGCGGCGGAGCGTACTTCGCGGCACAGCTGCGGCAGGCGACGGGCGCCGAGAACGAGCAGTCGGTCATCGAGGCACTGTGGGCGCTCGCCTGGGCCGGACGCATCACGAACGACACGTTCGCGCCGGTGCGGGCGCTGCTCGCCGGCGGCTCCCAGGCCCACCGCGTCGCGCGGCGCGCCCCGCGGGCACGGATGTACCGCGGCACGCCGATCGCCCGGCCGGCGGCGCCGCCGCGCCCCGCGGCGATCGGCGGACGCTGGTCGCTGCTGCCGGAGCCCGAGACCGACCCGACCGTTCGCGCCACCGCGGCCGCCTCGCTGCTGCTCGACAGGTACGGCGTCGTCACCCGAGGCTCGGTGCAGAACGAGGGACTTCCCGGTGGCTTCGCGCAGGCCTACCGCGTGCTCGCCGGGTTCGAGGAGGCCGGGCACTGCCGCCGCGGCTACGTGATCGAGAAGCTCGGCGCGGCGCAGTTCGCCGCCTCGTCGACGATCGACCGGCTGCGCGAGTACGCCGCGCTCGCCGATCCGCCGCCGCTCGAGGCGGTCGCTCTCGCGGCCACCGACCCCGCCAACCCCTACGGCGCCGCCCTCGCCTGGCCCGGGCTCGACGGCATCACGCACCGCCCCGGCCGCAAGGCGGGCGCGGTCGTCGTGCTCGTCGACGGTGCACTGGCGCTCTACCTCGAGCGCGGCGGCAAGACCGCGCTCGCGTTCACCGACGACGAGGCTGTGCTCGCCGCGGCATCCCGTGCCTTCGTCGCGACGGCGCGCGGCGGGCGCCTCGACACTCTGACCGTCGAACAGGTCAACGGCGTGTTCGTGTTCGGCACGCCCGCCGGTCGCGCGCTGCGGGAGGCGGGATTCGTCGAGGCGACGCGCGGGCTCACGCTGCGGCGCCAGCTCGAGGGCGCACGTGCCTGAGGGCGACACCGTCTTCCAGACTGCGCGCCGGCTGCACGAGGCGCTCGCGGGCGACGTCGTCACCCGGTTCGAGCTACGCGTGCCGCAGGTCGCGACCGTCGATCTCACCGGCGAGAGCGTGCACGGCGTGATCCCCCGCGGAAAGCACCTGCTGCAGCGCATCGGCGACATGTCGGTGCACTCGCACCTCAAGATGGAGGGCCAGTGGCACCTCTACCGTCCCGGTGAAGCGTGGCGCGCGCCGGCCTTCAAGGCCCGGGCGATCGTCGGCACCGCCCGCGCCCTCGCGGTCGGGTTCGACCTCGCCATGATCGACGTCGTGCCCACGGACCACGAGGACGAGCTCGTCGGCTACCTCGGCCCCGACACGCTCGGACCCGACTGGGACGCCGCGGAAGCCGCCCGACGCCTCAGCGCCGACGAGCGGCCCGCGCACGTCGCCCTGCTCGATCAGCGCAACCTCGCCGGTCTCGGCAACGAATACGTCAACGAGCTGCTTTTCCTGCGCGGCATCGACCCGCACACCCCGGCGAGCGCGGTGGACACGCTCGCTCTCGCGCAGGCGGGGGCGCGCCTCATCCGGGGCAACCGCGACCGCGCCCGTCGCACGTTCACCGGCATCGACAAGCCGGGGCAGCGCACATGGGTCTACCGCCGCGCCCGCCAGCCCTGCCGGCGGTGCGGGACGACGATCGCCGAGACCACGCTCGGCGCCGACCCCACCGCGCAGCGCAACGTCTTCTGGTGCCCGCGCTGCCAGCCGGCCCTCTGACGCGGCATGATGCCGCGGCCCGCACGGCCGCGCGCCGCACCCCACAGAGCCATCCCCACACATCCACCCCCACGCAGCCGCCCTTCCCAGAGCAGCACCCCAGAACCAGAAGAGGTCTCCGTCGCTCGCAAAGGTGCGCACACAGGAAACACTCACATCGCAGGTCGTCACCTCGATCCGCGCCGCCATCAAGGACGGCACGATGCCGGGCGGCGTGCTGCACTCGGTCGGCTCGATCGCCGACCAGCTCGGCGTCTCCCGTACGCCCGTGCGCGAGGCAGTGCTGCAGCTCGCGAACCTCGGGCTCGTGGAGATCCAGAAGAACCGCGGCTTCATCGTCATCGAGCATGACCCGGCCGATCTCGAGCGCATCTTCCAGATCCGCTCGTGGCTCGAGGTGCCGGCCGCGGGCCTCGCCGCCCAGGCCGACGCGAAGGCCAAGCAGCGCATCCAGCACGCCTACGACCGCATGCTCGAGGTCGCCGCCGCCGGCCGCTCCGCCGACCTCGAGCGCTACGACGCCCAGTTCCACTCCGCGATCCTCAGCGCCACCGGCAATGCGCGACTCGCGAGCATCGTCGACGACCTGCGCGACCTGCTGATCAACCGTCGCCACACCACGACCGACCGCCTCCACAGCCCGATCGACATCGCCCACGATCACGACGAGATCCTGCGCGGCATCATGACGGGCGATTCGGCTCTGGCCGAGGCCGCGATGCAGGAGCACCTCAGCCGAATCCGCGGCGACGTGCTCCACATCCTCGCGACGTCGTAGCCGACACGTCAGACGGCGGTGATCGCGCCGGTCACGAGGCCGACGAGCTCCTCACCGGAGACGTCCTCGGTACGCACCCCCTGCACGACGTTGCCCGCTCGCATGACCCACACCTGGGACGAGAGGCGCTTTACCTGCTCGAAGTTGTGCGAGACCACGAGCACCGTCTCACCGGCATCGACGACGCGGCGGATCAGCCCCTCGACTTGAGCGGTCTCCCGCAGCCCGAGCGCCGCCGTGGGCTCGTCGAGGATGATGAGGCCGCGGGCCCACATCACACCCCGTGCGATCGCGACCGCCTGCCGCTGCCCACCGGAGAGGCGTTTGACCGCCCTCGTCACCGACGGCACGTTGACGGCGAGGTCGGCGACGAGACGATGCGCCTCGCGCTTCATCTCGCCGCGGCGGAGGAAACGCAGCGGACCGATGCCGGCGGTGAGCTCGCGGTCCATGTAGAGGTTCTGCCAGATGCTGAGCTGATCGCTCAGCGCGAGATCCTGGTACACCGTCTCGATGCCCGCCGCCCGCGCATGCTTGGGCGAGGAGAAGCGCACGTCCTTCCCATCGATGGTGATCGTTCCGCTGTCGGGCGTGATGAGCCCCGTCAGGCATTTGACCAGCGTCGACTTGCCGGCACCGTTGTCACCGACGATGGCCGTGACCTCGCCGCGACGAGCTGTGAGGGAGGCGCCCTTCAGCGCCTCGACGCTGCCGAACGTCTTGCGGATGTCGCGGAGTTCGACCTTGATGTCGTTCACTTTCGACCTCTCATGAGCATGGCGGCGGCGATCACGACGATGCCGATGACCAGGGGCGAGTAGAAGGCGCTTACGCCGACGAGCGTGAGGCCGGACTGCAGGAATGTCAGGAGGATGGCGCCCAGGATGGGCCCGATGATCGTGGCTCGACCTCCGAAGAGGCTCACCCCGCCGAGCACGACGGCCGCGATCGCCTTGAGCAGGTAGTCGGTATTGGTCGCCGGCTGGCTCGACCCGATGTACGAGGTCAGGAGCACGGCCCCCACCCCGCCCATCAGACCGCAGATGACATACCCGGCGAGCTTGACGCGGGCGACCTTGAGTCCCATGGCGCGGGCGGCGTCGGGGTTGTCGCCGACTGCGAGGAGGTGAGTGCCGAACCGAGTGTGGAACAGCACGATGTGCAGGAGGACACCGATCGCGAGCGCGATGAGGAAATTGAACCGGATGCCACCCACCGACGTGATGCTGACGAAGGTGAGAGCGCGTTCGGGGATCTGCACGGGCTTGCCCTGCGAGAAGATCAGGCTGAGCCCCATCACGAGGCTCATGCTCCCCAGGGTGACGATGAAGTCGGGGATCCTCACCCAGCCGATGATGACGCCGTTGAGCGCACCGACCGACAGTCCCGTTGCCATCGCGACCAGGCAGCACAGCCATAGCGGCAGTCCGGCCTGATAGGCGAGCCCCATCGTGACGCTGCCCAGGGCGACCGTCGACGCGAGCGACAGATCGATGCCGGCGAGCGTCACCGCGAACGTCGCTCCCAGAGCCAGCACGATCGGGATCGTGGAGTCGGCGAGCATGCTCGTCAGGCTCGGCCAGGTGAGGAACTTCGGGTTGACGATGGTGAACGTGACCGTGAGCACGACGAGTGCCACAGGAGCGGTTGCGCGGGTCCACAGGTCCTCGTTCGCGAGGCGACGGCGAAGGGTGCGCGTGCTGGCTGTGATCGGATTCGTCGTGTCGACGGGACTGGTCTGGGTGGACATGGGTGAAGATCCCCGATCGTTGCGGATTACTGGAAGGGGTTCGGGACCACGAAGTCCGACGGCGGCGCCGGGAAGGCGTCGAGTGCGGCCTGGGCGTTGTCCTTCGTCACGGTGAGCACGGGCGTCTCGACGCTGGTCGGGATGGTCTTGCCGCTGTGAGCCGCAATGCAGGCCTGCACGGACTGGGCGCCCATCAGGTACGGGAACTGCTCGATCGCCGCAGGCTCGCCGCCGGCCACGATGTCCTTGAGCTGGTCCTGGGTGCCGTCGATTCCGATCACCGCGACCTGGCCCTTCTTGCCCGCTTCTTCGACGGCTTGCTGGATGCCGAGGGCCATGTCGCCCGAGGGGGTGAAGAAGCCCTTGATGTTCGGGTTGGCGAGCAGGATCGTGGCGGCCGCGCTCTTCGCCTTCGCCTTGTCGAAATCGGCGGCGACGGTCTGCGTGATCGTCAGAGTGCCGTTGACCGCGTCGGTGAACCCCTTGAGGCGGGCGTTGCTGCCCGGATCGCCGACGAGCCCGCCGATGAGCGCGACGCCGTCACCCTTCGAGAGGAGGTTCATCATCGCCTTTCCTCCGGCCTGACCGGCAGTCTCGTTGTTGGTGCCGACGTAGGTCGTGATGTTCACGCCTGCGGACTTCGCGGCGCTCGTGTCGATCGGCAGGTCCAGGTTGACGATCGGCGTGCCGGCAGCCGAGATCGGAGCGAGTCCGGTCAGCAGGTTGGTCTGGCTTGTGGGGTTGACGATGTAGCAGTCGTAGCCTTCGGTGGCGAGGGCGTTCAGCTTCGCCGCCTGACCCGAGTCGTCGGTGACGTTGTCGGCGGCGACGACTGTCAGCGAGACGCCGTCCTTGGTCGCCTCAGCCTGGGCTCCCTGCGCCATCGCACCGAAGTAGGTGTTGTCGAGCGGCTTCAGCACGAGAGCGATCTTGATGGATCCGGAAGAACCGGTCGATGACGGAGTCGATGACGACGAACAGCCTGCGAGGGCCGTCACTAGAATCGAAGCCGTCGCGACAACGACGAGGCCGGCGCTGCGCTTGCGTACGAAAAGGGACATCTCTTTCTCTCCTTTGAGGGTGGGGATTGGTCCGCCTGTCACGCGGTGACGCGATGGCTGGTTGCAGCTGGGGTTCCCATACACCGCTGCAGCCAGCCGTTCTTCTGCCTGGCCCCGCGTCAGGGCCGTGGGCTCATCCCGGCGAGGAACCGGCGAGGAGCGGCGAAGCCGTGAGCGGCACGCAGCCGCAGGTGGTTCCGAACTCGATATCGATGTCGACCGTGAGCGTGCGGGGGGCACGCGCCGGATCTGCCGAGCGGTCGGCGAGCAGCTCCATCGTGCGCGCGGCCACTTCATGAGCGGGGACCACCCCTTGCGTGGGCTTGAGGCCGGTATAGGTCGCCTCGCCGATCGAATCGATCGTGGTGACCAGCACATCGCGAGGGATCTGGAGACCCAGCCGAGAGATCGCGGCGATGACGCCCCAGAACATGCGGTTGTTGGTCGTGAACACCCCGAACGGGGGCGTGAGATCGCGGAATATGCGGATCGCTCCCGCGGCGGCATCGTCGGGGGTCACGTGCTCACCGGACACCCGTTCGACAAGGCCGGCACGTCGCATCGCCGACTGGTATCCGCGCTCGCGTTCGGCGACGGACGAGACGGATCGGCGCCCGGCGACGAGAACGACATCGCGCATCCCGTGATGCCGGACGAGGTGCTCGACCAACCGATCGGCGGCGCGGTGGTCGTCCGCGAGCACATGATCGGCGAGGCCCTCGACGGCGGGCACCGTACGATCGACGATCACCGTCGGAATCTCGTGCACGGCATCGGGGAGGCTGGGCGCTCCGGCCGGAAGGACGATCAGGCTGTCGACTCGCTGCTGACGGAATGTGCGCAGGTATCGTTCCTCCTGCGCCTGCTCCTCGTCGGAGTCGCCGAGGAGCAGGGTCGGACTCGCCGATGTCAATCTCTCCTCGATCGCGCGCGTCAGCAGGCTGAAATAGCCGTTGCGCACGTCGGGGATGATCAGACCCACCGTGCCCGAGCGGCGGGTGCGCAGTCCGGCAGCGGCCGCGTCGCCCACGTAGCTGAGCGCATCCACCGAGTCCATGACCCGGCGACGCGTCGCCTCGGTGACGTACTGCTCGCCGTTCAGGACGCGGGAGACCGTCTTGACGGAGACCCCTGCATGCTCGGCGATGTCGACGAGCCGCGCCGGCGGTCGGAGCCCGGAGGCTCCTCGTTCGGCACTCATTCGCGCCACCACGAAGGCGATGATCCACGCGTCATAGCTCGTCCTCTCGCCTCTCACGATCGTGCGGCGCTCGTGGCGCCCGGCACGAAGGTCGTCCCGGTCATGTCGACGACATCCGCCGGCGGATACTCTTCCGCATCCCACCAGCCTGCGGCGACGCCGGCAATGAGCGCTGCACCGCGTGAGACTGCTTCACGCTCGGATGCCATCGCGAGGTTGCCCGTCGCCCGGTGCATCTTCGCCTCCACCCAGCGCCGCGAACGCAGTCCCCCGCCGATGAGTAGGGTGCGTCCCGTGACGCCGGCCATGCGTCGCATCTCGACCTCCGCCTGCGCGGCGGCGGCGGCGTACCCCTCGAGGGTGGCCGCCCATGCGACCTCCGGCGCGACCTGCCGGACGTGCTCGGGCACGTCGCCCGCCTGCATCGAGAGCAGGTCCTCGACGGCGAGCGGCTCAGCCTGCACGCGGATGGCCGCGAACTCGATGTCGTTGCGCGTGCCGCCGACATGCTCGAGGAGGGACGACATCGCAAGTCCCGGCCGCAGCGTCTCCCACAGCAGCATGTGCCGCGATGTGCCGGGCCACGCCGTGAGCGTGAGATCGCCCGGAAGGGCGGGCGCCACGGGATGCGGTGCACCCTTCACTGCCTGCCAGCTCACGACCAGGGGCTCCCCGGTTCCGAGCGAGTCGATCACCTCGTTCTTCTCGCCGCCTGCGCCGACCACTCCGACGGGGTGGTCGTGTCCGGCGATCGTGACCGGGATACCCGCGGGCAACCCGCTCCACTCCGCCCCGGGCCCGCCGATGCGCCCGAGCAGGGTGCCCGCTTGGCGTGCCGGCGCCCACGCGATGTGGTCGAGTCCGACGGCGGCGAGGATCTCGCGATCGTACCGATGGGATATCGGATCGTATGCGCCGCTCGTCGCAGCGAGCGACTGCTCCTGCCCGAGGGCGCCCGTGAGTCGCCAGAGCACGACCCCGGCGACGCCCGTCCACGTGCCCTCGACGACGGCTCCTGCCTGCTGGAGCCACCCGAGCTTCGCGATGCTCGTGACGTCTCGCGCCTCTCGTCCGGTTCGCCGCAGGATCTCCGACGCACCGAAACGGGAGAGCAGGATTTTCACGACCGACGCCCCGCGCCGGTCGTGCCAAGCGACGAGAGGAAGATCGGTCGGGCCGTCGGCGCGAATGGTGGTTCCCGTCTCACCCATGCTGGCGATTCCGACTCCCGCGACCCGGTGTCGCAGCTCACCGAGGTGGGCAACGGCGTCGTGAACGGCGTCGAGCAGAGCAGTCGGAGTCATCTCCACGCCGCTGCGGTTCGCGACGAACGGCGTCGGAGCGGTACCGATGCCGAGCGAGCGTCCGTGTCGATCGACGGCATTCGCCTTGATCGAGGACGTACCCAGGTCGATGCCCAGGAGCAACTCGTCGCGCATGATTCCAGGTCTCCTTCGACGCCGGTTCTGTCTAACGATGGACAAGCTAACAGAGGTCCCCTACTCTGTCTACCGTTGTCAGAAAATCGCAACCCCCGGCTGCGAACAACGTCGTTCAGCGAAGGAGCACTCGTGCCACTCATCACCCTGCGTCAAGCCCTCGATGCCGCCAAAGCTGGCGCGTATGGGGTCGGCGCCTTCAACGTCACCGACCTCGTCCAGGCGGAAGCCGTGCTGGATGCCGCACGGGAGACCGATTCACCCGTGATCCTGCAGACGATCGCGGGTTCCTCCGCCCACGGTGACGAGGGGGCGTTCTGGGAGGCGCTGGTCGCACTCATCCACCGCTACGACGAGGTGCCGGTCGTTCTCCACCTCGACCACGGGGCATCCTTCGAGGACTGCGCGCGAGCGATCGAAGCCGGCTTCACGAGCGTCATGATCGACGGCAGCCTTCTCCCCGACCGCGTCACGCACGCCAGCTTCGAGGAGAACGCCGCACTGACCCGAAAGGTCGTCGAGTACGCGCACGCCCGCGGAGTCTCGGTGGAGGGTGAGCTCGGCACGATCGGCGGCTCGGAGGACGGCGGCGCGACCGTCAAGGAGATCGTGCTCGCCGACCCCGACGAGGCGGAACGCTTCGTCGCCTTGACCGACGTCGATGCACTCGCCGTCGCGATCGGCACGTCCCACGGCGCGTACAAGTTCACCAGCCCGCCCGACGGGTCGGTGCTGCACATGGACCTCATCTCGGCGATTGCGGCGCGCATCCCCGAGACCGCGTTGGTGATGCACGGATCGTCGTCGCTGCCGGCGGACCTGCGTGACGAGATCAATCGGTACGGCGGGAGCCTGCCCGAGTCGTGGGGGGTGCCCGAGGACGAGAAGGCGCGATCGACGAAGCTCGGGGTTCGCAAGATCAACCAGGGCATGGACTCGCACATGGCCTATGCCGCGGCGGCGCGACGCTCCCTCGCCGAGGACGGCCTGACCGTCGACCCGGCCCCGTTCCAGCGGGCCGCACGGCAGGCGATGGAGAAGATCGTCGCTGAGCGCATGCACGTCTTCGGGCAGGCCGGACAGGCGTACCGCCACCGCTGATCAGCGCCCGATGTAGCGCCCCGGCCGGTGGTTCATGGCCAGCACCAGGTTCAGCACCACCGCGCCGGCGGCGCTCAGCAGCACTTTGTCCCACGACACGACAAGCAGTCCGGCGGCGATGATGAGCACGTCGAAGACCATCTGCGTCCAACCCGCACGGAAGCCCGTGCGCTCCTGCAGCACGATCGCGATGATGTTGATCCCGCCGAGGCTCGCGCGGTGGCGGAAGATGATGAGCACCCCGACGCCGACCATGAGGTTGCCGCCGAGGGTGCCGTAGACGGCATCGATGTGGCCGAGCTGCAGGAACGCGTGGTGCACGAGGGCGAACCCCGAGACGAGACCGATCGCGACGGCCGTGCGCACCGTGAAGTCCCAGCCCTTCTTCCAGATCGCGAGCACCGCGAACGGCAGGTTCACGACCGCGAAGAGCAGCGGGAACGGCCACGACGTCGCGTAGCCGAGAAGCAGGGCGAGACCGGCAGTGCCGCCCGTCACTGCGCCGGCCGTCTGCAGCAGGTAGAGGCCGAACGACACCAGGAACGTGCCCGTCACGAGACCGAGCACGTCTTCGAGCAGTGAATGCCTCGTGGCGCTCTTCTCGAAGACGAGCGTGGGCGCCGTCGTCGGATCCGGTTCGACGCCCGTCGATGCGCCGTCCGGGGCGGATGCCGCGTCCCCCGCGCTCACTCGGCCTTTCGCCCTCCGGCCTCCAGCACGTCGCCGGCGGGAAGCTCGTGGTGTCCGCCGAACTGCAGGCGCATCGCAGAGAGCACCTGGTTGGCGTAGTGGTCCTCCCCGCGGGACGCGAACCGCTCGAACAGCGATGCGGCGAGCACCGGCGCGGGCACACCCACATCGACCGCGGCCTTCACGGTCCACCGGCCCTCACCCGAGTCGGAGACACGGCCGGCGAGCCCGTCGAGGGTGGGGTTCTCGGCGAGGGCGGCGGCGGTGAGATCGAGCAGCCACGACGAGATCACCGAGCCGCGGCGCCAGAGCTCCGCGACCTTCGGGGTGTCGATGGTGAACTGGTAGAACTCGGGCTCCTCGAGCGGCGCCACCTCAGCGGAGTGCTCGGCCTCGCGCACTCCCGCGTCGGCGTTCTTGAGGATGTTCAGTCCCTCGGCGAGCGCGGCCATGATGCCGTATTCGATGCCGTTGTGCACCATCTTCACGAAGTGTCCCGAGCCACTGGGGCCGGTGTGCAGGTAGCCGAGCTCCTCGGGGGCGAGCTCCCCGGTGCGGCCAGGGGTGCGCTCCACGTCGCCCGAGCCGGGCGCGATCGTGCGCAGCACCGGCTCGATGTGCGCGAACGCCTCGTCGGGTCCGCCGACCATGAGGCAGTAGCCGCGTTCGAGCCCGAAGACGCCGCCACTCGTGCCGATGTCGACGAAGTGGATGCCGCTGTCCTTGAGCGCTGCGGCCCGCCGGACGTCGTCGTGGTAGTTCGAGTTGCCGCCGTCGATGATGATGTCCCCCGCCTCGAGGTGGGGGGAGATCTGATCGACGAGGGAGCCGGTGAGACCCGCCGGGATCATCAACCAGACCGTGCGCGGCACCTCGAGCTTCGAGACCAGGTCGGCGAGATCGGATGCCCCGACCGCGCCTTCGGCGACGAGGGCGGCGACGGAGTCTGGGTTGACGTCGTAGACGACGCAGTCGTGTCCGTCCCGCATCAGGCGACGAACGATGTTCGCCCCCATCCGTCCGAGTCCCACCATGGCGATCTGCATCGTCGTTCCCTTCGCGCTCATCCGATGTGCGGCGCTCGGGCGCCGTCGCTCGAGACCCGCGGGAAGTCTATTCCCGCCCCGCGACGGGGGCCCCGGCAGCCCCGGTTCTCCGCGTTCTGTCAAGCCCCGGGACGGTGTGTTCGGGCGGTGGCACGATCGGAGGGAACACGGCGACGGAGCCGGCCCACGAGGCATCCGTTGCGTCGTCCGCTCCGAATGGAGTGCACGGGAATGCATGCGGGTGCATCGGGGTTGATACCGAGTGTTCGGCGGGAGAGCCGCCGCAGGAGGGGAACGTGGGCAAGAACTACGTCGATATCGAAGACGACCGGGGCGAGACGCTGCGCTATCGCAAGCACGTCAACGGTCGCGGCCTGATCGCGAACGGCGCCAAGGTGCACGCAAGCGCCGTCGTCGAGGCGGGCGCCTACATCGAACCGGGTGTGCAGATCGCCGCGGGCGCGCACGTCGGACGCGGGGTGTGGATCGAGAACGACGTCGTCATCGGGCCGAAGGCCGAGATCGCCCCTCACGCGCACATCGGCGCGGGCGCCCGGGTGGGCGCGGGCGCGAAGATCGGCATCCGCACGTACGTCGGTGAGAACGCGCTGGTCGCCGGCGGCTCCCTCATCGGCGACGACCAGACCATCGCCGCGGGCGAGCGCGTCGCGACCGACCGTCGCGGGCTGCGTCTCGCGGCCTGACCGGCCATTCACGCGTGGGCGGATGCCGCGGTATCCGCTCTCTGACCGGCCGCCGCTCGCCCACCCGGCCGCCGTGGCGCGCGCTCGGCGCGGGAGATCGGGCATGCTGGACGGATGAGTCCGCGCACGCCTGACCGCCGCCCGTCGGGCGCGGGCGCCGGTGGGCGCGGCGCGGGCAAGAAGTCCGGCGCGAAGGGCGGCCGCTCCACCCAGAAGGCGCCGCGACAGACGGCCGCACGACGGCCCGCGCCGACCGCAGAGCCCCCGGCCGCTCCCGCGCCGCCGTTCCGCCTCGGTGCGGTGCCCGGTGCGACGCCCGGCATCTGGATCGAACGCTGGCGCGACCGCCACCCCGACACCCCGCTCGAGCTCGTGCAGCTCGACGTCGCCCGGCAGCAGACCGCTCTCGCGGCCGGCGACGTCGACGCCGTGATCGCCCGCCTCCCCGTCGACCGGGAGCGGTGGCACGCGATCGCCCTCTACGACGAGGTGCCGGTCGTGGTGATGACGGCCGACGCCTCGCTGTCGGTCGCCGAGCGGCTGGCGGCATCCGATCTGGCCGGCGAGGTGCTGATCGTGCCCGCCGACGACGTGCTCGGCCTCGCCGCGACCGCCGCGGCCTGGCCCGTCGAGCGGCCCCGGTTCGCTCCCCCCGCCAGCACCGAGGAGGCCATCGCGACGGTCGCCGCGGGCGTCGGCATCTCCGTCGTGCCCATGTCGCTCGCCCGGCTCCACCACCGCAAGGACATCACCTTCCGCGAGCTCGACGGGGGCCCGCTCGCCCCGGTCGGCCTCGTCTGGCCGCGGGAGGACGCCCACCCGCTGATCGACGCGTTCGTCGGCATCGTGCGCGGGCGCACCGCGCGCTCGTCACGCTGAGACCCGCCGGACGGCCGGCCCGTCCCTCGCCCTAGACTCGCGGGATGGACTCCCGGCCGCTGCTCTTCCTCGGCGCGCGCCCGGAGCAGAACGCGGCCGACGGCGAGTTCGCCGCGTTCGCCGCCGCCGCCGGCGTGTCGCTGGCCCGCCACGACCTCACCCGCTCCCCTCTCCCCGAGGGGGCCCTCGACCGTTACGCCGGGTTCATCGGCGGCGGCAGCCCGTTCAACGTCGGCGACCCCGAGGCCGGCAAGTCCGACACCCAGCGCCGCGTCGAGGCCGACCTCGCCAGGGTCGCGGGGGCCGCGGCATCCGGCGCCACCCGAGCGCTGCTCACCTGTTACGGCATCGGCATCGCGACGCGGCTGCTCGGCGGCACGATCGACCGGACGTTCGGCGAGGACACCGGCACGACCGAGGTGACCGTCGGCGCGGATGGGGCCGCCGACCCGGTCTTCGGTGCTCTGCCTGCGACGTTCACCGCCTACACCGCGCACAAGGAGGGGTCGGGGACGACGCCGACGGGGGCGGTCGCGCTGGCGACGAGCGACGGATGCCCCGTGCAGGCCTACCGGGTCGGGTCGCTGTGGACGACGCAGTTCCACCCGGAGCTGACCGCCGACTCGTTCGCCGCGCGCATCGCCGTCTACCGGGACTTCGGCTACTTCGACCCCGACGACTACGCCGCCGTGGTCGCGGGCGTGCGCGCCGCGACCGTCACGGTGCCGACGGCGATCGTCGCGGCCTTCGCGGCGCTCTGAGCCGCGCCGCACCGCCGCGTCCCTCGCTCGGACGCGCGATTCCGCTCGCGTGCCGTGCGTCAACTCCGGAGTTCCGCACACTGCCACCCGGCGAACCCGCCCGAACATGCGAATTTCCGGAGTTACGGCACGGCACGACCCGGCACGGCGCGTCGCCCCGCACCGACGCCCGGCCCCGCCCGCGTCGACCCGCTCGAACAGCACGGTCCGCCCCGACCGGCACCGCGCGCCCGGTCTGCTCGGCGCCGCACCCCGTTGCGCGTACTCCAACTCCGGAGTTCCGCACGCTGCCGCCCCGCGAACCCTCCCGACACCGCAGATCTCCGGAGTTACGGCACGGCACCCCGCACCGGAGGCCCGCACCCCGCCCCTCAGTACCGGTCGCTGGAGAGCACCCTCGCCGACTCGCGGTCGGCGGTCTCGTTGCGCACGCCCGCGCGCGATCCGGCGAGCTTCGCCCGGATGTGCTCCTGCACGGTGACGGGCTCGTAGATCGCCGGATGCTGCGGGTCGACGCACTGCGGCAGCGTCTCGATGAGCGCGTCGACGTTGCCGTCGTGGAAGAACGCCGCGGAGCGGCGCCGGCGGATCGTGCCGTCGATGACGGGCGGCTTCACGCGGTGCAGCGTCGACATCCACTGCTCGTTGGTGAGCCGTGCGGTCACGTCGCCGAGGTTGACCAGCAGCGCGCCCTCGGCGGGCTGCACGTCGTTCCACGAGCCGTCGGATCCGAGCACCTGCAGGCCCGCCACCCGGTCGGCCCACAGCACGGTCACGATGCCGTAGTCGGTGTGCTCGCCCATGCCGATGAGGTCGCCGTCGAGGGTGACGTCGGTGCCCGGCGGGAGGGCGTAGTTGTTCATCCGCAGCACGTCGAGGGAGTGGTCGGTGCGGGCGTCGAAGAAGGCGCGATCGATGCCGAGGGCGTCGGCGAAGATGTCGGTGAGCGTGCGGGCGACGCGCGCCGCCTCGCCGAAGTAGGCGCTGACGGCCGGCTCGAACCCGGCGACGTCGGGCCACACGTTGTCGGCGTAGTCGATCGGGTCGAGGTGCGCGACGTGCGGGTAGTGCGCCGCGGTCGCGCCCACATTGAACGCCTCGAAGAAGTCGTTCATGCGGCTGGCCTGCTCGACGCCGAGCGACAGGCTCAACGACTCCGACTTCGGCGGGCTGTAGCCGCGGTTGATCTCGGGCGGCGTGCGGTACGTGTTCTTCACATCGAGGTCGAGCCCGAAGAATCCGTCGATGGATGCCTCGAGCCCCGCGATGACCGCGGCCGGCACCCCGTGCCCGGTGATCTGGATGAAGCCGACCGTGCGGCAGGCGTCGTCGATCGCGCGGGCGACGGCGGCGCGCTCGGCGCCGGTGCCGCCGGTCACGTAGGGCGTGATGTCGACGAGGGGGACATGGAACGTCATGGCAACTCCGTGAGGTCGTGGCCCGCGGGCCGGTGTCAGGCAGTCGCTTCACGCTTTCCCGCCGCCGGTGGGCGGCTCGCTTTCATGAGCGCGGCCAGGCTACCGAGCGCACGTTTCCTGCGCGTGACGGCGCATCCGGATGTCCTCGCGCGGGGCTCAGCGGAGCGGTGGCCCGACGATCACGGCCGTGTCGGGCGCCACGGTCACGGTGCCGTCGGCGGATGCCGCGGCATCCGCCCCGCTCGTGAGCAGCACCGTCTCGCCGGGCTCGAGCGCGAGCGGCCACGCGTCGGCGCTCAGGTTGACGGCGATGCGCAGGGCGCCGCGTCCGAGCAGGAACCGCCGCGCGGCGGGGGGAGCGTCGGGGTCGAGGTCCTCCGCCGTCAGGTCGGCGAACGCCGGGTCGGTGAGCTCGGCCCGCGCGCGCCGCAGGTCGGCGAGCGCGCGGTAGAGCGCGAGCAGGCGGGCATGGGCGCCGTGCGTCTGCTCGGTCCAGTCGAGCTTGGCGCTCGCGAACGTCGCCGGGCTCTGCGGGTCGGGCACGACCGACTCGTCCCAGCCCATGCGCGCGAACTCCTCAGTGCGCCCCTTGCGCACGGCCTCCCCCAGCCACTCCTCGGGGTGGGACGTGAAGAACGGCCACGGCGTCGACGCACCCCACTCCTCGCCCATGAACAGCATCGGGGTGCCGGGGGTGGTGAGGGTCAGCACGGCGGCGACCGCGAGCCGGTCGGTCGAGAGGGTCGCGGTGAGGCGATCGCCGGCGGCACGGTTGCCGATCTGGTCGTGGTCCTGCGAGAAGGTCACAAGGCGGGAGGTGGGCACCTCGGACGGGATGGGGGAGCCGTGGTCACGCCCCCGGAACGACGAGTAGGTGCCGTTGTGGAAGAACCCGGCGGTCCACACCTTCGGCAGGGCGTCGACTGCCGCGAAGTCCTCGTAGTAGCCGCTCGTCTCACCGGTCAGGGCGACGTGGACGGCGTGATGCCAGTCGTCGCTCCACTGCGCGTGCAGACCGTAGCCGCCGGCCTCGCGCGGCAGGATCAGCCGCGGGTCGTTGAGGTCGCTCTCGGCGATGAGGGTGAGCGGGCGTCCCAGGTGCGCGGAGAGGGCATCGGATGCCGCGGCCAGCTCCTGCAGGATGTGCACCGGCTGCTCGTCGTGCAGGGCGTGCACCGCGTCGAGCCGCAGTCCGTCGACGTGCTGGTCGCGCAGCCACATGAGCGCGTTCTCGACGATGTACGCGCGCACCGCGGGCTCGTCGAGGTTCACGGAGTCGCCCCAGGTGTTGCGGCTGCCGGTGCGCAGGTAGGGACCGAACTCGGGCAGGTAGTTGCCGCTCGGTCCGAGGTGGTTGTAGACGACGTCCTGGATGACGGCGATGCCGTGCGCGTGGGCGGCGTCGACGAAGCGACGGTAGGCGGCGGGTCCGCCGTACGCCTCGTGCACGGTGTACCAGAGCACGCCGTCGTAGCCCCAGTTCCACTGGCCGTTGAAGCCGTTCACCGGCAGCAGCTCGACGTGGGTGACGCCGATCGAGGCAAGGTGGTCGAGTCGCGCGGCTGCGGCGTCGAGCGTCCCGTCGGGGGTGAATGTGCCGATGTGCAGCTCGTAGACGAGGCCGCCCGCGAGTGGACGCCCGGTCCACGCGGCATCCGTCCACGCGAAGGAGCCCGGATCGTCGACGGCCGAGGCGCCGTGCACCCCGTCGGGCTGCCGGCGCGAGCGCGGGTCGGGACGCAGCTCGCCGTCGTCGAGCACGAACCCGTACCGCTCGCCGTCGGCGAGGTCGACGTCGGCGCGCCACCAGCCGTCGTCGGCGGGGGTCAGGTCGATGTCGACGGATGCCGCCACCCGCCGCAGCCGCACGCGCGCGGCGTTCGGCGCCCACACCTCGATCACGTCGTCCTCCGCATCCGCCGGCTCAGCCGGCCCTCACGAGCAGTGCGACCGGGTAGGTCGCGCAGAGCTGGGCGACCGGCACGGCGCCCGACTCGACGCGCCCCGTGAGGGTGTCGACCCAGTCTCCGGGCGGCAGCAGCAGGGCGGTGTCGCCCCACCCGCCGCGGCGTCCGAGCCCCACGGGTAGTCGGGTCGCGGCGGCGATGACGCCGCCCCGGTCGAACGCGACGAGGTGCGCGGCGGCCTCGCCGACGACCTCCAGCGGCAGATAGCGGGTGAACAGCTCCGGGCGGTCGCGGCGCAGCCGCAGCACCCGCGACGTCACGAGGAGCTTCGCCCGCCCGGTCGCGTCGACCGGCGGCAGCAGCGGCTCCCCCATCCCCGGTCCGCCCTCTGCACCCAGGCGCGCATCGAGCTCGGTGGCCGCGACCGCCGCGTCGATGTCGTGCAGCAGCGCCGCGTGGGCCGTGAAGTCCACGGGTCGCCGGTTGTCGGGGTCGACGAGCGAGAGCTCCTGCACCTCGGACCCCTGGTAGACGTCGGGCACGCCGGGGCCGGCCAGCTGCAGCAGTTTCTGGCCCAGCGCGTTCGACCAGCCGGCCGGGGCGATGTGGGCCACGAGGTCGTCGACGAGCGGCCGCGCCGCGCCGAACGCGGCGTCGACGAGCGCGTGCACCCCGGCCTCGAACGCGGCGTCGGGGGCGAGCCACCCCGTTCGCTCCCCCGCTTCGCGCACGGCCTTCTCGGCGTAGGCGTGCAGGCGCTCGGCCGACGCGGGCCAGCTGCCGACGATCGCCTGCCACAGCAGCTCGTCGGTGGGACCGTGCCCGGTCGTCGCGACCGCGCGCAGCGCGCCCAGCGCGGTCGCCCAGCGCTCGGGCTGCTCGCTCAGCACGCTGAGGCGGGCGCGCACGTCTTCGCTGCGCTTGGTGTCGTGGGTCGACAGGGCCGTCAGCGCGTGGGGCCAGCGCGCGTGACGCTCCGCGAACGCCGCGTGGAACCCCTCGACGTCGAGCGAGGCGACCGACGGGTCGCCGCCGACCTCGGTGAGCGTGCCGAGCCGGGTGAACCGGTAGAACGCCGTGTCCTCGACGCCCTTCGCCATGACGGGCCCGGTGGTCTGCTCGAACCGGCGCGCGACCTCGAGCGTCGCATCCCCGAGCACCGGCAGCAGGGCGGCGATCGCGTCCGCGAGGTCGGGCCGGCGGGCGGATGCCTCCTCCCCCGCCCGCACCAGGTCGGCGGCACCCGCGGGCAGGTAGGAGCGGTACACCGGGAAGGCGGCCAGGATCTCGGCGAGCGCGGGGGCCGCGGCATCCGCCCCCACCGCCTCGAGCACCTCGGCCGGGAGCGTGCGCACGAGCCGCCGCACCTCGGACTGCAGGATCGTCGCAGCCATCGTGCGCTTCGTCTCGACGATCAGGTCGTCCCAGGCGGGCGCGGGCGGCAGGCCGGTCTGGGCGCGCAGGGCCGCGTCGAGCCCGTCGAGCGCCGCGACGCCGCGCGGGTCGATGAAGAGCCGGTCGAGCTCGGCCATCGCGTCGTAGCCCGTCGTGCCCGCGCTCGCCCACCACGGTGCGAGGCGCTCCGGGTGGTCGGTCGCGGCGTGCTCGAGGATCTTCTCGACCCACACCGGCAGCCCGCCGACGGCGGACCGCAGCCGCTCGAGGTAGCCGGCCGGGTCGACGAGGCCGTCGGGATGGTCGACGCGCAGGCCGTCGACGAGCCCCTCCGTCGCCCACCGCACGATCTCGACGTGGGCGGCAGCGAACACCGCGGGATCCTCGACGCGCACCCCCGCGAGGGAGGTGACGGCGAAGAAGCGCCGGTAGTTGAGGTCGGTCGCCTCGTCGCGCCAGAACCGCAGCTCATAGTGCTGCCGGCCGAGCACGGTGCGCACGTCGACGGTCGTGGGCGCGCTCCCGATGCCGTCGAGCGAGCCGGGCGCGAGAGGGAAGACGTGGTCGACGTACCGCAAGACTCCGTCGGGTGCGGATGCCGCGGGATCCCGGTCGATCACGAGATCGCCGATGACGTCGTCGAACTCGCCGCCGAGCACGGGGAGGCGCACGCGGCCGCCGCCGAACGCCCAGTCGATGTCGAACGCGCGGGCGTGGGCGGACGCCTCGCCGAGCCGCAGCACGTCCCACCACCACGGGTTCTCGCGCGGCACCGCGACGCCCATGTGGTTGGGCACGATGTCGACGAGCACGCCGAGGCCCGCCTCCCGTGCCGCCGCGACGAAGCGCGCGAACCCCTCCGCGCCGCCACGCGCCGGGTCGATGCGCGCCGGGTCGACGACGTCGTAGCCGTGGTCGGAACCGGTCGTCGCCGTCAACAGCGGCGACAGGTAGACCCAGCCGACGCCGAGATCGCGCAGGTACGGCACGATCGCGGCGGCGTCGTCGAGGCCGAACCCGGGTCGGATCTGCAGACGATAGGTCGACGACGGGTTCATGCGCTCACCTCGGCAGTTCGCTCTTGGGGGCGGCCCCCGGCACCTCGTCGATCGCCGCGGTGACCGCCTGCGCGAGCGACGCGGCCACCGAGTGGTCGACCTCGGGCGGGGCGGCACGGTGCTCGATCAGCACCAGCAGCGACGCCGCGCCGACGCCGACCACGTCGCCAGGATCGACGACGCCGGTGTTCGCGAGATGGCCGGCGGTGTCGACCAGCACGTCCCAGCTCGGCGAATACTCCACCTCGGGAACGGTGAAGTCGACCGCCTCGTCGCCCCCGTTGAAGTAGACGAGGAAGTGCGCGTCGACGATCTCGCTCCCGCGCCGATCGCGCTCGCGGATGCCGCCGCCGTTGAGGAACACCCCGACCGCGCGGCCGAAGCCGGCGTCCCAGTCCTCGGGCTGCATCGGGGTGCCGTCGGGGCGCAGCCACACGATGTCGGGCACCGGGCTCCCCTCCTCGCGGCGCACCGGGCGGCCGTCGAAGAAGCGACTGCGACGGAAGGTCGGGTGGTCGTGTCGCAGGCGCGCGAGGGCCGCAGTGAACTCGACGAGGGGCTGATCGACGTGCTCCCAGTCGATCCAGCTGAGCTCGTTGTCCTGCGCGTACGTGTTGTTGTTGCCCTGCTGGGTGCGGCCGAGCTCGTCGCCGTGCAGCAGCATCGGCACGCCCTGGCTGAGCAGCAGGGTGGCGATGAAGTTGCGCTGCTGCTGCGCGCGCCGGGCGAGCACCACCGGGTCGTCGGTCGGCCCCTCGACGCCGCAGTTGCTCGACCGGTTGAACGACTCCCCGTCGTTGCCGTCCTCGCCGTTCGCATCGTTGTGCTTCTCGTTGTACGACACCAGGTCGCGCAGGGTGAACCCGTCGTGGGCGGTCACGAAGTTGATGGATGCCACGGGCCGCCGCCCGCTGTGCTCGTACAGGTCGGCCGACCCGGTGAGCCGCGAGGCGAACTCGCCGAGGGTCGCCGCCTCGCCCCGCCAGAAGTCGCGCACGGTGTCGCGGTACTTGCCGTTCCACTCGGTCCACTGCGGGGGGAAGTTGCCGACCTGGTAGCCGCCGGGGCCGACGTCCCACGGTTCGGCGATGAGCTTGACCTGCGAGACCACCGGGTCCTGCTGCACGAGCTCGAAGAAGGCGGCCAGGCGGTCGACGTCGTAGAACTCGCGGGCGAGGGTCGCCGCCAGATCGAACCGGAACCCGTCGACGTGCATCTCGAGCACCCAGTAGCGCAGCGAGTCCATGATGAGCTGCAGCGCGTGGGGGTTGCCGACGTTGAGACTGTTGCCCGTGCCGGTGTAGTCGGTGTAGTAGCGCTTGTCGTCCTGCTCGAGCCGGTAGTACGCCTCGTTGTCGATGCCCCGCATCGACAGGGTCGGCCCGAGGTGGTTGCCCTCGGCCGTGTGGTTGTAGACCACGTCGAGGATCACCTCGATGCCCGCGGCGTGCAGCGCCCGCACCATCCCCTTGAACTCCTGCACCTGCTGGCCGCGCTGGCCGGTTGAGGCGTAGGTGTTCTGCGGGGCGAGGAAGGCAATGGTGTTGTAGCCCCAGTAGTTCGACAGGCCCTTCTGCTGCAGGGTGTCGTCGTTGACGAACTGGTGCACGGGCATGAGCTCGATCGCGGTGACGCCGATCTTCTTCAGGTGCTCGATGACCGCGGGGTGGGCGATCGCGCTGTACGTGCCGCGGATCTCCTCCGGCACGAGCGGATGCAGCTTCGTGAGGCCCTTCACGTGGGCCTCGTAGATGAAGGTCTCGGAGTACGGCGTCTTCGGCTGCCGATCGCCGCCCCAGTCGAAGAAGGGGTTGATGACGACGCCCTTCATCATGTGCGCGGCGGAGTCGTCGTCGTTGCGGGAGTCGGGGTCGCCGAACGTGTAGGCGAACAGCGCCTGGTCCCAGTCGATTTGGCCGTCGACGGCCTTCGCGTAGGGGTCGAGGAGCAGCTTGTTCGGGTTGTAGCGCGCCCCCGCGGCCGGATCGTATTCGCCGTGCACGCGGTAGCCGTAGCGCTGACCCGGCTCGATGTTCGGCAGGTAGGCGTGCCACACGAACGCGTCGACGTCGACGAGCTCGACGCGGGTCTCGGTGCCGGCGTCGTCGAACAGACACAGCTCGACACTCTCGGCGCCCTCGCTGAACAGGGCGAAGTTGGTGCCGTTGCCGTCGAAGGTCGCGCCCAGGGGGTACGCGGATCCCGGCCAAGCCTGCACGTGCGCCCCTCCCTGCTCGGGAGCCCCCACATTAGCGGGTGCGGATGTCGCGGACGTGTCGGCGGTCGGCTCGGCGTTCGGGTCACTCACCTTCCGAGCATCGGCCATCCGCGCGTCGTCGCGGCGGGGCTTGACGGGCGCGTCCTGCGGGCTCAGGTCGCGCCGGACGGCGGGTCGAGCAGCAGCGCGATGCGCTCGTCGAGGTAGGCGGCGAGCGGCCGCCACCCACCGCGGGCGCTCCAGCGCACCTCGGGTCCGTCCGTCCCCTGCCGCAGCGGGCCGGATGCCTCGCCCCGCCCGACCGCTGCGAGGTCGAGCCCCTCCCAGCCGAGGTGCACGACCTGCCCGTCGGCGAAGCCTCCGCGGGAGGCGGCGGCCGCGACATCCGCCCGTCGGCGCTGCGACTCGGCGGCGAACCCGCGGCGGACCTCGGGTCGCGCGCGCACGATCTCCCCGGTCGCGAAGACGTCCTCCGGGCCGATGAGCAGCACCCCGAGGTGCCAGGCGGCGCCCTCGGGAACCACGTTCGGCGCCAGCGGGATGCCGACGAACCGCCGGCTGCGCCACCGGCCCAGCGCCTCGCGCGGCGCTCCCGCGGCGGTCAGACGCGCGCGGGCACCCGCGATCAGCGCTTCGACGTCGTCCACCCGCTCATTCTCGTCGGATCAGACGTCGACCGCGTGGGGTCCGTGGAGTTCGCGGTGCAGCCGCTCCATGCGCCCGTCGAGCTCGGATGCGGTGTCGGCGGCATCCTTCAGACTCTCCACGAGCCCCGCCGGCACCTGGCGCGCGTACTTGTAGTAGATCTTGTGCTCGAGGCTCGCCCAGAAGTCCATCGCGATCGTGCGGAACTGCACCTCGACGGGGATCGGCATCGGCCCTGTCGAGAGGAACACCGGCACCTCGACGATCGCGTGCAGCGACTTGTAGCCGTTCGGCTTGGGCTCCGCGATGTAGTCCTTCACGGTGCGCACCGTGATGTCGGGCTGCGAGGTGAGCAGATCGAAGAGACGATAGGCGTCGGCGGTGAAGCTGCAGGTCACGCGCACGCCCGCGACATCCGTGATGTTCGCCCGGATCGAGTCGAAGTCGGGGGCGATGCCCTTGCGCAGCACCTTCTCGACCAGACTGTCCGGGCTCTTGACGCGACTCGAGACGTGCTCGATCGGGTTGTAGTCGTGCATGTGCAGGAACTCGTCCCGCAGGATCTGGATCTTGGTCTCGATCTCCTGCATGCCGAAGCGGTACTCCAGCAGGAAACGCTGCAGCTCGTCGCGCGCATCGCGCAACTGCGACGGGGAGACGGTGATGGACTGGTCGTCGAGCGGCACACTCACCCGGCCGACGCTACGACCGTCTCATCGGGGGACGCTGTGAGCGCCCGCGGAAAAGCATGACCGTCAGGGGCGCGTCCGGGGACTCCGCGGCACCAGCTCGCCGTCGATCACATCGATCGCCGGCACCTGATCGAACGCCGGGTGGGCGTCGATGGGCACCTCGGATGCCGCATCGATCCCCTCGTCCCTCGGCTCGGGTTCGCCTCGTGTCATCGCACGCATCACCTCCTGAGGACAGCAGGTTCCACTGTCCCGCGCGAGCGAGGATCCGCCCAGGTCTTGACAAGGCGGCGACGGATCCGAACGACTCAGTCCGCCGGGGGTCCGGCGGGAGGCTCTTCCGCCGGCTCCGGCGTGATCGTCAGGCCGTTCGGGCCGGATGCCGCGGCCATCAGATCCTCGACCCAGGCGCGGTTGATGCGCGGCTGGCGGCTGCCGAAGAAGTGGAACTGCAGCGGCACGGAGGGGTGCACCCAGAAGCTGCGGCGACCGCTGCCGTGGCCCATCTCGACGTCGAACATGAACGGCTCGGCACGACGCAGCTTGTTCATCACGACGATGCGCAGATGCGCGAGCGTGCGGTCCTCGATCTCCACCGAGTTGCCGATCGTGTCGTAGATGAATCTCCCCATGTGAGGAGCCTAAACGCGGGTGATCCTCCGCGCCGTCACCGTGTTCACGCCACGCCGTCGCGGGGCGGCGAGATGCGGCATCCGCTCGTCTTGGTGACATCTCAGCGCCCGCATGGTGTGCTGGGTGCGTGAGCACCCCCCAGGCCGACGGCGCCGAGCGACCCGCGCTGCTCTACGTCGAGGACGACCCCGAGATCGCGGAGATCACGGTCGAGGTGCTCTCGGAGGTCTACCGGGTCGACCACGTCGCCGACGGTGAGAGCGCCCTGCAGCGTGCGCTGTCGCGGCGGTACGAGGCGATGGTCGTCGACCGCCGTCTGCCGGGGATGGACGGCATCGCCCTCGTGCAGGCGGTGCGCACGGCCCACATCGCGACGCCCATCCTGCTGCTGACGGCGCTCGGGTCGGTGCACGACCGCGTCGAGGGACTCGACGTCGGCGCCAACGACTACCTCGTAAAGCCGTTCGACTACGACGAGCTGCTCGCCCGACTGCGAGCGCTGCGGCGCGGGTTCCGCACCGACGGCGTGCGCCGCGACGTCGGCGAGTGGCAGTTCGCGCCGGCAGCGCTCGCGCTCTTCTCACCCGAAGGACGCCGCGTCGCGCTCACGGCGACCGAGACCGCCCTGCTGCGCCTGCTCGCCGAGAGCCCCGACCATGTCTTCTCCCGTGCCGAGATCTCCGACGCGGTCTTCGCCTCGGGCGACTCGGAGAGCTCGGTCGACACCTACGTGCACTACATCCGTCGCAAGGCGACACCCGAGATCATCGAGACCGTGCGCGCGCGGGGATACCGGATCGGAGATCCCGGGTGAGCCCCCACACCGACTCCGAGCGCCTGCGGCGTGCCGCGCGGCGCATCGGGCTGACCGTCGGCATCGCCTCCGCCCTCGTGCTGCTCGGCGGTGCGGGCATCCTCGTGTGGCTCCTTCTGGCGACCGGACGGCCCGAAACGCGCGGCGACGTGGTCAGCCCCGACCCCGGCGTGACCGGCTCACCCTCGCTTCCCGACGGAATCCGCGCGTACGACCCCATCGTGGTCGACGTCGACCGCACTGTGCCAATCGTCATCGCGCTGTCGCTCGTGGGCGTCGCCGTGCTCGGGCTCATCGCCTGGTACGCGGCGCGGCGCGCCACCCGTCCGCTCGCCGAGGCGATGCGGCTGCAGCGCCACTTCGTCTCGGATGCGAGCCACGAGCTGCGCACCCCCCTCACCGCGCTCACGAGCCGTATCCAGCTGGTCGAGCGACGTCACCGCCGCGGGGAGGAGATCGACTCCACCCTCTCGGACCTGCGGCGCAATGCCGCCGCGATGGACGACGTGCTCACCGACCTGCTCGTCGCCGCGGAGGCCGACGCGCGCGATCCGTCGGCGCGGGCGGAGGTGGGCGAGGTCATCGCCGCGACACTCGACTCGCTGCGGCCGCTCGCCGACGATCGCGAGGTCACGCTCGCGATCGACGTGGCCGAGGCGGCATCCGTCGCCCTCCCGGCGACCAGCCTCACGCGCATGTGCGTCGCCCTCGTCGACAACGCCATCCAGCACACTCCGGGACGATCGACCGTCACGGTCTCCTCACGCATCGTGCGGGATCGGGTGCACATCCGGGTGACCGACGAGGGGTCAGGTATCCGGCCCGAAGACCGCGAGCGCATCTTCGAGCGCTTCGCGCGACTGGGCGAGACCGGTCGCCGGCGTGGCTTCGGCCTCGGGCTCTCCCTCGTGCGCGACGTCGCCGTGCGCCACGGCGGGTCTGTGGTCGTCGAGCAGACGGATGCCGCCGGCACCACGTTCCTCATCGACCTGCCGCTCGCGCGCTGACGCGTCCGGCGACCCGCCGGGCGTACGCTTACGCGCTCACGCGAAACGGATCGCCTGCCGCGGCGGCGACCTCCACCCCCGACACCCAGCGCCGGGTGCGCCCTCCGGCGCCGATCACCATGCCGCTGCGTCCCGGGCACTCGCGGATCCAGCCGAGGTCGTCGATGCCGGCGACCACGCCGACCGTCGCCCAGACGTCGGCGACGGCGAGACTGTCGGCGACCACCGTCGAGCTGGTCGCGCCGAGCGCCGCGCGACCCGTGCGCGGATCGAGGATGTGCGCCCCCCGCTCGGCCGTGCCCGACGTCGCGACGGCACCGTCGCGCAGTTCGACGACGGCGGCCAGCTGTCCGGGCCGCGCCGGGTCGGCGATGCCGACCCGCCAGTCTCGATCGAGACCCGCGGCCGTCGCGACCTGCATGTCACCGCCGGCGTTGATGGCCCAGGCGGCGACATCGGCGTTCTCTAACAGTGCTCCGAGATGCCCCCGGGCGACGCTCTCCACCGCCCAGCCCTTGACATACCCCGTCGGGTCGAACGCTCCGCCGAAGCGGGCGCTGAACAGTCCGCGGGTGACTGCCTCCGCCTCCTCGCACGCGCGGGCGACCTCCGCCACCCGTGGGTCGGCCGCCGCGAGGGTCAGCTCGCCGCGGCGGAGGCGGGAGACATCCGAGTCGGACCGATAGGTCGAGAACACGCGGTCGATGTCGCGCAGCTCGGCGAACGCGTCGGCCGTCGCATCGTCGACGCCCGCGACCGTGGGGGCGTGCGTGAGCACGTGCACGCTGATCACCATGCCCATGACATCGGCCACGCGCACGGTGCGGTGCAGCTCGGCGCTCATCACTTCGCCTGGTCGATCGCGCTCTGCAGCGACTGCAGGTAGCCCTCGCTCGTGTAGGTCGCGCCCGAGACCATGTCGATGTTCGCGCTCTGCGCAGACAGGGTCTCGCTGATCAGCTGCGGGAGCGAGTAGTTCGCGATCTCGACGTCACGGCCGTTGTTGTTCGGGTACTGCGGCACGGCGACGTTGGTGATCTTCCCGCCCGACACCGTGATGGCGACCTGCACGTCGCCGAAGCGCGTCGAGGCGGCCGACCCGGTGAAGGTGCCGTTCTTGAGGCCGGTCGAGGTCGACGTCCCGCTCGAGGAGGACGACGAGCTGCTACCGGTCGACGCGGACGCCGTCGCGCTCGCCGACGGCGTCGCAGCAGCGGCTGATCCGCTCGTGGTGCTCGAGCTCGTGCCGCTTCCCGTCGAGCCGCCGATGCTCCCCGAGAAGCCGGTCGTCGAGGAGGCGACGGTCGTTCCCGCCCCGAGGGAGGTGCGGTAACTGAACAGCAGCACGACGCCGCTGATGGTCACGAGGATCGTCCAGACGATCTTCTTCATGGTGTGCGCTCCGTAGGTGGTGAGAGACGAGAGGATGCCGCGGCATCCGCTCAGATCGAGAAGTTCTCGCTGTGGATCTGCGAGGGGAGGATTCCGGTCTCGAGCAGGTCATCGCGGATGCTGTCCATCCAGTGGCCCGGTCCGCACAGGAAGATGTCGTAGTCCTCGATGTCGGGAGCGATGTAGCGGAGAAGATCCTCCCCCGCCCACGACGCGTGAGTCGCGGGGATCCACGTCGAGTCGCCGTGCGAGCGGTGCCCGTCGAGCGTGTAGTGTCGCAGACCGCGCTTGGCGACCATCCGGGCGATCTGCGGTCGGCGGAGGGCATGAGCGGGATCGTGGTCGCGGGTGACGAGGATCGCCTCGCCGGGCACGAATCGTTCGGCTTCGAGGATCGCCACAAGCGGCGCGACACCGGCTCCCGCTCCGAGCATGAGCATCTTCGAACGGCGTCGTGCGTCGCCGGTCATCGCGCCGTAGGGGCCCTCGAACATGACCTTCGTTCCCTTGCGCATCCGCGTCATGCGGGAGGTGCCGTCGCCGACGATGCGCGCGGTCACGGTGAGCTCGTCGCCGCGCGGTGCGGTCGAGAGCGAGAAGGGGTGGGAGCGGGTCCAGCCGGGGCCGTCCAGGAAGCGCCAGTTGAAGAACTGGCCCGCCTGCGCGCCGAGCTTGTGGATGTCACGTCCGCGCATGCGCACGGTGACGCCGTTGGAGCCGTCTGCCTCCACGGCGACGACCCGTAGGTCATGCCGCATCGAGCGGCTCAACGGCACGAGGAGGCGGAAGACCAGCACCGCGGCGGCGGCGATCGCCCAGAGCGTCCACCAGTAGGCACTGACCAGCGGCTGCCCGATGAAGTCCGAGCCGGTCCACAGCATGTGCGGGATGGCCAGCCCCACGCCGAGGTAGGCGTAGAGGTGGATGAGGTGCCAGGACTCGTAGCGCAGCTTCTTGCGCGCCTTCCGGATCGAGGTGACCACGACGAGGATGAGCAGCCCCGTGCCCGCTGTCGCGAGCATCATTCCGGGGTAGTTCCACACGAAGTCCCACAGCTGCAGGAGGGGATTCACGTGCGCGTTGACGGCGTAGCCGATGCTGAGCAGCGCGATGTGGGCGAGCATCAGCCAGAACGACCAGAAGCCGGTCAGGCGGTGCGCCCGCACGAGGCCGTCGCGGCCCCATCCGCGCTCGAAGATCGGCACGCGCGCCATCAGGAGCACCTGGTAGAGGAGCAGGTTGGCCGAGATGAGTCCGGTGAGTCGACCGAGCGTGGAGTAGGTCTCCGCGTTGAGGCCGATGACCGCTTGAATGCCCCCGCCGTGGATCCACAGCGCGAGGATGACGAGGCTCGTCCCCCACACGATGGCGGTGGCGGCGAGGTTCCAGAGGAGTCGCGGCGACCGTCGCGAGCCGAGCAGCGCGTCGGTGGCGGCGTCCTGCCTGCGGACGGACCGTTCGGTGGCGTAGGTGGTCATGGCTCGATGGTGACCGCGCGGGCGCAAGATTTCGCCAAGAATGCGGGTTCCTCGGGCAACGCATAGGAAGCGCAGAGCCGGAGCAGATCGACGACGCCGTCTGAGGCGACCGAGACCGCGCGGGGCATCCGAGAGGCGCGGGATCGGCGCGCGGGGATTATGGTGGGCGCATGGGCACGATCTACTACGGCGGTTCTGAGACGCCGATCCACATCGAGGACCGCGCCCTCGCACACCTCAAGGTGGTCATCGCGACGAAGCTGCGTCGCGGCGAGAGCTTCACGCTGTCGTGGCGGCACCCCGAGGGCGAGCCGGTCGGTCGCAGCACCATCTGGCTGCACCCGTCGATCCCGCTGCGGTTCACGTTCCTCGACCCCGAGCCCGCTCTCCTGAGCCGGGAGTGGATCGAGGAGCTGGCGAGCTCGGCGAACTCCTCGGGCGGCATCATGCTCGTCGACGAGCACCTGCACGCCGGCGACGTGGCGTCGCGCTGATCACGCTGAACGGCTGACGACCGGCCGACGTCGGAAGTAGCCGGCGGCGTCGCGCTCAGATCAGCGCGAGCGCCGTCAGCACGACGGCGATGAGCGGGAACGTGCCCTGGATCGCGGCAGAGCGGGCGAGCTTCGGGCTCGAGAGCACGAGCACGAGGGCCGCAGCGAGCATCGACCCGGTGCCCACGATCACGAGGGTCGCGCCGATCGTGAGCGACCCGGTCGCGACGAGCACGATGCCGATCGCGGTCGCGAGGGCGAGGAACAGGTTGTAGAAGCCCTGGTTGAAGGCGAGCGACCTGGTGAGCTCGGCCTCCTCGGCGCTGCGCAGGCCGAAGATGCGGCGCGTGGCCGGCTCGGTCCAGCGCAGCGACTCGAGCACGAAGATGTAGACGTGCACGAGCGCGGCGAGCGCGGCGAACACGAGGGCGGCGATGATCATGAGCGCATCCTCTCAGGCCGGGTGCACGTGCGCCCACACGCCGGGCGCGGGAAGTTCGGCGTAGCGCACGTCGACGGCGTCGGCGGTCACCTCGGCGACGCACACGAGCAGCGACTGGGTCGGGATGCCCAGGTAGCGGTTGTCCCGCACGATCGCCGCGTCGCTCGAAGCCCCGTCGCCCGTCGACGCCGCGAGCACGTCGAACCAGTCCTCCCACCAGGCGCGGTCGCCGGTCGCCGAGAGGGGTGCGGCAGCGAACGCGGGAAGCCAGGCGGCGATGCGTCCGGTGGCGGGGTCGTCGACGTCGTCGTGGGCGACCATGTGGGTGCCCGGCCCGAGCACGGTCTCGTGCACAGCGGTGCCGTCCCACCGGGTGACGACGGATGCCGCGGCGCCCACGGTGAGCAGGTTGAACCCGCGCGTCCGGGGGGCGGCGGGCACGGCCTCGCCCTCGACGGCGGCGAGCGGCAGGGCTCCGCGGGAGACCACGGCGCTCTCGGGAAGATCGTGCCCCTCCGCCCGGTTGAGCAGCACGGCCAGGAGTCCGCGGTCGGGCGCGGCAGCGAGCCACGCGCCCCCCGCGCGGACGTCGCGCACGCCGATCACCCCCGGATGCGCCTCGGGCCACCAGTCGCCGAGCGGGTTCCACTCGCGCTCGGGATCCTCGTCGCGCACGGCGAGCACGCGGGTCGGATGCCGCGGGTCGTCGGGCACTCGAACGATCACGGTGCACATGGGGTCCTCCTGCAGCGGGCTGCCGTGCCCGCGGGTCGTGCGAGAATCGGGGCGTGTTCGTCGTCGTAGGGGTCACCGGCGGGATCGCCGCGTACAAGTCGGCGACGCTGGTGCGCACGCTGGTGAAGAACGGCCACGAGGTGCACGTCATTCCTACCGCGGATGCGCTGCGCTTCGTCGGCGCTCCGACCTGGGAGGCGCTCAGCCGTCACCCCGTGACGACGTCGGTGCACGACGACGTCGCGACGGTGCGCCATGTGGCGCTCGGGCAGTCCGCCGACCTGGTCGTGATCGCTCCGGCCACCGCCAACACCCTGGCCCGCATGGCGGCGGGTATCGCCGACGATCTGCTCGGCACGACGCTGCTCGCCACCACGGCGCCCGTGGTGGTCGCCCCCGCGATGCACACCGAGATGTGGCGGCATCCGTCGACCGTCGCGAACGTCGCGACGCTGCGCTCCCGTGGTGTCGTGATCGCCGGTCCGGCCGAGGGCGAGTTGACCGGGGGCGACTCCGGACCCGGACGCATGCTCGAGCCCGATGAGATCCTTCGGATCGCGCTCGCCGCCGTGCGCCCCCGTGACCTCGAGGGTCTGCGGGTCACCGTGACCGCGGGCGGAACCCGCGAGCCGATCGACCCGGTGCGCTTCATCGGCAACCGTTCCAGCGGGAAGCAGGGTGTCGCCGTCGCGCTCGCGGCGGCGGCGCGCGGCGCGCAGGTCGACCTGATCCTCGCGCACGTCGACGAGGGCGTGGGGGCCGCGGCATCCGTGCCCGGCATCGCCGTGTCGCACGCCGGCACCGCGGCGGAGCTGCTGACCGCGACGACGGATGCCGCAGCGACAGCCGACGTCGTCGTCATGGCGGCGGCCGTCGCCGACTACCGGGTGCCGCAGATCGCGGACGGCAAGGTCACGAAGGAGGCCGCCGGCGAGACGCTGACGCTCGAGCTGGTGCAGAACCCCGACATCCTGGCGGGACTGGCCCGTGACCGGCGGGCCGGGCAGACCGTCGTCGGATTCGCCGCCGAGACCGCCACTGGCGACGCGCTCGTCGAGCGCGCGCGCCGCAAGCGCGAGCGCAAGGGCGTCGACCTGCTCGCCGTCAACGAGGTCGGCTGGGAGGCCGGGTTAGAGGCATCCGAGAACAGTCTCTTCTTCGTCGACGCCGCGGGCGACATCGTCGGACGCACGAGCGGCTCGAAGCGCGAGACGGCCGACGCCCTGTGGGACGCGATCGTCGCGGTGCGCGCCGCGCACTGAGTCAGGGGCGGATGCCGCGCCTCACCCGATCTCGCCGGCGGCCACCGACTCGGCGAGCGCGTGCGCGTGCGCGAGCTGGTGCGCCCCGAAGAAGTCGGCCTCGGTGAGCCGGCGTTCGTCGTCGGCGTCGCGTCCGTCGTGTGCGAGGGTCGCGGCGACGATCAGCGCGTGCATCCACCCGCCGGCGACGAGCGCGAGCAGCCACAGGTAGTCGACGCTCACGGCGTGGGCGTCGCGGGGGCTGGCGCCGAAGCCGACCACGGCAACGGTCGCACGGTCGGCGGCGGCGACGGCGCGCTCGAGGCGCTCGGCCGTGCGGCGCGCGACCGGCTCGTCGGAGCCCGCCAGCGTCGCGACCGCGGCGCGCGCGAGGTCGAACATGCGGCGCGCGGTCTCGCCCTGGTTGCGCACCGTCTTGCGCCCGACGAGGTCGTTGGACTGGATCGCGGTGGTGCCCTCGTAGATCGGGATGATGCGGGCGTCGCGGTAGTGCTGGGCCGCGCCGGTCTCCTCGATGAAGCCCATGCCGCCGTGCACCTGGATGCCGTCGGAGGCGATGCGCACGGCCTCTTCGCTCGCCCACCCCTTGAGGATGGGCACGAAGAACTCGGCGAGCTGAGGGTTGTCGGCGTCGTCCGCGCGGTCGAACAGGTCGCCGACGTAGACGGCGAGCGCTCGCATCGCGCTGATGCTGCTCGACATCGACAGCAGCAGTCGACGCACGTCGGGGTGCTCGGCGATGGCGGTGCCGTCGGGGCGACCGGGCACGGGCCCCTGCAGACGGGCTGTGGCGTAGGCGGAGGCCTGCTGGTAGGCGCGCTCTGCAAGGCCGATGCCCTGGTGTCCCATGCCGAGGCGGGCGGAGTTCATCATGACGAACATGCCGGCGAGTCCGCCGCCGACCTCGCCGACCAGGTAGCCGGTCGCGCCGTCGTAGGCGAGCACGCAGGTCGGGCTGCCGTGGATGCCGAGCTTGTGCTCGACCGACACGGTCGTCACGGCATTGCGTGCGCCGAGCGACCCGTCGGGCTCGACGAGGAACTTCGGGGCGACGAACAAGGAGAGGCCCTTGGCGCCCGCGGGAGCGTCAGGGGTGCGGGCGAGCACGAGGTGCACGATGTTCTCGGCGACGTCGTGGTCTCCCCAGGTGATGAAGATCTTCTGGCCGGTGATCGACCAGCTGCCGTCGCCGTTCGGGGTGGCGGTCGTGCGGATCGCGCCGAGGTCGGTGCCGGCCTGCGGTTCGGTGAGGTTCATGGTGCCGGTCCAGCTCCCCTCGACGAGTCGTGCCAGGTAGGTCTCGCGCACCTCGTCGCCCGCATAGGCGTCGAGCGCGTGGATCTGACCGTGGGTGAGCATCCAGCACAGGGCGAGCGCCGGGTTGGCGGCGTTCCAGATCTCCCCGAGCCCGGCCTGCACGACGGCGGGGAGGCCCTCGCCGCCGGCCGACTCGGGCGCCTCGGCGGCCACCCACCCGGCCTCCACCAGCGCGGCGTAGGCCTCCTTGAAACCGGGGGCGGTGCGGGCGTCGCCGTCGACGACGACGGTGCCTTCGGCGTCGCCGATGGCGTTGAGGGGGGCGATGACCTCGGCGGCGAAGTCGCCGGCGGCCTCGAGCACGTCGACGGCGTCGTCGGCGCTGAGGGCGCCACTGGTCGCGCGGGCGACGACGTCGCCGCCGAACACCTCGCGATAGAGGAATCCGTACTCGGCGACGGGCGGGGTGTACGGCGAGGACTGGGCGGCCATGGGGTTCCCCTCGTTGGGCGGGCGGCGCGCGCGACGCGGGGTCGCGGGTGACATCGAGAACCATAGTACGTGAGACTGAGTTTCACGAGTAGGGTGTGACCCGACCACCTCGATGCAGAGGAGCAGCATGACCGAGCACACCCGCACCCTCACGTGGACGGACCCGATCGCCGTGCGCGACGGTGTCGCCGCGATGAGCGGACTCGACGCGATGCTGGCCCTGCGCGACGGACACCTCCCCCCGCCCCCGATCGCGCAGACGATGAACTTCCGCCTGACCGAGGTCGAGCCCGGACGCGTGGTGTTCGTGTGCGAGCCGGGCGGCGAGCACTACAACCCGATCGGCACCGTGCACGGCGGGCTCGCGTGCACGCTGCTCGACACCGTGTGCGGCTGCGCCGGCCACACCACCCTCGACGCCGGCCAGGGCTACACGTCGATCGACATCACCGTGTCGTACCTGCGCCCGATCACCCTGGCGACAGGTCCACTGCTCGCGACGGGACGGGTCGTGAAGCCCGGCCGACGCGTCATCTTCACCGAGGGCGCGATCACCGACGCCGCCGGCACCGTGCTCGCCACCGCCACCAGCTCGCTGCTGGTGCTGTGAGGAAGAGCGGATGCCGCGGCATCCGCTCGTTCAGGACGTGAGCGGCTCGAGCAGCTCGACGTGCGCGATGTCGAACGCGGGAGCGCTGACGTCCTCACCCGAGACCGCACCATAGGTGTAGCTGCCGGCGACCGTCACCCACAGCTTCAGATGGTCGCCTTCGAGGACACCCTCGAGCGTCGGGCACGTGATGCCGTCACCGCCGCCGCCGATGACGTCGTGCGGGTAGTCCCAGCTCGACGTCGACTGCGCTGCGCCGACGCCGAGAAGCGCGAGGCACGGCCCGGTCGCCTCGTCGAACTGGCTGACGAACCCGTAGACCACGACCTTCTCGCCGACGTGACCGTCGGGGTCTGCGACGATGTCGGCGAGGACGGCCGCGTCGACGTCGTCGAATCCGGTCGGCACCGCGCCCGCGCCGGGTGCGACGGATGCCTCGTCCCGCGGGGTGGCGGAGGGGAGAGTCTGCGGGCTCGCCGAGGCCGACCTCTCGACGATCGTCGGCAGCAGGGACAGCCCGACGATCAGGGCGATCGTCGTTGCGATCGAGGCCAGCACGCCGAGAGCGCCGAGGATGATGCCCGTGACCGGGAAGCCCTTCCGGGCGCCCTTCACGAGCGCCACGATACCCAGCACGACCGCAGTCCCGCCGATCAGGATGCCGAGCCCGGGAGCCAGCCCGAAGACGAACGCCGCGATGCCGACCACGAGCGCCGCGATCGCGAGGCCGCCGGCGCGGGGGCCGGACGACGGCCGGGGCGGCGCGGGATAGGCCGGCGGGGGCGGCAGCGCGGGTCCTGCCGGGGACGTCGAGTCCGGCGCTTCGATGGAAGGAGCGACGCCGCTCTCGCCGGCGCCGGACGCGGGCGAGGTGACCGGAGCGGGCGGGTCCGCAGCCGGTGCTCCCGTCGGAGGCGCCGCCTCGCCGTCGTTCGGAGGAGTGGGGCTCTCGGGCGGCGGCACGGAGGTCATGCCGCGAGTATGACAGAACCTGAGAGCTCACTATGCCGTACCTCTGCGTCGGCTGGATGCTCGAACCTTCCGGCGCAATGCTCGAATCCCCCTGTCGCGCGCCTCGACCGATCCCTAGACTGGCGGCCACAACTCCCGCCTCGCGTCGAAGGGCGTTCCGCACATGTCGGATCCCGCAGGCCCCACCGCACCGCTCCCGCCGACTCCGCCTGCGCCGCCACAACGATCGCGCCGAGGACTGATCGCGATCATCGCCGTGCTGGCCGCGCTGCTCATCGCCACCGCATCGGTGCTCGTCACCGTGCTACTCATGGGCGGTGCGCAGGTCGCGGGCGCCGCCGCGACATTCGTGTCGACGCCGACTCCGACACCGTCGGCGCCGTCGTCGCCGCCCGCCTCGGCCACCCCGACACCGGCGCACACATCGAGCACTTCAGGATCGTCCGGAGGAGGCGGAACGGGCACCACGACGACCGCGCCGTCGACGAGGTCGATCAGTCACGCGGCCGTAGGCGTCGAGAGCGGCGGCGGCGACTGCTCGAGCACGCCCAACCTCCCGCTCACGGCAGCGTGGAAAGCGACCGGCACGACGCTCTGGTTCGGCGTGAACACCACCGATGCGAGCGCCGCACCCTTCCAGGAGTGGTCGCTGGCGACGCAGACGCAGGGCACCGCGACGGGCTTCGTCTACGACTGCTCACGGTCCTCCGAGCCGTTCACGTTCACGCTGTTGCACACCGACGGCACCAAGACGAACTCGACCGTGACCCTGCGCCTGTGCCCCGGATCCGTCACGCCGAAGCAGACCTGCTCGTAATCCCGCGCGCGGCGATCCGCGGCGCGATACTCTCGCGACAGCGACGAAACCCGCGTGACGACGCCGAACGCGGCGTCGCACCCGCTCGACGAAAGGATGCCGCGTGCTCATCGCCCTCTGGATCGTCAACGTGGTGCTCGCACTCGCCTTCCTCGCGACCGGCGGCCTGAAGATCATCCGCACGCCGGATCAGCTGAGAACGGTCGGACTCGCATGGGTCGAGTCGTTCACCCGTGGCCAGGTGGTGCTCATCGGCGTCGCCGAAGTGGTCGGCGCGGTCGGATTGATCGCACCGCTGGCCACCGGCATCCTGCCCTTCATCGCGGCCGTCGCCGCCGCAGCGCTCGCTGTGCTCATGGTCGGCGCGACCGTCGTGCATGTGCGCCGGGGCGAGAATCCGGCGCCCGCCGCCGTGGCGCTGGTGCTGTCGCTGGTCAGTGCGGTGCTCGGGGTGCTCGCCCTCGGCTGAGCGCGCCCCCGCGAATCCCCGCCAGCACCAGCCAGATCGCGCCGAGCGCCAGCTGCGCACCTCCGATCAGCCCACCGCCGGTCGCGAGGCTCCAGGTTCCGAGCGCCACCCACATGAGCGCGAACACGAGAGATCCGATCCAGCCGATGCGGATCCGGCGACGGGCGGACGAGTCATCCGTCATCATCGTTCCCCCTCACGACGTTGCCGTGAGCATAGCGAGAGCGCGAGCGGCGCGCTCAGTCCGAGATCAGCGTGCCGCCGTTCCTCGCACTGACCCGCGTCTCGCGGGATGCCCGGCCGGCACGGCGGGCTCCCCGCGCCACCCCGTCCCCCGCACGGGCGACAGACGGATGCCGCATCCTCCCGCTACCGTGAGCGCACGGGGACGGGGGTCGACGTGGCCAGAGCTGCGCGCGAATGGTGGGCGATGTGGACACTGCAGGAGCAAGATCTGTGGGCGGCTGCGGGTGACGGCATGCTCGTTGCGTTGCTCATGCTCGCGATCGGCCTGAGCATCGCCCCCTCCGCCGTCTGGCAAGAGCCGGTGCAGATCGGAGCTCCTGCCGTCTGCATCGCAATAGCGACGTATGCGCGCCGCCCCCAACGGCGCGCGCAGCGCTGGCGTGAGGCCTATCGCACCGCCCCGGCCGGGCCGACTGACGGTCAGGTCGGCGCCTCGGTCTGATCCGCCGCATCCGCAACGATCAGGCCCGCAGCACGACCTTCTCCCGCACGTCTCCCGACTCGAGCAGCGCGTGCGCGCGGGCCGCGTCGGTGAGCGCGAACTCGCGGTGCGGCTTCAGGCGAAGCGTTCCAGCGGCGAGCAGCGGAACCGTGATCGCGAGCGCATCGGGTGCCCGATCGGGCGACGGGTGCGACAGGCGTGCGCCGCTGCGGGCGACCTCCGCCGACCCGACGAGGGTGACCACGCGCGAGGGGTCGCCGGTGGCGGCGACGGCCTCGACCAGTCCGCCGCGGCCGGCCGCGTCGATGACCGCGTCGATGCGGCGGACACCCGTGGCGGCGATCCGCTCGAAGACCCCATCGCCGTAGACGACCGGCTCCCCGCCGTAGGCGGCGACGGTGTCGGCGTCCCTCTCCGACGCCGCACCGATCACGCGCACTCCGCGCGCGCTCGCGAGCTGCACGATGAGCGCCCCGACCGATCCGGCCGCACCGAGCACCACGAGAGTCTCCCCCGCCTCAGCCCTGACCTCGCGCAGTGTGCCGACGGCGGCCTCCGCGGACGCGGGCAGGGCCGCGGCATCCGCCCACGACAGCGAAGCGGGCTTCGGGAACCACACCGGCGCGGCAACGAGCTCGCCATACCCGCCCTGCTGCGGCAGGTGCGCGACCACCTCATCGCCGACGGCAACATCGGCGACGCCCGCTCCGACCGACTCGACGACTCCTGCCGCTTCGAATCCGAGCACCGACCCAGGGCCCTGCGGGAAGACGGCAGCGAGACGACCGCGACGGATCTGCAGGTCGGTCGGGCCGATGCCTGCCGCCCTCACGCGCAGCAGCACCTCGCCGGGCGCGGGCACGGGCGCCGCCATCTCGCGCCACTGCAGCACCTCCGGCTCCCCGAAAGCGGTCACCACCATCGCATGCGACATTGCTCGCCCCTCTCAGATCTGGCTCGCGCCGCCGTCGACGTACAGTTCCGCGCCGGTCATGTAGGCGCTGCGTGCGCTCGCCAAGAACAGTACGGCCTGCGCGATCTCCTCCGGGCGGCCGAGGCGCTGCATCGGCACCCCGGCGGCGAGTCCAGAGAGCAGGGCGTCGGACTGCGCCGGATCGGTCGCGAGTCCGGCGAGTCCGGGGGTCTCGATCGGGCCCGGAGCGACGCTGTTGACCCGGATGCCGCGGCCGACGAGCTCTGCGGCCCAGCTGCGTGCGAGCGAGCGCACGGCCGCCTTGGAGGCGGCGTAGATGCTGAACGACGGGCTGCCCTTCACATCGATGTTCGATCCGGTCAGCACGATCGACGCGCCCGCGTTCAGCAGCGGCAGCACCTTCTGCACGGTGAAGACGACGCCGCCGACGTTCGCCCCGAACGTCTGGGTGACGTGCTCCCACGTGATGTCCTCGAGGGCCGCGAACTCGCCGCCGCCCGCGTTGGCGAACACCACGTCGAGGCCGGCGCCCCGCGCGGCGATCGCCTCGGCGACGCGGTCGAGGTCATCGAGCGAGGCGACGTCGGCCGCGACCGTCGTCACCGCATCTCCGAACTCCGCGGCCACGGCGGCAAGGCCAGCCTCCCGACGGCCGGTCACGACCACGTGCGCTCCCTCCGCCGCGAACGCACGCACGGCCGCGAGACCGATGCCCGCCGTCCCTCCGGTGACCAGTGCGGTCTTTCCCGCGAGCTCTTCCATGTCCCTCTCCTTCTTTATGTACCGATCGGTACTAAAGGCAAGATAGGCGCGCGGGGATCGCATGTCAAATTTTTGTACCGCACGGTATGATTCAGGCATGGCTGAGACGAGAGAACGCGGACGACCGCGCGCCTTCGACCCCGATGCTGCACTCGACGCCGCCGCACGGGTGTTCTGGGTGCACGGGTACGACGGGGCATCCCTGACCGATCTCACCGCCGCCATGGGCATCAACCGGCCGAGCCTGTACGGGGCGTTCGGCAGCAAGGAAGAGCTCTTCCAACGGGTCATCGCCCGCTACGCGCAGACCGACATGACCTACGCCGAGCGTGCGCTCGACCAGCCGACCGGCCCCGCCGTCGCGCGTGCCCTACTTCTCGACAACATCGATGCCGTGACGCGCTCCGATCGGCCCGCGGGATGCCTCACCATCCAGGGCGGACTCGCCAGCGCCGACGGCAACGAGACCGTGCCCGCCTTCCTCGGGCAGAGCCGCCTGGCGGGCGAACGACGACTGGCCGAGCGCCTCGCTCGCGCGGTCGCTGAAGGCGACTTCGTCGCAGGGACGGATGCCGCGGCTCTCGCCCGCTACCTCATGGTCGTCACCGAGGGGCATGCCGTGCACGCCACCGCGGGCGTCTCGAGACGGCAGCTGCGCGCGTCGGCCGACCTGGCACTGCTCGCGGTCGACGCACTCGCGGCGCCCGCGAGCACAGTGTGAGGCCGCACCCCACAACGCAGATCGGCCCCGGCCAAAACTGGGGCCGATCTGGTGAATGATTCTCCCTGCGTTTCGTTCCGTCCTTTCCTTTTGGAGGATGGAGTTATGCCAGGACCGTATCCGGACGAGTTCCGTCAGCGTGCGCTGCGGATGCTGAGCGAGGCTCGCCCCGATCACAAGACCGATCACGCCGCGATCACGCACCTCGCCGCCAACCTCCGGGTCAATCCCGAGACGCTGCGATTGTGGAAGAAGCGCCTCGACGTCGACGAGGGCCGTCAGCCGGGGACCTCGAGCGAGGCCCAAGCGGAGATCAAACGGTTGAAGAAGTAGATCGCCGAGTTGGAGGGGGCGAACGAGATCCTCCGGTCAGCGAGCGTGTTCTTCGCGACCGAGCTCGGCCGCCGCTCGTCGAGATGATCGCGTTCGTTGACAGGATGCGTAGTCGTTTCCTGGTCGAGCTCGTCTGCCGTGTGATGCGGCACGCCGAGGTGGGGTTCCTCACCGCCCGCGGATACCGGGCTGCGAAAGCGCGGCCCGCGTCCGCCCGGCAGCTTCGGGACGAGCTGTTGATCCCGGAGATCGTGCGGCTGCATGCGGAGAACTACGGCGTCTACGTGGTCCGCAAGATGCACGCGCTGCGGCGGCGACGAGGGCTAGGCCGTGTTGCTAAACGCGGTTCACTTACCGGACGTTGTGCCTACCGATGCGTCGATGCTGATGGATCAGGGCGTTCGGCATTGGTGTTCAGCGCGCGAGTTACTCTGGGCGCATGGCTCAGATAACTCGTGATGGCTCCGATGCCGTGGTCACTCTGTCGGTGTTCGAGAAGGTTGAAGGATTGCTCGCGTCGACTCGCTTCTCGTTGAGCAACGTCACCTCCGTGGAGGTTCTGGACGACGCACATGAGCAGATCAAAGGGTGGGGAAGAGACTTCAAGCTCGCGGGCCGATATGTTCCCGACACGACCGCCGTGGGAACCTTCCGCAACGGCGAAGAGCGCGGAATCACGCTCGCTCTCGTGCACTCAGACACGCCACGCGGGCTGCGGATTGAGTTGTCCGGCGAGCCATACAGCCGCGTAGTGATCGGCCTCGCGGATCCTGAAACCACGAAAGCCGAAGTGTTCGACGATTAGCCCGTATTGCTGGCGCTACTGGTGAGCCAGTGGAGGGTTGCGGCGAGGCAGAGGCCGGCGTGGTAGTTGCGGGGGTCTTGTCTGAGCGCATCGCGATCCCGCGCCACCGTTTGAGTTTGTTGAAGCACCTCTCGACGACGTTACGGCCGCGGTAGCGGGTCCGTTGCTGATCGCCGAAGTCGATCGGTCGGCCGCGGCGCTTGCGTCGGTGAGCGATCTGATCGTCGCGTTCGGGAATCGTCGAGGCGATCCCGCGCTCGCGCAGCCACGCCCGATTCGCCCTCGACGGGTAGCCCTTGTCAGCGAGCACCCGGTTCGGCCTCGATCTCGGCCTGCCTCTCGCGCCCGGGACGCGAATCTCGCTCAGCGTCGCGGCGAGCATGCTGGTATCTGCCGCCTGCCCCAGGGTGAGAATGAACGCGAGGGCGCGTCCCTTCCCGTCGCAAACCAGGTGATTCTTCGTCGTCAGCCCGCCGCGAGAGCGGCCGATCGCATGATCAGGTGGCTCGTCGCCGAACTTCTTGTAGTTCGATGTCGCCCCCTGTAGTCCGGGGAAGTGTCGCGCCGTGCTGGTGCACGCGCACGATCGTGGAGTCGATCGACGCGACCCAGTCCAGATCCCCGGACTGCTGCGCGAGCGACTGCGTCCTCTCCAGCACCCGCGCCCACACCCCCTGCTCGGACCACCGGTTGAAGTTCTTGTAGATCGTGTTCCAGTTCCCGAACCGCTCCGGCACATCCCGCCACGGTGCCCCGGTCCGGAACCGCCGCGCTGTCGCCTCGACGACCGTGCGCCGATCCACCGGCGGCTGCCCCGTCGACTTCACATTCGGGAACAACGGGCCGATCACAGCCCATGCTTCATCCGAGATCACATCACGCGACACGCATCCAAGACTCACCCCCGAAGCGCCCGACCACGTTTAGCAACACGGCCTAGGCGTAGCGCCGCGGCGCTACGATGCTGCGCCATACCGAAGGTTTCGGCTCGCACCTTCGATATGGAGCGGACACCCCTTTTACAGCCATCCGCGAAGACCGGCACACGGCAGTCGCCGCAGCGGTGAAGTCGTTCATGATGGCCGATGCGCGGCGTGACGGAGGCATGCGCCTCTTCTGAGTCCCGCACCGGTTTACATAATGACCTTTACAAGCGATAATGATCTGCATGTCTTCCATTAAGCGGCGTCCAGCGGACACCGCGCCGTTGCCTCCGAAGGTGCGCCGTGCCGCCGAGGAGATCGGTGACGACTTCGCTGCGTGGCGGAAGATTCTTGGACTGACAGCTGAGCAGGTGGCGGAGCGTGCCGACATCTCACGGGGGACTCTCCGTCGGTTGGAGCACGGCGATCCCGCGGTGGGCTTCCATGTCGTCCTGAGAGTCGCTCGCGCTCTCGGCGTGCTCGACACGCTCGCCGACGCGCTCGATCCACTGAACACAGACCTCGGCCGCGCCCGCGCTGGTCTCATCGGCCGGAAGCGAGTCCGATGACCGGTTTCGAGGCCCTTGAGGTGCACGTCAGCCTGGGGACAGAGACCGTTCGCGCCGGCCGAGCTCAGTTCAACCACACCCGGGGGCGGTTGGCCTCCACGATGTTCCAGTACGACCCTGACTACCTCGCTCATCCTCTGGCGTACGCGCTCGATCCAGGCTTGGAGCTCTACAGCGGGTCCCAGCAGGCCTCGGGGCTGCCCGGCGCGTTCTCGGACTGTGCCCCTGACCGCTGGGGGCGCAATCTCATCACCAAGCGGGAGCGGACTCTCGCCCTGGAGCAAAAGCGTCGGCCGCGCACGCTGGGTGACGTGGACTTTCTCGCCGGTGTCAGCGACTTCACCCGCCAGGGTGCGCTCCGATTCCGCGAAGATGCGAGCTCTCCTTTCCTCGATCCGGACCCCGTCGTGCCGAGCATGATTCGCTTGCCCGAACTCATGCGCGCATCGGAGGACGCAGCGCGCGACGACGGTGACCACGAGCTGACCGCAGTCAAGACGCTGCTCGATGCCGGAACTGGCTCTCTCGGTGGCGCCCGTCCAAAGGCTGCCGTGCGGGGCGACGACGACCAGCTCCTCATCGCGAAGTTCCCTCACCCCGACGACGGATGGGACGTGATGGCCTGGGAGGCTACAGCACTCGACCTCGCGAAAGCCGCCGGTGTCATCGTCCCGACGTATCAACTCATCCAGCTGGATGGTCGGCATGTGCTGCTCCTCGACCGCTTCGACCGCCATGCCGACGGCACACGTCTTGGCTACATGAGCGCGATGACTCTCCTCGAGCGGCGCGACGGCGACGGGGGCGACTATGTGGAGATCGCGGAACGGATCGAGGAAGCCGGCGGCCGGGTAAAGCACGACCTCGGTGAGCTGTTCCGGCGCGTCGCGGTTAGCGTTGGGCTGCACAACACTGACGACCACCTACGCAATCACGGGTTCCTGCGAAGCGAAGCCGGCTGGGCCCTTAGCCCCGCCTTCGACATCAACCCCGAGCCCGATCCGAAGGCGCGCCAGACCACGATCGCCGGGGCCAGCGACCCGGACGACGAGGCAGACGGTCTGAAAGAGCTCGCGCGCGCATGTCGACTCAGTGAGCGCGCCGCCCAAGCGGAACTGGATCGCATCGGCGACGTGCTGGAGGGATGGCGCGACGCCGCAGCCACAAACCGAATCCGACAGTCCGAGATCGAGCGCTTCGCGGACACCTTCGATCAGGGGATCAGGATTCTCCGCGGCTGACGTCCCCGGGCGCTACCGCCGCCGTGGCCGCCGCCCGCGTTGCTGCTCAGCCCCATCTCACTTCAAGGGGTCGGATCGATACCCGCGATATTTCCGCTTATCCGGACTATCGGGGGGTCTGTCCCCCGCTACGGTTCGGAAAGTGGCGGTCGATGCTGTCGCGTATGAGGCACCACGATCGAGCCGGCGAGGGGGCAGGGTAAACGGTCAAAGTAGAGCCGCCACCAGAGGCTCGCGCGATGGCGAGGCCGTAATCGACGGGTCGACGGCCGCCACCGCTCGTCGACCGGCCCTCCACCGGGCACGATGTCGACGGACCGAGGGGCCGGCTCGGGGCGCGCTCTCCCCTCAGAGGATCTGGTCACATCGGATCCGCGGGTCCCGAGCGGGTCAGTTCAAATGACAAACCCTCGTTCTTCTGCCGCAGCGATTAGCGGCTCTACGGCAGTATCGCCGCGCGAACAAGCGGACCGACTTCGGGCTCCGCTCAGCAGCGTGGCTAGTCCGACAGCAGCGCCAGCACCCGAGCAGTAAGGGAACCCAGCAGGGAGTGCTGAGGGTTTAGGTGACTCCTGACCTGTGGCGATTTGTCGCCGCTGGAAGGATGTCCTCATGCCTAAGCCGTTTCCCAAGGAGTTCCGGGATGACGTGGTCGCGATCGCGTTGCGTCGGGAGTCGTCGTTCTCGCAGATCGCGAAGGACTTTGGGATCTCCGAGTCGTGTGTGCAGCGCTGGGTGAAGATCGCCGACGTCGACGGTGGTCGCCGCTCCGGCGTGACCTCGAGCGAGGCCGCGGAGAACCATGAGCTGCGTAAGCGGGTGAAGCTGCTCGAGCAGGAGGTCGAGATCCTCCGCCGCGCGGCGGCGTATCTGTCACAGGCGAACCTGTCTGGCCCAAAAGGCTCTACCCGCTCGTGAGTGAACTCGCCGCCGACGGTACTCCCGTCGCGGTGACGTGTCGGGTGCTGACGTTCGCGAAACAGCCGTACCACTGGCGGCTGCAAGATCCCGTGTCTCAGCGGGACTGGGACGATGCTCATCTGATCAACGCGGCGATCGACGTGCATGCCGACGACCCGGCGTTCGGTTACCGGTTCATCGCGGACGAGCTCGCTGCGGCGGGGTTTACCGCGTCGGAGCGGCGGGTGTGGCGGGTGTGTTCGGAGAACGAGATCTTCAGCGCGTTCGTCCGCAAACGTCGCGGGAAGGGGCGCCTGGTCGGCCCTCCGGTGCGGGATGACCTCGTCCGGCGCGAGTTCACCGCACCCGGCCCTGACCAGCTCTGGCTCACCGACATCTCGGAGCACCCGACCGGTGAAGGGAAGATCTACCTGTGCGCCGTGAAGGACGTCTGGTCGAATCGGATCGTCGGCTACTCGATCAACGAACGCATGACGTCCGAGCTTGCCGTCTCGGCCCTGCGGATGGCGATCCAACGCCGCAACCCCGCCGGCACCACCGTTCACAGCGATAGAGGCAGCCAGTTCCGTTCCCGGCGCTTCCAAGCAGAACTCGACCGCCACGGGCTCGTCGGCTCCATGGGCAGAGTCGGCGCTGCCGGAGATAACGCGGCCATGGAATCGTTCTTCGCGCTCCTGCAGAAGAACGTGCTCAACAGCCGCCGATGGGCCACCCGCGAAGACCTCCGCCTCGCCATCGTGACCTGGATCGAACGGACCTACCACCGGCGACGTCGGCAACGGGTCCTAGGCAAGTTGACCCCCGTCGAGTTCGAAGCAATCATGACCACACAGGCCGCGTCCGCGGCCTAAATCGAAGAGTCACCAAGACCCTCAGCAGTCCCGCATCTACATCGCCAGGGTCACGTCCTCGAGGACCCACTCAGATCTGCACCACAGATGCACCGCGTCGACCCCCAAACGTACGAAAACCCCCGACTAATCGGGGGTTTTCATGGCGGTGACGGTGGGATTTGAACCCACGGTAGGGGGTTACCCTACACAACTTTTCGAGAGTTGCACCTTCGGCCGCTCGGACACGTCACCGCCGACGAGTGTACGTGAGGGTGACGGATGCCGCCAATCGGCGCCCGTCTGACGGTGCCGTCTCAGGCGACGCGGGCTGCGACATCCGAGACGATGTCGACCACCCGCGCGGGCTCGTCGATGCCGACGGAGAACACGTAGGTCGCCGTGAAGCCGAGGCCGGCGAGCGCCTCCACCCGCTCGGCGACGTCGTCGACGGTCGAGGCCGGGGAGACCGCGATCATGGCGGTCTTCTCGATCGTGTCGTAGTCGCGGCCGACGGCGTCGCAGTGGCCGCGCAGCACGTCGAGCTTGTGCGCGGGCACCTCGAGGTCTGCCATCGCCGACAGGTTGCAGGCGTCGGCGTGCTCGGCGACGAGGCGCAGCGTCTTCTTCTCCCCGCCGCCGCCGATCATGAGGTAGGGCTTGGTGATGTTCTGCGGCGAGTTGATGGTGCGCTCGAGCTGCCAGATCCTGCCCTCGAACGGCCCGTCGTCGTCCGACCACATCTGCGCGCAGATCTGCAGGGTCTCCTCGAGCTCGCGGAAGCGCTGCGCGACCGGCGGGAACGGGAACCCCAGCCCGACGCACTCCTGCTCGTTCCAGGCGGCGCCGATGCCGAGCCCGACGCGACCGCCTGAGAGCACGTTGAGCGTGGAGATCTGCTTCGCCAGCAGCGACGGATGCCGGTAGATCACGCCCGTGACGAGAGTGTGGAGAAGCGCCTTCTCCGTGTGGGCCGCGATGAAGCCGAGCGTCGCGTACGCCTCGAGCATCTCGTGATCCTCCGGGCCGATACCGGGCAGTTGCCAGAAGTGGTCCATGACGGTCAGTCGCTGGATGCCGGCGGCCTCCGCATTGCGCACGTGCGCCGCGAGCGCAGGGCCGAGCTGGGCGGGTCCGGTCTTCCAGGTGAAATCAGCGATGTGCAGTCCGAACTCCACGACGCGCTCCGATCCGACGGGTGCCGCACCCGTCTCCTCGCACAGGCTACGACCGCTCGCGCGACGCCGGGCCGTCTGGTCGATTAACACGGTGCGAACCGGGGGCACGGGGCATCCGTCACTGCCAGACTGACCCCGTGAGCGCGATCGAGAACTCGAAGGTCACCATCGTCGGCGCGGGAGCCGTCGGGTCGAGCGCCGCCTACGCCGCCCTCATCCGCGGGTCGGCGCGGCACGTCGCCCTGTACGACGTCGCGACCGAGAAGGTCGAGGCCGAAGTGCTCGACCTACAGCACGGCACCCAGTTCACCGGGTCGAGCGACATCATCGGCGGCGGTGACGTGAGCGTCGCCGAAGGCTCGCACGTCGTGGTGATCACGGCCGGCGCGAAGCAGAAACCGGGGCAGACGCGCATCGAACTGGCCGGCGTGAACGCCGGCATCCTGCGCACGATGATGCCGCAGCTGCTCGAGGTCGCCCCCGACGCCATCTACGTCATCGTCACGAACCCGTGCGACGTGCTGACAGTGCTCGCGCAGGAGGCCACCGCCCTGCCGCCCGAGCGGATCTTCGCCTCCGGCACCGTGCTCGACACGTCCCGGCTGCGGGTGCGGCTCGCGCAGCGCGCCGGGGTGTCGCCGTCGAGCGTGCACGCCTACATCGTCGGCGAGCACGGCGACACCGAGTTCCCACTGTGGTCGTCGGCCACGATCGGCACCGTGCCGATCCTCGACTGGCAGAGCGCGGGCCACCCGCCGATGACCGTCGACGAGCTCGACCAGATCGCCGTGGAGGTGCGCGACGCGGCCTACAAGGTGATCCAGGGCAAGGGCGCGACCAACTACGCGATCGGCCTGTCGAGCGCCCGCATCATCGAGGCGATCCTGCGCGACGAGCACGCCGTGATGCCGGTCTCGACCGTGCTGAGCGACTTCCACGGCGTCGATCGGGTCGCGCTCTCGGTGCCGTCGATCGTGAGTTCCCGCGGGGCGGTGCCGGTGCGCGAGAGCGCGTTCTCGCCCAGCGAGCTGGGCCTGCTGCGCCGCTCGGCCGACGCGCTCGGCGCCGTCGCCGCCTCGCTGCGATAGTCGCCGCGCCGGTCACCGCGCGGGGCGCCGATGTCGCACCCGCGACCTAACCTGGACGCATGCCGACCCGCAAGGCCGCTCCGCCCGCCTACCGCTGCACCGAGTGCGGGTGGACGACGGCGAAATGGGCCGGCCGCTGCGCCGAATGCCAGCAGTGGGGCACGGTCGTCGAGGCCGCCACCGAGACGGGCATCGTGCGGCAGGTCAGCGCGGTCGCGCCGACGCGCTCGGCGCGACCGATCACGACGATCGACACCCGCGACGCCCAGCGACGCACCAGCGGGGTGGCCGAATTCGACCGTGTGCTCGGCGGCGGACTCGTGCCCGGGGCGGCGATACTCCTCTCCGGCGAGCCCGGCGTCGGCAAGTCGACGCTGCTGCTCGAGGTCGCCGCTCAGAGCGCCCGCGCAGGCCGACGCGTGCTCTACGCGAGCGGCGAGGAGTCGACCGCTCAGGTGCGACTGCGGGCCGAGCGCACCGGCGCGCTGCACGACGAGCTCTACCTCGCCAGCGAGACCGACCTCGCCACGATCCTCGGCCACATCGACGAGACCCGACCCGACCTCGTCATCGTCGACTCGGTGCAGACGGTCACCTCGTCGCTCTCCGACGGCGCCGCCGGCCAGCCCGCGCAGGTGCGCGAGGTGGCGGCATCCCTGATCCGGGTCGCCAAGGAGCGCGACCTGCCGATCATCATCGTCGGCCATGTCACGAAAGACGGCCAGGTGGCCGGGCCGCGCATCCTCGAGCACCTCGTCGACGTCGTCTGCCACTTCGAGGGCGACCGGCAGACCTCGCTGCGGTTCGTGCGCGCGCTCAAGAACCGCTTCGGCCCCACCGACGAGGTCGGATGCTTCGACATGACCGGATCGGGCATCGTCGAGGTCGCCGACCCCAGCGCCCTGTTCCTCGGCACCGGCGCCCCCGTCGCCGGCACCTGCGTCGCCATCGCGATGGAGGGACGCCGGGCACTCCCCGTCGAGGTGCAGGCCCTCACGATCCACACCGGCGCACCCAACCCCCGCAGGGTGGTCAGCGGGGTCGATGCGTCTCGCGTGGCGATGGTGCTCGCCGTGCTCGAACGGCGCGCGGGCGTCAAGCTCTCGGACTGCGACGTCTACGTCTCGACGGTCGGCGGGGTGCGCCTCACCGAGCCGGCGGCCGACCTCGCGATCGCGATCGCCGTCGCGGGGGCCGTCCGCGAGAGCGCCGTGCCCCGACAGGTCGCCGCGATCGGCGAGCTGAGCCTCGCAGGCGAGATCCGTCACGTCACCCAGGCGCCGCAACGCCACAGCGAGGCCGAGCGCCTCGGCTACCGCACCGTGCTCGACGCGTCGGTCGGCACGATCGCGAAGGCCCTGCGGCATCCGTCGCTCATCGCCGCCCGCACGCGCGACGAGGGCGAACCAGGGTTCTGAGCGGCGCCGCGGCGGGCGGGCGCTCGGGCGCGGCGGTACCGCGCTCTCGCAGCGATCGCGGCTCGCGGTCGCGCCGCGCTCAGGCCTCGAGCGCCGCGATCAGATCGTCGGGTGTCGCCTGCATGGGATGCGGCCCGGCGATGTCGAAGAACACCGTCGTCAGCTCGTCACGGTGCGCCCGGAGGAAGAGGAGCAGGGCGGCCGGTGACTGCAGCGCCACCTCCTTCGGAAGCGTGGCCGGCTTGTGCGCCGCGTCGCTGAACAGCAGCAGCGCGACATTGCCGTTCGCCGGGTCGCGGTAGGTCCACACCTCGCCGACGTCGAGCGGGTTGTCCCGCGCACCGGGTCGCATGAGCGGCACCACTGTCGGGCCATGACGCAGCGCGAACGCGACGGCCGCGACATCCTGCGTCTGCAACGCGTCGCTCAGCTGCGTGTTGCGGAACTCGGCCTGCGCGCTCGACGCCTTCTTCTTGCCCGGCATCCGATCAGCGTAGCCGCGCCGCGCGGGCCGCGGCCTGGTCGATGACCGCGGCGAACAGGCGAGGGTCGGACGGATCCTGCTCGGGGTGCCACTGCACCGCGACGAGGTAGTCCTCCCCCGCCGTCTCGATGCCCTGCACGAGACCGTCGGCGCTGCGAGCCGAGACGACGAGACCATCACCGACCCGGTCGATGCCCTGGTGGTGGTAGCTGAGAATGCTCGTGCCACCGGCGCCGAGCGCATCGGCGAGCCGTGTCCCGGGCTCGACTGTCGCCTCGCCGCGGGCGAAGACTCCGCCGCCGATCTGGTACCGCGAATCGCCGAGCACGTCGGGCAGGTGCTGATGCAGGGTGCCGCCGAAGGCGACGTTGATCAGCTGCAGTCCGCGGCAGATGCCGAACACCGGGATGCCGCGGCGTCGCGCCCCCGCGAGCAGAGCCAGCTCCCACGCGTCCCGGTCTTCGCGCGGCCGATCGGTGGTCGGATGCGGTGCCTGTCCGTATCGCGCCGGGTCGACGTCGAGGCCCCCGGTGATCACGAGCGCGTCGATGCCGTCGAGCGTCGCCTCCACCGCGGCATCCGTCACGGGCTGCGGCGGCAGCAGCACGCCCACACCGCCTTGGGTGGTGACAGCGTCGAGGTACGTGGCGGGAAGGTAGGGCGCGCGAAGGTCCCAGATGTCCTGCTGGATGCGCTCGAGGTAGGTCGTGAGCCCAATGACGGGCGGGCGGCCTGCGGGTGCGGCGGTCATACCGAGAATCCTGGCACCCCCTGCGACCCGTCGCCGCGCGGCGGCGGGACCGGTCAGTTCAGCTGGAACGACGCGGTCTGGGTCGAGGGGATCCCGCCGATCGACACCGACAGATGGTAGGTCGCCCCGCCCGCACCCGCGCGGGGGCGCGAGGTGCTGTTGCACGTGTCGACGGACGATCGGGTGCGGTCCCAGGTGAGCGGGCTCGCACTCTGCACACTCTGCCCGGCGGTGAGGGTCACGACCTGATCGCTCGGGTCGGTCTGGCAGTCGGTGGAGCGCCACCAGGTGTCGGAACCGCTCGTGATCGTGAACACCTGCTGCGCGGAGCCGACGTTGATGGTGCAGTCGACGCCTGATGTGTTGGTCAGCTTGATCGACAGCTTCGGGTTCTGCCCCGACGCGTACGAGGTCTGGTCGACGACCGGGTCGACAGTCACCTCGTTCGCCGTGCAGGCGCCCGGCGTCCCGCCGGGAGTCGGAGTGGATGCCGCGGCCCCCGGTGTCACCGCACCGGGAGGCGCAGACGGGCTGGCCGCTCCGGTCGCGGCGGGCGAATCGACAGGGGAGAGAGACGAGGACGACTGCGGCGCCCCGCGCCACGGCTGGGCGATGACGACGAAGACGACCGCGGCGATGACGACCACCAGCACGAACAGCACGGCCAGGCGCCGGCGCCGATAGACGGCGCGCGAGTGCCGACGACGGCGGAGCGGCGGGGTGGTCACCGTTCCAGGCTAGGCGGCGGGTCGACGGCGACGCGACGCCCGCGCCGGGGGCGGCGGCATCCGTGCGTCGCGACCGGGACGGGTCAGAGGTTCTTGAGCATGCGCGTGTTGCCGAGGGTGTTCGGCTTCACGTGCGCGAGGTCGAGGAACTCGGCCACACCCTCGTCGGGACTGCGCACGAGCTGCGAGTAGACGTCGTTGTCGACGACGTGCTCGCCGATGGGCGCGAAGCCGCGACGGGTGAAGAAGTCGACCTCGAAGGTGAGGCAGAACAGGCGTGTGAGGCCGAGCAGGCGGGCGTGCTCCTCGAGGGTCTCGACGACGGCACGGCCGACGCCGGTGTGCAGCCACGGGTCGGCCACGATGAGAGTGCGCACCTCGCCGAGGTCCTCCCACATGACGTGCAGAGCACCGCACGCGATGACCTCGCCCTCAGCGTCGACGGCGACGACGAACTGCTGCGTGGCCTCGTAGAGCACGACGAGGTCTTTGCCGAGCAGGATGCGACGCTGCACGTACGGCTCGAGCAGGCGATGGATGGCGCGCACATCGGCGGTGCGCGCACGGCGGATCTCGAACGATCCGGTGTTGACGGGGGACGCTCCGGAGGATGCGGCGTCGGTCATGCTGACCACAGTAGACCGCACACCCCGTGGCATCCGGGCGTACCGGCGTCACCGGTGTTGACTCGTGCCATGTCGATCGTCGAGAAGGGCGCCGCGCTGCGCGCGCTGCACACCGATCCGCCGTTGCTGACCCTGGTGAACGTGTGGGATGTCGCCTCCGCCCGGGTCGTGGCCGCCCACCCGCGCACCCGCGCGATCGCGACGGCCAGTCACGCGATCGCGGCAGCCTTCGGCTACGACGACGGCGAGCGGATCCCGCTCGAGCTGCACCTCGCCACCGTCGAGCGCATCGTCGCGTCGACCACGCTGCCGGTGACCGCCGACCTCGAGGCGGGCTACGGCGACCCCGCGGCAACCGTGCGCCGCGCGATCGACGTGGGCGTGGTGGGCGCGAACCTCGAGGACGAACTGCGACCGCTCGCGGCGGCGAGCGCGGCGGTCGCGGCCGCTGTCGAGGCGGCGGATGCCGCGGGCGCGCCGTTCTCCCTCAACGCCAGAACGGATGCGTTCCTGCGCGCCGAGGGCCGTGGCCGTGCGGAGTCGCTGGCCGACGCGATCACCCGTGGGCGCGCCTACCTCGCGGAGGGCGCCACCTGCGTGTTCGTGCCCGGCGTGCTCGACGAGCCCGAGGTGCGCGAGCTCGTCGCCGCGTTCGGGCCCGGAAGGCTCAGCGTTCTCGCCGCTCCGGGGTCGCTCCCGCTCCCCGTGCTCGCCGCGCTCGGCGTCGCCCGCGTCTCGTTCGGTCCGTGGCCGCAGCGTGCCGCCCTCACGGCGCTCGACCGGCTCGTCGACGAGGTCGCGGACGACGGGCTCCCCGTCGGCATCCGCCCCCTCGTCTGAGACCCGGCTCCGCACCCGATCACGATCCGGTGACGGCGGGCGTTCTTCAGCGGGGGCACAGCATGCCCCTCGGTACCCTGAAAGGCGTGCCTTCCCCACAATCCTGCCGATCCGTCACGCTCGACGGCATCGAGCTGCGGGTGCTGCACATCCCCCTCGTGAGTCCCTTCACGACCTCGTTCGGCACCGAGTCGGTGCGCGAGGTCATCGTCGTGCGGGCGCTCACCTCCGACGGCGACGGCTGGGGCGAGATCGTCACGCAGGAGGCGCCGCTCTACTCGAGCGAGTACACGCAGGGCGCATGGGACGTGGCGCGCCGCTTCCTGATCCCGGCGCTGCTCGACCGTCACCGCCTCGCCCCCGAGGAGGTCGCCGGCACGCTCGCCCCCATCGTCGGCCACCGCATGGCCAAGGCCGGCCTCGAGCTCGCCGTTCTCGACGCGTCGCTGCGCAGCGAGGGCCGCTCACTCGGTGAGCGCCTGGGCGCCGTCGTGCCGCGGATCCCCTCGGGCGTCTCGGTGGGCATCCAGCGCGACGCGTCGACGCTCGTCGACACCGTCGCCGGCTACCTCGCCGAGGGTTACCGCCGCATCAAGATCAAGATCAAGCCGGGCCGCGACGTCGCCGACACCGCAGCGGTACGCGACGCGTTCGGCGACATCCCCCTGCAGGTCGACGCGAACTCCGCCTACACGCTCGCCGACATCGACACGCTCGTCGAGCTCGACCGCTTCGACCTGCTGCTCATCGAGCAGCCCTTGCAGGAGGACGACCTGGTCGACCACGCCACCCTCGCCGAGCGCCTGTCGACGCCCGTCTGCCTCGACGAGTCGATCACCTCGTTCAAGGCCGCCGGAGACGCGCTCGCGCTGGGCGCGGCATCCGTCATCAACATCAAGGCCGGACGCGTGGGCGGCTACCTCGAGGCGGTGCGCATCCACGACCTGTGCCGCAACGCCGACGTGCCGGTGTGGTGCGGCGGCATGCTCGAGACGGGCATCGGCCGCGCCGCGAACGCCGCCCTCGCCGCGCTCCCCGGCTTCACCCTGCCCGGCGACGTGTCGGCCTCGAACCGCTTCTACACGCAGGACATCGTGCGCGACCCCATCACCCTCGTCGACGGGCACGTCGACGTTCCCACCGGTCCCGGCCTCGGCATCGATATCGATCCGGTCGCCCTCGATGAGTTCACCGTCGTGCGCGAGGAGGTGCGCCGATGATCCGGATGCCGCGCCTCGCCGCCACGGCCCTCGTCGCCGTCGCCGCGATCGGCCTCCTCGCCGGCTGCGCCGGCCGCGCCGTCGCGCACCCGGCGCCGTCGGCGACCGCGCTGCCGACGGGCATCACCGCGTGGCTCGCGACGTCGCCCGAGACGGCGCCGAGCATCGTCACCTCGACGAGCGGCCAAGAGGCCTACCTCGTGGTGCGCAACGACACCACCCAGCCGATCGTCATCAACCGGGTGCGCATCGACGACCCCCGCTTCCTCGGCCTCGGCTACCGCGTCGGCGCCGTCTCCAGCTCGGTCGCCGCCGGTGAGGAGGCGCGCATCGCCGTGCAGCTTCCGGAGATGATCTGCGACGAGACGGGCAGCGCTGCCACGGCGGCCGCCGAGGCCCTGACGGACGCCTCCCCGCGCGCCACGCCCGCGGCGACCAGCGCCGCCAGCGCCACCGTGTCGGTCGGATTCGCCCTCGGGGCGGCCGTCGGCGTCGCCTACACGCCGCTCGACGACCCGAACGGCGTCCTCGACTCCGCCTACGCCGCCCAGTGCGGCGCCCGCTGACGATTAGACTCGGGGGATGCCGCCGGCCCGCGGCATCCGCGATTTCTCGCACTCTCCCCCTCCGACCATTGGAGCCACCGTGGCCGTGCAGTCCCGCCTCGACAAAGTGATCGCCCTCGCCCGCCACCGCGGGTTCGTGTTCCAAGCGGGCGAGATCTACGGCGGATCCCGGTCCGCATGGGACTACGGACCCCTCGGCACCGAGCTGAAGGAGAACATCCGTCGGCAGTGGTGGCAGACGTTCGTGCGCGGTCGCGCCGACATGGTCGGCCTCGACTCGTCGATCGTGCTGCCCAAGCAGGTGTGGGAGGCGTCGGGTCATGTCGCGACGTTCACCGACCCGCTGGTGGAGTGCCTGAGCTGCCACAAGCGCTTCCGAGCCGACAATCTGCTCGAGGACTTCGAGGCCCGCAAGGGCCGCCCGGCCGAGAACGGCCTCGCCGATGTGCCGTGCCCGAACTGCGGCACCAAGGGTCAGTACACCGAGCCGCGTGCGTTCTCGGGTCTGATGAAGACCTACGTCGGCGTCGTCGACGACGAGTCGGGCCTGCAGTTCCTGCGCCCGGAGACCGCGCAGGGCATCTTCGTCAACTTCGCGAACGTGCTCACCGCGAGCCGCAAGAAGCCGCCGTTCGGCGTCGGCCAGATCGGCAAGGCGTTCCGCAACGAGATCACCCCCGGCAACTTCATCTTCCGCACCCGCGAGTTCGAACAGATGGAGATCGAGTACTTCACCCCGGAGGCCGAAGCCGACGAGTGGTTCGAGCACTGGGTCGAAGCCTGCTGGAACTGGTTCATCGACCTCGGCATCGATGCCGACAACATGCGCCGCTTCGACGTCCCCGAAGAGGACCGTGCGCACTACTCGGCCGGCACGATCGACGTCGAGTACCGCTTCGGCTTCCCGGGCAAGGAGTGGGGCGAGCTCATGGGCATCGCGAACCGCACCGACTTCGACCTCGGCAACCACTCGACCGCGTCGGGCCAGTCGCTCACGTACTTCGACCAGGCGTCGGGCGAGAAGTACACGCCTTACGTCATCGAGCCCTCCTTCGGCCTCACGCGGTCGATGATGGCGTTCCTCGTCGATGCCTTCGTCGAGGAGGAGGTGCCGAACGCGAAGGGCGGCACCGACGTGCGCACGGTGCTCAAGCTCGACCCGCGCCTCGCCCCCGTCAAGGTCGCGGTGCTACCGCTGTCGCGCAACGAGAACCTCTCGCCGCTCGCGCGTGAGGTCGCCGACGATCTGCGCGGTGCGTGGAACGTCGACTTCGACGACGCCGGCGCGATCGGTCGCCGCTACCGCCGCCAGGACGAGATCGGCACGCCGTTCTGCGTCACCGTCGACTTCGACTCCCTCGAGGACAGGGCGGTCACTGTGCGCGAGCGCGACACGATGAGCCAGGAGCGGGTGCCGCTCGAGGCCCTGCACGGCTACTTGGCCGAGCGGCTGCGCGGCGCCTAGGCTCCGGATGCCGCGCCCGTCCCCTCTCGCGCAGTCGGTGCCACCCAGCGGCATCCGTCGCATCTTCGAGCTCGCCCAGACGCTCGACGACGTGATCGCACTGTCCGTCGGGGAGCCGGAGGTCGCTGTCGCCCCGCACGTGCTCGCCGCGGGGGCGGATGCGTGGGAGCAGGATGTCACCAACTACACCGCGAACTCGGGCATCGCGCCGCTGCGCGCGGCACTGGCCGCGAAGCTCGCGTCGTTCAACGGCTACACCGGCGGTGCGGATCACGTGCACGTCACGGCAGGCGGATCGCAGGCGCTGCATCTCGCGATGACGCTGACCCTGTCGCCGGGCGACGAGATCCTCATTCCCGACCCCGGCTACTCGACGTTCGCGATGGCGCCGCGGCTCGTCGGCGCCGTGCCGGTGCCGTACACGCTGACGGTGGCCGACGCGTTCGTGCCCGACGTCGACCGGCTCGACTCGCTCGTCACCGAGCGCACGCGGGTGCTGCTGGTCAACAGCCCGTCGAACCCGCTCGGCGTCGTGTACCCGCCGGAGGTGGTGGACGCGCTGGTCGCGTTCGCCCGCCGTCATGACCTGTGGATCATCAGCGACGAGGTCTACGAGTACCTCACGTTCGGGGTGCCGTTCACGAGCGTGCTCGCGGCCGCCCCTGAGCGCACCGTCGGTGTGTTCTCGCTCTCCAAGACCTACGCGCTCACCGGCGCGCGCATCGGCTACCTCGTGACGCCGCCGCCGCTCACGCCCCTTTTCGGTCCGGCGAACGAGGCGATCGTCAGCTGCGTCAACGCGCCCGCGCAGTACGCGGCGCTCGCGGCGGTCACAGGCCCTCAGGATGCGGTCGAGTCCGCCCGCGCGACCTATGCCGCGAACCTCGCCGCCGCCCGCGAGCTGCTCGACGCCCGCGGCATCCCATACCTGCGCTCCGACGGGGCGTTCTACCTCTGGATCGATGTGTCCCACGCGTCGGGCGGCGACGTGTCCAGCTGGGCGGAGCGGTTCCTCGTCGCCGAGCGGGTGGCCGTGGCACCGGGGTCCGCGTTCGGCGCGGCCGGCGAAGGGTGGGTGCGCGTCTGCTACGCAGGCCGCGTCGAGCCGCTGCTCACCGGGCTGTCACGCCTGCCGCAGCCCTAGCGCGCGGCGCCCGCCGCCGGCCGGCGCGCCGCGCGCTAGGGCTGCGGCAGGCGTGACAGCCC
>NZ_JYIY01000071.1 GCF_000956535.1 Microbacterium ginsengisoli | reverse complement strand
CGCGCTCGCAGCCGCGGGAAGAGCAGGCGTTGCGGCGAGCGCGGCGACGACCGCCTCCGGGTCGACGTCCGCCGGCAGCGGCTCGGTGACGATCATCGACGAGTTCATCGGCAGCCAGGTGCGGTGGGTCGCGGGAAGGCCCGCCGTGAAGCCCTCCGTCGCGCGGATCACGATCGGCGCCCTGACGTCGCCGTGCGCGGTGCGCGCGCGGCCCGGCACGATCTCCTCGACCCGGGTCTGCTCGTAGATCGTCACGCCCCGCCGCTCGACCGCCGCGGCCAGCCCCGCGGCGAGCGCGGCCGGGTCGATGCGCGCGCAGTGCGGATGCCACAGGGACCCGAGCGCCCCGGCGACCCGCACGCGCTCGGCGGTGGCCGCGGCATCCGCCCACTCGAGGTCGGTGTGGGGCCAGGCCGCCTCGGCATCGGCGAACGCGCGCAGCCGCGCGAGCTCGGCGGGCGTGCGCGCGACGGTCAGTTCGCCGCCCTTGTGCGCGCCGATGTCGATGCCCTCACGGGCGGCGACCGCGAGCACCTCGTCGACCGTGTCGTTGAGCGCGCGCTGCTGGGCGATCGCGGCCTCGCGGCCGTGGCTGCGGACGTAGCGCTCGCGGCCGCCCGTCACCGAGTTGGTGAGCCAGCCGCCGTTGCGGCCCGAGGCGCCGTAGCCCGCGAAGCGCTGCTCGATCACCGCGATCCGCAGCGACGGATCGAGGCCCGCGAGCGAGTACGCCGTCCAGAGTCCGGTGTAGCCGGCGCCGACGATGCACACGTCCGCCTCGATCGACCCTGCAAGCGCCGCGCGCGGCGCGGGCGCCCCGCCCCGACGCGCCCACCAGAACGACACCTCACCGTTGCGGGTCATGCCTGCGCTCCCATACCCGCGATCCTAGGCATCCTGCCGGCAGACAGACGGATGCCCCGGGGTGCGGGGCCCCGGGGCATCCGATTTTCGCGCCGCGTCCCCCCGCGGCGCCGTCTCACTCGGTGTCGACGAGGAACCGCGAGTAGGCCACGATCGTCAGGAACGTCGGGAACTCCTCTCGCAGCGCCACCTCGCGGAACACCTCTGCCGCGTCGTCGAACCGGTCGCCGTCGCGGCGGTCGACCTCGCCCAGCACCTGCGCGATGAGCTCCTCGATGTAGGCCACCGTGATGGGGGTGCCGTCCTCGGTCTCACGGTCCTGGTGGATCCACTGCCACACCTGCGAGCGGCTGATCTCGGCGGTCGCCGCATCCTCCATGAGGTTGTCGAGCGCCACCGCGCCCAGGCCCCGCAGCCACGCCTCGATGTAGCGGATCGCCACCGACACGTTGCCGTGGACGCCCGCCGCGGTGATCGGCAGGCCGATGTGCACGTCGAGCAGCTGCGCCGGGGTGACCTCCACGTCGTCGCGCTGGCGCGACACCTGGTTGGGGTTCTCGCCCAGCACGGCGTCGAACTCGGCCTGCGCCACCGGGATCAGGTCGGGGTGGGCGACCCAGGTGCCGTCGAAGCCGTCGCCGGCCTCGCGCTTCTTGTCGGCCGCGACCTTCTCGAACGCGCGCTGCGTCACCTCGGGGTCACGACGGTTCGGGATGAACGCGCTCATGCCGCCGATCGCGAAGGCGCCGCGCTTGTGGCAGGTCTTCACGAGCAGTTCGGTGTAGGCCCGCATGAACGGCACCGTCATCGTCACGTCGCTGCGGTCGGGGAGCACGAAGCGGGCGCCGCGGCCGCGGTAGTTCTTGATGATCGAGAAGATGTAGTCCCAGCGGCCCGCGTTCAGGCCCGCGCAGTGGTCGCGCAGCTCGTAGAGGATCTCCTCCATCTCGAACGCGGCCGGCAGCGTCTCGATCAGAACCGTGGCACGGATGGTGCCGTGCGCGATGCCGAGGTACTCCTCGCTGAAGGTGAAGATGTCGTCCCACAGCTTCGCCTCCTCGCTCGACTCGAGCTTGGCGATGTAGAAGTACGGACCCGAGCCGTTCGCGATCAGCTGCTGCGCGTTGTGGAAGAAGTACAGCCCGAAGTCGACGAGCGACCCGGATGCCGCCATCCCGCGGCCCGTTCGGTCGATGAAGCGGATGTGCTTCTCGACCAGGTGCCAGCCGCGCGGACGCATCACGATCGTCGGGGTGCGCTCGGCGGTGACGCGGTACTCCTTGCCCTCGGGGCTGGTGAACGACAACTGGCCGCGGATCGCGTCGAACAGCGACAGCTGGCCCTCGACGACGTTCTTCCACGTCGGCGAGGTGGCGTCCTCCTGGTCGGCGAGCCACACGCGGGCGCCCGAGTTGAGTGCGTTGATGGTCATCTTGGGGTCGGTCGGACCCGTGATCTCGACGCGGCGGTCCTCGAGGCCGGGTCCGGCACCGGCGACCTTCCAGTCGGGGTTCGCGCGCACGGCGGCGGTGTCGTCGCGGAAGCGCGGGTCGCGGCCGTTGCCGATCTCGAAACGGCGGCGCATGCGGTCGGCGAGCCGGTCGTGGCGGCGTCCCGAGAAGCGGTGGTGGAGCTCGGTGAGGAAGGCGACGGCGTCCGGGGTGAGGATCTCGTCGTAGCGCTCGCCGAGGCGGCCCGTGATCTCGATCGCGGGACCCGCGTGGGTCGTGGGGGTGGAGTTCGTCGTGGGCGCGATGCCCGTGGCGGTGGGAGTCATTGGCCCGTTCTTCCTAGGAGATGTTCTGTCAGGGGGTGTGGGGGATGCCCCGGGGCGCGAGGTGTGCCCCGGCCCCGAGGCATCCGATGACGCTGTCGCGGATCAGTGGAACTGCTCGGACTCGGTCGACCCGACCAGCGCGAGGGTGGCGCTGTCGGGGTTCAGCGCGGTCGACACGAAGTCGAAGTAGCCGGTGCCGGCCTCGCGCTGGTGCTTGGTGGCGGTGTAGCCGTCGTCCTCGGCGGCGAACTCGCGCTCCTGCAGCTCGACGTAGGCGCTCATCGCGCGCTCGGCGTAGCCGCGGGCGAGGTCGAACATCGAGTAGTTGAGGGCGTGGAAGCCGGCGAGGGTGATGAACTGGAACTTGTAGCCGAGGTCGGCGAGCTCCTGCTGGAAGGTCGCGATCTGCTCGTCGTTCAGGTGACGCTTCCAGTTGAAGCTCGGCGAGCAGTTGTACGCGAGCATCTTGCCCGGGAACTCTGCGTGGATCGCGGCCGCGAACTCGCGTGCCAGCTCGATGTCGGGCTCGCCGGTCTCGACCCAGATCAGGTCGGCGTACGGGGCGAAGGCGAGGCCGCGGGCGATGACCGGCTCGATGCCGGCGCGGACGCGGTAGAAGCCCTCGGTGGTGCGCTCGCCGGTCGTGAACTCCTGGTCGCGGGGGTCGACGTCGCTCGTGAGCAGGTCGGCGGCGAGCGAGTCGGTGCGCGCGATGATCACGGTCGGCACGCCCGCGACGTCGGCCGCGAGGCGGGCCGCGTTGAGGGTGCGGATGTGCTGCTGGATCGGCACGAGCACCTTGCCGCCGAGGTGGCCGCACTTCTTCTCGCTGGCCAGCTGGTCCTCCCAGTGGATGCCGGCGGCGCCGGCCTGGATGAGTGACTGGGCGAGCTCGTACGCGTTCAGCGGGCCGCCGAAGCCGGCCTCGGCGTCGGCGACGATGGGGGCGAGCCAGTCCTGGGTGATCGTGCCCTCGGCGTGCTCGATCTGGTCCTGACGCAGCAGCGCGTTGTTGATGCGGCGCACGACCGACGGAACCGAGTTGGCGGGGTAGAGGCTCTGGTCGGGGTAGGTCTGGCCGGCGAGGTTGCCGTCGGCGGCGACCTGCCACCCGGAGAGGTAGATGGCCTTCAGGCCCGCGCGCACCTGCTGCACGGCCTGGCCGCCGGTGTACGCGCCGAGGGCGCGGATGTAGTCCTCGGTGTGGAGCAGGTTCCACAGGTTCTCGGCACCGCGGCGGGCGAGGGTGCTCTCCTCGCGCAGCGAGCCGCGCAGACGGACGACGTCCTCGGCGGTGTACGTGCGCTCGATGCCGTCCCAGCGGGGGTCGGTGTCCCAGATCTCCTGCAGCTCGGCTGCGGTCTGCGTCTGGTCGCCGGCGCGAAGCGGCGGCTGTCCGGGCGTGGCCTGAATCGTCATGGCGGTCTCCTTCATCGGATGCCGGGTCCGTCGGTGGACCGGCAGGTCGTCGTGAGACCACTATCCGTGAAGTTCAAGAGCGAACCCTGCGATTTTCGGAGTGAAGATTGCAAAAAATTCACTCTTCGTGACAGACTGCGTGGCATGACGCTCGCGGAAACTCCCACCGAAACTGACGTCGAGGCCGACGCGCTGACGATCGGCCGACGCATCCGTCAGCTGCGCACGAAGCAGGGGCTCACCCTCGAGGCGCTCGCCGAGGCGGTCGAACGCGCCCCCAGCCAGCTGTCCATGATCGAGACCGGCAAACGCGAGCCCAAGCTCACCCTGCTGCGCGCGATCGCGAAGGCGCTCGGCACCTCCATCGACGCGCTGCTCGAGGCCGAGACGCTCGACGAGCGCGCCACCCTCGAGGTCTCCCTCGAGCGCGCCATGAAGGGGCAGACCTTCCAGGCGCTCGGTATCTCGCCCTTCCGCATCGGCAAGACCGTGCCCGACGAGGCGCTGAAGGCCATGCTCGCCCTCCAGCACGAGATCGAGCGGCTCCGCGACGAGCGCGCCGCCACCCCCGAGGAGGCCCGGCGCGCGAACGTGGAGCTGCGCCATCTCATGCGCGGGCAGAACAACTACTTCCCCGAGCTCGAACGGCAGGCCCGCGACATCCTCGATGCCGTGCACCACCCGGGCGGCCCCCTCACCCAGCGCACCACGAGCGACATCGCCGCCCACCTCGGGTTCACGCTCCACTACGTGCCCGACCTGCCGCAGACCACCCGCAGCGTCGCCGACCTCAAGAACGGGCGGCTCTACCTCTCCAGCAAGCTCACGCAGAAGGGCGACTCGCGCACCGCGGTGCTGCAGGCGCTCTCGAGCCGCATCCTCGGGCACACCGAACCCGCCAGCTACGCGGACTTCCTGCGTCAGCGGGTCGAGACGAACTACCTCACCGGCGCACTGCTCATTCCCGAGGCCCACGCCGTGCCGTTCCTCGGCGAGGCGAAGACGCGCAAGGCCATCTCGATCGAGGACCTCCGCGACGCCTACTCGGTCTCGTACGAGACCGCCGCGCACCGGTTCACCAACCTCGCCACGGTGCACCTCGGCATCCCGGTGCACTTCCTCAAGGTGCACGAGTCGGGCACGATCACGAAGTCCTACGAGAACGACGACGTGAACTTCCCGACCGACCGGCTGGGGGCCACCGAGGGCCAGATGTGCTGCCGTCGCTGGACGAGCCGGGTCGTCTTCGACGTCGACGACCGCTTCAACCCGTACTACCAGTACACCGACACCGGCAACGGCACCTACTGGTGCACGGCCCGTGTCGAGAACTCCAGCGAGGGGCAGCACTCGGTGAGCGTCGGGGTGCGCTTCGACGACACGAAGTGGTTCCTCGGACGGGACACCCCCAATCGGGGCGTCTCGAAGCACTCGGTCGAGGTGTGCTGCCGCCGCGCACCGGTCGAGCTCGAAGCCCAATGGCGCGAGAACGCGTGGCCGAACGTGCGCACCCCGCGCACCCTGCTCGCCACCCTCCCGACCGGAGCCTTCCCCGGGGTCGACACGACGGAGGTCTACGAGTTCCTCGAGACCCACGCGCCGCGCGACTGACATCGCCGCGTCGACGTTGAGCATTCGCACGGCCGGCCGATAGGCGCACGGGCGCCGGGTGTGACAGTCTTCTCACACTCGCCCGGAACCCGATCCGCGGCGGGATGGAGGACGACGATGGATGTCGCGGAGCGCCGTTCGGCGATCGTGTCGCGCGTCGCATCGACCGGCGACGTCGAACTCGCCGGTCTGGCGGCGGAGCTGGGTGTGAGTGCGATGACGCTGCGGCGCGACATCGAGGCGCTGCGCAGCGCAGGGGCCATTCCGCGCCGCGCGTCCGCCCCACGGCCCGAGGGTCGCACCGCCGACGTTCCCGGAGTGCACCTCGATCGTGCCGCCCCGCTCGCCGAGGCTGTGGTCGCCGTGCTCGAACCCGGATCCACCGTCATGATCGCGGGGGGCGCCATCGGCCACGGCGTGGCGCGCACCCTCATCGGGCGGGGCCTCGGGCTCACGATCGTCACCCCGTCGCCCGACGTCGCGCTGGTGCTCGCCGCCGACCCGGACACCACCGTGGTCATCGCGGGGGGTCTGCTGCGCGGCGGGGCCGGCATCGCGGTCGGAGCCGACGCCGAGCGTGTCGTTCGCCGCTACAACTACGACACGGCGGTGATCGACGCCGAGGGACTCGACGCCGTCCGGGGTGTCACGGCCGCCGATGCGGACGTCGCCGAGATCCTGCGCGCCGGCATCGACATCGCGCGACGGGTCGTCGTCGGCGCGAGCGCCGCGAGTCTCGGGGTCGTCAACCAGCTCAATGTGACGGCGCCCGAGAACCTCGCCCTCGTCGTCACCGACGCGGGCGCGCAGCATCCCGAGGTCGACGCCCTCGCCGCATCGGGCATCGAGGTCGTCGCCCTCGGGTGAGCGCCTCAGACGGTCGGGTCGCCCTTGCGTGACTTGGACCGTCGGTACTCGATGCCGGTGGTCTCGTCGATCGCGATGCGACCGGTCGGCAGGTTCGACAGGTCGGGCGAGATGACGGTGGGCTCGCGGCCCGAGTCCGGCAGGCCGAACGTGTGTCCCTCGTCGACGCCTTCGAGCACCAGCACGGCCTGCGCGCGGCCGAGGGTGCGTCCGACGAAGTAGTCGGGCGACACGATCCACCAGACGATCATGAGCACGACGCCCACCAGGATCGCGCCCACACCGACGACGGCCACCATGCCGATCCCGAAGAACTCGACGTTGTTGCCGTCGGCGTCCTGGAGCCAGTCGGGCTGGGCGAACTGGATGAGTCCGTAGACGAACGCGACCGCGAGGATCCCGCCGCCCGCGAGGGGAACGAGCCCGCGCATGACGAAGTTCCGCACGCTCGAGAACAGGGTGCGGCGGTAGAACCAGACGCATGCGAAGCCGGTGAGTCCGTAGTAGAAGGCGATCATGAGGCCGACCGAGCCGATGAGGGCGGTGAGCAGGTTCGGCGAGATCACGGTGAACAGCACGTAGAAGGCGATGGATGCCACGCCCATCCCGATGGTCGCCCAGGTCGGCGTGAGGAACTTCGGGTGGATGCGTGCGAAGCGCGTCGGGATCGCCTTGAACGCCGCCATCGACAGCGCGGTGCGGGCTGTCGGCAGGATCGTCGTCTGCGTGGAGGCGGAGGCCGAGGTGAGGATCGAGAACGCGAGGAGCGCGACCGCCGCCTGGCCCCAGAAGCTGTTGCCGAACAGGGTCGGCGCGATGGCCGAGAAGACGTCCGCCGCGTTCGACTCCACGCCGAGGCCGATCCCGTCGGTGCCGACGCCCGCGAACGCGATCGCCGCGACCGAGACGAGGGCGTAGGTGACGAGCAGGAGGAGGGTCGAGATGATCGCCGAGCGACCGGGGGTCTTCTTCGGGTTGGCGGTCTCCTCGTTGAGGGAGACCGCGGTGTCCCAGCCCCAGTAGATGAAGATCGCCGTGAGCATGGCCGGCGCGACGACGGTGCCGAAGTCGAGACCGCCGGGCCACAGCCAGCTGAGCGAGGGGGTGAGGGAGCCGTCGACGCCGTTGCCGCTGTAGACGCGGGTGAGGGCGACGACGGAGAAGAGCACCAACACCACGAGCTCGATGCCGAGCAGGGCGTACTGCAGACGCGCCGAGACCTCGACGCCGAGGTAGCAGATGCCGGTCATGATGACGATCCAGGCGACGCCCGCGACGGTCGACCAGAGCGTGTCGCTCGAGAGCGCCGTGATGTCGCCGTCCTGGGTGATGGTGCCGACGAACGTGAATCCGTACGAGCCCGCCACCTGGGCGAGGTTGGCCATCACGATCACGTCGGCCGCGATGATGCCCCAGCCGCCGAGCCACCCGGCGACGGAGCCGAAGGCGCGCGCCGCCCACGTGAAGGTGGTGCCGCAGTCGGGCTCGGCCTTGTTCAGCTCGCCGTACGCGACGGCGATCATCCACATGGGGATGAACGCGAGCAGCATGATCGCGGGCGCCTTGACGCCGGCGAGCACGGCGCCGCCGCTGGCGACCACGAAGCCGAGGCTCGCCGCCAGGCTGTACGCCGGCGCCGTGGAGGACATGCCGATGACGACGCTTCCGACGAGACCGACAGCCCCCTTTCGCAGGCCTTTGTCTTCTGATCCGGATGTGGGGGCTGTGACGGTCATGTTCGCCTCCGCGCGAGGTGTGATGGATGGATGCGGAGACTCGGTCGGACGCAGGCCCCCAGCGGCCGCCGACCGGGTCGGTGTGTCGTTTCTCTGTTGAGGCCGGCGGCCTCGGTGGATCTGTCGGTGCGGTGGGGTCTTGTGGCCCCGGTGGATCAGATGAGGTTGCCGGCCTCCGTGAGCACGTCACGGAGGATGCCGGTGATCTCGCGGAACTCGCTCGGGCCGATGGTCAGCGGCGGGGCGAGCTGGATGACCGGGTCGCCCCGGTCGTCGGCGCGGCAGTACAGGCCCGCGTCGAACAGCGCCGACGAGAGGAATCCGCGCAGCAGGCGCTCGGACTCGGCCTCGTCGAAGGTCTCTTTGGTGGTCTTGTCCTTCACGAGCTCGATGCCGTAGAAGTAGCCGTCGCCGCGCACGTCGCCCACGATCGGAAGGTCGTGCAGCGTCTCGAGCTCGGCGCGGAACAGCGGCGCGTGGGTCTGCACGTTCTGCAGCAGCCCCTCCTCCTCGAAGATGTCGAGGTTCTCGAGCGCGACCGCGCACGAGACCGGGTGTCCGCCGAAGGTGTAGCCGTGCAGGAACGTCGTATCGCCGTGGGCGAAGGGCTCGAAGACGCGGTCGCTGACGATCGTGGCTCCGAGCGGCGCGTAGCCGCTGGTCAGCGCCTTGGCGCACGTGATCATGTCGGGCTCGTAGCCGTAGTGCTCGCAGGCGAACATCGTGCCGATGCGCCCGAACGCGCAGATCACTTCGTCCGAGACCAGGAGCACGTCGAGTTCGTCGCAGATCTCGCGCACCCGCTGGAAGTAGCCGGGCGGGGGAGTGAAGCATCCGCCCGCGTTCTGCACCGGCTCGAGGAAGACGGCCGCGACCGTCTCCGGCCCCTCGAAGAGAATGGCCTCGCGGATGCGCTCGGCGGCCCAGATGCCGAACGCGGCCTCGTCGGGTCCGGTGAAGCCCATCTCGCCGGCGCGGTACCAGTTGGTGTTGGGCACGCGGAATCCGCCGGGGGTGAGAGGTTCGAACGGCGCCTTCATGGCGGGAATGCCGGTGATGGCGAGGGCGCCCTGCGGGGTGCCGTGGTAGGCGATGGCGCGGGAGATGACCTTGTGCTTGCCGGGCTTGCCCTGCAGCTTCCAGTACTGCTTCGCGAGCTTGAACGCCGTCTCGACGGCCTCGCCGCCGCCGGAGGAGAAGAACACGCGATTGAGGTCGCCCGGGGCGTAGTCGGCGAGTCGGGCCGCGAGCTCGATCGCGGCCGGGTGGGCGTAGGACCACAGCGGGAAGAAGGCGAGCGATTCGGCCTGCTGGGCGCCGATCTCGGCGAGGCGACGACGGCCGTGCCCGGCGGCGACGACGAAGAGTCCGGCGAGTCCGTCGATGTACTCGCGGCCGTGGCTGTCCCACACGCGGTGGCCCTCGCCGCGCACCATGATCGGCACCGGCGCGCCCGCCTGGTTGGCGCCGTGGCGGGCGAAGTGCATCCACAGGTGGTCGCGGCTCTTGCGTTGCAGGTCGTCGTTGTCGAACGGGCCCGACGGGGAGTACCCGCGGGACGCCAGGGCAGGGGGTGCCGAATGCTGACCGGTCATGCCGGAGACGCTAACGGGTGCGACCCCGCATGACAAGGAAAAACGTCGTTGCGGATGTATTTCGCGACGGTTTCGGTTGTCTGAGTAGTTCTATTCAGCGGATAGCGAAGTATTCGAGATCGATGGCGCGCCCGTCAGCTCCATGGCGACCCACAGCTCGCTGCGCGCGGCGAACCCCGACAGATCCCGCCCGAGCACGTGCTCGGCCAGGGCCACCCGCGCGCGCACCGTGTGGCGGTGCACGCCCAGCAGGCGGGCGGATGCCTCGTGCCCCCCGTCATGCGCGAGCCACACCCGCAACGTCGTGACCAGCTCGGTGCCGTGGGCCGCGTCGTGGGCGACGAGCGGCGCCAGCGTGGCGTCGGCGAGGCGCCGCGCATCGGGCGTCGCGACGTGCGGGAGCAGTCCCACGTCCGCGACGATCTCGAACCGGCGCACGCGTCCCGTGCCGCGCTCCAGGGCGAGGCGCGCGCGGGACAGGGCGGTCGCAAGGTCGTCGTCCGGTACGGCGGCGACACCCACCCGGAGGTCGAAGGCCTCCGCGAGGTCGGCGGCCACGCGCTCGCCGCCGGTTCCCGCGAGCACGACGATCTGGTCGTCGTCGCGTCCGTAGAACACCTCGACCCCCGGTTCGTCGGCCCGCACGTCGAGCCAGTCGAAGATCGCGGCGCGACGGGAGGAGGCGGCATCCGTCACGGCCACGGTGCGATCGCCGCCCGGCAACGCGCCCCAGACGTCGCGCGCGATGCGGCGGGCGAGGGTGAGATCTCCCGCGAGAAGAGCCTGCAGCACGCCGCGCCGCAGCGCGCCGTAGCCGCGGTCCAGACGCTGGCGCTGCTCGAGTGCGAGGCCGGCCAGCGCCACGACGGCGGTCACGAGTCCGCGTTCCTCCTGGTCGAGGTGCGTCGCGGCGATCACGAGTGCGCCGCGGAGGCGTCCGGTGCGACCGAGGGTCTGCAGGCTGAAGGAGCCGGATGCCGCGTGCAGGGCCGATCCCGTGTTGGCGCCGCGCCGCAGGAGCGTCTGCACCTCGTCGGTGAGTGCCTCGGCGGCCTCGGACGTGAGAGCGTCGACCGGGTGGGCGTGGGTGAGCGCGCCGGAGGCGTCGAACAGGCCGACCCAGGTGCCGAGCTGCTTGGCCAGCTCGTCCACGATCGCGCCGAGTCCGCCGGGCCGCAGTGCCGCGAGGGAGATCGCCCGCTGCGCGGCGAGGGCCCAGCTGCGACGGGCGTATGCCTGGGCGGCGATCGCCTCGGCGTTCGCGCGGGCGACCGCGATGAAGGGGGTGCGGTAGGGCACTTCGACGAGCGGGAGTCCTGCCTCGCGACAGGCCGCCGCGAGCTCGGGCGGGATGCCGGCGCGCACGACCTCGGTGCCGAAGCCGACGGCGACGACTCCGCGGGAGGAGAGTCGTTCGACGTACGCCACGTACTCGTCGGGCTCCGCGGCCGTCGCGAGGAACTGCGTGCCGGTCGTCAGCAGCGCGAGCCCCTCGGACAGGAAGGGTGTGGGGTCGAGCAGGTCCGAGCTGTGCACCCATCGCAGCTCCGCATCAAGCGCGCCCGCCGGCAGCGCCTCTTCGGGCGTCTCGAGCCGCAGGCGCAGCTCGGTGCGCGCCAGCAGCGCGCGCAGGGTCGGGACGTGCGGCTCGGCCATGGGGTCCTCGGCGTTCGGGCGGCGGTGGCGGCATCCGGTCTGTACGGGATGGATGCCGTGATCGTTCCCGTTATACACGCCGTCGAGTGGTGGTCGTCAGTGTCGGCGGCTAGCGTCGCCGGCATGAGCACCGCCGACACCCTCACCGTCCCGCTGGGCGGCCCCGCGCTTCCGCAGGAGCGCCGCCTCGTCACCGCGATCCCGGGCCCGCGGTCGCAGCAGCTCCTCGAGCGCAAGGCCGCAGCCGTGCCGGCGGGCGTCGGGCACACCGCCCCCATCCACGCGGTCGCCGCCGGCGGCGGCGTCGTGGTCGACGCCGACGGCAACTCCCTCATCGACCTCGGTTCGGGCATCGCGGTCACCACGGTCGGCAACAGCCACCCGGCGGTGGTCGCCGCCGTCGCGCAGCAGGCCGCGCAGTTCACCCACACCTGCTTCATGATCTCGCCGTACGACTCCTACGTCGCCGTCGCCGAAGCGCTCAACCGGCTGACGCCCGGCGATCACGAGAAGAAGACCGCGCTGTTCAACTCCGGCGCCGAGGCGGTCGAGAACGCGGTCAAGATCGCGCGCAAGTTCACCGGGCGGCCGGCCGTCGTCGCATTCGACCACGCGTACCACGGGCGCACGAACCTCACCATGGGCCTCACCGCGAAGGCCATGCCGTACAAGCTCGGCTTCGGCCCGTTCGCGGGCGAGATCTACCGGGCGCCGCTGTCGTACCCCTTCCGCGACGGACTGTCGGGTCCGGATGCCGCGGCCCGCGCGATCGCGATGATCGAGAAGCAGATCGGCGCGTCGCAGGTCGCTGCCGTGCTGATCGAGCCGATCCAGGGAGAGGGCGGGTTCATCGTTCCCGCCGACGGCTTCCTGCCCGCGCTCGCCGACTGGTGCCGCCAGAACGGCGTCGTCTTCATCGCCGACGAGGTGCAGACCGGCTTCGCCCGCACCGGCGCGATGTTCGCGAGCGAGCTGTTCGATGTCGTCCCCGATCTCGTGACGACCGCCAAGGGCATCGCCGCGGGCCTCCCGCTCGCCGCCGTCACGGGGCGCGCCGAGATCATGGATGCCTCGCACGCCGGGGGCCTGGGCGGCACCTACGGCGGCAACCCGATCGCCTGCGCCGCGGCACTCGCCGCGATCGACGTGTACGAGAGCGACGACCTCGCCGGCCGTGCCCGTGATCTGGGTGAGGTGCTCGTGGCCCGCCTCGAGGCGCTGCGGGCGGCCGATGCCCGCATCGGCGACGTGCGCGGACGTGGCGCGATGATCGCGGCCGAGTTCGTCGACCCCGCGACCGGCGCGCCCGATGCGACGCTCGCCGCCGCCGTCGCGAAAGCGTCGATCGCCGAAGGCGTCATCGTGCTCACGTGCGGCACCTACGGCAATGTCATCCGCTTCCTCCCGCCGCTGTCGATCCCGGACACCCTCGTGCACGAGGCGTTCGACGTCATCGGCGCGGCCCTCGCGGCGAACTGAGCGCCGATGACCTCGATCACGAAGGACGTCGTCGTCATCGGCGCGGGCGCGGCGGGTCTCACCGCCGCCCATGAGCTGCGCCGCCAGGGGCTGTCGGTGGCGGTGCTCGAGGCCCGCGACCGCGTCGGCGGGCGGCTGTGGACCGACACGGTCGACGGCGCGGTGCTCGAGATCGGCGGCCAGTGGGTATCGCCCGATCAGACCGCGCTGCTCGAGACGCTCGACGAGCTGGGGCTCGAGACCTATCCACGCTACCGAGAGGGCGACAGCCTCTATCGCGGCCGCGACGGCGAGCTGCGCCGGTTCACCGGCGAGCTGTTCCCGGTCTCCGAGGAGACGGCGGCGGCGATGACCGCGCTCATCGCACGCCTCGATGCGCTCACCGCCGAGATCGACCCGGACGCCCCGTGGGCGCACCCCGACGCGGTCGCGCTCGACACGATCTCGTTCGAGGCGTGGCTGCGCGCACAGTCCTCTGATGCCGAGGCGGTCGACAACATCGCCCTCTACGTCGCGGCGGCGATGCTCACCAAGCCCGCCCATGCGTTCTCCGCCCTGCAGGCGCTGCTCATGGCTGCGAGCGCCGGGAGCTTCTCGCACCTCGTCGACGCGGACTACATCCTCGACCGCCGCGTGATCGGCGGACTCCAGCAGGTGCCGCTGCTGCTCGCCGAGCGCCTCGGCGCAGATGTGCACCTGGGTGCCCCGGTGCACCGTCTGGCATGGAGTGACGGCGGGGTGGTGGCATCCGCCCCGGACCTCGAGGTGCACGCACGGTTCGCGGTGCTGGCCCTCGCTCCCACGCTGTTCGAGCGCATCGGCTTCGAGCCGCCGCTGCCCCGGCTGCAGCAGCAGCTGCACCAGCACCTCTCCATGGGGTTCGTGATCAAGGTGCACGCGGTCTACGACCGGCCGTTCTGGCGCGAGGCGGGCCTGTCGGGCACGGCGTTCAGCCCGTACGAGCTCGTGCACGAGGCCTACGACAACACCACCCACGGTGAGAGCCGCGGCACCCTCGTCGGGTTCGTGTCCGACCAGCGCGCCGACGACGTGTTCACCCTCGACGCCGACGAGCGGCGCACCCGTATCCTCGACGCCCTCGCCCGTTACTACGGCGACGAGGCGCGGCATCCCGTCGTCTACTTCGAGAGCGACTGGGGGAGCGAGGAGTGGACGCGCGGTGCCTACGCGGCGAGCTTCGACCTCGGCGGCCTGCACCGCTACGGTCCGCACCTGCGTGCGCCGATCGGACCCGTCCACCTCGCGTGCAGCGACATGGCGGGCGCCGGCTACCAGCACGTCGACGGGGCGATCCGCATGGGTCGCGCCGCCGCCGCCGACATCCTGACCGCGGCCCGCCGGGCCGCCGCCGACTGACCACCACCGAGGAGAGCCCATGAGCGAGTACGCCGTCGTCAACCCCGCCACCGGCGAGACCCTGGCCACCTACGACACCCTCACCGACACCGAGCTGGCCGCGAAGGTCGCCGCCGCGGATGCCGCCTACCGCGCCTGGCGCCTCGCGCCCGTGGCGGAGCGGGCGGCCGCGATCCGGCGGGTGGCCGAGCTCCACCGTGAGCGTCGCGACGAGCTGTCGGCGCTGATCGTGCGCGAGATGGGCAAGCCTCTCGCCGCGGCGGAGGGCGAGGTCGACTTCGCCGCCGACATCACCGAGTTCTACGCCGACAATGCCGGGCGGATCACCGCCGACCAGCCGATCGACATCCTCGGCGAGGGCACCGCGGTGATCCGCAAGGCGCCGATCGGCGTGCTGCTGGGCATCATGCCGTGGAACTTCCCGGCCTATCAGGTCGCGCGCTTCGCCGCACCGAACCTGGTGCTCGGAAACACCATCCTGCTCAAGCACGCTCCGCAGTGCCCCGAGTCGTCGGCCGCGATCGAGCGCATCTACCACGACGCCGGCGTGCCGGTCGGCGGATACACCAACCTCTACATCACCAACGACCAGGCGGCGACCGTCATCGCCGACCCGCGGGTGCAGGGCGTCTCGGTCACGGGATCCGAGCGGGCGGGTGCCGCGGTGGCGGAGATCGCCGGACGGAACCTCAAGAAGGTCGCGCTCGAGCTCGGCGGCTCCGATCCGTTCATCCTGCTCTCGACCGACGACCTCGACGGTGCCGTGAGCGCCGCGGTCGAGGCGCGCCTGGACAACACCGGGCAGTCGTGCAACGCGGCCAAGCGTTTCATCGTGGTCGACGGTCTCTACGACGCGTTCGTCGAGAAGTTCACGGCTGCGATGACCGCGGCGACGGTCGGCGATCCGTTCGCCGAGGACACCGTGCTGGGCCCGCTCTCGTCGCTCGCCGCGGCGGAGCGCCTGGCCGCCCAGGTCGACCACGCGGTCGCCCAGGGTGCGACGCTGGTGGCCGGCGGCACGCGCGACGGCGCCTTCTACGCGCCGACCGTGCTCACCGATGTCACCAGCGACATGGACGTCTACCGCGAGGAGCTCTTCGGCCCCGTCGGCGTCGTCTACCGCGTCGCCGGCGAGGACGAGGCCGTCGCGATCGCGAACGACACGTCGTTCGGCCTCGGCTCCTACGTCTTCACGACCGACCCGGCGCAGGCCGAGCGCGTCGCCGACGCCATCGATGCCGGCATGGTCTACGTGAACCTCGTGCTCGCGGACAGCCCCGAGCTGCCCTTCGGCGGCGTCAAGCGCAGCGGCACCTCCCGCGAGATGGGTCTGCTCGCCGCCGACGAGTTCGTCAACAAGAAGCTCGTCCGCGTCGCCGGCTGACCTCACGCCTCATCGCCGAGGGCTGCACGGCACTCGGCGAGGGACTCGTCGGCCCACTCGATCTGCTGCGCGGTCCCCCACCGTGCGGCGTCGGCGCGCGCGGCGTGGAACGACACGAGGGCGTCGCCGTGGCGACCCGCCGCCATCGCCGCCCAGCCGGCGTTGTTGTGCAGGGAGACGCGCCAGCGCTGTGTTCGCGCATCGGTGACGTCCTCGAGCGCGGCGAATGCTGCCGCGGTGTGCCGATCGCCGTTCGACGGGTCGGCGATCGCGAGCATGTGCAGGGCATCGACGTACAGGAAGACGAGACCGGCGGATGCCGCGGCATCCGCTGCCCGCCGGAAGTGCACGATCGCGCCCTGAGCGTCGCCGGCCGAGTTGTGCAGTCTTCCGCGCTCGAGCGCGACCCGCACGGCGGCGGCCGGCGCCTGCCCGGTGACCGTGTCGAGCACGGCGTGCGCACGCGCGTACCTCGCCTGCAGGCCGAGCGCGCGGGCGATCTGCGTCTCCAGCTCGGCCCGCTCGTCGTCGTCCGTCGCCGCTGCGGCAGCGGCGACGAGGCGCCCCTCGGATGCCGCGGCATCCCCGAAGTCCCACAGTTCGTCGAGCTGCAGCGGCGCGAGGGTTATCCCGGAATCGTAGGCCGCGGAACGCGACGAATCCCCCTCGTGCGGCGGCGCGATCGGGAGGAGAATCGGGGCATGGACGAGATCGGGGTGGTGGACAGTCTCGACGAGTCGGAGTGCCTGCGGCGCCTGGCGACGCAGCAGCTCGGACGGCTCGTCACGCATATCGGGAACGTGCTCGACGTGTTCCCGGTCAACTACGTCGTCACCGGCGGCGACATCGTGTTCCGCACGGCCGAGGGCAGCAAGCTGTTCGAGCTGACCGTGAACGACGAGGTGCTGTTCGAGGTCGACGACCACACGGACGCCGGCGCATGGAGCGTGGTCGTGCGCGGACACGCCCGGCGGCTCGAGACGGAGGCCGAGATCGAGACCGCCGAGCAGCTCGGCCTTCAGCCGTGGGTGCCGACTCTGAAGCGCAACTACGTGCGCGTCACGGCGGCCGAGATCACCGGTCGCGCCTTCGGATTCGCCCCCGAACCGGACCGCTCCGGGGTGCACGTGTTCTGACCCCGGGTCGCAGCGCGCCGGAGGCATGACGTACACTGGAACGTGCAGTAGAAGTCTGCATTCTTTTGCCGTGCCCGAAGATCGGGTGCGAGACCCCCTCCCTCCGGTTGCGGCAGAAGTGCGGGCGCCGAGACCCCCGGGTCTCTAGGGCGGTAGCTCAATTGGCAGAGCAGCGGTCTCCAAAACCGCAGGTTGCAGGTTCGATTCCTGTCCGCCCTGCGCGTCAGCGCAACAGCTGACACAACGATGATCCAGGTGGAGTCAATGGTCCAGGACGAGGCGAAGAACGACGTCGTCGCGAAGAGCGATGCACGCCGCGAGAAGAAGCCCAACATCTTCGCTCGCATCGTCCTGTTCATCCGTCAGGTCATCGCGGAACTGCGCAAGGTCGTCACCCCGACCCGGCAGGAGCTCGTCAAGTTCACAGCCGTCGTGCTGGGCTTCGTCATCGTCATGATGGCGGTGGTCTACGGACTCGACCTTCTGTTCGTGTGGCTGACGACCGTGGTGTTCGGAACCCCGGGCGCCTGAGCGCCGGATCCGCACCGGAGAACTGAGGAAGAACGCACGTGTCTGAAAAGTATGTCGACGACGCCGATTGGGCGACGGCCGCCGAGCAGTCCAGCGAGGACGACGCCGCGCAGGATGGCAACACGCTCGCCGCGGAAGAGGAGTCGGTGACCGCCGCCGAGCAGGTCGCGCTCCACGTCGAGGACGAGGATGACGCGGATTTCGACGACGACGTCGTCGAGATCGACGACCCGGAGGCTGATGCGATCGTGAACGACGCTCTCGAGATCGACGAGACCGCGGAGGCCGAGGCCGCCGCAGAGGTGCTCACCGACGCCGCTGCCGAGGAGGCCGCGGAGCTCGCCCAGGAGGCCGCCGACGAGGTCGCCCCCTACGACGGCCCCGAGCTCGGCGACGACCTCGACGTCGACGCCGATCTCGACCCGGTCGAGGCGTTCCGCACCGAGCTGCGCTCGCTGCCGGGCAAGTGGTACGTCATCCACTCCTACGCCGGTTTCGAGCGCAAGGTGAAGGCCAACATCGAGCAGCGCAAGTCGACGCTCGAGGTCGAGGAGGACATCTACCAGGTCGAGGTCCCCATGGAGGACGTCGTCGAGATCAAGAACGGCCAGCGCAAGATGGTCACCCGCGTGCGCATCCCGGGCTACGTGCTCGTGCGCATGGAGCTCAACGAGGACACCTGGTCGGTCGTTCGCCACACGCCCGGCGTCACCGGCTTCGTCGGCAACGCGCACAACCCGACCCCGCTGCGCTTCGAAGAGGCCTTCACGATGCTGCAGTCGCTCGTCGAGGTGAAGGAGGCGGCCCCCGTCAAGGGCGGCGCCCCCGTCAAGGGCGCTCCGGCCGCGGCCCGCGTCATCCCCGCCGAGGTCGACTACGAGATCGGCGAGACCATCACGATCAAGGAGGGCTCGTTCGCGGGTCTCCCGGGCACCATCAGCGAGATCAAGCCCGAGAGCGGCAAGCTCACCGTGCTCGTCTCGCTGTTCGAGCGCGAGACCCCCGTCGAGCTGTCGTTCGACCAGGTCACCAAGCTCTGACACAGACCACCGCTCCCCGGAATGGCCGGGCTGCGGGAGAGAGGGATGCCGCGAGGCATCCGCTCGTTGAAAGGAAAAGGAAATGGCACCGAAGAAGAAGGTGACCGGCCTGATCAAGCTCCAGATCAACGCCGGCGCCGCCAACCCGGCGCCGCCGATCGGCCCCGCGCTCGGTCAGCATGGCGTCAACATCATGGAGTTCTGCAAGGCGTACAACGCCGCGACCGAGTCGCAGCGCGGCAACGTCATCCCGGTCGAGATCACCGTCTACGAAGACCGCAGCTTCACGTTCATCCTGAAGACCCCGCCGGCGGCGGAGCTCATCAAGAAGGCCGCTGGCGTGCAGAAGGGGTCCAAGACCCCGCACACGGTGAAGGTCGCCAAGCTCACCAAGGAGCAGGTGCGCCAGATCGCCGAGACCAAGCAGCCCGACCTCAACGCGAACGACATTGAGGCCGCATCGAAGATCATCGCCGGCACCGCCCGTTCCATGGGCATCACGGTCGAGGACTGAGGGGGAGCGTCACCATGGCACAGAAGTCCAAGGCGTACGAGGCCGCGAAGGCCAAGATCGACGCCGACAAGTTCTACACCGCCGCTGAGGCCGTCGCGCTCGCGAAGGAGACCGGTTCGGCGAAGTTCGACTCGACCGTCGAGGTCGCGCTGAAGCTCTCGGTCGACCCGCGCAAGGCCGACCAGATGGTGCGCGGCACTGTCATCCTTCCCCACGGCACCGGCAAGACGGCGCGCGTGATCGTGTTCGCGACGGGTCCGGCCGCGGAGGCCGCCATCGCCGCGGGTGCGGACGAGGTCGGCGGCGCCGAGCTCATCGAGAAGGTGGCCGGCGGCTACACCGCGTTCGACGCGGCGGTCTCGACCCCCGAGCTCATGGGCCAGGTCGGTCGTCTCGGCAAGGTGCTGGGTCCCCGTGGCCTCATGCCGAACCCGAAGACCGGCACCGTGACCCCCAACCCGGCCAAGGCCGTCGAGGAGATCAAGGGCGGCAAGATCGAGTTCCGCGTCGACAAGCACGCCAACGTGCACTTCGTCGTCGGCAAGGCCTCGTTCACGGCCGAGCAGCTGGGCGAGAACTTCACCGCCGCGGTCGACGAGATCGTGCGTCTGAAGCCGTCGAGCTCGAAGGGCCGCTACATCCAGAAGGGCGCCGTGTCGACCACGTTCGGCCCCGGCATCCCGCTGGACGTCAACTCGCTGGTCTGATCGGACCGCTTCCGAAAGGCCCTCTCCGTCGCGGAGGGGGCCTTTCGTCGTCTCGGGATGCCGCGGCTCACCCGCCGACGGCGAGTACGACACCGAGCGTCACCATGACCACGGCGATGACGGCGTCCAGCACCCGCCAGGCGCGCGGGGTCGCGAGCACGGGCGCGAGGAGGCGAGCGCCGTAGCCGAGTGCGGCGAACCAGACGACACTCGCGACGCCGGCGCCGAGCGCGAACCACCAGCGACCGTCGCCCTGCGAGGAGGCGACCGAGCCGAGCAGGAACACCGTGTCGAGGTAGACGTGCGGGTTCAGCCAGGTGAGGGCGAGGGCGGTGCCGACGACGGCGCGACGTCGGGTCGCGGTGAGCGTTCCGGACGAGGCGGAGCTGGCGGCATCCGTCGCCGGACCGGTCACGGCCAGCGTTTCGCCCGCGGGTCGCAGCGCCCGGCGGGCGGCGAGCAGCCCGTAGCCGATCAGGAACAGGGCGCCGGCGACGCGCACCACGATCGCGAGCCAGGGCACGCCGTGCAGCACGAGTCCGATGCCGCTGACACCGAGCGCGATGAGTGCGAGGTCGCTGAGCGTGCAGACGGCGACGACGGCGAGCACGTGCTCACGGCGGATGCCCTGCCGCAGCACGAACAGGTTCTGGGCGCCGATCGCGACGATGAGCGAGAAGCCGAGGCCGAGACCGGCGAGGAGGGAGGCGAGCATACCTCGACCGTACGATCCGCCTAGACTTCACGCCAGCTCATGTATCTGTCGCTGCGTAAGGAGAACTGATGGCCCGTCTCCCGCTGTCGCACGCCGAGACCCTGGCCGTCGTGGTCGAGGAGGGGACGATGGATGCCGCGGCCCGCCGCCTGCGCATCACCCCGTCGGCGGTCAGCCAGCGCATCTCGGCGCTCGAGGCGCAGCTCGGGCAGGTGCTGCTCGTGCGGGGACGTCCGGCGCGGGCGACCCCGGCCGGTCAGAGCGTGGTGCGCTGGGCGCGCGAGGTCGCGCTGCTCGAGCACGACGCGCTCGATGAGCTCGGTGTCGACGGTGCCGCGACCACCAGCGTGGCGATCGCGGTGAACGCCGACTCGCTCGCGACCTGGCTGCTGCCGGCGCTCGTCGCGCTCACCGCGACGCATCCGGTCGTGGTCGATCTGCGGCGGGCCGATGAGGACGACACGGCCGACCTCCTCACCGACGGGTCGGTGCTCGCCGCGGTGACGACCCGACGAACCCCGGTGAGCGGATGCCGCTCCCTCCCGCTCGGCACGATGGTCTACGAGGCCGTGGCGGAGCGGGCCTTCGCCGAGCGCTGGTTCGGGGGTGCGGCGGTGACGCGCGAGACGCTCGAGCGCGCGCCCGTCGTCGACTTCGATCGCCGCGACGATCTGCAGACGCGCTGGCTCGAGGCGCATGGCGCCGACCCGGCGCGCCCGCCCCGGCACTACGTGCCGGCGTCGGTGGAGTTCGCGCGCGCGATCACCTCGGGGATGGGCTGGGGGCTCCTGCCCCGGTCGCAGAGCGGCGATGCCCTGGCCGATGGTCGACTCGTGGCCCTCGGCGGGGCGCCCGCACGGGTGCCGCTGTACTGGCAGCACTGGAATCTGCGCTCGCCACTCGTCGACGCGCTCACGGCACGGGTGCGAGCCGCGGCATCCGTCGCCCTCGACTCGCCCTGACCCCGGGGCGAGCCGAGGTCAGGCCTCGCCGACCTGCAGCACGGTCTTGCCGCGCGTGTGACCCTGCTCGAGCGAGGTGTGCGCAGCGGCCGCGTCGGTCAGCTCGTACACCTTGTCGACGTAGACCTGGATCGACCGGGAGTCGAGCAGGCGGGCGATCGTGGCGAGCACATCGCCGTCGGGGATGTACTTGTAGCTCGTGGCGCGCACGCCCGCGGCCCGCGCCGCCTCGGCGTAGCCCGGCCACGATCCGGTCGGCACGAGCACGTACAGTCCGCCGGGGCGCAGCACCTGCAGCGACCGGGTGCCGGTGTCGTCCGCCGCGTTGCCGACGAGGTCGATCACGACGTCGACCTCGGTGAGGACGTCTTCGAAGCGGGTCGAGCGGTAGTCGATCACCTCGGCCGCGCCGAGCTCGCGCAGCCACTGCGCGTTGCCGGCAGACGCCGTCGTCGTCACCCGTGCGCCGAAGTACGCGGCCAGCTGCACGGCGAAGTGGCCGACTCCTCCGGAGCCGGCATGGATGAGGATGCTCTGCCCCTCGTGCGCGTGCGCCGTCTCGACCACGAGCCCCCACGCGGTGAGCGCCGCGAGCGGTACGGCCGCGGCTTCGGCGTGCGACAGCGTGGTGGGCTTGCGCGCGAGCGAGAGGGTCGGCACGACCGCGTACTCGGCGTACGAGCCACCCGTGCGCGGGAAGGCGACGGTGCCGAACACCTCGGTGCCGGGCGGGAAGGGGTGCGCCTCGAACGGAGACGCGACCACGATCCCGCTGAGGTCGAAGCCGAGCGTCGAGGGCAGGGACGGCACGGCGCCAGAGACACCCGCGCCGGCGCGGGTCTTCGCGTCGATGGGGTTGATGCCGGCGGCGACGACCCGCACGAGCACCTCGCTGAGCACGGGGCTCGGCACCGGCATGTCGGCGACATGCAGAACGTCGGGGGCGCCGGTCTCGTCGAAGACGACGGCACGCATGGTCGATGGAGCGGTGAATGCACTCGTCGCGACGGATGTCGCGGAGTGCGCGGCGCGCAGCGGCCTGAATCGCAAGGTCGCTCCTTCCCCCGTGTGTGTCATCGTCGGCAGCACACTGCCCTTGGAGCCTTCAGTCAAGCGCGGCAATGTCTCATCGGTGTTACGGCGGTGCTACCGGGTGGAGAAGGTGCCCTCGGACCCTCCTGGGTGCGTCACAGGGCCTCCCGTCCGCCGGTGCGTCACGCCTCCGGCGCCGCGCGCCCGGCGGGGCTCAGGCCTCGGGGACCTCGCCCGAGGCGAGGGCGTGCAGCAGTTCGGTCAGCTTCTCGATCGACTCGAGCGGCCAGTCGCTGAGGGCGGAGAACAGGCGGCCTTCGAGGGGGCCGCGAGCGGTCTCGATGCGCTCTGCGCCGAGCGGGGTGACCGAGATCACCCGCACCCGTCCGTCGTGCGGATCGGGTGTGCGCTGGATGAGTCCGAGCTCTTCCAGCTCGCCGACCTGGCGGCTGATCATGCCCTTGTCGGCCACCAGCCGCTCGGCGAGGGTCGAGGCGGTGACGGGGCCGCCGCGGGAGATCACCGAGAGGATCTTGAACGTGCCCGGCAGCATTCCGGGGCTCGCGGCCTCGGCGAGTGCGGCGTAGTAGCGGCGGAACTCGCTCGCAAGCTCCGCGAACGCTCCTTCCAGGCCGCGCACCGCCGCCTGACGGACGGGGTCGGCCGTCTCGTCAGGCGCCGGTGCAGCACTCGCCTCGGAGATCACCGGGACACCGTACCGCGCGATGCGTGTGAGTCTGCTGCGGCCGCGGCATCCGCGTCATCGTTGGTCGCGGGCGCCAGCACATCCATCGCCTCGGCGACGGTGACCGTGGCGAGGTCGGCTTCGGATGCCGCGGCCCGCTCACTGTTGGTCATGCGGGTGAGCGGCTTGTTGGGCAGGAACACGATCGCCAGCACGCTGATGATCGCGAACGGCACCGCGATCAGGAACGAGTGCGAGATGCCCTGCGCGTAGACGTCCTCGAAGATCTGGCGGATGCCGTCGGGCAGCGTCGAGACCTGAGGAATAGTGCCGCTCTGCAGCTGCTGGGCGAGCTGGGCGCCCTGCGCTCCGAGGGCGTGCAGGGCGGCGCCGATGTCGGCGGCCCGCGCGGTGACCAGTTCCGCGACCTTCGCGGCGAGAGCGGCACCCATGACCGAGACGCCGATCGTGCCGCCGAGGCTGCGGAAGAAGGTGACCCCCGAGCTCGAGACGCCGATCTGCGACGGGTCGGCGGTGTTCTGCACGACCAGCACGAGGTTCTGCATCGTCATGCCGACGCCCGCCCCGAGCAGGAACATGTAGACCGAGACCACGACGAAGTTGGTGTCGTACGAGATGGTCGACAGCAGGTACGAGCCCGCCACGAGCAGCACGCCGCCCACGACGAGGTACGGCTTCCAGCGGCCGAAGCGGCTGATGAGCTGTCCGACGCCGACGGACGCCAGCAGGAGGCCGGCGATCAGCGGGATCGTCATGAGCCCCGCCTCGGTCGGGGTCGCGCCGCGCGCCAGCTGCATGTACTGGGCGAGGAAGACGGATGCCCCGAACATCGCGATGCCGGTGGCGATCGACGCGACGACGGCGAGCGAGAAGGTGCGGTTGCGGAAGAGCGTGAGCGGCACGAGCGGCTCGGCGACGAGCAGTTCGGTCACGACGAAGAGCACCGCGGCCACGACGGCGCCGCCCACCATGAGCAGGGTCGGCAGGCTCCACCAGTCGTACGACGTGCCGGCATTGGTGACCCAGATCAGCAGCAGGGACACGGCCGTGGAGAGCAGCACGATGCCGAGGTAATCGATACGTGCGCGGGTCGACTCGCGTGCCGGCAGGTGCAGCGTGCGCTGCACGATGAACAGGGCGGCCACGGCGAAGGGGAGGGCGACGAAGAAGTTCCAGCGCCAGCCCCAGGCGTCCGTGATGACGCCGCCGAGGAGCGGGCCGCCGACCGTGGCGACGGCCATGACCGCGCCGAACAGGCCCATGTAGCGCCCGCGCTCGCGCGGGCTGATGATGTCGGCCATGATGACCTGGCTCAAGGCGGCGAGGCCGCCGGCGCCGAGACCCTGCACGGCACGGAAGGCGATGAGCATGCCCGGGTTCTGTGAGAAGCCGGCGGCGGCGGTCGCCAGCACGAAGATCAGGATCGACACCTGGAAGAGCACCTTGCGGTTCATCAGGTCGGCGAGCTTGCCCCACACCGGCGTGGAGATCGCGGTGGTGAGCAGCGTCGCGGTCACCACCCAGGTGTACGCGGCTTGATCGCCCGAGAGGTCGTGCACGATGACCGGCAGCGAGGTCGAGACGACCGTCGAGGCGAGCATCGAGACGAACATGCCGAGCAGCAGCCCGATGAGCGCCTCGATGACCTGTCGGGGGGAGCGCGATGTCTCTGCGACGGTCGGAACCGGAGAGGTGATGGTGGCCAAGACGGGGCCTTCCTGTGCGGGTGGGGAGTGCGACACCGTCGGCGCAAAAGTTGACTGAGAGCAACTATATGAATCTCGTTGCGCTGTGTCAACTACTTTGGGCGGGCGCGATGAAGACCCCGCCGTGGCGGGGGAGTGCGTGCCGGGCTCAGTCCGAGAGCGCGAGCGCCCGGAACGCCTCGCGACCAGCCGCGGGTGCGGCCGCGGCATCCGAGCCGGTGCGCGCCAGCGTCGTGCGGCGATAGAGCTCGTCGATGAGGGAGGTCGCCAGCCGCACGAGCTTCGCGATCTCGATGTCGTCGCGCTCGACCCAGGCGCAGCGCGGCTCGTCGCCGACCGGCACGAAGCCGTCGTGCTGCTCCCACGCGACGAGGGTGCGCTCGGCTCCCAGCACGTGCTGCTGCCACCACACCTGACGCAGGTAGGTGCGCGGGATCGACTTCCACGACTTGTTGGTCGTCTTGATCTCGGCGAGGGTGATGCGGCCGCGGTCGTCCATGCCGATGCCGTCGGGGGTCGCGAGGTGCCGCGGCTCGACAACCGCGTGGAAGAGGGCCGTCGAGGGCTGGATGCCGTGGGTCGCCGCCACCCAGGCGGCGATCTCCGGCTCGCGTCGCCGGCCGTGGTCCGTGTAGGCGTTGCCGGAGAAGCGCTGGCCCTGCAGTTTCGCGTCGGCGGCCCGCGAGATGGATGCCGCAGATGACAGGGCCGCGACATCCGTCGCCGTGATGCCGCGGGACCGCGCCCGCACCCAGGCCACGCGATCGCGGGAATCCGCGACGATGCGTGCGGCCAGTTCGGGTGTCACGTGTTCGACCCTACGTCCGGGCCGGGACAGCCGTCGGTCGCGACATGCGAGGGGCTCGACCCGGCGGTGAGGGATTCTTGGAAATCTGGGAGATCTCTATGAAACAATGAAGAAACATCTGATCCCTAACGTCGCTCCTGTTGCGTGCGCCCGTGTCGCGCGCTCGAGAAGGGGATCCATGTCTGAGTCGTCCGCGCGCACCCGCCGACCTTCACACCGCCTCATGCGGCTCGCCGCAGCCGGCGCGGCACTCGCGCTGGCCATCACAGGCCTCGCGCTCCCGGCCCAGGCGGCCGAGCCGGCGACCGGAGCGACGACCGCCGGGGACCCGCTGTTCCCGAACGTCGGCAACGCGGGCTACGACGTGCAGAACTACGACATCGCGATGACCTATCGCACCAAGACCGACATCTCGGCCGTCACGACGATCACCGCCATCGCGGCGAGCCCGCTGTCGTCGTTCGCCCTCGACTTCGAGGGCCTGACGGTCGAGAGCGTCCTCGTCAACGGCACCGCGGCGAGCTACGTGCGCGAGAACGACGCCGCGGCCGTGCGGTACAAGCTGATCGTCACCCCCGCGCAGCCGGTGGTCGGCGAGTTCACGGTCGCCGTCGCCTATTCCGGCGCGCCTGTCCGGCACATCGACCACGACGGGTCCTCCGAGGGGTGGGTGCCCACGACCGACGGTGTCACCGCGCTCGGCCAGCCGGTCGGGTCGATGGCGTGGTTCCCGAACAACAACACGCCCGCCGACAAGGCGACCTACCGCATCGCGGTGACGGCGCCCTCGGTTGCAGGTGGCAACCCGCTGGTCGTCGCGAGCAACGGCGAGCTGACGTCGAAGACCGTGGACGATGTCGCCGGCACGACGCAATGGGTATGGACGCAGACCAAGCCGATGGCATCCGAGCTCTCGGTGCTGTCGATCGGTCGCTTCAACATCCTCGAGAGCGACATCGTGCTCGCGAGCGGTCGCACCCTGCACGAGTGGAGCTTCGTCGACCCGACGATCTCCACCAACACGCAGAACACGATCTACACTCGTCGCGCCAGCATCAAGCCGATCATCGACTGGCTCGAGACCAAGCTCGGCCCCTACCCGGGTGCGAGCACCGGTGTGATCGTCGACCGGGTGAGCGTCGGCTATGCACTGGAGACGCAGGACCGTCCGTTCTTCGATGGCAGCATCAGCGCACCCACTCTGATCCACGAGCTCGTCCACCAGTGGCTCGGTAACGAGGTCGCACCGGCCGATTGGTCGCACATCTGGCTGAACGAGGGTGCCGCCGAGTTCTTCACGACCTATTACCAGTACGCGACCAGCACGGCAGTGAACCCGACGACCCCCGAGAACGACAGCTACTCGTCCTGGAACTCGGCGACCTCGTCGCGCTGGACCGTGCCGACGGTGGGCTTCACGGACCCCTCGGAGCTCTACGACTGGCAGGTCTACAACCGCGGCAAGTACACCCTCGGTGCGCTGATGACGGCGATCGGTCGTCAGGCGTTCGACCGGCTGTACGCGGAATGGACCGCGCGCCACGCCGGCGGGTCGGCGACGACCGCCGACTTCATCGCGCTCGCCGAGGAGGTGTCGGGACGTGACCTCGGCGCGTTCTTCCAGGACTGGCTCTACGACACCGACAAGCCGGCGTGGCCGCCGGTGTGGTCGGCGAATGCGTCGCTCGTCGTTCCCGACGGCACCACCTATGCCGCCGGAGACCCGCTCATGCTGAAGCTGGCGGTGCAGAGCACCGGTCAGGTGACGCTCACAGGCGGAAAGGTCGTCGTCGACGGCTCGACTCTCCTGCCCGAGATCACCCTGCCGACGCCGCTTCCCGCCGGACTGTCGATCGAGGGAACCGACCTCGTCTGGTCGGTGCCCGACACCCCCACCGGTTCGTCGGCTTCGCTCGACATCCCGTTCACCATCGCCGCCGATTCCTCCGGTGCGCCCGTGGAGTTCTCCATCAGTGCTCCGGGGCTCGGCTCCACGGTGACATCCGGCGTGTTCTCCTTCACGACCGCGGGACCGGTGAAGCTCACCCTGCTGAACATCAACGACTTCCACGGCCGCATCGACGCCAACACGGTGAAGTTCGCCGGAACCATCGAGACCCTCCGCGAGGCGGGCCGCGACGACCACACGCTCCTCTTGTCGGACGGCGACAACATCGGGGCATCCTTGTTCGCCTCGTCGTACTTCAACGACGAGCCCACGATCGACGTGCTCAATGCGCTCGACCTGGCCGCCTCGGCGGCAGGCAACCACGAGTTCGACAAGGGGTACAGCGACCTGGTCGGCCGGGTGTCGGACAGCGCCGACTTCTCCTATCTGGGGGCGAACGTGTACCTGAAGGGAACGACGACACCCGCACTTCCGGAGTACGCGGTGATCGATGTCGCCGGACTCAAGGTCGCGGTGATCGGAGCGATCACGCAGGAGACACCCGCGCTCGTCGCGCCGGGCGGGATCAGCTCCCTCGACTTCGGTGACCCGGTCGCGGCGGTGAACCGCGTCGCCGAGTCCCTCGAGGGCACGGTGGACGTCATCATCGCCGAGTACCACGAGGGCGCCTCCGCGGGCACTCCCGACAACGCCACGATCGAGCAGGAGATCGCCGCCGGCGGCGCGTTCTCGCGCATCGTCACGGACACGTCGGCATCCGTCGACGCGATCTTCACCGGTCACACGCACAAGCTGTACGACTGGGATGCCCCGGTGCCCGGGACCGATCGGACCCGACCTGTCATCCAGACCGGGAGCTACGGCGAGAACATCGGCAAGGTCGTCCTGGAGATCGACCGCACCACCGGTGCAGTGACCGTGGCCCAATCGGGCAACGTCGCGCGGCTGGCGTCGCAGGTGTTCCCGAACGACGCGGCGGCCACCGCTGCGGCCAGCAAGGCGCTCGACGACCAGCTCATCGCACGGTTCCCGCGTGTGGCCGAGGTCGCGACCATCGTCGACGAGACGCTCGCTCAGGCGCGCGTCGTCGGTGAGCAGCCCGTGGGATCGGTGACCGCGGATATCACGACCGCGTTCGCGGGCGGGTCCTATGCGGAGTCCGGCTACGCCGGCGGCAGCCGTGACAACCGTGCCGCTCAGTCCACCCTCGGCAACCTGGTGGCGGACGCGCTGGTGTCGACGCTCGCCGACCCGGACCGCGGTGGCGCCGAGATCGGCGTCGTCAATCCCGGCGGCCTGCGCGCCGAGCTCTACGAGGGCACGGACGGTGTGATCACCTACGCAGAGGCGAACGCGGTGCTGCCGTTCGTGAACAACCTCTGGACGACCACGCTCACCGGCGCACAGTTCACCGCGGCCCTCGAGCAGCAGTGGCAGCCGGAGGGCAGCAGCCGCCCGTACCTCGCCCTGGGGCTCTCGTCGAACGTCAGCTACACGTTCGACGCGACCAAGCCGCGAGGTGAGCGCATCACCGGGGTGTGGATCGACGGGCAGCCGCTGGTGGCGACGAACACGTACCGCGTCGGGTCGTTCAACTTCCTGCTGCAGGGCGGCGACAACTTCACCGCGTTCGCACAGGGCACCTCGACGCGCGACTCGGGCCTCATCGACCGCGACGCGTGGATCTCCTACCTGCAGGCGCATCCGGGGCTCTCGCCCCAGTTCGCGAGTCGTTCGGCCCAGCTCACCGGGGTGCCCGCGTCGGTCATGCGGGGGCAGACGATCGAGTTCGCACTGTCGAGCGTCGATCTCACGTCTCTCGGCAGCCCGCGCTCCACGACCGTCACCCCCCGGGTAACCGGTAGCTCGGCGACGTTCGCGCCCATCCCGGTGACGAACGGCACCGCGAACGTCTCGCTGACGTTCCCCGTCGACGCGACGCCGCAGAGCACGATCGAGTTGACGGTCGCCCCCGGTGGCACGACGGTGGTGGTCCCGATCCAGGTCGCGGCCGGACAGACCGGGCCGATCCCGCCGACCACGACGCCGGTGCCCGCCACCGACGAGCAGCTGCTGGCCGAGCTCGAAGGTCTCATCAGCGTGCCGTCGCCGAACCTGGTCGCGGGCGAGACGGTGGTCATCACCGTCGGCACGCAGTACGCCGGACAGTGGGTCACCGTCTGGCTGCACTCGACGCCCACGCAGGTCGGCGGCTGGTACCAGGTGGCGGCCGACGGCACCATCACGGTCACGCTGCCGGTCGGTGTCAGTGGATCGCACCGGCTCGTCGTGCTCGACGCCTCGGGCAACGTCATCGGATGGTCCTCGGTCGCGCTGAGCGTGCCGCCGGCCACGGGGCTGCCGGCGAGCGGCGCCCTGCCCAAGACCGGCGCGGATGCCTCGTGGCTCGGCGGCGTGACGATGCTCGCGCTCCTTCTCATCGGCGCGGGAGTCATCGCGCGAGTGCGCCCGCAGCGCCGGAGCTGATCCGCCGCATCCACCCGAAGGCCCCGCTGATCACCGGCGGGGCCTTCGGGTTTGGCGGGGGCAGCGGCATCCCGTATGCTGATGTCAAGCCGAAGACCGCCGGTCATCGTCGTGCGCGACAGCGCAGGTCGATCGAAGCTCTGCAACGCAGGGGCCCGCGCAGGTGTACGAACGAACTCCCGATCATCGGGCATGTGAAGCTCCGTGCGCTTGCGCCGGAGCTTTTTTCGTTGCCGGGAAGGTCTGAGGCCGGCGATCCGCCATCGCGGATCGTCACGTGGATACAAGGAGTGGCCATGGCGCAGAAGGAAGCGACGGTCGCCGAGCTCACGAAGAATTTCGAGGACTCGACTGCCGTACTGCTCACCGAGTACCGCGGTCTGACGGTTGCCGAGCTCAAGGAGCTCCGCAACACCATCCGTCAGGACGCGGAGTACGCCGTGGTGAAGAACACGCTGTCCAAGATCGCCGCGAACAACGCGGGGATCACGGAGCTGGACGAGGACTTTGCCGGTCCTTCGGCCATCGCCTTCGTGCACGGTGACCCGGTCGCCGTCGCGAAGGGCCTGCGCGCCTTCGCCAAGGCACACCCTCTTCTCGTGATCAAGGGCGGCTACTTCGACGGTGCCCCCCTGAGCGCGGACGAGGTCAACAAGTTGGCCGACCTCGAGAGCCGTGAAGTCCTGCTGGCGAAGCTCGCCGGTGCGATGAAGGCCTCGCTGTTCGGTGCCGCTTATCTCTTCAACGCCCCGCTGTCGAAGGCCGTTCGCACGGTCGACGCGCTGCGTGAGAAGCAGGAGTCCGCGGCCTGAGTCGGCCCGCGGTGGACAAACCCCAATCAAGGAGAAACATCATGGCAAAGCTCAGCACTGAGGAGCTGCTCGACGCCTTCAAGGAGCTCACGCTCATCGAGCTCAGCGAGTTCGTCAAGAAGTTCGAGGAGACCTTCGAGGTCACCGCCGCCGCTCCGGTCGCCGTCGCGGCCGCTCCGGCCGCCGGTGGCGCCGGTGGTGCCGCCGAGGAGGTCGAGGAGAAGGACTCGTTCGACGTCATCCTCGAGGCTGCCGGCGACAAGAAGATCCAGGTCATCAAGGTCGTCCGCGAGCTCACCTCGCTCGGCCTCGGCGAGGCCAAGGCTGTTGTCGATGGCGCCCCCAAGGCCGTCATCGAGGGCGCCAACAAGGAGGCCGCCGACAAGGCGAAGGCCGCTCTCGAAGAGGCCGGCGCGACGGTTACCCTCAAGTAATCCCGCTGCTCTCAGCTCCGAAGGCCCCCGGCACTGCGCCGGGGGCCTTCGTCATTTCTGCGCGCAATGCCCCTCCGAGAGCGACCATGCTGCGCAATTTGCCGGTTGTCTGAACATTTCTTATGTTTAAGTGAAGGATCCTCCGTGAGAAAATTCTCATGGAGCGTTTACCTGCGCGTCACACAACTGTCGCCCCCATCAACATTCCGTCTCTTAGCCTCACAGGGTTGCTCTCAGCCCTGAACTAGGAGACTCATGTCTATTTCCCAGCCACGCAGGAGAGCGCTCGCCGTCATCGCGGGCGCATCTCTCCTCATCGGCATCGCAGCGCCCGGCACGGCGCTCGCGGCCTCGGCGGCAGAACCCGCCCCGGCCGACGTCATCATCAATGAGGCCTACCTCAAGGGAGGCAGCGCCGGCGCCCCCTTCACCAACAAGTTCATCGAGCTCTACAACGCCGGGGGGACCGCGCAGGACCTGACCGGTTGGTCGCTCCAGTACCGGTCCGCGTCCGGCACCGGCGCGGCGACGACGGTCACCCTCTCGGGCACGATCAACCCGGGTTCGTACTTCCTCGTGCAGGCCGCCTCGAACGGCGCCAACGGCGTCGCGCTGCCCACGCCCGATCAGGTGACGAGCTTCAACCCCGGTGGACAGAACGGCGTGCTCTGGCTCTCCGACCAGTCCTCCCCCCTCACCCTCACCCCGGGCTCGGTGGTCGGCACCCCGGGCGTCGTGGACCTCCTCGGCTACGGCAGCGGCAACACGTTCGAGACCAAGGCCGCCCCCGACGCCGGCGGCAACACCACGCCCAACGCCTTGACGCGCACGGGCTTCGTCGACACCGACGACAACTCCACGGACTTCACGGTCACCACGACCGTCACCCCCCAGAACTCCGGCTCGGGAAGCACACCGAACCCGACCGACTCTCCCAGCGCCTCGCCCTCGCCGACCGCATCGAGCGCGCCGACGCCCACCACGTCGCCCACCACGGCGCCGGGTGAGATCACGCCGATCTCCGCGATCCAGGGCACCGGCGACACCTCACCGCTCTCCGGTCAGACCGTCACCACCCGCGGAGTCGTGACCGCGGCCTACCCGACCGGCGGCTTCAACGGGTTCTACATCCAGACCCCCGGCACCGGCGGCGCCATCGACTTGGGCACCCACACCGCATCCGATGCGGTCTTCGTCTTCGGCTCGGCCGCGACCGCGAAGGTCTCCGTAGGCCAGTACGTCGAGGTCACCGGAAGCGTGACCGAGTACCAGGGGCTCACCGAGATCAACGGCACCGCCAATGGCACGACGGTCTTGTCCGAGACGGCGCCGGCGCCCGTCGCGGCTGCGACTGTCGCCTTCCCCGCGACCGACCAGCAGCGCGAGTCGCTCGAGGGCATGCTGATCCTTCCCCAGGGCGACTACACCGTCACCAACACCTACTCGACGAACCAGTACGCCGAGATCGGTCTGGCAACCGGCACCACCCCGCTGATCACGCCGACGGAGATCGCCCGACCCGGCACCGCCGCGTACGCGCAGGCCGTGGCGGACAACGCCGCCCGCGGTGTGACGCTCGACGACGGGGCATCCATCAACTTCCTCAGCTCCGCGAACAAGAGCATCGCGCTCCCGTACCTGAGCGATCGCGACATCACCGTCGGCGCTCCGGTCACGTTTGCGAAGCCTGTCGTGCTCGACTATCGCAACAGCACCTGGAAGTTCCAGCCCACCGCGCAGCTCCTGGCGGGGGGAGACACCTCGTTCGTGGCCATCGCGGACGGGCGCCCCACGAGCGCACCGAACGTCGGCGGCGACATCCAGCTCGCCAGCTTCAACGTGCTCAACTACTTCACCACCACGGGCGCCGACTATGTCGCCGCCGGCAACACCTGCTCGTTCTACACCGATCGCGCGGGCAACAACGTGACGGTGAACACCTGCTCGGGATCGGGCCCGCGCGGCGCCGCCGACGCAGCGAACCTGAAGCGTCAGCAGGACAAGATCGTCGCGGCGATCAACGGGCTGGGTGCCGACGTGGTCTCGCTCGAGGAGATCGAGAACTCGTCCAAGTTCGGTAAGGACCGGGATTCCGCGCTCTCGACGCTCGTGAACGCGTTGAACAGCGCCCTCGGATCCGAGCAGTGGTCGTTCGTGCCGTCGCCGGCAGCCGATGCGCTCCTGCCGCTCGACCAGCAGGATGTCATCCGCACGGCGTTCATCTACAAGGCATCGCTGGTCAAGCCGGTCGGCGCCTCCGTCGTGCTCAACGACAGCGCCTTCTCGAACGCGCGCCAACCGCTCGCCCAGGCCTTCACGGCGGCCGACGGCACCTCTGCGCAGTTCATCGCCATCGTGAACCACTTCAAGTCGAAGGGGTCGGGAACGGGCGCGGACGCGGACCAGGGCGACGGCCAGGGTGCGAGCAACGCATCGCGTGTGGCTCAGGCGCACGCGCTCGTGGCGTTCGCCGATGGGCTGAAGACGTCCGTCGGCACCGACAAGGTCTTCCTGCTGGGCGATTTCAACTCCTACAGCCAGGAAGACCCGATCAAGGTCATCACCGACGCGGGTTACATCCAGCAGGGCGCCGAGGAGTACACCTACTCGTTCAGCGGCCAGTCGGGTTCGCTCGACCACATCTTCGCGTCGCCGTCGGCTCAGGCCGCGGTCACGGGTGCGCACGTGTGGAACATCAACGCAGGTGAGTCCGTGGCGCTGGAGTACAGCCGCTACAACTACAACGCGACCGACTTCTACCGTGCCGACGCATTCCGATCGAGCGACCACGACCCGCTCGTGGTGGGTGTGACGCTGTCGCACAAGATCGAGCTCAACCTCCTCAACATCAACGACTTCCACGGGCGCATCGACGGCAACACCGTCGCGTTCGCGGGAACCGTCGAGGAGCAGCGCGCCGCCTACGGCGAAGGCAACACCCTCCTGCTGTCGGCCGGTGACAACATCGGTGCCTCGCTGTTCGCCTCCGCGGTCGCCGAGGACAAGCCGACCCTCGACGTGCTCAACGCGCTCGACCTGGCGGCGTCGGCTGTGGGCAACCACGAGTTCGACCGCGGCTACGCCGACCTCTCCGGTCGCGTGCAGGATGCGGCGGACTTCCCGTATCTCGGCGCCAACGTCTACAAGGCGGGCACCAGCGAGCCGGCGCTTCCCGAGTACACCATCGTCGACGCGGGTGGCCTGAAGGTCGCGGTCATCGGCGTCATCACGCAGGAGACCCCGAGCCTGGTCGCTCCCGGCGGCATCACCGGACTCACCTTCGGTGACCCGGTCGCGGCCGTGAACCGCGTCGCGGCGGAACTCGCCGGCACGGTCGACGTGATCGTCGCCGAGTACCACGAGGGAGCGGGGGCGGGAACCCCGGAGAAGGCGACGCTTGACCAGGAGGTCGCGGCCGGCGGTGCGTTCGCGGACATCGTGACGAAGACCTCGTCCAGCGTCGACGTCATCTTCACCGGCCACACCCACAAGCAGTACGTGTGGGATGCCCCGGTCCCGGGTGTCGAAGGCAAGACCCGCCCCATCGTTCAGACCGGCAACTACGGCGAGAACCTCGGACAGGTCGTGCTCTCGATCGACGGCGCGTCCCATGACGTGCTCGGCTACACGGCACGCAACATCGCCCGCTCGACCACCCCGGCGGCCACGCTGATCTCGACCTACCCCCGGGTGGCCGAGGTCAACGCGATCACGAACGCTGCACTCGCGAGCGCGGCGGCCATCGGCAACCAGCCGAAGGGATCGGTCACGGCGGACATCACGACGTCGTACACCGGTGGCAGCTACGTCGACGGGAAGTACGCAGGCGCCACCGCCCGCGACAACCGTGCCGGCCAGTCCACGATCGGAAACCTCGTGGCCGACTCTCTCGTCGCCTCGCTCGGCTCGGCCGATCGCGGCGGCGCCGAGATCGGTGTGGTCAACCCCGGCGGTCTGCGCGCCGAGCTCTTCTACGCTCCGGATGGCACGATCACCTACGCCGAGGCGAATGCGGTGCTCCCCTTCGTGAACAACCTCTGGACGACGAGCCTCACCGGCGCGCAGTTCAAGGCCGTGCTCGAGGAGCAGTGGCAGACCAACGCCGACGGCACGATCCCGTCGCGTTCCTACCTCCAGCTCGGGCTGTCGAAGAACGTCTCGTACACGTTCGACGCGACCGCGGCGCGGGGCAGCCACATCACGGGAATCTGGATCGACGGCAAGCCGATCGACCTCGCGGCCTCGTACCGCATCGGTTCGTTCAACTTCCTGCTGCAGGGCGGCGACAACTTCCGCACCTTCGCTCAGGGCACGAACACGCGCGACTCGGGTCTGATCGACCGTGACGCGTGGATCAGCTACCTCGAGACGCATCAGCCGGTCTCGCCGGACTTCGCCAGCCGTTCGGCGCAGGTTCTCGGTGCGCCGACCACTGCGGTCTCGGCAGGCGACCAGGTGTCGTTCACGGTGTCCGCGATCGACATGACGTCGCTCGGCTCGCCGCTGAACACCACGCTGGAGTACGCGGTCGCCGGCAGCGCGGCGACGTTCACGCCGGTCGCGTTCGTCAACGGGACCGCCACGGTGTCGTTCACGGTTCCGCTCGATGCTCCGGCGTCGACGTCCGTGGTGCTCACCTCACCGGCATCGGGAACCAAGGTCACCGTGCCGCTCACGGTGTCGAACGGCACGGGCCTGCCCGGCACGGGACCCGGAACGGAGGTCCCCGGCACCACTCCGCCGTCGATCATCCCGCTCCCCGTCCCGGATGCCGCGCTGACCGCCGCGCTCGAGGGCAAGATCTCCGCGAGCGACACCACTCCCTCCGTCGGGGATGCGGTGAAGATCTACGTCGGCGTCGAGCACGCCGGCGAGTGGGTCACGGTGTGGGTGCACTCCACCCCGGTGCGCATCGGCACGTGGTTCCTCGTCGATGCGAGCGGTTACGTCACCGTCACCATCCCCGCGGGGGTCTCCGGCGCCCACAGTCTGGTCGTCCAGGACGCTGACGGGAACGTCATCGGCTGGCAGGCCGTGACGATCGCCGACCCGTCGCTCGCGGCTCTGCCGCGCACCGGCGGTCAGGATCTGCAGTGGCTGCTGTGGGCAGGCGTCTTGCTCCTCGGGGCCGGTGCCGCCGCACGGATGACGGTGCGCAACCGTCGCAGCTGAGGCATCCGCCATCGCGCTGCCCGTCCCCGGTTCGCCGGGGGCGGGCAGCGTCGTCTGCGCTCAGGCGCCGGAGGTCGCGGGCGCCGTCGTCGAGGATCGCACCACGAGCCGCGTCGGCAGTTGCAGCCGGTCGGGCACGTCCGTGTCGCCGTCGATGAGCGAGAGCAGGGTGCGCGCGGCGAGCTCGCCGAGCTCCTCGGGGTGCTGCACGATCGTGGTGAGTCCGAACATCTCGGCGTAGTCGTGGCCGTCGACGCCGACGACGCTCAGCTGGCCCGGCACGGGCACGCCCAGTCGGCGCGCCGCGATGATCGCACCGATCGCGATCTCGTCGCACGCCGCGACGATCGCCGTGGGGCGCGACTCCATGTCGGCCAGCAGCGGCACGGCGGCCGCGTAGCCGTCCGTCACGGTGAGGGTCGAGGGCGTCGAGCGCATGGATGCCTCGAGCCCGGCCTGTCTCATCGCCTGCTCGTAGCCGATGCACCGGTCCGCGACATCGCGTGCGCGGGGGGAGTCGTAGGGCGTCACCCCGAGGAAGGCGATCTCGCGGTGGCCGAGCGTGATCAGGTGCTGCGTGATCATCCGCCCGATCGCGATGTTGTCGATGCCGATCGTCGGAATTCCGTTGAGCCCGTTGCCCACGCACAGGGTCGGCTTGCCGATGCCGATCAGCTTCTCGATGTCGTCGTCGTCGGGTTCGAGTGCCACCGCGAGCACGCCGTCGAATCGCTTCCGGGCCAGGAAGAAGCGGTACATGCTCTCGCGATCCTGAGACGCGGGCTCAGCGACGTAGAGCGTCAGGTCGTATCCGGCCGGGATGAGCGCGCGGGTGATGCCCTCGATCATCGAGCCGAAATACCACCGGTTGACCCTCGGCACGATGACGGCGATCGTGCGCGTGCGACCCGTTGCGAGGCCGGCGGCGTTGGCGGATGCCACGTAGCCCAGAGTGGTGGCGGCATCCGTCACCTTCTTGCGCGTCTCCTCGGAGACATAGCCGCCCCCGCTGAGCGCGCGGCTCGCAGTGGACTTGGAGACCCCGGCCAGGCGGGCGACGTCGGCGATGCCGCTCACTCTCGATCCCTTCATCGTCGACGGGTTCGTGCGACCGGTGGTCGCGGGACTTTCCGTCGCAGTCTAGATGATCACAGAAACTTTAGGGAACCGGTTCCACATGGGACGGCGATTCACAAAGGGGAAATCGGCGCGATATGAGCACCAGAACCTGGAATCACCGCACGAATAGTGGGGTTTATGGATTCGTGACCGGCGCTGGTTGTGGATCGCGTGAACTTCGAATACGGTGCTGTGGAACCGGTTCCGGGGGAATCGGTATGTGAGACGGAAGAATTCCGTGCACTCAAGGAGGAGGAATCACATGGCAACACTGCAGCGGCGCCACGTCCTAGCGCCGGTCGCACTGATCGGAGCCCTCGGGCTCGGTCTGGTCGGGTGCGCCGAGGGCAGCCCCAGCAGCAGCTCCAGCGATCTGTCGGGTCAGACCGTCAAGATCTCGGGCGGGATCACCGGGTCGGAGGCCGACCTGCTGAACCAGTCCTTCACGCAGTTCACCGCCGACACCGGCATCAAGGTCGAGTACACCGGCGACAAGAGCTTCGAGGGAAACATCGTCACCAAGGTGACCGGTGGCTCGGCGCCCGACATCGCCATTGTGCCCCAGCCGGGTCTGCTGAAGACCCTGGTCGGCACGGGCGACGTCAAGAAGGCGTCGGACACCGTCTCGGCCAACGTCGACAAGTACTGGTCGAAGGACTGGAAGACGTATGGCACGGTCGACGGCACGTTCTACGCCGCGCCCATGCTCGCCAACGTCAAGGGCTACGTCTGGTACTCGCCGGCGAAGTTCAAGGAGTGGGGCGTCTCCGTCCCCAAGACCTGGGACGACCTGCTCACCCTGACCAAGACCATCCAGCAGAAGACCGGCCAGGCTCCCTGGTGCGCCGGCTTCGCCTCGGGTGACGCGTCGGGCTGGCCCGGCACCGACTGGATCGAGGACCTCGTCCTGCGTCAGTCCGGCCCCGACGTCTACGACCAGTGGGTCGCCGGCACGGTGAAGTTCACGGATGCCCCGATCAAGAGCGCGTTCGACGCGGTGGGTCAGATCCTCCTGAACCCCCAGTACGTCAACGCCGGCTTCGGAGATGTGAAGAGCATCAACTCGACCGCGTTCGCCGACGTCGCCGCCAAGGTCGCCGACGGCAGCTGCGCGATGACGCACCAGGCGTCGTTCCTCTCGTCGAACTTCCTCGACGTGAAGACCGCCTCGGGTCAGACCCCGAAGGTCGCCCCCGACGGTGACGTCTACGCGTTCATCCTCCCCGGCATCACGGAGGGTGCGCAGTCGGTCGAGGCCGGCGGCGAGTTCGTCGCGTCGTTCAGCGACTCGGCGGCCGTGCAGAAGGTTCTCGAGTACATGTCGAGCCCCGACTTCGCGAACGCCCGCGTCAAGCTCGGCGGCGTGATCTCGGCCAACAAGGGCGCCGACCCGAGCCTCGCCTCGAGCGCGTTCCTCACCGACGCCATGAAGACGCTGCAGGACCAGAACACGGTCGTGCGTTTCGACGCGTCGGACCTGATGCCCGCCACGGTGGGTTCGGGCTCCTTCTGGAAGGGCATGGTCAGCTGGATCGACGGCAAGCCGACCGACCAGGTGCTCAGCGACATCCAGGCCGGCTACAACAACTGATCGCCTGACGGCGGCAGGCCGCCCGTGAGGGGGTCGCTCTTCGGAGCGGTCCCCTCACGGCGCGGTTTCCGCCCTGAATCGAGGGAGAGACGATGTCGTCGCATCCGATGACCGCGAACACGCAGACGCCCCGCGCGGGCAGTACGCGTCGCGTCGCCACCATCATCGCGATCATCGCCGCCGTGGCGGTGGTCGCGTTTTTCGTCCTGCTGGTGACAGGACCCCACGTCGAGAACGCCCGACCGACGACGCTCGGCTTCTCGCTCAACAGCTTCTTCCAGTGGATCGGCAACCTGAATCCGCTGCTGCAGATCCCGATCATGCTCGCCGTCGCGCTCGCGGTGGTCGGCGTCATCCTGCTGCTCATCGAGTACGCCCCCCGTGCGGGGCGCGGATACTTCTGGCTGCGACTGGCCGCGTGCTTCGTTCTGCCGGTGATCGCCTTCATGCTGCTGCGTCCGTACCAGAACGCCGTGCTCTGGGTCGTGGGTATCGCCCTCGGCCTCGGCGCCCTCCTGTTCTTCGCGGACTACCGGGCTCGCGAAGGCGCGGGCTACCTGTTCCAGCTGATCATCTTCCTCACGCCGGCAGCGCTTCTGCTTCTGCTCGGCCTGATCTACCCGGCGATCAGCACGATCTACCAGTCGTTCTTCGACAAGACGGGCAAGTCGTTCGTCGGGCTCGACAACTACATCTGGACCTTCACGAACCCGGAAGGCTTCTGGTCGGTCATCAACACCCTCATCTGGGCTCTCGTCACACCGGTCGTCTCGACGGCGCTCGGCCTCGCGTACGCCGCCTTCATCGACCGTGCACGCGGCGAGAAGATCCTCAAGGTGCTCGTGTTCATGCCGATGGCGATCTCGTTCGTGGGTGCCGGCATCATCTGGAAGTTCATCTACGACTATCGGCAGGGCGACCAGATCGGCCTGCTGAACGCGATCATCACCGGGCTCGGGGGTCAGCCGGTGCCCTGGCTCGACACGGCGCCACTGGTCAACACGATCTGCCTGCTCATCGTGTTCATCTGGACGCAGACCGGGTTCGCCATGGTCGTGCTCTCCGCCGCGATCAAGGCCGTGCCGACCGAGCAGCTCGAGGCTGCGCAGCTCGACGGCACGAACGCGTGGCAGCGGTTCATCAACGTGACGGTGCCCGGAATCCGCTCGTCGCTGGTCGTCGTGCTCACGACCCTGACGATCGCCGCACTGAAGGTGTACGACATCGTGGCGGTGATGACCGGCGGTCGATCGGACTCGACGGTGCTCGGTTTCGAGATGGTGAACCAGCAGCAGCGGTTCCAGAGCTACGGGCACTCGTCGGCGCTCGCCGTCGTGCTGTTCCTCATCGTGCTGCCGCTGATCATCTACAACGCGCGACAGCTGCGCAAGCAGAAGGAGGTGCGCTGATGGCCGTCATCGACGCCCAGCCCGCATTCGACGCCCGTGCGGCCCGCCGCACGGCGCGAGAGACCCGCCGCAACGAGAACCTGGCGCAGAAGAAGCTGACCTCGAAGCGAGCCACTCTCATCGCGATCCTCATCGCGATCCTGTGGACGATCCCGACGTTCGGCCTGTTCGTCACCTCGTTCCGCCCCGGGGCCGACAGCCAGTCGACAGGGTGGTGGACGGTCTTCGTCAACCCGAGCTTCACCCTCGACAACTACTTCGAGGCGCTCACCTCGGGCGGTACGGCGCTGACCCTCGGGCAGTCGTTCATCAACTCGCTCGCGATCACGATCCCCGCCACGGTCATTCCGATCGCAGTCGCCTCGCTCGCCGCGTACGCGTTCGCCTGGATCGACTTCAAGGGCCGCAACATCCTGTTCGTGTTCGTCTTCGCGCTGCAGATCGTGCCGATCCAGATGGCGCTCGTGCCGCTGCTGAGCCTGTTCTCACGGGGTCTCGAGATCGGGGGAGTGGCGGTGTTCCCCGGTTTCGAGCTGAGGGATGTCGACCACAGCTTCGCGACGGTGTGGATCGCGCACGCGATCTTCGGCCTGCCGCTGGCGATCTTCCTGCTGCACAACTTCATCGCGGAGATCCCGGCGGAGCTCATCGAGGCGGCGCGCGTCGATGGCGCCGGGCACGGCCAGATCTTCTTCCGGATGATCCTGCCCCTCGCGATGCCGGCGATCGCCTCGTTCGCGATCTTCCAGTTCCTCTGGGTCTGGAACGACCTGCTCGTCGCGACGATCTTCGCTCCATCGAGTTCGCTGCCATTGACACAGACATTGAACTCGCTATCCGGCTCGTGGGGCTCGAAGTGGTTCCTGCAGTCCGCCGGTGCGTTCATCTCGATCATCGTTCCGCTGATCGTGTTCTTCGCGCTGCAGCGCTTCTTCGTGCGCGGCCTTCTCGCCGGATCCACGAAGGGCTGACTCGACCGCACGGAACGACGGGCCGGTGGAGGGGTTCCCTCCACCGGCCCGTCGTTCGCGCGTCGACGGTCGCCGACTGTGGATAACCCCTGGTCATGCCGGTGTACTCGTCTACCTTGGGGCGCATGTCGCAGGCTCCCCGTCGCACCGCTATCGCGTTGATCGCCGCGCTCACCGCGGTCGTGATGAGCGGATGCGGCGCCCCCGCGCCCACCCCGACGCCGACGGCGTTGAGTGAGGCGGAGGCCTATGCCGCGGCGGAGGCGACGTATCGGGCGTATGTCGACGCGTTGAACCGTGTGGACCTCTCCGATCCCACGACATTCGAGCCCGTGTTCGCGTTGACGACCGGTGAAGCGCTTGCCGCGGACCGAAAGACCTTTTCCGACATGCACGCCCGCGCCTACTCGGTATCCGGTAACACTCGCGTTCAGTCGATAGTCGACCGTCGGTTTGATAGTTCGACCGGAGTTGTCGAGCTTGCCGTGTGTCAGGACGTCTCACAAGTGCACGTCGTGGACGAGTCGGGGAACAGTGTCGTAAGTCCGGACCGCCCGGACATCCAGCAGATGCGCTTAAGAGCTGCGCCCCTCTCCTCCGGAGCTACTCGAGCTCTGATCACTTCCTTCGGACCCGACGAATCAGGCGTGAAGTGCTAGCTCTGACACTCGCGATCTCAGTCGTCGTTGCTGCCGGTCTCACAGCTTCTGGCGTTCAAGGGCAGAACTGCGGAGCGGGCGCCTGGACAGGGCCGTGTGTCGCGAACTCCGGCACCAAGGTCGACCTCGTCGAGCAGCGCGCGCCGTCGGGCGATGCGGGGTCGACGTGGGTGCCTCGCCACTCGCAGTCTGATGATCGGTCGGGCCTGGGCCCGGTGAACTACACGAACGCGACGCCGGTGCAGAGGGTGGGCGACCTCTCGAACCAGGTGGACTGCGGGCTGGCGATGTGTCTGGACCCTGCTCAGCCGGTCGATCCGGGCGTGCCGGCGGTGACCGCCGCGGATATCGCGTCGTTCCGGCCCGACCCGAGCGAGCTGGCGAGTGAGCCGACCGGGGTGGGGATCGTCGGGCTCCCCGCGAACATTCTGACCGGCACGCGTGCCCATGTCGTCGCGGGCACCCTTTTCGACGTGCCGGCGCAGGTGCGTTTCACACCGGCCCGGCACCTGTTCACGTACGGCGACGGTTCTTCCCGCACCACCGTGTCGGCCGGCTCGACGTGGGCGGCCCTCGGCGTTCCGCAGTTCACGCCGACGGCCACGAGCCACGTCTACGGCGCCCGCGGCGAGTACACGATCACCCTCGAGACGTCTTACGCGGCCGAGGCAACCTTCGACGGCGTCACCTGGATCCCGGTCGACGGTCTCGTGACTCCGGAGGCAACGACCGCGCCGATCCAGGTGCTCGAGGCGCGCACCGCGCTGGTCGGCCAGACCTGCGTCGAGAATCCCCGCGCAGCCGGCTGCTGACTCGAAGCTCACCTCCTTCTCCACCGGCCCGTCGTTCTTCCGTGATCCGGCGTGGATTGTGGATAACCCCTGGTCGCGGGGGTGAACTCGTCTACTTTGGGCCGCATGTCGAAGGCTTCTCGTCGCATCGTTCTCGCGCTGGTCGCCGTCGTGACGGCGACCGTGATGAGTGGATGCGGCGCCCCCGCGCCGTCCCCCACCCCGACGCCGACGGCGTTGAGCGAGGCGGAGGCGTACGCCGCCGCGGAGGCGACGTACCGGGCGTATGTGGACGCGTTGAACCGGGTGGATCTCGCTGACCCTGCGACGTTCGAGCCCGTGTTCGCACTGACGACCGGGGAGCTCAACGAGATAGACCGACGCGACTTCAGCCAGCTCCACGCGGACGGGATCACTTTCATTGGTGCGAACGTCGTTCGCAGCGTGACGCCGGTCGACCACTCGAACGGTCGTGTTGATCTCGGAGTCTGTTACGACGTATCAGCCACTGACCTTGTGACGTCAACCGGCGATTCGATCGTTGATGCGGATCGGATCGGGGTTCAAGCGCTCCAAGTCTCGCTCCAGCCGTCATCGTCATCGTCAACGTTTTACGTGAGCCGCGTCGGTGCGTGGACGAGCGAACAGTCGTGCTGAGACTCGCCGCAGTCATGGTGGCAGCAGCGATCCTCAGCGGGGCTGCTGCAGACGGCGACAGTGCTGGGGTGGGCTCGTTCGGTGCCAACCGGTCCACGGTCAAGAACTCGGGCACGCAGGTGGATCTCGTGGAGCAGCGTGGCGAGTCGGGCGATGCTGGCTCGACGTGGGTTCCGAGTCGTGCGCAGTCGGATGATCGATCGGCGCTGGGTCCGGTGAACTACGCGAATGAGACTCCGATTCGCCGGGTCGGTGATCTGTCGAATCAGGTGGACTGCGGTCTGGCGATGTGTCTCGACCCCGTAGCGCCCGCGGACCCGGGCTTGCCGACTGTGACGGCGGCGGATATCGCGTCGTTCCGGCCCGACCCGAGCGAGCTGGCGAGTGAGCCGACCGGGGTGGGGATCGTCGGGCTCCCCGCGAACATTCTGACCGGCACGCGTCCCCATGTCGTCGCGGGCACACTTTTCGACGTGCCGGCGCAGGTGCGTTTCACACCGGCCCGGCACCTGTTCACGTACGGCGACGGTTCTTCCCGCACCACCGTGTCGGCCGGCTCGACGTGGGCGGCCCTCGGCGTTCCGCAGTTCACGCCGACGGCCACGAGTCACGTCTACGGCGCCCGCGGCGAGTACACGATCACCCTCGAGACGTCTTACGCGGCCGAGGCATCCTTCGACGGCGTCACCTGGATCCCGGTCGACGGTCTCGTGACTCCGGAGGCAACGACCGCGCCGATCCAGGTGCTCGAGGCGCGCACCGCGCTGGTCGGCCAGACCTGCGTCGAGAATCCCCGCGCAGCCGGCTGCTGACCGGTCACGACCGACCCAGAACCGCGCAAGGTCGCCCGAAAAGGGGCGTCGCGCGCGCGTGAGCGCTTCGTGCGTCGTGTCAGCCGAACATCCGCCCTGACGCCCGAAACCGGGCACGTACCGTCATCGCAGACGCACCGGGGAGATCCTCCGGGCGACGCGAATCGAACGGAACCCGCACGTGAACGAGCTGCAGAACCTCATCCCCCTCGCTGTCGGCATGATGATCTCGCCGCTGCCTATCGTGGCGATCGTCGCCATCGTGCTGGCGCCCCGCGGCCGGGCCGCCGCGCCGATCTACACGACGACGTTCACGATCGTCTCGCTCGTGTTCCTCGCTCTCGGCGCCGTCTTCTCCGCGAACAGCTCCTCGTCCTCCACGTCGGGAAGCAGCTCGACCGTCTCGTTCGTCTTCGCGATCATCATCACCATCGGCTTCGCGCTCTTCGCGGTGCTCAGCTGGATCGGGCGCCCGAAGCCCGGCCAGACCGCGAAGGCGCCCTCATGGCTGGCCGCCATCGACAACGTCACTCCCCTCAGCGCCGCGGGACTCGGGTTCGTGATGGCCATCACCAACACCAAGAACATCCCGCTCGCGCTCAAGGGCGGCGCGCTCATCGGCGATGCGCACAGCTCGCTGCCGATCACGATCCTGCTGTGCGTCGTCGTCGCGATCATCGGCTCGCTCGCGCTGATCGTCCCCGCCCTGATCGCCCTCAGCACCTCCGACCGCGTCATCGGCGCCCTGCAGCGCGTCAAGGCGGAGATGATCGCGCACAACGCCGTCATGATGACCGTTCTGTTCGCGATCCTGGCCGCGAACGAAGCAGCCCAGGTCGTCCACCACCTCGTCTCCTGACACCGACCCGCGACATCCGTTCGTCGACCATCGAAAGGCACATCATGTCCGAAGCCTGCTGCGCAGCCCCGCCGACCACCCGCGCCCACCTCGCTCCCGCCATCGCGACCGCTGGTCAGACCCTCACCCCCGCCGGCTACGGCGACGCCCGCCGCGCCGGCTCCGTCGCCGACCTGCTCATCGTCGGCGAGATCGCCACGGGTGACCCCGCAGCCCCCCGCGCCGAGGCCATCGCCGTCTCGGGCGGGCGCATCATCGGCATCGGCAGCCGCTCCGAGGTCGACGGCCTCACCGGCCCCGATACCCGCACGATCGCCCCCGAGGGAGTCGTCATCCCCGGCCTGATCGAGCCCCACGCGCACATCTGGGCCTCGCTCATGACGCTCGACTGGACCGACGTCTCGCACGTCGCGTGCCCCGAGTTCGACGACGTCGTCGCGACGCTGAAGGATGCCGCGGCCCGCACCGCGCCCGGCGAGTACCTGCTCGCGAAGCTCTTCGACCCGAGCCTCTACCCCGGAGAGCCGGTGCTGACCAGGGACATCCTCGACCGCGTGGCATCCGACCGGCCCGTCGTGGTGCTCAACGCGTCGATGCACTTCGCGTACGCCAACAGCGCTGCGTTCGCCGCGGCCGGAATCACCGATCAGACCCCGGAGCCCGTCGGCGGCACGCTGCAGCGCATCGACGGGCGCCTCACCGGCGTCGTCGGCGAGTCTCCGGCGGTCGCGCTGCTGCTCGGCAACCTGCCGCGCCCGGATGCGGCGGGCATCGAACGCGGCATCCGCCAGATCCTCACCGAGTTCGCCTCCCAGGGCGTGACCTCGATGCGCGAGGCCATGACCGGCACGATCGCCGGTGTCAGCGAGATCGCGCTGCTGCATCAGATCAACGGCGCGGGTCGACTGCCGACCCGCGTCTCGACCGCGCAGTTCTCCATCCTGGCCGGATACGACACCCCCGCAGCCGTCGCGGCCGCGTGGCGCGAGGCCGGAGTGACACCGTTCAGCGGCGACGACATGGTGCGCGCCGACGCCTGGAAGCTCGTCGCGGACGGGTCGAACCAGGGCCGTTCCGGCTACTTCCTGCAGCCGTACCTCGGCGAGAACAACGGTGGCCACGCCAACTGGACCCCCGAAAGCCTTCGCGATGTCATGAGGGCGGGTCTCGACGACGGGTGGCAGCTGATGATCCACACCAACGGGGACGCCGCCGTGGAGTTCGCGCTCACCGCCGCCGAGCAGCTGTTCCCCGGCACCGACCGCACGCTCCGCCACCGGTTCGAGCACGCGTCGGTGACGACGAACGACCAGCTCGCCCGCATGGCCGCGGCCGGCATCTCGCCGAGCTTCCTGATGGACCACGTCTACTACTGGGGAGCCGCGTTCCGCGACACGATCCTCGGCCCCGAGCGCGCCGAGCGTCTGGATCGGCTCGCCTCCGCCTATCGCTTCGGACTGCGTCCGAGCCTGCACTCCGACTACAACGTGACCCGGGTCCAGCCGCTGCATGCCGCGCGCACCGCGGTGCTGCGCCAGCTCGAGGCGGACGGCACGGTGCTCGCGCCGCAGGAATGCGCGACGCCCGAGCAGGCGCTCGCCGCAATCACGACCCACGCGGCCTGGCAGATCCATGCCGACGACCGCGGCTCGCTCGCCGTCGGCAACCGCGCCGACTTCGCCGTGGTCGACCGCAATCCGTGGACCAGCGACCCGGGCGGCTGGGCCGATATCGCCGTGCACGAGACCTACCTCGACGGCACGCCCGCCTTCCCGTCCTGACCCCGCACCTCCCCTCCACAGAAAGAGCCCGCCCATGACCACCTCGACCGTACCCACGGCCGCCCGCACCGCCTCGCGCCTCGCGATCCCCTTCCTCGGCGTCCTCGCCGCCGTACAGGGATCCGCCCCGAACATCGCCAGCACCGCGCTCGTCGGAGCGAGCCGTGGGCTCGACATGGTCGGCGGCGATCAGGCCCTCGCCGCCTCTGTGCAGACCCTGGCGATCGCGGCATCCGTGATCACCACCGGACTGCTCGCCGACCGCATCGGCCGTCGCCGCATGCTCGTCATCGCGCTCGTGACCGGCATCATCGGCCAGCTCGTCGTCGCCGCGGCGCCGACGGCCCTCGTTTACATCCTCGGCCAGGCCATCACCGGCATCGGACTGGGCGCGGTCTATGCCGCCGCGTTCGCATTCATCCAGGTGCTCGCCGCGCCCGGAAAACTTCCTGCCGCCGTCGCGACGTTCGCGGCGGTCTCGGGCGCCTCGGCCGTGCTGTTCACCTTCAGCGGCGGCATCCTCGCCGGCATCGACTGGCGCCTCGCGTTCGTGCTCGTGCCGGTGCTCTCGGCGCTGAGCATCATCGCCGCGTTCGCGCTGCTGCCGAACACGCCCCCGTCGGTCACCGAGTCGCGCGACGTATGGGGTCAGGTGCTGATCGTGGCAGGCATGGTCGTCTTCCTCTACGGCGTCTCGCAGCTCGCGACCTCGCTGACCAGTCCGCTCACCTGGGCGATCATGGCGCTCGGCGTGCTGCTGCTGCTGTCGTTCGTCTTCCAGCAGTCGCGGGTGCGCAACCCGTTCTTCCCGGTCTCGCTCTTCCGTCGGCCCCTGTTCCTCGCCGCCCTGTGCGCGGGCTTCATCTTCAACTTCGGCGTCGCCGCATCGTTCCTGCAGCTGACGAACTTCTGGCAGTACGTGCTCGGAATGGCCCCCAGCGAGGTGGCGATCTGGCAGCTGCCGATCACGCTCACCTCGATCGTGGGTGCGATCGTGCTGGGCCGCCTGATGACCCGCGGGATGAGCAGCCAGCTGTCGATCCTCCTCGGCGGCATCTTCGCGGCCGCCGGATTCATCGCCGCCGCGCTCGTGCGCGACGCGACGAGCCCGCTCGCCTTCGTGCCCGCCGGCATCCTCATCGCGCTGGGAGCCACCGCGGCGGCGCTGCCTTACGGAACGCTGATCCTCGGCGAGGCGCCGGCGGAGTTCTACGGACCGGTCACGAGCTCGCGCACCGCCTTCGGGCAGCTGTTCTACTCGCTCGGCACGGCGATCTCGACGGTCGCCGTCACGCAGCTCACGATCGGCGGCATCGTCTCGCGGCTGGGGGCGAGCGGTCAGTCCAGCTCGCAGATCACCGACGCGCTGACGGCTGTCGGCACCTACGCCAAGGGTGGGGCGAAGCCGGATGCCGCGGTGTTCCAGGCCGCGGTGAGCGCCTATCAGGACGGCTTCGGCATCCTGATGCTCGGCATCGCCGTGCTAGCGCTGATCGTCGGCATCACGGGATACGCGCTCGTCGTGCGCGGACAGCGGGCGAAGGACCTCGCCGCCTGAGGCAGATACGCAGTGAACGGGGGCGATCCGAGCGGATCGCCCCCGTTCTGCCGTTGCGGGACGCGCGGGAGTTGCTATCCTTGAACTCTCAGCCGAATCGATTCGATCATGGTTTCCCCACCTGACGAACGCGACGCGTGACGTCCCGGCCGAGCAGGCCCTCGCCGTCGGCCCCGGCCTTCCGCCCGCGAACACGAAGATCCCCACGTGCTCAACACCGCCCCGAACCCCGTCGTCCCCACCACCGGGTCCACGCCCCGCGTACCCTCGTCCACCGGCGCCATCCGAACGCTCGGCGCCAACCCCGCGACCGCGCCGATCATGCTGCATCCCGGCGATGCCATCCCGGTGCGTCGACGCGCGCTCTACGTCATCATCCTCGGCGCTCTCACCGCGCTCGGCCCGTTCACGATCGACCTCTACCTGCCGGCGTTCCCGGTGCTCGAGGCCGACTTCCAGACGACGGCGGCAGCCATCCAGCTCACGCTCACCGGCACCATGCTGGGCTTCGGGCTGGGCCAGCTTCTGGTCGGCCCGCTGAGCGACAGGTTCGGCCGCCGCATCCCCCTGATCGTGGTGACGGCCCTGCACGTGCTCGCGAGCATCGCCGCGGCGATCGCCCCCGATCTGGTCCTGCTCGGCATCTCGCGGGTGTTCATGGGCATGGGCGCTGCCGCCGGTGGCGTCGTCGCGATGGCGGTCGTCCGTGACCTTTTCGGCGGCAAGCGGCTCGTCATGATGTTGAGCCGACTTGCGCTGGTGTCGGGCACCGCGCCCGTGCTCGCCCCGCTCGTGGGATCGGCGCTGTTGACCGTGATGCCGTGGCGCGGCATCTTCGTCGTGCTGGCCGCCTACGGGCTCGTGATGCTCGTGTGCACGGTGCTGATCATCCCCGAGACGCTCCCGGCCGCGCGCCGCAACGTGCCCGGTGGGCGGGCCGTCATCGCCCGCTACCGTCGCGTGCTCGGAGACCGCGTCGTCATCGGTGTGCTCATCATCGGGGCGATGGCGTTCTCGGGTCTGTTCTCCTACCTGTCGTCGTCGCCGTTCCTGTTCCAGCAGGGGTTCGGTCTGAACGCCCAGGAGTACGGACTCGTCTTCGCGTCGAACTCGATCGGTGTGGTCGTCGGGGTGCAGGTGTCGTCGCGTCTGGCGGCTCGATTCGGTCCGCAGTGGGTGCTCGCGTTCTCCACCGCGGCTCTGGTGCTGTCGGGCATCGCGATCATCGTCGCCGACCAGCTGCAGCTGGGTCTGTGGGGCGTGCTGATCCCGTTGTTCTTCTTCATGACGTCTGCCGGATTCACCTTCCCGAGCACGCAGGTGCTCGCGCTCGATCGCCACGGTGCCGCCGCCGGCACGGCGGCATCGCTGTTGGGCGCCGCGAACTTCGGCGTCGCCGGTCTCATCTCGCCGCTCGCGGGACTCGTCGAGCATGGTGCGCCGATCACGGCGACGACGATGGCCGGCGTGATGGTCGTGTGCGGCGTCATCGGTGTGGCGGCGCTCTGGTTCGTCGTGCGCCCGCGTACGGTCGGTCAGCTCACGCCCTGACCGCGTCGCGCAAGCCCCCACCTCCGGTGGCACGGCCGGCGTAGCGTCGGCGTATGACGACTTCCCGATCGTCCGCCGCCCCCGACGACGGTGCTCCTCGCGTGCCCGATCCCCGTGCAGTCCCGACCGGGCGTGAACCGCTGCTGCGGGCCGAGTCCCGTCCGGACGGCACGGCGCCGCGCGCGCTCGTGCTGGGGGCATCCGGGTACATCGGCGGGCGCCTCGTGCCGCGGCTGCTCGCGGCCGGCTATCGGGTGCGGGTGCTCGCGCGCGACCCCGCCCGCATCGCGGCACTCCCGTGGGGAGGCCAGGTCGAGGTCGTTCCGGGCTCCGCCGAAGACGCGGATGCCGCGGCCGCCGCGACCGGCGATGTCGACGTGCTCTTCTACCTCATCCACTCCATGAGCGCCGGGACCCACTTCGAGGACCTCGACCGGCGGGCCGCCGCGACGATCGCCGCGGCGGGGGCGGCGGCATCCGTGGGTCGCATCGTCTATCTCGGGGGACTGCACCCCTACGGCCGGCTGTCGCGGCACCTGCGCTCACGCACCGAGGTCGGGGAGATCCTCGCGGACAGTGGGGTGCCGACGTTCACGCTGCAGGCGGGCGTCGTGATCGGGTCGGGCTCGGCGTCGTTCGAGATGGTGCGCCACCTCACCGACGTGCTGCCGTACATGCCCGCGCCGCGGTGGGTGCGCAATCAGATCCAGCCGATCGCGGTGCGCGACGTGCTGCACTACCTCATGGGTGCCGCGCGGGCGGATGCCGCGGCCGCCGGCGCGTACGACATCGGCGGACCCGACGTGCTGCGCTATGGCCAGATGATGAACGGGTACGCGGTGGAGGCGGGGCTTCCGCAGCGGGCGATCGCCGCGCTTCCCGTGCTGACCCCCGGCCTCGCCTCGCACTGGGTGAATCTCGTCACCCCGATCCCGCGGTCGATCGCGCGGCCACTCGTGGAGTCGCTGCAGCACGACTGCGTCATGAAGGACCACCGGGTCGATGCGGTGATCCCTCGTCCCGACGGCGGACTGACGCCGTACCGCCGGGCCGTGCGGCTCGCCCTCGGACGGGTCGCCGCCGACGACGTCGAGACGAGCTGGCAGGACGCCGAGGTGCTGGGTGCGCCGAGCGATCCGCTGCCGAGCGACCCGGAATGGGCCGGTCGCACCGTCTACACCGATCGTCGCGAGGCCCGGACACGGGCGCGACCGGAGGCGCTGTGGTCGGTGATCGAGGGCATCGGCGGCGCGAACGGCTGGTATTCGTCGCCGCTGCTGTGGGCGGCGCGCGGCTGGATGGACAAGCTCGCCGGCGGTGTCGGCCTCGCGCGGGGCCGCCGCAGCACCTCCCGGGTCGTCGAGGGCGACGTCGTCGACTTCTGGCGCGTCGAGAAGGTCGAGCCCGGGCGGATGCTGCGCCTGCGCGCCGAGATGCGGGTGCCGGGGCTCGCCTGGCTCGAGCTCGGCTGCGCTCCCGATGGCGACGGCGCGCGGTACACGCAGCGGGCGGTGTTCTTCCCGCAGGGCCTGTCGGGCCGCCTCTACTGGCTGTCGGTGCTGCCGTTCCACGGCGCCATCTTCCGGGGCATGGCGAATCGCATCACTGCCGCCGCCGAGGCCGAGACCACTCGATGATGCGGCGGTACCCTGGGTCCATGAGCTTCCGGGCGGCCGTGCTGACGGTGTCGGACCGTTCCGCCTCAGGTGAGCGACCCGACACCTCCGGTCCCATCGCGGTGCAGGCGCTCCGAGGCACCGGGTGGGCGTGCGAAGAGGCGATGATCGTCGCCGACGGCAAGGACTCCGTCGCTCGCGCGCTCGTCACCCTGGTCGGCAGCGGCGTGCGGCTCATCATCACCAACGGCGGCACGGGCATCGGTCCGCGCGACCAGACCCCCGAGGGGACGCGGTTCATCCTCGAGACCGAGATTCCCGGCATCGCCGAGGAGATCCGCAGGCGGTCGGCGATCGACAAGCCGTCGGCTGCGCTGTCGCGGGGTGTCGCGGGACTGGCGGGCGGTGCGCTCATCGTGAACCTGCCGGGGTCTCCGAACGCCGTCTCGGCCGGTGTCGCCTTCGTGCTCGAGATCGCCCGTCATGTGATCGACCAGGTCGATGGGCGCGACCATTGAGCGCCGCATCGGCGTCCGCGCCCGCGTGCGTGCTCGCGCGCATCAGCGCCGCGTCCCTCGACCTGTCCCAGCACATCGACGCCGTCGACGACCCGGCGTGTGGCGCCGTGACGACCTTCATCGGTCGGGTGCGCGACCATGATCCGGATGCCGCGGCATCCGTCGTCGCCCTGGAGTACACCGCCCACCCCGACGCCGAGACGGTACTCGCCGCGATCGCCGAGCGGGCGGCGGCGGGAACCGTCGCGCGGGTCGCGGTCAGCCACCGGATCGGTCGGCTCGCGGTCGGCGAGGATGCCGTCATCATCGCGGTCTCGGCGCCGCACCGGGCGGCGGCGTTCGACGTCTGCCGCGAGGTGATCGAGCAGATCAAGCTCGAGCTGCCGGTATGGAAGAAGCAGCTCACCAGCGACGGGGAGTCGCTGTGGAAGGGGCTCGGGGGCTGACGCCGGCCCGCGGCGCAGCCTCCCGCTCAGCCGCCCGCGAACGGCGGCAGCACGTCGATGGTCTCGGAGCCCGTCAACAGGTGCTCGTCATCGACGCGTGCGCCGTCGACGAGCAGCGCGCACCGCGGGAGGACGCCGTCGAAGCCCGGGTGGGCGGCCAGCAGCTGCGCGCGCAGCTCACCGACGGTCGCGGCGCCGCGCTGCTCGGCCGGAGTCCCGGCGATCTCTTCGGCGGCGGCGAAGTAGCGCACGGTGACGCTCACGCGCGGGGGCTCCCCGCGGCATCCGCGTCCAGCTCACCGGGACGCACCCACGCGCCCGACCGGCCGCCCTCCTTCGCGACGATGCGCACGTTCTCGATCGACGTCGCCCTGTCGAGCCCCTTCACCATGTCGACGATCGCGAGGGCGGCGACCGAGACGGCGGTGAGGGCCTCCATCTCGACGCCGGTGCGATCAGCGGTGCGCACCGTGGCGACGATCTCGACCCCGCCGTCGACGATGTCGAGGTCGACGACCGCGCCGTGCACACCGATGACGTGGGCGAGGGGGAGCAGCTCCGGGGTGCGCTTCGCGCCCTGGATGCCCGCGATGCGGGCGACGGCGAGCACGTCGCCCTTGGGTACGGCGCCGTCGCGCAGGGCGGCGACCACCTCGGGGGCGCAGCGCACGAAGCCGCGGGCGGTCGCCGCGCGCACGGTGGGCGACTTGGCGGTCACGTCGACCATGCGCGCGTGGCCGGCGTCGTCGAGGTGCGTGAAGCTCATGTCACCAGCATGGCACCGCCACGTGGGCGGCCGGCGTCGGCGAGGTCGAGCGCTCAGCCGAGCAGCATGACATCGAGCAGGTCGCCGGCGGAGACCTCGTCCATGTCGGCCGGCACGATCGCGTACGCCTCGGCGCGTGCGAGGCCTCCCGCCAGGTGCGATCCCGACCCGCCCGCCGTCGCCGGAGCGACGGTCCACGCGGCCGGGTCGCTGCGGTCGATCACGGCCGGCAGGTACTGGCGGCGTCCCGGTGGGGTTCGCCACCCGGACGCCGCCGCGAGCCTCAGCAGCGGCCGTGCGAGGTCTCGCGCCCCGGCCATCGCCCGGATCGCGGGCCGAACGAACACCTCGAACGAGAGAGCGGATGACACGGGGTTGCCCGGCAGCCCGAACAGCAGCGGTCCCGCGGCCAGACGCCCGAAGGCCTGCGGCTTCCCCGGCTGCATGCGCACCCGCACGAACTCGATGCCGCTGTCGGGCGCCGCGAGCGCCGTCTTCACGACTTCGAACGCCCCCGCGCTGATGCCGCCGCTCGTGACGATCAGGTCGGCGCGCGCCGACACCGCGCCGGCTATCGCCGCGAGGAAGGCGGCGTCGTCATCGGGAACGACGGCGCGGAAGGCGACCTCGGCGCCGGCCTCGAGCGCGAGTGCGGCGAGCTGCACCCCGTTCGAGTCGGGGAGCCGTCCCGGCCCCGGCGTCTGACCCGCCATGACCAGTTCGTCGCCGGTCGAGACGATCGCCACCCGCGGGCGTCGCGCGACCACGAGGTCCGTTACTCCCGCCGCGGTCGCGGCGCCCAGCTGCAGGGGGCCGAGCACGGCTCCCGAGGGAACGACCTCGTCACCCACCCGCACGTCGACACCGCGGCGCCGCACGAATGCGCCCTGTCGCGCCGGGGCCGTCACGGTGATCTCCCCGAACGAGTCGGCGAGCCCGCCTACGGTGTCCTCGAACGGCACGATCGCATCGGCCGCCGTCGGCACCGGCGCGCCGGTCATGATGCGCACGGCCTCGCCGGCACCGAACGACGGATCGAGCGCCGAACCGGCGGGCAGGTCGGCGATGACGCGCAGCGTGACCGGAGGGGACGCGACATCGTCGGCTCGCACGGCGAACCCGTCCATCGCCGAGTTGTCGAACGCGGGGATGTCGAGTCGCGCGACGACCGCCGCGCGCAGCACCCGGCCCTGCGCGTCGGCGGGAGTGACACGCTCGTCTCCGGTGGGGGTCACGGCCGCGAGGATCGCCGCGAGATGCTCCTCGACCTCACGCATGCCGCTCATGCGCTCACCCGTGCGGGTCGCAGCGGCACCTCGCGCTGGGTGCCGCGCAGCGCGTCGACGAGCAGCACCCGGCCGAGGAGCGGCTCGCCGACGCCGGTGACGAGCTTCACGGTCTCGGTGGCCAGCACGGCGCCGATCTGCAGGCAGAGCGGGCCGAAGACGCCCACTTCCGCGCACGACGGGAGTGTGCCGACGGATGCCGCGGGGTACAGGTCGTCGAGCACGATCGGCGTGCCTGCGCTCGGCCTCGACCAGAACACGGTGGCCTGGCCGGCGAATTCCTGCACGGTGCCCCACACGAGGGGGAGGCCCGCGGACTCGGATGCCGCGGCCACCGCGCGTCGCGTGTCGAACGTGTCGCTGCCGTCGACGATCACGTGCGCGCCGGCGAGCAGATCGGCGGCGTTGCGCGTGTCGAGACGTGCGCGCCGGGCGATCACCCGGGTCGCGGACAGGTCGGCGGCGGCACGCACCGCGCTGTCGACCTTGGGCGCACCGACATCTCCGCGACGGTGCAGCACCTGGCGCTGCAGGTTGGAGAGGTCGACGTCGTCGTCATCGATGACGGTGAGCGTGCCGACGCCGGCCGCGGCCAGCGCGAGGATCACCGCCGACCCCAGCCCGCCGGCACCCACCACGGCGACGTGCGCGGCCGCGAGCCGGCGCTGGGCGGCATCCCCGAAGTCGAACATGACCCGGTGGCGGGCTGTGCGCACCCGTTCGTCGGCGGGAAGGTCCTCGACGGGGTCGACGAGGGGCGCGAAGGGCATGTCCACAGGCTAGCCCCGCGGAGACAGAGGAGATCTGGAATCCGCAGGTGCGATCACCTCGTCCGGATCGCGCCGCAGATGCGGATACGATCGCTCTCGTGCCCTCCTACAAGATCGCCCAGGCCGCGCGCCTGCTCGGCGTGAGCGACGACACGGTTCGCCGCTGGATCGACCACGGGCTTCTCGCAGCCACCGACGCCACGCCCATCGAGATCGACGGCGCCGCGCTCGCGGAGTTCGTCGTCGAGCGCCGGCGACAGCCCGCCGATCCTGCGGAGGGGCTCTCGAGCGCCCGCAACCGCTTCTCGGGGCTCGTCACGCGCGTCGAGATCGACGGCATCATGGCGCAGGTCGACATTCAGGCGGGACCGCACCGCGTGGTCTCCCTCATGTCAGCCGAAGCCGCACGCGACCTCGCACTCGAACCGGGCTCGCTCGCCGTCGCGATCGTGAAAGCCACGACCGTCATCGTCGAGACCCCGAAGCCCTGAGACCCCACTCGCACCCGAGGAGCAGCTGCCCATGAACGCCCGTCGCCTCATCCTTGCCGCGGTCGCCGCGGCATCCGTCCTGCTCGGCGCCACGGCGTGCGCGAGCGACGCATCGAGCTCGGCGACCCCGTCGGCGAGCTCGTCGGTCGCCGCCGCCCCCAGCGGTGACCTCACGATCTACGCGGCCGCATCACTGCGCAACGCCTTCCAGGCTGTCGCGACGGCGTTCGAGGCCGAGTATCCGCAGGTCACGGTCAAGCCGATCGTCTACGACGGCTCGTCGACGCTCGCCACCCAGATCGTCGAGGGCGCGCCCGTCGACGTGTTCGCGTCGGCGGACACCAAGAACATGACGAAGGTCACGGACGCGAAACTCGCCTCCTCCCCGCAGAACTTCGCGACCAACACGCTCGTGATCGCGGTTCCCTCGGCGAATCCCGCGCGCATCGCGACCCTCGCCGACCTCGCGCGCCCGGGGGTGCCGGTCGTGCTGTGCGCGCCGGCCGTGCCGTGCGGCTCGGCGTCCCAGACCCTGCTGAAGAACCAGGGCGTCTCCGTGACCCCTGTCAGCCAGGAGCAGAACGTCACCGCCGTGCTCACGAAGGTGTCATCCGGTGCGGCCGACGCCGGCCTCGTCTACGCGACCGACGTGCGCGGGGCGAGCGGTGTGACCGCCATCGTCCCCGCCGGAGCCGACCAGGTCGTCAACGAGTACCCGATCGCCGCCCTCGCCGGCGCCCCGAATCCGACCGCGGCGGCCGCCTTCACGGCGTTCGTGACGAGCGCGGCGGGTGAGCAGATCCTGCAGAGCTACGGCTTCGGAGCCCCGTGATCCGACGCCGCGCCGGCGCGCACGGCACCCGCACACTTCCGCGGGTGCTCGTGGTGCCGGCCGTGCTCGGGCTGGCGCTTCTCGTCGTGCCGCTCGCCGCGCTGGTCGCTCGGGTGGACTGGGCGACGCTCCCGGCGGACATCACGTCGCCCGACGCGCTGTCGGCGCTGGGGCTCTCGCTGTCGACAGCGGTCGTCGCGACCCTCGGATGCCTCGTGCTCGGTGCTCCGCTCGCACTGCTCATCGCCCGGTCGGGCCCGCGCCTCGCCGCGGTGCTGCGTGCGGCCGTGACCGTGCCGCTCGTGCTGCCGCCGATGGTGGGCGGCGTGGCGCTGCTGTATCTGTTCGGACGGAACGGATGGGGCGGCATCCTGCTCGCGGGCATCGGCGTGCGACTTCCGTTCACGACGACCGCTGTCGTGATCGCGCAGGTGTTCGTCGCGCTGCCGTTCCTCGTGCTGTCCCTCGAGGGTGCGCTGCGCGCCCGAGGATCGGGGTATGAGGTCGCGGCCGCATCGCTCGGCGCCGGACCTTGGACCGTGCTGCGGCGTGTCACCCTTCCGCTCGCCGCCCCGGGGCTGGTCGCCGGCACGGTCCTGTGCTTCGCGCGGGCGATGGGCGAGTTCGGTGCGACGGCGCTGTTCGCGGGCAACGCACCGGGAGTGACGCAGACCATGCCGCTCGCGATCTACACCGCGTTCAACGGGGCCGGCGTCGACACCTCCACGGCCGTCGCGCTATCGCTGCTGCTGCTCGTCACCTCGATCGCGGTGCTCGTCGCCGTGCGGGCGTGGCGGTTCGGGAGCGTGCGATGACCTCCTCGCTCGACGCCCGGGTCGTCGTGCGCCGCGACGGCTTCGCCCTCGACGCGGCCCTCGCCGTCGCACCCGGCGAGACGATCGCGGTCATGGGGCCGAGCGGTGCGGGCAAGTCGACCCTGCTGGGCGCCCTCGCCGGTCTCGTGCCGCTGGACGACGGCCGCATCGCGGTGGGCGGGCGCGAGCTGTCAACGCCCGCGCGCACGGTGCCCCCGGCGCGGCGTCGCATGGTGCTTCTCTCGCAGGACCCCCACCTGTTCCCGCACCTCAGCGCCCTCGACAACGTCGCATTCGGGCCACGGGCGCGCGGGGTGCCCCGGTCGGTCGCGCGTGCACGCGCGCAGGACTGGCTCGACCGGCTCGGTGTGGGGGCCGCGGCATCCCGTCGTCCCGACGCCTTGTCCGGCGGTCAGCGGCAGCGGGTCGCCCTCGCCCGCGCGATCGTCACGGAGCCCGACGTGCTGCTGCTCGACGAGCCGTCCACCTCGCTCGACCCGCTCACCGCGCAGGATGTACGCGCCGCCATCGCGTCGCTGCCGGCGACCACCACGGTGCTCGCCACGCACCATGTCGCCGACGCGGTCGCGCTCGCGGCGCGGCTGTGCGTGCTCGAGGCAGGCCATATCGTTCAGCTCGCCGCCACAGCCGACGTGCTCGCGGCCCCCGCGACCGCGTTCAGTGCCGCCCTCGCCGGCGAGGCCGGCTGGCTGCGTGACAACGGGGCGCCCGGTCCGCGCTGATCAGCGCAGCGACAGGATCCACGCGGTCGACCACGACCCGAGCGCCACGCCCGCGATCAGTGCGACACCGGCGATCGCGACCGTGGCTTTCGCGGTGACGCTGCGCTGCAGATCGTTCGCGATCGGCGCCGCGCCCCTGGGGATCGGCCCGCTCGGATGCTCGAGCGTCGGCATCCGCTGCTCCGCAAGCTCGTCGCGGCGGCTGATCCAGTCGTCGCGGTGATCGCCGTCACCGAGCGCGCGCACGAGCGCGTCGACGGTGCGCACCGACGGCAGATGCCGACCCGCGAGGGCCTCCGAGAGCACGCTCTTGGACACCCCCGACGTGTGCTGCAGACGCGTCAGGGTCGGGTTGTCGGCATGCAGCCGCAGCCTTCTCAGGTCGGCAGCGAAAGCACTGACATCATCTTCGACACGATTCATCCCCTCCATGGCACCAGCCCTCCGACAGCTGCTCGCGCATGACGCCGATACTTCTTCCCCAGTACCGACAGTCCGTGTATATCACCCCATCCCGCTGCGCGGCAGGGGTTGCGTCCGGGCGCATCACGTGGCAACTCCGGGTGCGGAGACGAGTTCGGGGCGGCCGATAGTCTGCGCGGATGCCCCACACGCTCCGCGCCCTCCGTGCCGACGACCGCCCGCGGATCGCGGACGTATGCCTGCGTACCGCCGATCTCGGCGGCGACGCGACCGGCCTGCTGTCGGATGACGCGCTGTGGGCCGACGTCTTCGCGCTGCCGTACACGGTGCGACATCCCGAGTTTGCCTTCGTCATCGCGGACGCGGACGATGCCGTGGTCGGGTACTGCGTCGCCGCTCCCGACACCGATGCGTTCGAGGAGTGGTTCCGCACCGACTGGTGGCCGGTGCGTCGTCGTGAGCCGGATGCCCCGGGCCTGTCGCACCGCGAGGCGGAACTGCGGCGTTACGCCGACGGCCGGCGCGCGGGCGCCGAGCCGTTCGCCGACACGTATCCGGCGCACCTGCACATCGACCTGCTCCCCGAGGCCAAGGGTGCCGGCTGGGGGCGCCGTCTCATCGACGCGCAGCGGGCGGCGCTCGCTGATGCCGGCGTGCCAGGACTCCACCTCGTGGCCGCGGCGGACAACGCCGTTGCCCTCGGCTTCTACGATCGGCTGGGGTTCACCCGCCTGCCGTCGCAACCGGGCACGCAGGCGTTCGGTGTCGTGCTCGGCTGAGCGGCCTCCGCGGCCGGTCAGATGCAGATCGGCGTGCCGAGCTCGACCGGGGTGCCCGCCACCGTCACCGCACCCGTCGCGCACAGTCGCTCGTCGGCCGATACCCGCACGAGCAGCGGAGTGGTCGCGACGGTTCCACCCTGAACCGTGATGCTCTGCCGGTGCGGTCCGCCGGGTGCGCTCTGCGGATAGATCGCGACGGAGAGGGTCGCGCCCCGATCGGTGCCATCGTCTCGACTCACCCGCGCCCAGGCGGCAGAGCAGGCGTCGGACCACAGGATCTCGATCTCCACGCGCCCGCTGTCCCGCACGTCGCCGGTGACGACGCGGGCATCGTTGGCGCAGGAGGTCGATGCCGGGTCGCTGCCGTCCCGCACCGCGACGGAAGGCGGCGGCGCTGTGCCTCGAGCCACGTGGGTGACGGTGAGAGCGATGGCCGCCGTCACAACGGTCCCGAGCACGAACGCGGCCGCTGCCCACACGAGCGCGACACGTCGCGCCACGGTGACGGGCGCGGGCCGGATGGTTCTGGCCGCAGGCGGCGGAGCATCGCGCTGTGCGAGTCGGTCGCGCCGTGTCGCCCACGCGCGGGCATCGCCGCCGCACGCGACCGCGATCCGATCGACCGTGCGCGCCGACGGCAGCTTCCTGCCGTTGAAGGCCTCGGAGAGCACGGTGCGGGAGACTCCCGTCTCGCGATGCAGGCGTTCCAGCGTCGGGCTGTCCGCCTCGAGCCGCAGCTGCCGCAGGCCCGCCGCGAACTCCTCGAGCGAATCGTGTTCCCCCTGCGCACCCGCTGTCACGATGTCCCCCCGGATCGCTTCGTGATGAGCTTCGTTTATAGCAGTCCCGGCCGAGCGACTCTGTGACGTCCGTTGAGCCGCGGCATCCTCACTCGAAGCGGATGACGCGTCGGCGTTCGATGAGGGGCGGGGCCTCGGCGAGAGAAGATTGCTCGCTCTTGACGACGCCGTCCTCGATCCACCCGTGCCGTTCGTAGAAGCGGGCCGCGCGTTCGTTGCGGTCGAGCACCCACAGGGATGCCTCGGCGAACCCCGACGAACGCAGTGATGCCGTGCCCGCGGCGAGGAGCTCATGCCCGACGCCGGCCGACCAGAGCGAGGGGTGCACGTAGATCGCGTGCAGCTCGCCGGTGCCGGGTCGGTCGTCGTCGCGGCAGGCGCCGACGGCCGCCCATCCGACGATCACTCCGTTCTGCTCTGCGACGAACTGAGCGGCGCCGGCAGCTGCGGTGTTCTCGAGCCAGAGCTCGGCGCGCCGGTGCCCCTCGCGTTCGGGGTCGAGCGCCGCGAGGATCCGGTCGTCGATGAGTCCGTCATAGGCGACGCGCCAGGTGTCCACGCGCACGCGGGCGATGCCCCAGGCGTCCTCGCGGCGGGCTTCGCGCACGCTGACGGGGTCGCTCATGCGGTCATCCTGCCCGCGACGATGCGCACCTCGCGATCGATGAGGTGAGCGGGCACGGCGACGTGCGAGACGAGCACGACGGCGTGGTCGTCGCCGACAGCGGTGAGCAGGTCGTCGAGGAGCGCGTCGGATGCCGCGGGGTCGACCCCCGCGGTGGGCTCGTCGAGCACCAGCACCGCGAAGTCGGCGAGGAGGGCGCGTGCCAGCGCGAGACGTTGCGCCTGCCCGCCCGAGGCGAGCGCACCGCGTTCGCCCAGTCGTGAATCGAGGCCGCCGCGGTCGCGTGCCCAGTCCTCGAGGCCGACCCGACCGAGCGCCGCCCACAGATGCGCGTCGGAGGCGCCGTCGTCGGCGAACAGCAGGTTCTGCCGGATCGACTCGTCGAACAGGTACGGGTTCTGCTCGACGAGGCCGATCGTGCGTCGCAGGTCATCGCCGGCGAGCGTGGACGCTTCGCGTCCGCCGATGGTGAACGAGCCGCTGTAGTCGAGGAAGCGCACCAGCACGTGGGCGAGCGTCGTCTTTCCCGCACCGCTCGGGCCGGTCACGAGAACCCGCTCGCCGGGCGCGACATCGAGGCTGACGTCGACGAGTCGGCCCGCGTCGTCGGCCTCATCGCGGGCACCCGCGCGCTGCGGCCAGGCCGCGCTCATGCCGCGCAGCGAGAGTCCCGTGCCGAGCGGCGGCGCCTCGCCGGTCAGGGCGGGCTCGTCGCGCACGAGCTCGGCCGGGATCTCTGCCGGCACGGTGTCGGCGATGCGCTGGGCCGCGCCGCGCACCTGCCGCCAGGACGCGAGGGCGAGCGGCACGGGGCCGAACACCTCGAAGATCGCCATGGGCATGAGCACGATGAGCGCGAGCCAGGGCCCGTCGATGCTTCCGCCCGCGAATGCGGGCTGCGCCGACAGCAGCACCAGCAGCGAGGCGAGGCCCGCCACCAGCGACACCGCTCCGCTCGTCGCGCCCTGTGCCGTCGCGCGGCGCACTGTCGCGCGACGCAGCGCCTCATCGGCGATCCGCACCCGAGCGGATGCCGCGGCCTGGGCGCCGTACGCCTGGAGGACGTCGAGCGCCCCGAGCTCGTCCACGAGCGCGTCGGAGAGTCGTGAGCGCAGCGGGGCGAGTGAGCGCTCGGCGCGAGCGCCGAGCGCGGCCCCCACCCAGACCGCGAGAGCGAACGCGAGCACGAGGCATCCGAGCAGCACGGCCGCGGCGGGAAGGGAGACGAACGCCACGAACACGACACTCGCGAGGCTCGTGGTCGCGGCCACGGCGAGGGGCAGCACGACGCGCAGCGGCAGGTTCTGCAGCTCCTCGACATCGTCGACGAGGTTCGACAGCAGGGCGCCGCGGCGGGCGCCGCCGAGGCCGTCGGGGGCCAGGGGCACCAGGCGTCGCACCAGCCCGGCACGCACCCGCGCGAGCTGCCCGAGGGCCGCGTCGTGACTCGTGAGGCGCTCGCCGTAGCGGAACACGCCGCGCCCGATCGCGAACGCGCGCACTGCGACGACGACCGCCGAGATGAAGATGACGCTCGGCTGCTCCGCGGCGCGGGTGATGAGCCATCCGCTCGCTGCCAGCAGCGCGATCGAGCTGATGGCGGTGCCGAACCCCGTGAGCACGGCGGGGGAGAAGCGGCGGGCGGACGGTTGCGCGTCGCGCAGGATGCGCGCGGTCTCGGCGGTGCGCGAGTCGCTGACGGTGCTCACTGTGGCACCTCCGCAGGCAGCACGAGAACGGATGCCACGGCCACCCGGCGGTCTGCGATCGTCCGCGCGCTCGGGCGGTGGGAGACCAGCAGCACGCCGGCGCCGGCATCGGCGGCAGCCCGCACCGACGCCCACACGTGAGCTTCCGTGTCCGTGTCGAGGGCGCTCGTGGGCTCGTCGAGCACGAGCACCCGGGCGTCGGTCGCGCGCAGCCGATACAGGGCGCGCGCCAGCGCGACGCGCTGAGCCTGTCCGCCCGAGAGCCCCGCCCCGCCAGCGCCCAGCACGATGCCCGCGTCGACATCGCCCGCCGCGGCATCGGTGAGGCATCGGGCGACGAGCACGGCATCGGGGGTGTCGGCGCCGAGCGCCACATTCTCCGCCACGGTTCCCGAGAGCAGCCCGGCGCGCTGGGACATCCACGCGATGGCCTCGCGCGCGCCGCCGCTGATCTCGCCCTCCGCGTGGGCGAAGCCGAGCAGTGCCGCGATGACGCTCGACTTCCCCGCCCCGCTGGCCCCCTCGAGCAGCACGACCTCGCCCGCGCGCACGTCGAGGTCGATCGGACCGATCATCCGCTCGCCGCGCGGAACCCGCAGCCCGCGCGCCGTCAGAAGCGCACCCCCCTCCGCCGTGGGGGCGGTGACGGTGCGCGTCCGATCGCCCTGAGCGCGCGCGGCGTCGAGCACCGCGAAGATGCCGGATGTCGCGGCCATCCCCTCGGCGGACGCGTGGAACTGTGCACCCACCTGCCGCAGCGGCAGATACGCCTCGGGGGCCAGGAGCAGGGCGAACAGGCCCACGAGCAGCACCATCTCACCGTCGAGGAGCCGGAAGCCGATCGTCACCGCGACGATGGCGACCGAGATGGATGCGAGGAACTCGAGCGCGAAACCCGAGAGGAACGACACCCGCAGGACCGACATCGTCTCGCGCTTGTAGCGCCCGGTCACCTCGTCGATACTGTCGGCGGCACGGTGCTGACGGCCGAAGATCTTGAGCGTGCCGAGTCCCTGCACGGTGTCGGCGAACCGGGTCGCGAGGGTGGTGAGCGTGTCGAACTGCCGGCGCTGCACTGCGCCGGTCGCGAGACCGATGAGCACCATGAAGATCGGGATGAGCGGCATCGTGAGCACGACGATCACCGCCGACAGCGGGTCGGCCAGCAGGATCGCGCCGATGACGATCGGCATGGTGATCGCCGTCGCCACCAGTTGCGGGAGGTAGCGCCCGAAGTAGGCGTCGAGCGCCTCGAGTCCGTGCCCGGCGGTCACCGCCAACGCGGTGGTGCTGCGCTGCGACAGCCACGCGGGACCGAGCTTCTCGACGGCGGCGATGAGGGCGGCGCGCAGCTGGAGCGACGCGCGCGCGGCCCCTGCCGCCGACACCCGCTCCGACGCCGCGATCAACACCCCGCGCACCAGCACGAGCGCTGCACCCGCCGCGACGAGCGGCAGCAGCTCGCCGATCGGCGCACCGCCGATCGCGCCGGTGAGCGCGCGGGAGACCACCCATGCGAACCCCACGATCACACCGCTCTGCGCCAGCACGATCGCCGCTTGCACCGCGAGGAACCCGCGGGTCGCGCGCGCGTACCGCAGCAGACGCGGATCCAGGGGTCCCCGCCGCACGGGGGGATCGGCCGGTCCGTCGGGGGTCACGTCTTCGATCCTGCCTCATGCGCCCGGACGGCACCTGCGAGCGCCGCCGGGCAAAACCACCTCGCCCACGACGACGGATGCCGCGGCCCGGGGAGGGGCCGCGGCATCCGCGTGGGTGAGGACTCGGTCAGTGTGCCGACGCCGCCGCCTTCTCGATGAAGCTGCGGGTGACGCGCTTGCGGAAGACCCAGTACGTCCAGCCCTGGTAGAGCAGCACGAGCGGCAGGAAGATGAACGCCGCCCAGGTCATGATCGTCAACGTGTACGGCGTGCTCGACGCGTTCTCGATCGTGAGGGTGCCCGCCGGGTCGGTGGTGGAGGGCATCACGTTCGGGAAGAGCGAGAACCACAGGGTCAGCACCGCGAACGCGACGGTCAATACGCCGAACGTGAAGGCCCAGCCCTGCTTGTCGCGAAGGTTCGCCAGGATCGACGCGATGAGGGCGACCGCGGCGATCGCGGCGGCGGCGATCGCGAACCCGAGCGCCGGGGCACCCTTCGAGGCGGCCATGACGATCGTCCAGATGAGGAACGCCGCCGCGACCACGACCGTGACCACACCCGCCTTGGTGGCGAGGCGCTTCGCGTCGGTGTGCACCTGACCGTCGGTCTTCAGGGCAACGAAGTAGAGACCGTGGGTGAAGAAGACGAGCACGAGGGTGACCCCGCCGAGCAGCCCGTAGGGGTTGAGCAGCGTCAGAAGGGACCCGGTGAAGTTGTGGTCGGCATCCAGCGGCACCCCCTGCACGATGTTGGCGACCGCGACACCCCACAGGAGCGCGGGGAGCACGGAGCCGATCACGATGAGGGTGTCGAAGCGCCGCTTCCACTTCTCGGATGCCCCGCGGTGCCGGTACTCGAACGAGACGCCGCGCAGGATCAGCGAGAGCAGGATCAGCAGCAGCGCGAGGTAGAAGCCGCTGAACAGGGTGGCGTACCACTCCGGGAAGGCGGCGAACAGGCACGCGCCCGCCACGATCAGCCAAGTCTCGTTGAGGTCCCAGACGGGGCCGATCGTGTTGATCACCTGGCGACGGGAGATGTCGTCCTTGCCGAGGAAGGGCAGGGACATGCCCACGCCGAAGTCGAAGCCGTCGAGCACGAAGTAGCCGACGAAGAGCACTCCGACGATCCAGAACCAGAGGTATGAGAGGTCCATGATGATGTTCCTTTCCGCTCAGTAGACCGTCGTGGGGATGTGGATGTCGTCGGCGTCGGCCTCGCGCTTCTCGCCGCCCTCGAACTCACCGGACTTGCCCCCGAGGATCGGGAACGGGCCGGCCTTCGCGGTCTTGACGATGAGGCGGAACTCGACGACCGCGAGCGCGGCATAGATCGCGGTGAAGGCGATCAGCGAGATCAGTACCGTCCAGCCCGGCACATTGGGCGAGACGCCGTTCGCGGTTCTCATCAGGCCGAACACGATCCAGGGCTGCCGTCCCATCTCGGTGAAGATCCAGCCGACGAGGATGCCGAACAGCGGCAGCGGCGCGCTCCAGATCGCGACCTTCCACGCCCACGTCGGGACGGGCCGCTTCGCGTTCTTGCGGGTGAGCCAGAGGCCGACAGCCGAGATCACGGCCGCGAGTCCGCCGAAGCCGATCATCCAGCGGAACGACCAGTAGGTGATCCAGATGGTGGGCGTGTAGTCGCCGGGACCCCACTGCGTCGTGTACTGGGCCTGCAGGTCGTTGATGCCCTGCACGCACGCTGTGAAGTCGTGCTCGGAGAGGAACGCGAGCAGGTACGGCACGCGCAGCGACCAGATCTCCTGGGTGCCGTCTGGTGTGCCGAGCGAGAAGATCGAGAACGAGGCATTCGCCCCGCAGGCCGTGTTGTACAGCGCCTCGGCGGAGGCCATCTTCATGGGCTGGGTCGCCACCATCTGGAGGCCCAGCAGATCGCCCGCGATGAACACGCCGACGAACGAGGCGATCATGAACCAGAGCCCGAACCGCAGTGCCGGACGCATGATGTCGATGTGCTGCTTGCGCGACAGGTGCCACGCGGCGACGGCGATCACGACGCCGGCCGCGAACATGAACGACGCGAACATCGTGTGCGGGAACGTCGCGAGAGCCACTCTGTTGGTGACCACTGCGAAGATGTCGGTCATCTCGGCGCGCTTGCCGTCGGCGGACATCGTGTAGCCGACCGGGTTCTGCATCCACGCGTTGGCCGCGAGGATGATGTACGCCGAGATGCTGGCGCCCGCCCACGCGATCCAGATCGTCGCGAGGTGCAGCTTCTTCGGCAGGCGGTCCCAGCCGAAGATCCAGAGCCCGAGGAACGTCGCCTCGAGGAAGAACGCGAGCAGACCCTCGAACGCGAGCGGGGCGCCGAAGACGTCGCCCACGAAGCGCGAGTAGTCCGACCAGTTCATGCCGAACTGGAACTCCTGCACGATGCCGGTGACGACGCCCATCGCGAAGTTGATGAGGAACAGGCTTCCGAACAGTCGGGTCAGCTGCAGCCACCGCACGTTGCCGGTGCGCACCCAGGTCGTCTGGAAGATGGCGACGACCAGGCCCATGCCCAGCGTCAGCGGAACGAAGAGGAAGTGGTAAAGCGTCGTGAGCCCGAATTGCCAGCGGGCCAGTGCGAGCGGATCGAGAAGATCCATGGAAAGTCGCCTCCTACAGAGGGTGCACAGCGCGTCGGCGTGGCCGGCGGAGCCGTGTCTCGGCTCACTAAGGAGTCTCCCAGCTTGCTGCCGTGAGGCCCCTGGAGCTTCGCCGTGAATAATTGATCCTTTGGCCCGCGCTCGGGGCCGATCGCGTCCCGGGTGGATGCCGCGGCATTAGCCTCGAGACATGACCGCGCCGCTCGTCGACACCCACGGCCGGGTGCACAGCGACCTGCGGATCTCCCTGACCGACCGCTGCTCGCTGCGCTGCACCTACTGCATGCCGGAGCAGGGCAACGAGTGGCTCGCGCGCGAGAGCATCCTCACCGTCGATGAGATCGTGCAGATCGCCGCGGTGGCCGTCGCCGCCGGCGTGAACACCTTGCGCCTGACGGGCGGGGAGCCGCTGCTGCGCCGCGACCTCGCGGAGATCGTCTCCCGCCTGTCGGTGCTCGAAGGGCCCGGGGGACCGGTCGAGGTCGCGATGACGACGAACGGCATCGGGCTCGACCGGCGTCTCCCCGAGCTCATCGACGCCGGGCTCGCCCGCGTCAACATCTCGCTCGACACCCTCCGCCGCGATCGCTTCGCCGCCCTCACTCGTCGAGACCGCCTCGACGAGGTGCTCGCGGGCGTGCGGGGGGCGGCGGCATCCGCTCTCGCCCCGCTGAAGCTGAACGCCGTCGCCATGCGGGGCGTCAACGACGACGAGCTGGTCGAGCTGGTGGAGTTCGCGCTCTCGATCCGGGCTGAGCTGCGTTTCATCGAGCAGATGCCTCTGGATGTCTCGCACACGTGGGACCGCACGCAGCTGGTCACCCGCGAGGAGATCCTCGACGCGCTCGGTGAGCGCTGGCGGCTCGTGCCGGCGGGCGAGCGCGAGCACGCCCCCGCTGAGCGCTTCCTGCTCGATGGCGGTCCGGCATCGGTCGGGGTCATCGCCTCCGTGACTGCGCCGTTCTGCGCGGGGTGCGACCGACTGCGACTGACCGCCGACGGTCAGCTGCGCAACTGCCTGTTCTCGCGGTCAGAGTACGACCTGGTGCCCGTGCTGCGCGGCGGCGCGGTCGGAGACATCGACGAGGTGCTGCGCGCGTGCGTCGCGGGAAAGCGGCGTTCGCACGGCATCGACGAACCCGGGTTCGTGCAGCCGCGCCGCGGCATGAACGCGATCGGCGGCTGAGCCCGGCCGGTCGGGTCAGCGGGTCAGGTGCACGACGCAGTCGTGCGGGTTGCACGACGGGGCCATGCCCTCGACCCGCAGCGGTCCCCGTGCCTGCGCGAGGACGCCGTCCATGAGGTTGAGGTGCACGGCGCACAGCACGGAGCGGTTTCCGCTCTCCGTGCCCGCGTGCGGGCACGGGCTCAGGTCGACGGTGAGCTGGTGCTGGTCGACGACCGGGTCGAAGCCGGCGTCGCCGAGGTCCTCCACGAGCGCGTCGAGCTGGTGCACGGCGTCGTTCTCGAGGGCGTGATCGTCGGTCCAGGGCATGACGCGCCGCATCAGGTCGCCGCGCTCGGCAGCGTCGCGCGCCTTGCGGGCGGCGATCGGGCTCCAGTCCTGCACGCCATCGGCGGCCGAGTAGAGCACGCGCGGGCGGCCGCGCGTCGTGCGCTTCTCGACCTCGGGCACGACGTACCCGCCGTCGATCAGCCGCTGCACGTGCTCGCGCACCGTGTTCGGATGCAGGCCCGTGATCTCGCACAGGTCGCTGATGGTGCGCTGGGGGCTCTCCTGCAGCAGGTGCAGGATGCGCACGCGCGAAAAGCTGGAGATAGCCGAGTATCCGGGGCGGGGCATGGCACGTATTATCCGCCTCCCGTCGGTGATTTGACCAGACAGAATGGGCGTGTGACCCCCGCGCGCATCGGAATCGTGTTCAATCCCAGCAAGATCGAGCGCGAGCAGCTCGAGAAGTCGCTCGCCGCGGTCGGCGTGACGGATGCGTCGTGGTTCGAGACGACTCCGGATGACCCGGGTCAGGGGCCCGCCCGCGCGGCGCTCGCCGACGGCTGCACGCTGGTGATCGCCGCCGGCGGCGACGGCACCGTTCGAGCTGTCGCGGAGGTGCTCGCGGGTACGGACACCGAGCTCGCCATCGTGCCGCAGGGGACCGGGAACCTGCTGGCGCGCAACCTCGGGGTGCCGCTCGGCAGCGTGAAGGCCGCGCTCACCCGGGCCGTCGAGGCATCCGCCCGGCAGATCGACCTCGGCTGGGTCGACATCGACCGTGACGGAGCGATCGAGACCCACGGGTTCGTCGTGATGGTCGGCTTCGGACTCGATGCCCACATGCTCGCCGAGACCAGCGACGACCTGAAGAAGCGCGCCGGATGGCTCGCCTACGTGGAGGCGATGGGCCGTGCGATCTCGGCGACGGAGCTCGTCGGGGTGACGGCGGTCGTCGATGGTGGGGAGGCGGTCGAGGCATCCGCCCACACCGTGCTGATCGGCAACTGCGGCACCATCCAGGGCGGCATCACCCTGTTGCCCGACGCGGCACCCGATGACGGCACGCTCGACCTCCTCGCCGTCAGCGCGACCGGCATGCTCGAGTGGGCGGCGAACCTGAAGGCCGTGGTGTGGGACAACGGTCTGCGTCGCGTGTTCGGGGGTGCCGACGACGCCGTGAGCACGGAGACGATGCGTCACGTGCAGGCGACCCGCATCGAGATCACCCTCGCCGAGCCGCGCGCATTCGAGATCGACGGTGAGGAGATCGGGGAGGTCACCCGCTTCACCGCCCGCATCGATCCGGGCGTGCTCCGCGTGCGCTGAGAGCGCCCCTGCTCACTCCAGTCCGGCGACCCATTCGGCCGCGGTGACGACGGTGCCCTGGCGCGGGAAGACGCGGGTGAGCAGCAGCTCGGACAGCTCGGAGTCGCCGTCGCCGCTCGCGTCGGAGAGCACCGTGAGGCCGTAGTCGAGGTCGAACGCCTGGCGGAAGGTCGAGAGCACGACCCCGCTGGTCGAGATGCCCGCCAGCACGAGATGGGTGATGCCCTGGCCGCGAAGCAGCACGTCGAGGTCGCTGCCGGTGAAGGCGCTGTAGCGGCGCTTGGTGACGATGGGCTCGCTCGGCAGTGGTGCGAGCTCGGCGATGATCTGCGTCGCGGGGCTCTGCTCGGTGAGCGCGTCGCCGGCGGCGGCGGCGAGGGCGGTGAAGGCGACGTTGCTCTGCGGCACCTCGGGGAAGCCGGGCCGGAATGCGACGCGCACGAAGAACACCGGGATGCCGTGGCTGCGGGCCGCGTCGAGGGCGGTGCGTGCGGCGGCGAAGATCTCGGGGCTCCCGCCGCGGGCGACGATCGCGGGCTGGAAGTCCATGAGCAGGAGGGCGGGGCGTGAGGTCGTCATGACGACACGATAAGCAGGCGGAACTGGGCAGGTCAAACTGAACAGGCTAGACTGTCGAATATGACTGCGCACTCCGCCTCCGCCGTGACCGCCGCCCAGGACATCCGGGTCGCGTTCGGTCGACTGCGGCGACGCATGCAGGAGGTCGCCACCGACGACGACCTCACGCCGAGCCAGGCATCCGTCATCGTGAGGCTCAGCAAGGGGGAGGCCGCCACCGCCGCCGGTCTCGCGCAGCTCGAGGGCATCCGTCCGCAGTCGATGGCCGCGACGCTCCTGGCGCTCGAGCAGCGCGGACTCATCTTGCGCACGCCGGACCCGACGGACGGCAGGCGACAGGTCGTCACCCTGACCGCCGCCGGCGCCCAGGTCGAGGAGGGCAACCGCGCCGCCCGCGGGGAGTGGATCGTCGGACGACTCGACGAGGTCTGCACCGAGCAGGAACGCCAGCTGCTGATCCGCGCCGCGGCCGTGCTCGACCGGGTCGCCGACCGGTGACCGGCGCCGTCGCCGTACCCGCCGGGCGGCGTCGCCCGCCGGCCGACCGCTTCGACCGTCGGCTGCTGCCGTCGATGATGCTCGGTGCGATCCTCAACCCCATCAACTCGTCGATCATCGCCGTCGCGCTCGTGCCCATCGCGCTGGCCTTCGGCGCCCCCGCGGCCCAGACAGCCTGGCTCGTCTCGGCGCTCTACGTCGCCACGGCGATCGGTCAGCCGGTCGTCGGTCGCCTCGTCGACAGGTTCGGCCCCCGGCCGGTCTACCTCGTGGGCGTCTCGCTCACCGGCATCGCCGGGATCATCGGCATGCTTGCGCCCGCCCTCTGGGTGCTCGTCGTGGCGCGGGTCATCCTCGGATTCGGCACCTGCGCCGGATACCCGTCGGCGATGTCGCTGATCCGACGCGAGAGCGACCGCGCCGGCATAGCCTCTCCCGCCGGTGTGCTGACGGTGCTCTCCGTCTCGACGCAGACGGTCGCCGTCATCGGGCCCACCCTCGGCGGGCTGCTGATCGGCCTCGGCGGGTGGCGGGCGACGTTCGCGGTCAACATCCCCCTCTCCCTCGCGTGCCTCGTGCTCGGAGCCGTCACGCTGCCCCGCGAGCCGCGCAGAGCGGATGCCGCGTCGCAGCGCCGCCCGTTCGACCTGCTCGGCATCGCACTGTTCACGGCCACCCTCGTGACGCTGCTGTTCTTCCTCATGGCGCCGGCGGTCTCGACGCTGTGGCTGCTCGGGGTCGCGGTGGCCGCGGCATGCCTGTTCGCCTGGCGCGAGCTGCGCGCACACGAACCGTTCATCGACGTGCGGGTGTTCGCCGGGAACGTGCCGCTCATCGTGACGTTCGGGCGCGCGGTGCTCGCCGCGGTCGTGTCGTACGCGTTCCTCTACGGGTACACCCAGTGGCTCGAGGACGACCGCGGGCTCGACCCGACCGCGACGGGTCTGCTGCTGCTGCCGACGTTCGTGGTCGGCATCGCGGTGGCTTCGCTCACCGGGCGGCGCGCCGAGGTGCGCGCGAAGCTGATCGTGGGCGCCGCGGCGCAGCTCGTCGCGTGCGGCATGCTGCTGTTCGCGACGAGCGCGAGCCCGCTCTGGTATCTCGCTGCGATCGGCGTCATCATCGGCATCCCGCAGGGCCTGGTGAACCTCGCCGTGCAGAACGCCCTGTTCCACCAGGCCGACCCCGTCCGCATCGGAGCATCGTCGGGGCTGCTGCGCACGTTCATGTATCTCGGGGCGATCCTCGCGGCTGCGGCATCCGGGCTCTTCTTCCCGGTGCGTGCGGATGACGCGGGGCTGCGCGGGCTCGCGACGGTCATGGTCGTCGCCGCGCTCGTGCTCCTTGCGAGCGCCGTCGCGGACCGCTCGCTGGGGAGCGTGGACCGCCTCGCCCGCGGCGCAGCGTGACGCTCGGCGAGCACACGGCTCGCGCATAGGGTGCGGGCAGAACTTGCGCAGACGCTAACGACAGAGTGGGTTTTCGTGCGTGCCGTTGCCCCCCCTGACCGCGTTCCGCGGGTGCGGCTGCGGCGGCTGCTGAGCGAGCCGTGGCCCGTGTGGACTGCCGTGCTGGTGATGACGGCGGCGTCGGTGGTGTTGATGGTGTGGAACCTCGGCCGCGGCGACAACTTCGCGTTCTATGAGTCGGCGGCGAAGTCGATGTCGGAGTCGTGGCGGGCGTTCGTGTTCGGTGCGTTCGATCCGGGTGCGACCGTGACGTTGGACAAGTTGTCGGGGTTCTTGGTGCCGCAGGCGGCGTCGGCGGCGTTGTTCGGGTTCTCGACGTCGGCGTTGGCGTTGCCGCAGGTGGTCGAGGGTGTCGTGACGATCTGGTGCTGTGCGCTGGTGGGGTTGCGGTGGGGTGGTCGTCCGGCGGCGTTGGTGGCGGCGGGGGCGGCGGCGTCGATGCCGATCTTCGTGTCGATGTTCGGGCATCCGATGGAGGACGGCCTGGTGACGATGGCACTGGCGGTGGCGCTGGTGTGGTGGCAGCGGGCGGTGCTGACGGGCTCGTGGTGGGCGTTGGCGTGGTCGGGCATCGCCGTCGGCGTGGGCTTCCAAGCCAAGATGATGCAGGCGTGGTTCGTGCTGCCGGGCTTGGTGATCGCGCTGCTCGTGCTCGGGGGGATGTCCCGTGTCCGCCGCCTCGCGCGCGCGGGCACCTTCGCCGCGGTCGCGGTCGCGGCGTCGGTGGGGTGGATGGCGATCGTGCAGGTGGTGCCGTCGGGTGTCCGTCCGTTCGTCGACGGCTCGACGAACGACAACCTGTTTGCGATGGTGTTCGGCTACAACGGCATCGACCGGGTGTTCCCGGGACTTGTGCCCGGGGCGGTCGGGCCGGGAGAGCAGTCGGGGGGTGCGACGGCCGCGATCTCCTCGATGCTCGGGAGCACCGGTGGCTTCGCCCTCCATCCCAAGCTGTTCGCCCCCGAGAACCTCACTCAGATCGGGTGGCTCTACCCGGCGGCGGCGGCAGGCATCGTGCTCGCCTTCGCCCGGTGGTGGCCGCGTCGTGACCATCGGTCCGCGGCCGAGAGGGCAGCTTTCGCCACGACGGTTGCGGTCACGCTCTGGCTTGCCGTCGCGGCGGCGGTGCTGACGGCGAGCGTCATGCCGCACACGGCGTACCTCGCCGCGCTCGGGGTGCAGTTGGCCCTCCTTGCCGCGATCGCGTTCTCCCGCGCGTGGACGCTGCAGCGCTCAGGTCGCCGCAGGGACCGTCTCGTGCTTCCCGCGTTGCTCGCCGGCCAGACCGTCTGGGCGGTCGCGCTGGCGTCGTGGGGAGCGATGCCCGCGGTGCTCGCCGTGCCGATGGGGGCGGTGAGCATCTGCGGCGCCGCGGTCGTCCTCACCCGCGAGGTGCGGTCGGGGACGCGGCTCTCGCCGCGCGCCGCCTCCACCGCCGTCGCCGTGGTCGCCGGTCTGGCGCTGCTGGCAGGTCCGGCGCTGTGGAGCGTGCAGGCCCTGGATGCCAGTCGTGACGGCTCGGGAATCGACGCGTACCTCGGCTGGAGACCCCCCGCCGCGGTGGCCGGCGTCGCCTCACCGCGCCCCGCGCGGACGGCCGATGTCTACGGGTTCCCTGTGGCGGCGGCACCCGACACATCGGTTGTCGACCCCGGTGCGACCGAGTCCTTCCATGTCTCGACGCCGAACCTCTGGGGTGGTCCTCCCACGGCATCCACGCCGGTCGACGACCTGCTGCGGGTGATCGCTGCCGATGCGAGTGGTGCACCCGCTCCCGCCGCCGGCACGGGGGCTCCGATCGTGACGGATTCCTGGGCGATCTCGGCGGACATCATCGACACCACGGGGCAGGCGGTGCTCACCGACGGCGGATACTCCGGCGCGGTGCCGGTCTTCACGACCGCGCAGCTGAAGGATCTCGTCGACAACGGCTCGGTGCGCTGGTTCGTCGTGAAGGCCGGTGCCGGCGCGAAGGACCCGGTCGCCCAGTTCGTCGCGCAGCAGCGCTGCACCGTGGTGCGCACGTGGGGCACCGATGCGTCCGTCTCGGCGGGAGCCCTCGGGCTTCTCGCCGACACCCGGTCGTCGGTCGCCAAGAATCTGTCTCCGGTGCTGAACGGGCTGACAGCAGAAGCGGATGCCGCGTCCGCCGCGTCGTCCGCGTCCGCGACGTCGCGCCCCGACCGTTCGTTCACGCTGTGGCAGTGCCGACCATGACCGATTCAGCTGTGACGGTATCGCCCACCACCGGATCGCTGAGGGTGACCCACGGCGGAACGGTGCGAGTGTGGGGCCTCCGCTCCGTCCGCGGACTCCCGGCCCGCTGACTCTCCACATCCCACAGGGGCCGATCGACGGGATCACCGTCGACATCGGGGGCGAAGAACACCCGGCTCGCTGGAGCGTCGCGGTACGCCCGCCCGGTCGGGCTCGTCCACTCGAGCACGCCGTCGCCCCGCTGCACCACAGTCCAGGGCGAGTGATGCTTCAGCGTGTGGTGTCGTCGGCACAGGTGCGCCAGATTGTCGGCGCGCGTCTCCCCGCCGAACTGGTGATCGAGCGTGTGATCGATGTCGCAGGCTGAGACCGGGATGCGGCATCCGGGGAACCTGCAGTGCCGGTCTCTCACGGCGAGATGTCGACGCATCTGGTCGCTCGGCCGGTAGCGATCGACGCCGAGCACCGTGCCCGTGAGCGGGTGGGTCAGGATGCGGTCCCACCCGGGTGCTTCTGCGGCCAGCGCCCGTGCCGTGGGTGCATCGATCGGCACGAGGCCGGCGCCCACCGCACACTCGAACGGGTCATCGACCTCGCCGCCCATCAGCGTGAGCACGGGCACCGTGACCTGCACGTGCGCGCGGATGGTCGCGGCATCCGTCACTCGATCGATGTGAGCCGCGGGGTCGGCGGTCAGCAGCAGGTCGGCGAGGATGTCTGCGCGGAGCTGATCGACCGCGCGTGGTGCGGGCAGGGTCGCCGCATCTTCAGCACGCGCGGCGGCCTCGGTCTCGCTCTGTGCGTGCGCGAGCCGGGTGAGGCGATCATGTACGCCGAACGCGAGCATCGACGGCAGCACGGCGACGAGCTCGGCCATTCCGTCATCGAGCGGCGTGACCCGCACCGAGCGGTCGGCGCGTGCGCGCGCGTGGCGTGCGCACACGGTCTCGTCGCAGAACCGCTCGGCACGTCGTCGGGCCACCGGGGCGAGGCGTGAGGCCGACGTGCTCTCGGCGTAGTCGAGCACCGCGTTCTCGAACTCGTGGCGCAGCTCGGGGTGGGTGATCGGCAGGCCCGCGTCGACGATCACGCGCACGTGGGCCAGCGCGATGCGACCCTGTGCGAGCGCATCGAGTGTGGCCGGGTAGTCGCCCGCGATCGTGCGGGCCTCGCCCAGCCGCCGTTGCACGGTGCGGTCTGAGACACGCCACGCCGCGCCGATCTCCGCGGCCACCGCACGATGCGGAAGGTCGGCATCGGAGGGGGCCGCGGCATCTGTCCACTCGGCCGCGATGGCCTCGGCCTCGGCGAGCTGGCGAACCTCGAGCGCCTGCAGACGGGCGATCTCGCGCCGCGTGCGCTCGAGTCGGGGGAGCAGCGCGGCGAGCCGCGCGGTGGCCCGCTGCTCGGCGTCACGCTGCTGATCGGTCATGTCTCGAGTGTTGCACGGGGTTCCGACATTGCTTCGACTAGCGGCTGCTCCACAGTGTATGATCGACGTATATATAAACGATGCAACAGAATGCAACCTTGCATCCATCCGGTCCCGAGCTCGCTCCCGCCCGCGGGGATAGCGTGGAGAAGACGGAGGATCCCGTCAGCCACTGGGGGGCGGCCGCAAGGCATGATCATCGACCGCTCCACTATGCAAAGGAGCTGAGCGACCATGAAGGCTGCGCGCTACTACGACCGCGGCGACATCCGCATCGAGGACATCCCCGAGCCGGTCGTCGAACCCGGAACCGTCGGCATCGACGTCGCGTTCTGCGGCATCTGCGGAACCGACCTGCACGAGTACCTCGACGGGCCGATCTTCGTCCCCCCTCACGGTCACCCGCACCCGATCTCCCACGAGTCGGCTCCTGTGACGCTCGGTCACGAGATGTCCGGCGTCGTCTACGCGGTCGGCGAGGGTGTCGATGATCTCGCTGTCGGCGATCACGTCGTCGTCGAGCCCTACATCATCGGCGACGAGGTCGACACGAGCTCAGCCAACAACGCGTACCACCTCTCGCACGACATGAACTTCATCGGCCTCGCCGGCCGCGGCGGCGGACTCGCCGAGAAGATCGTCGTGAAGCGCCGCTGGGTGCACCCCATCGGCGACACCATCCCGCTCGACGAGGCCGCGCTCATCGAGCCCCTCTCGGTGGGATACCACGCCTACCAGCGCTCGGGCGCGAAGGCGGGCGACTTCGCCCTGATCACCGGCGCCGGCCCCATCGGCCTGCTGACCGCCGCGGTGCTTCGCGCGCAGGGCATCACGGTCGCGATCTCCGAGCCGAGCTCGCTGCGCCGCCAGAAGGCGCTCGACACGGGCGTCGCCGCGCACGTGTTCGACCCGCGCGAGGTCGACGTCGTCGCCGAGGTGAAGGCCCTCACGAACGGTGTCGGAGCGGATGTCGCATTCGAGGCGACATCCGTGCAGCCCGCCCTCGACACGCTCTTCGACGCGATCAAGCCGACCGGCGTCATCGTCGTCGTGTCGATCTGGGGGCACCCGGGCACGCTCGACATGCAGAAGCTCGTGCTCAAGGAGGTGGACCTGCGCGGCACGATCGCCTACGTGAACAGCCACCCCGAGACCATCGCGCTGGTGCAGCAGGGCAAGGTCGACCTGAAGCCGTTCATCACCGGCAAGATCGGCCTCGACGACCTGATCGACCAGGGGTTCGACACCCTCATCAACCGCAACGAGACCGCGGTGAAGATCCTGGTCGACCCGCGCGCCTGATCGCGTGATGCCGACTCGGCCCGCGGCGAGTGATCGTCGTGGGCCGTGTCAGTGTCGGCGGGCGGTGCGCGCGACGAACAGGAAGGTCGCGAGCGAGCCGAGGGTCGTCAGGGCGGCGACCCAGGGGCCGGGGTTCGTGAGCACCGCGTCGATGAACGCGGCGAGGGTGAGGGCGAGGCCCTGACCGAACTGCGCGAGTGCGTCCATGCTTCATGGTCCCACCTCCGGCGCGCCCAGAGGCTGGATCGGGGAAGATGATCGAGTCGACCGTCGAGGAGTATCCATGTCGCCCCGTCCCGCCCCGCGCACCGTCACCGTCGCGCTCATCGTCGATCTCGTGCTGGTCGTGGTCTTCGCCGCGATCGGGCGCGCCAGTCACCACGAGGACGTCCTCGCGGGGCTCGTGACGACGTCGTGGCCTTTCCTGGTCGGCGCTCTCGCGGGCTGGCTCGTGACCCGCGGCTGGCGGGCGCCGCTCGCGCCGGTGCGTACCGGCATCGGCCTGTGGGTGACGACGGTCGTGATCGGGATGCTGCTGCGCGTCGTGTCCTCGCAGGGCGTCGAGCTCGCGTTCATCATCGTCGCGAGCATCGTGTTGTTCGTGTTCCTGGTGGGCTGGCGATTCGCCGTGCGCGCGATCCGCGGCGGGCGGCGCTCGACCCGCTGAGGTCCCTCGCCCCTCGACGCCGCGGCGTCGCGGGCGACCGATGCGTCGACTAACGTATCTGCGTATGAGTGCAGATAAGCAAGGATGCGGCTTCTCGACCGAGAGTCCGTACGTCGAGCTGGCGGTCGAGGTGTTCGGGATGCTCGCCGACGCGACGCGGGTGCGCATCGTGCTCGCCCTCACGGATGCGGGAGAGCTCTCGGTGAACCACCTCGCCGACATCCTCGACAAGCCGGCCGCCGCCGTGTCGCAGCACCTCGCGAAACTGCGGCTCGCGCGCATCGTCGCCACCCGTCACGAGGGTCAGCGCGTGTTCTACCGGCTGGAGAACGAACATGCGTCGCAGCTGGTGCGCGACGCGATCTTCCAGGCGGAGCACTCGCTCGGCGGCACCCCGCGTCACCACCACGCCGACAGGGTCAGCTCGTGACCGCGCCGCGGCGAGCCGCAGACGGTCGCAGCGCCGAGGATCCTCAGGGGCATCACCGCGGCCACGCCCACGACCACCCGCGCGACCACGACCACCCGCACGACCACGACCACCCGCATGACCATGACCACCCGCACGGTCACGGTCATGACCATCCGCATCATCATGACCACCCCCATGGTGGCATCCGCGGCTTCATCACCCACCTCTTCGTCCCGCACACCCACGATGCCGCGGACTCGATCGACGACGCGATGGAGGCGAGCAGCGCCGGAATCCGGGCCCTCAAGGTGAGCCTGTTCCTGTTGCTCGCCACGACCGTGCTGCAGGCGGCTGTCGTCTCGATCAGCGGGTCGGTGGCTCTGCTCGCCGACACCGTGCACAACTTCTCCGACGCGCTCACCGCCGTGCCGCTGTGGGTGGCGTTCGTGCTGGGGCGCCGGGCGGCGTCGCGCCGCTACACCTACGGGCTCGGGCGAGCCGAGGACCTCGCGGGACTGTTCATCGTGTTCGTCGTGCTCCTGTCCGCCGTCGTCGCGGCCTGGCAGTCGATCGATCGCATGATCCACCCCCAGCCGCTCGAGAACATCGGCTGGGTGATCGCCGCGGGGATCATCGGGTTCGCCGGCAACGAGGTCGTGGCCGTCTACCGCATCCGTGTCGGGAGGCGCATCGGCTCGGCGGCGCTCGTCGCCGACGGCGTGCACGCCCGCACCGACGGCTTCACCTCGCTCGCGGTCGTGATCGGCGGGCTCGGCGTGCTCGCTGGGTTCCCGCTCGCCGACCCGCTCGTGGGCCTCGCGATCTCCGCGGCGATCGTCGTGCTGCTCTGGGGAACCGTGCGCAGCGTCGGTCGCCGGCTGCTCGACGGCATCGAGCCCGAGCTCGTCGACTCGCTCCACCGTGCCGTCGGCGAGACACCCGGGGTTCGCGGCGTGGCACGCGTGCAGCTGCGTTGGGTCGGGCACCGGCTGCAGGGGGCTGTGCGACTCGAGACGGATGCCGCCTCCCTCGCTGATGCGCAGGCGATCGCCGGGCACGCCCGAGAGCGGGCGCGCACGACACTCCGGAGCCTCGACGACCTCCAGGTCGAGATGGTCACGCCCGTCATGACGACAGCTGCCGGACACGTCCACGAGGAGTCGTCGTGACCGATCCGGGCGTCACCCCGCCCGGCGGGATGTCGGAGCGCAGCGATCGTCGCGGCATCCGTCTCGCGGTCACGCTCGAGTGGACGACGCTGCTGTGGAACGTGGTCGGCGTCGTCGTGCTGGCCGTTCTCGCGTGGTCGGCGAGCTCCGTCGCGCTCGCCGGCTTCGGGCTCGACAGCCTGATCGAGATCGGCGCGAGCGCCGTGGTGCTCTGGGAGCTGCGCGGCACGGGCGAGGTGCGGCGTCGTCGGGCGCTGCGACTCATCGGGCTGGCGTTCGTGCTCCTCGCGGGCTACCTCGCCGTGCAGTCGATCGTGGCGCTCGTGACAGTGCATCGACCGGCGCCGAGCCTCGGCGGGATCATCTGGACGGCCGTCACCGCCGCGGTGATGTTCGCTCTCGCCGCGGGGAAGAGCGCGGTCGGGCGCCGCATCGGCAACGAGGTCGTGGTCACCGAGGGCAGGGTCACCCTCATCGACGGGATCCTGGCGGCGAGCGTGCTCGCGGGGCTGCTGCTCGATGCGGTGCTCGGCTGGTGGTGGACGGATGCCTTCGTCGGTGTCGTCATCGTCTTCTACGCCGTCCGCGAGGCCGTGCACATCTTCCGCGAGAGCTGAGACGGCCGCGGCATCCGAGTGCCTGCTTCCGGATGTCGCACGCCGCCGCCATGCTGGACGCGTGGCGATCCGATCCTTCGAGCTGAGCACCCTCGTGCCGGGCGTGCCGGAGCGCGCGGTCGACTTCCTCGCGAAACTCGACGGGCACCGCGGCATGCACCCCTACCTCCACTCGGCCGACGTCGTCGCCCGCGGCGAGGACGGGCGGGGTGTCTGGGCCGACTGGGTGATCGTCGAGCGGCCGACGGTGTGGGGCATCCCCTATTCGATCCGGTTCCCGGCGCGCATGACGCGCGTCTCGCCGACGCTTCTCATCGGTGACGTGCGCGCGGCGCCGGGGTGCACGCTCACCACGACGACGTCCGCGACGCCGACCGAGGCGGGCACGCTCGTGAGCGAGGTCACCGAGGTGACCGCTCCGGCACCGCTCGTCGGCTACATGACCCGTCACGCTCGGCTCGCGCACACGCGCACCTACGGGCTGCTGGCGGGTGAGCTGAACAGGCTGGATGCCGCGGCCTCCGCGCCCGAGGAGGGAGCGGCGTGACCGACACGGTGCAGCTGTCGAACGACGAGGCGCGGCGCATCGCCGTGCGTGCGGCGCTGCTCGACGCGGAGCGTCCGGGCGACGTCGTCGAGGTCGCCGAGCAGCTGGCGATCATCAAGATCGACCCGACGAGCGTGATCTCCACGTGCGAGAACACCATGATGTGGTCGCGCATCGGCTGGTCGTACGAGTCGGGTCAGCTGCAGAAGGCTGTCGAGATCGACCGGCTGCTGTTCGAGTACGACGGCACGTTCCGCCCGGTGAGCCTGCTGCCGCTCATGCTGCCGCGCATGCGGGCGATGCCGCTGCGGGACCGCACCAAGGAGTGGTTGGCCGCCAACCCGATGTTCAAGCACGAGGTGCTCGCGCGGCTGCGAGGCGAGGGGCCGCTGAAGGCGAGCGAGATCCCCGACACCGCGCAGGTCGCCTGCCACAGCGACAGCGGGTGGTACGGGCCGAACCAGGTGCCGCACATGCTCGAGTTCCTGATGCGCACGGGCGAGGTCGCCGTCGTACGGCGCGAGGGACGCACGAAGGTGTGGGATCTCGCCGAGCGGGTGTTCCCGTCTGACCTGCCGCAGTACGGCGAAGAGGAGGCGGCGCGCCTTTACGAAGGGCGACGCCTGCAGGCCGCGGGGCTCGCCAAGCAGAAGTCGCCCTGGAGCGGAGCCGGTACCGCGGGGCTCGCGGCGACGGTCGAGGGCTCGTCGTGGAGATGGCGGGTCGACCCGACCGCGCTCGCCGCCCTCGACGAGGACGCCGGCGGACGGGTGGCGATTCTGAACCCGTACGACACGACGCTGTTCGACCGGCCCCGGCTGCGGGAGCTCTTCGACTTCGACTTCGTGCTCGAGCAGTTCAAGCCGAAGGACCAGCGCGTCTACGGCTTCTTCGCGCATCCGATCCTCGTGGGCGACCGGTTCATCGGCTTGCTCGACGCGCAGATCGATCGCAGCGAGAACGTGCTGCGGGTGAATGCGCTGCACGAGCTGGTGCCGTTCGACGAGGACGAGACCGAGATGGTGAGGGCCGAGCTGTTCGATCTCGGCGAGTGGCTCGGGATGCCGGTGGTCGGCCTGCGCTGAGCGCTCGGGCTGTTGTCAAGCACCGCGGCCGGCGCCGGGGTGTGTGCCAGCATGGGGGCCCGGAGGTGATCCCCGTGGATGACGACACGGCAACCGCACCGCTGGTCCCGGATCTCGGAGTCGCCCTCAGCGGGCGATATGTGCTCGAGGACGTGATCGGCAGTGGCGGCTACGCGAGGGTGTGGCGCGCCAACGACGCACAGCTCGGGCGCACCGTAGCCGTGAAGATGTTCACCCTGGACGGCACTGATCGCTCCGAGCGAAGCCGCGTGGCGAGCGAGACGCGGCTCCTGGCTTCACTCGCGCACCCCAACCTGGTCACTCTGTACGACGCTCAGATCGACGCCGAACCTCCCTACTTAGTGATGGAGTTCATCGACGGCCCAAACCTGCGTGACACCCTCGTTCGCACGGGAGCCTTCTCGCCGGCCCGCACGGCGGACGTGGCCGCACAGCTCGCAGGTGCGCTCGCCGTCATTCACCGGCGAGGCATCGTCCACCGCGACATCAAACCGGCCAACGTCTTGCTGAGGCCCGCTCACACCCCGGGGCATCCGCCGCTCGCAACTCTCGCCGATTTCGGCATCGCCTCTCTCATCGACACCACACGCGTCACCGCGACCGGAACCCTCGTCGGAACGGCGGCCTACCTCAGTCCAGAGCAGGTGAAGGGCGCCAAGCCTGCGACGCCGGCGGATGTCTACTCTCTCGGTCTGCTCCTGCTCGAGGTACTGACCGGCGCGCCAGCGTTCGCCGGGGCGACACCGCACGAAGCGCTCGCCATCCGACTGACGCGCTCCCCGGAGATCCCGGCGGGCATCGCCGACGGCTGGCGCACATTGCTCGACGCGATGCTGCAGATCGAGCCCGAGGCGCGGCCCACGGCGGCCCACGTGGCCGACGCTGCGCTCGCCTTGATGCGTGGCGACGATCTCTCTGGTGCCACCGAGGTGTGGTCCGCGGTGAGCGGGCCGGTCACAGTGCGACCCGATGGCGAGCCTGCGTCTGCGGCAACTGACGACGCACCGCAGAACCTCACCGCGCTGCCTACGGGTGCGCCGACACGTCCCGACCTGCCGCCCGAGCCGTCGGCGGAGGCCACGGCGCCAGGTCAACGGCGCCGAGCCGAGGCGCCTCGCCGGCGAACCTCCCGCTGGGTCGTACCCGCGGTCGTTGCACTGATCGTGGTGATCGGGGTCGTGGTTGTCGCGATCGGTTTCGCCTCTGCGGGCCCGCACCCGACGGTTCAGCCGACCATGCCCGCGGTGCCCGGCGACCTCGGCTCTCACCTGCAGCAACTGTGGACGCAGGTCGGCGGATGAGGCGGACCACCCGTGCCGTGATCATGACGATCGCAGCGCTCGCCCTCGCCGGGTGCGCGAGTCCCTCGCCGTCCCCGGCTGCCGCGCTGCAGGCGCTCGTCGCGGATGCCGCCGAGCAGGCGCAGAGCGGCGACTACGCGGGCGCAACCGCGACGATCGATGACCTCGAGAACCAGGTTGCCGCGGACCGATCGAGCGGCAGGCTGTCGACCGACCGCGCCGATGCGATCGACGCGACGATCGCGCTGGTGCGCGCCGACATCGCGGCGTTGACGGCTCCCGCGAGTCCGACTCCCCGTCCCACCTCCACGACCGTGTCGACCGGCGGCTCCGGCAATCACGGTGACAACGGCAGCAGTGGGAACAACGGGAACGGCAAGGGGAAGGGCAAGGGCGGCGGCTGACCTCAGTCGTCGCGGGGGTCGCCCGGTTCGCCGCCGAAGGCGTCCTCGATGTCGATGGGCGGGGCGGTGACGACGGGCTCCACGTCGAGGGTCAGATCGAGGATGCCGCGCAGCAGCCCGCCCATCGTGGTCGAGCGCAGCAGCGTGTAGCGGTCGAACTCGCCGAGCGGTGCGATCGCGGCCAGCTGCCAGGCGGACTCGACCGGGTCGTCGGACAGCTCGGTGTCGGCGTCCCACTGCAGATCGCGGAACTCCGCCGCGCGGGTGAGCACGCGCCGCACGGTGCGCTCGGCCTCGGCGCGCAGCGGCGCGAGCGCCTCGTCCCACGTGAGCCGGGGAAGGGGTGACGCATCCGCTTGCGGGTACGGGTCGTCGTCGAGCCAGCGGTCGACGACGACGCGCTCGCCGCCGACGGCGATGACGTGCAGGGCATCGGTGCCGCTTGGGTCGACCTTCACGATGCGTGCCATCGTGGCGATGCCCTCGCGCTCCTCGCCGCCGCCGGCCTCCCGACCGCGCGCGATCAGCACGACGCCGAACTGCGGCTCCTCGTCGTCGAGGAGGCGACCGAGCATCGTGAGGTAGCGGGGCTCGAAGATGCGCAGCAGTAGCGGCGTGTGCGGGAACAGCACGGTCCCGAGGGGGAACATCGCCGCGGCATCCATGGCCTCAGTCAACCAGCGGAACGGATGCCGCGGGCCGCCGCGGGCGGATTCGCAGACAGCCGATCATCCCCTTCCTCTTCGACACATCTCGATATATCGTTAACCATCGTTCGATAGTCGAGTGGGCCTGGAGGGCATCATGAGCGGTGGATTCGGTGGCGGCTTCGGCGGGTTCGGCGGCGGACCCCGGGGGTTCGGCGGACGCGGCCCGGGCGGCAACGTGTGGGAGCAGTTCGAGCAGTTGCGCGGTGCCTTCGACAAGCGTGTCGGCATGCGCATGGGTCGCGGCGATGTGCGCGCCGCGGTGCTGGCGCTCCTCGCCGAGCAGCCCATGCACGGCTACCAGATCATCAGCGAGATCGCCGAGCGGTCCGGCGGGGCATGGAAGCCGAGCGCCGGCTCGGTCTACCCGACGCTGCAGCTCCTCGCCGACGAGGGCCTCATCAGCGCCGAGGAGTCGAACGGTCGCAAGACCTATTCCCTCACCGACGCGGGCCGCGAGGCTGCCGAGGAGGCGTCCGAGAAGTCCGCTCCCTGGGAGGCGCCGAGCATCAAGGACGCGTCGGGCTTCGGTGTGCTGCCCAAGGCCGCGGTCGAGCTCGCCCAGGCGGCGGCGCAGGTCGCCCGCAGCGGCACAAAGGAGCAGGCGGAGGAGGCTGCCGCGGTGCTCGATGAGGCGCGGCGTAAGCTCTACTCGATCCTCGCCCAGGCCTGACCGGCGTGCCGCCGGCCCGTCGGCGTCAAGGAGAATCAATGCCTGACGTCGCAGACACGCGCGCCCGTTACCGCCGCATCCTCTGGTTCGCGGCGCGCCAGCTCGCACGCACGTGGTGGTTCGAGCTCTTCCTCCCGCGCGTCGGTCTCGAGCGTCTCGCCGCGCGCGGACGAGCAGAGCGGATGCGCCGCTTCGCGCGTCGCTTCCACGACCTCGCCGTCGACCTCGGCGGGCTCATGATCAAGGTCGGACAGTTCATGTCGTCACGCCTCGACGTGCTGCCGCCCGAGATCACGAAGGAGCTCGAGGGACTGCAGGACGAGGTGCCGGCGGTGCCGTTCGTCGACATCCGTGCCCTCGCCGAGGCGGAGCTCGGGGTGCCGCTCGACGCCGCGTTCGCGTGGGTCGACGAGGTGCCGGTGGCCGCGGCATCCCTGGGACAGGCGCACCGTGCCCGTCTCGCGGGCGCCGTCGCCGACGACATCGGTCTCACCGACGTCGTCGTGAAGGTGCAGCGCCCCGGTATCGACCGCATCGTCGACGTCGATCTCGCCGCGCTCCGGCGGGTGGGCCGCTGGCTCAGCCATGTGCGCATCGTCTCGGATCGCGTCGACATGCCCCACCTCGTCGAGGAGTTCGCGGCGACGAGCCTCGAGGAGATCGACTACCTGCACGAGGCGGCCAGCGCCGAACGCTTCGCCGAGAACTTCGCCGACGACCCCCGGGTCGCGACCCCCGAGGTCGTCTGGGAGCGCACCACGCGGCGCGTGCTGACCCTCGCCGACGTCACCGCGATCAAGATCACCGACGTGGACGCTCTGCGCGCCGCCGGCATCGACCCGGCGGAGGTCGCGCCCGTGTTCGCCGAGGTGATGTTCGAGCAGCTGTTCACCCACGGCTTCTTCCACGCCGACCCGCACCCGGGCAACATCTTCGTGACGCCGGTGCGAGCGGCGGATGCCGCGGCTCCGGGTGAGCCCGCAGCATCCGGCACCGCGGCGCCCGCGCCCGCGTGGAAGCTCACGTTCATCGACTTCGGGATGATGGGCGAGGTTCCCAGCGGCATCCGCTCGGGTCTGCGGAAGCTCCTCATCGCCGTCGCATCGCGCGACGGGAAGGGTCTCGTCGCCGCGATCCAGGACGTCGGCGTGCTGCTGCCATCGGCCGACACCGGCGAGCTCGAGCGCGCCCTGACGCAGCTGTTCTCGCGATTCGGCGGCATGGGGTTCGCTCAGCTGCGCGAGGTCGATCCGCGCGAGTTCCGTGATTTCGCGACCGAGTTCGGCGATGTCGTGCGGTCGCTGCCGTTCCAGCTGCCCGAGAACTTCCTGCTCATCATCCGCGCGATGTCCCTCACCTCCGGGGTGTGCAGCTCCCTCGTCGCCGACTTCAACCTGTGGAACTCCGTCGAGCCGTATGCGTCGAAACTGCTGCGCGACGAGCGCGGCAACCTCGTGCAGGATGTCGCCACCCAGGCGCTCTCGTGGGTCACGACGGCCGTGCGGCTGCCGCAGCGCGTCGACGGCCTTGTGACGCGGTTCGAGCAGGGCAAGGTCGCGCTCGACACCTCTCGGATCGAGCGTCGCGTGAGCAGGCTCGAGCGCATGGGGCGCCGTCTCATCGCGGCGGTCGTGTTCGCCGCGCTGCTGATCACCGGCGCTGTGCTGCATCTGCAGGATCCGGTGTTCGGCACGGTCGTCATGATCGTGTCGGTCGTGCCGTTCCTCGGCGCCCTGATCGGCGGGAGGCGCTAGGCGTCAGTCCCCGGCTCGCGCCCGGCCGGCTTCGGGAACGCCGCGCGCATGTAGTCGGTCTGCAGGTAGTCGGAGACGCCGATGAGGATCAGCGCGAACACGATCTGCTCGGTGATCACCCACAGCGGATAGAGCCCGGGGATCGCCGCGAGCACCAGCGCGATGACGGGAAAGATGCGGCTGAACAGCTGCAGGCGGCGGTAGGCCCAGTACCAGCCGGCGCGAGCGCGCCAGAGGAAGTAGAAGAGCGTCGTGGAGATGCCGAGCACGACGAGGCAGCGCATCCACACGGCGATCGTCACCTCGGCGCCGACGGCGAGCAGGACGACCCCCGTGACGACGGTCGCGATGCCGAGAAGGAAGCACACGACAAGCAGCCAGGCGATCACGGTGAAGGCGCGCCGCACCTGGGGGTCGGTCGACGGCTCGACGCGATGATCGGCGGCACGGCCGCCCGCGATCCGGTCGAGTCGGCGCAGCATCGGTTCGAGTGACATGGTGCTAGCTTAAGCCATACTGAAGGTTGATGGGTGCCGAGGCTCCGGCCTGGGTGTGGAGCCGTTGTCCAGGCCGACCCCCTACCGTGGAGGCCAGCAAGGGGAGTACTCCCGTCTGCGGCGACGCCGTCATTACGGTCACGCGATCGTGACCCGGTGCGCCGGCCCACCCCGGGTGGAGGAGACCTTGGCGTCCGTTGCACGCCGTCCCCGGAGCATCCCTTGCCACTCATCGACCGCACCGCCCGCAGGGCGATCGATGTCGTGCGCTCGCGCCTTCGACGAATGGATGCCGCGGCCGCACCCATCGCCACGAAAGGTTCGAGATGAGCTCCTTCTCCCGTCTGTTCGACCTCGCCAAGAACGCCCTGAACTCCGACGCGGTGCGCGAGGTGCGCCGCTCGGTCGGAGGGCAGGGCGCGGCATCCGCTCGTGATCCGCTCACCCCGCCGCCGGTCCCCGGGCGCGACGCGACGGCTGCATCGTCCGCCGATCGTCAGGCGATCGCGCGCTACGACTACCTGATGCAGACCGCCGACCCGCAGCACATCGAGCAGATCCACCGCGACGCGTTCGCCCGGCTCACACCCGACCAGCGCGGAGTGATCGAGCGACGCATGCGCACCGAGCTGCCCGTGCGCGAGCAGCCGCGCTCCTCATCGCCCGGCGACCTCGCGCGGGCGGCCGGCCGGGCGGAGGCGCAGCGCCCCGGCCGCATGCGGGGCATCCT
>NZ_JYIY01000070.1 GCF_000956535.1 Microbacterium ginsengisoli | reverse complement strand
AACGGAGGCCATCAACGGCCGGCTCGAGCACCTTCGCGGTTCCGCCCTCGGCTTCCGGAACCTCACGCACTACGTCGCCAGATCGCTCCTCGAAGCCGGCGGATTCAGACCGCTCCTACACTCTCATCCGCGATGAGCCGAAAAAGGGGAGATCGGGACCGGCTCTGCCGGCTCCGATCTCCCCTTTCCCAGGGATCAGGAGATCATCAGTGGTCGCTGTGATCGGCGATCAGGCCGTACTCGCTGAGGAGTGCACCGATCTCCGTGTCGTCCACCTTGTTGTGAAGCAGCTTCCGGGCGATAGGGCCGCCGGGGAGATGCACCTCCTCGCCGTCGCGCAGCCGGCTGGTCGCCGAGAGCAGCTTCCGCACGTCGTACGTGGAGTTGAAGACCTCGGGCACGCCGCGTTCGATGTCCAGCAGGGTGTAGACGGCCTCCATCGGCGTGCGCACCGAGTACTCCGTCGTGAAGATGCAGTCGCGCTCCTTGGACTCGGCGAACTGCCCGATGAAGGCGAAGTTCACCGATCCTTCCGGGACGACATCCGGGCGGTCTCCGGCCTGCCGCGGCATGAAGAACGCGGTCACGTAGGGCATCATCACCGGAACGGTCTTCGCAGCATTGGCCGCGAGCTCGGGGATCTCCTCGACGGGGACGCCGAGATGATAGAGCCACTCCTGCGCGATCTCCTCACCGGTGGACTCCTGAATGGTCTTTCCCGTGTAGTCCCCGGGCACGTCGGAGAACAGGGCGTAAACCCACACCACGATCTCGTCGGGCTTCTGCTGCTTGAAGTGGGGCTGCCGGTTGACGGTCCATGACAGGAGCCAGCGGGAGTCCCGCGCGGTGACGATACCTCCCGTGACCACCTCCCCGCTGAAGGGGTCGCGCTTGGCGATCTTCTCGATGTACGCCGGGATCCGCGCGTCTAGGGTGGTGACGGTGGCCGACTCCCATTTCGTCTGCGGGATGTGGTCGGCGAAGACTCCCGGACGCCCGAACGCGGGGTCCTTCTGCGCGATCCGCCGCCACAGGTCCCAGGCGGGTGCGGGGCCCTCGTCCAGACGTGCGGGGGTGTGCTGGTCTCCCTCGTTCGAGTTCTCCGTCAGCGATCCGATCGTCATGAACAGCAGGTCGTTCTCCGACAGGTCGACGCCGTCTCCCGGTGCTCCCTCCGGCCCCGAGACCCAGTGCAGACGCGTGGCCTGCTTGCGCGCACCGTCGGCGGAGATGTCGAAGTCGACATCCGTGACCTGCGTGGAGAAGTGGAACGTCACGCCCTGGTCGAGCAGCCACGTGTACAGGGGCAGGACGAGGGACTCGTACTGGTTGTACTTGGTGAACTTCAACGCCGAGAAATCGGGCAGGCCGCCGATGTGGTGGATGAACCGGTGAAGGTACAGCTTCATCTCCAGTGCGGAGTGCCACTCCTCGAAGGCGAACATCGTCCGCCAGTAGAGCCAGAAGTTGCTCTCGAGGAAGTCCTTGCCGAACACCTCGTCGATCCGCTTGTTCTCCATCTCCTCGCGAGTGGCGAGGAAGACTTTGACGATGTCCTTCTGCGCCTTCTCGCTCAGGCCGAACTTGCCGTCGGTGTGTGCGTCCTGGCCTCGGTCGATCGTGGCGCGCTGCAGGGAGTAGTTCGGGTCGTCCTTGTTGAGCCAGTAGAACTCGTCCAGGACGCTCGCTCCTTCTACCTCGAGGGACGGGATCGAGCGGAACAGGTCCCACAGGCACTCGAAGTGGTCCTCCATCTCGCGGCCGCCGCGGATCACGAATCCCTTCTTCGGCTCCTTGATGCCGTCGAGCGCGCCACCGGGCAGCTTCAGCTCCTCGAGAATGGTGATCTTGTTCCCGGGCATCTGGCCGTCGCGGATGAGGAACGCGGCACCGGATAGGGACGCGAGCCCTGATCCGACGAACCAGGCCGACTTCTCATCGACACCCGCCGGCTTGCGGGGCCGCGCGAACGCTTCGTAATTCCCGCTCGTATAACGCATCTTTTTCTTCCTTCTCTGTTCCTTGGTCACTCGTAGTCGTAGAAACCGTGGCCCGTCGAGATGCCGAGCTTGCCCTTGTCGATGTAGTTCTCCTTCAACCAGGCGGCGATCTTCTGAGCCTCCGGGCTGCCGTGCGACATGATGTTGTACGGCGTGGTCAGCCCGATGACGTCGTAGATCTGGAACGGCCCCATGGGGGCGCCGGTCGCGATGCGCCAGACCTTGTCGACGTCATGCGGCTCCGCGTATCCGCCGGCGGCGAGCTCGGCTGCGGCGTTCAGGAAGGGCACCAGGAGAGAGTTCAGGACGTAACCTGCCTTCTCCTTGTGGATCGGAATCGGCACCATGCCGATCTCGGCCGCGAAGTCGACGATCTCATCGAAGACGGCGGGGTCGGTCTCGTCCGTTCCCATCACCTCTCCGGTGTTGAACTTCCAGACCTGATTGGCGAAGTGCAGAGCGAGGAACTTCTGCGGCCGGCCGGTGAAGTCCTTCATGTCGCTGGGCAGCAGCGTCGAGGAATTGGTCGCGAAGATCGTCTTCTCCGGCGCCACCTCGGCGAGCTTCTCGTAGGTCTCCTGCTTCAGCTTCAAGACCTCGGGGATCGCCTCGATCACCAGATCCGCGTCCTTGACGGCGTCTGCCAGGTCGGAGGAATACGTCAGGTTCTCGAGCGCCTTCTCCGCCTTCCCCTCGGCGGCCCCGGCGACGCCGTCCTGCTTGTAGGTCTCTGCCAGTGACGAGAAACGTGACTTCGCCTTCTCGAGAATCTCGTCACTGATGTCGTAGGCGACGACGTCGAAGCCGCTGAACGCCGTCTGGAACGCGATCTGCGATCCCAGGACGCCGGTGCCGAGGACTGTGACCTTGTGGATGCTGCTCATTCTGCTCTCCTTCATTTCCGGTTCTGTGTGGTTGTCATGGTCGACGTTCGCCGGTTGCCTCGCGGGTCGCCGCCAGCCCCCGCACGATCTGCGCGATCTGGTGGCGGAGGTCGTCTCGCAGATCGTGTCCGCGGTGGGCGCCGGTGTACAGCCGAGCGATTGCGAGATGGACCACGGCGAAGACGGAGCTGCTCGCGACGCGTGCGGCGTCGTGGTCGTCGGTCACCCCGCGTCCTCGGTCGCTGTCGACCAGGCGCGCGGCGAGTGCTTCCTCGAAGGCCTGCACGTGAGCGAGGCCCTCGAGCCGGAATCTCTCGGACGGCGACCCGAAGAGCAGCTCGCGCTGGTAGGTGGCCGCGTTCTCCGGCGACTCGCTCGCCCGTGTCACGAGCGGCTCGACCAACGCGACCACGGCCTCGACCGGGTCGCTGACCGATTCGGCGCGCTCCAGGCCCTCGCGAAGCGCCTCGTCGAGCTTGGAGTTGTAGACCATCAACAGCAACTCGCTCTTCGAAGCGGCGTACCGGAACAGAGTGCCTGCGGCCACGTCTGCCCGGTCCGAGATCTGCTGGGTGGTCACGGCGCTGAAGCCCTCGGCGTCGAACAGTTCGGCTGCCGCCTCGGAGATCCGCCGCTGCTTGGCCTCCATCGACCTCGACCTTCGACTGACTGCGTTCGTAGCGGACATCCGTTCCTCCTTCTGAAATGGAACGTACTCATTAATGAGTGCACGCCGCAATGGGGGTGGACGTCTTGCGTTCGGTGCCTTCGTGCCCGCTTCTGCTCACTCCGCGTCCGCGGGCCGCCGCGATGGGTTGAAGTAAGGGTCACCTTACTTGCAGGCTCGCGGCGGAGATTAGAACACCGTTCACTCTACGAGCGGTCGCTTTCTACGGTGCGAGGGAGTCGCGATGGATGTGGAACGAAACGGCGGCGCGACGACGCAGGAGTCGTTCTTCGCCCCGGTGCGCCGCAGCCTTGCTGGCATCATCGCCTTGAGCGTGATCGGCGCGATCAGCGGCGTCATCCCTTTCATCGCGATCGTGGAGCTTGCGCGCACCCTGCTGCCCGCGCTGGCGGGCGGTGAGGTCGACGCCGGCCGGATGTGGACGATCGTCGTCGTCGCGGTGGCCGCGCTCTTCGTCAGCTTCGGGGCGGCGTTCCTGTCGGGCATGGTGAGCCACCTCGCCGACGCCGAGCTGCAGCACCCGCATCGTCCGGCACCTGCAGCGGCTGCCTCTCGGCTGGTTCGACCGACGCTGGCTACACCCTCAACTGCGAAGAGCCCGTTGTGGGTCGCGGGCTCGTCGCCGCGGGTCCACCAGTTGGCCCGGTACACGATGCCGCCTTCGGATGCCGTCTGGCCGCCGGTGTAGGTGTCGGTCGCCGACCAGGCAGCGACGCACGCCGCTCCGGTCGGGCTCGGCGTGGGAGTCGGGCTCGCCGTCGGCGAGGACGTGGGGGTGGGTGTCGCACTTCCGCCGCAGGAGCCCTGGGACGTCCAGGGCTGACCGGTGCCCGAGCCGCCGTTGTTCGTCGCCGGGTCGTTGCCCTGCGTCCACCAGTTCGCACGGTAGGTGACGCCGTTGCTGCTGACGGTGTTCCCGCCGACGTAGGTCGCGGTCGCACTCCAGGCCGGGGCGCAGGTCGTGTCCGCGAATGCGGACGTCGCGACGATCGGGACGGCGACCGCGGCGACCACCACGGCGGTCACCACGAGCCCGATGCGTGCGCGAAGGGATGTTCTCTTCACAGGTGCCTCGTTCGATAGATGGCCGGGGCGAAGACCGTGCGGCTCCCCCGGCGGTGTCAGATGAACGGCCGTCGTTCGTCACCGCCGCAGACCCTGCGCCGGCATCGGGCCGCGTGTCGACGATAGGGGCGAACCTTCAGTAAGACTGAAACTTCACGCTGGGAGAACGCTGGCGGTTTTCGGACATGACTGAAAACCGCCGAAGATGCGGCAGAACGCGCCGTTCCCGCACCGTGATCGCGGGGCGCGCCGTCAGCGGCGCACGCGGTCCGCGGCGGCGCGCGGCGGGTCGACCGAGACATCCAACCGGTCGAGACCCCGATGCGAGGTCCACACCAGCTGCTCCCCGGCCGCGCCGTGCTGCGACGCACGCACCGCACGCTCGTCCGCCCAGCTGTTGAGCCGGTGGCCGGCGTGGCCGCGCACATGCTCCAGCACGACGTCCGGACGGCCGGCCGACCGGCGGGCGTCGCGCGCCGCGATGAGCTGCTCGAGGATGTCGCGATTGGCGACCGGCTTCTTCGCACTCGTGACCCAGCCGCGACGGCGGTGGCCGTCCATCCACGACGCATAGGTGTCGATCGCATACTTCGAATCCGCCTGCACGATCAGTTCGTCGACATCCGCGTGCGCGACGATCGCGTTCAACAGCGCGAGCAGCTCGCCGATGTTGTTGGTTCCCTCCGGCAGCGAACCCGCGGCCCACTCGCCGTCCTCGCCGACCCACGCCCACCCCGTGGGGCCGGGGTTCCCTTTGCACGCGCCGTCGGTGGCGACGACGTATCGACGGGCGGATGTCTCGGAGTTCTCGTCAGGCACGCCTTCCAGTCTTGCAGGCCCTCCGTTCCCACACGCCGCGCCCCCTTAGGCTGGCGCCATGGTCACGATCTCCCCGCTGCATCCCGACGACCGCCCCGCGTGGGAGCCGCTCTGGGCCGGCTACCTGGAGTTCTACGAGACCGACCTCGCCGCCGACGTGAGCGACGCCACCTTCACCGCCCTCACGACACCCGGCACCACCGTGCACGGCGCGATGGCGCGAGACGACGGCACGCCGATCGGCATCGTGCACTGGCTCACCCACGCCTCGACCTGGGCTCTCGGGGACTACTGCTACCTCGAAGACCTCTACGTCTCACCTGACGCCCGCGGCACGGGCGCCGGCCGCGCACTGATCGCGCACGTGCGCGACTGGGCCGCAGAACACGGCGCCGCGAAGGTCTACTGGCTCACCGCCGAGGGCAACACGACCGCGCGCACCCTCTACGACCGCGTCGCCGCCGACACCGGATTCGTGCACTACGAGATCGAGCTCTGACTCCCCCGCCGGACCCGCGCAGCGCCCGGGCTCAGTAGCCGGCCGCCGCGGTCTCGTCGGCGAGGATCGCGCGCGTGCTCGAGAGCCCGAGACGCGTCGCGCCGGCCGCGATCATCGCCTCGGCGTCCTCGCGCGTGCGGATGCCGCCCGACGCCTTGACTTCGAGGCGATCGCCGACCGTCTGCTTCATGAGGCGCACGGCATGCACCGTCGCGCCCCCGGTCGGGTGGAAGCCGGTCGACGTCTTCACGAAGTCGGCCCCGGCCCGCTCTGCCGCCTGGCACACGGCCACGATCGCGTCATCGGACAACGCGGCCGACTCGATGATGACCTTCAGCACCACCGGCCGGGGCGCGGCATCCCGAACCGCACGGATGTCGCCCTCGACGGCGTCGTAGAGGCCTTCGATCGCGGCACCCACGTCGATCACCATGTCGATCTCGTCGACGCCCTGCGACGCGGCGAGCCGAGCCTCGGCCGCCTTGATCGACGAGTGGTGCTTGCCGCTCGGGAATCCGACCACGACCGCGAGCTTGAGACCCTCGGGCACCTCGACCGGGATGACCGACGGCGACAGGCACACGCTGTAGGTGCCGAGCTCGGCCGCCTCCGCGATGGTCGCCGCCACATCAGCGGTCGTCGCCTCGGGCTTGAGCAGCGTGTGGTCGACGTAGCGGGCGAGGTTCTGAGTGGTCATGGTTCTCCTTGTGGGGGTGGACGAGGAAGCTCAGCGGGCGGCGGCGACGGCGTGCGACGCGCACCGCGCGGCATCCGTCTCGCTGCAGGCGGCGCACTGCACGACCCGCACCTTGCAGGCGTCGTCGGCGCAGTTGACCATGCGGGACTCCGGCGCGCCGCAGGCGGCGCATACGCCGATGACGGCGGGCCGCTCGCCGAACGACACCGAGCCGCGTCCGTCGAAGACGTAGAGCGATCCGTCCCACAGGCCGGTGTTGCCGAAGCTCTCGCCGTAGCGCACGATGCCGCCGTCGAGCTGGTACACCTCGCCGAATCCGCGGGCGACCATCAGGCTCGACAGCACCTCGCAGCGGATGCCGCCGGTGCAGTACGTCACCACGGGTTTGCCCTTGAGGTGGTCGTAGCGACCGGAGTCGAGCTCGGCGACGAAGTCGCGGGTGGTGGTGACATCCGGCACGATCGCCCCACGGAACCGGCCGATCTCTGCCTCGAAGGCATTGCGCCCGTCGAAGAACACGACATCGTCTCCGCGCCGCGCCACCAGGTCGTGCAGGGCGCCGGGCGTGAGGTGGGTGCCGCCGCCGATCACGCCATCCGCGTCGACCCGCAGCTCTCCCGGCGCGCCGAACGTGACGATCTCGTCGCGCACCTTCACCGACAGGCGCGGGAAGTCGAGGCTGCGGCCGTCGGCGTCGAGGCCGGTGCCCTCCGACCACTTCAGGTCGATGCCGCGGAACGGCGCGTACTCCTTGAGCTTGCGCGCGTAGCGCTTCATCGCGGCGAGATCGCCGCCGACGGTGCCGTTGATGCCCTGGGTCGAGAGCAGGATGCGCCCGCGCAGCCCGAGCGACTCGCACAGGTCGCGCTGCCACAGACGCACGGCCTCCGGGTCCGCGAGCGGCGCGAACCGGTAGAAGAGGAGGATCTTGGCGTGGGGCACCGAGCCATCGTACGGCGCCGGGGCGGCCGTGACATCCGGCGTCATCGTGGAGACATCCCGGGAATACCGCCCGGCCCGCCCGCCTTGTCGCGAGTATGACGCGCATCGGAACCAGCGACCTCGACATCCTCCCCCTCGCCCTCGGCGGCAACGTGTTCGGATGGACGGCCGACCGCGACGCCTCATTCGCCGTGCTCGACGCGTTCAGCGCAGGCGGCGGCGACTTCATCGACACCGCCGACTCGTACAGCGCCTGGGTGCCCGGCAACAGCGGCGGCGAGAGCGAGACGATCATCGGCGCGTGGCTCGCCGACCGGAAGCCACAGGGCGTGACCGTCGCGACGAAGGTCAGCCAGCACCCCGAGTTCCGCGGACTCGCCGCGAGTACCGTCCGCGCCGCCGCCGAGGCGTCGCTGGGCCGACTCGGCGTCGAGGCGATCGACCTCTACTACGCGCACTTCGACGACGAGACCGTGCCGCTCGAGGAGACGGTCGCGGCCTTCGGCGCGCTCGTCAGCGACGGTCTCGTGCGCTACGTCGCCGTCTCGAACTACTCGCCCGAGCGCCTCCAGCAGTGGATCGACATCGCCACGGAGACCGGCGTCGCCCTGCCCGTCGCGGTGCAGCCGCACTACAACCTCGTGCATCGCAACGACGTCGAGGCAGGCATCATCCCGGTCGCCGAGCGCAACCACCTCGGTCTCGTGCCGTACTACGCGCTCGCGAGCGGATTCCTGACGGGCAAGTACCGGTCGACGGATGCCGCGGGCCAGGCCTCGCCCCGCGCGCAGGGCGCGGCGAAGTATGCGACGACGCAGGGTCTCGCGATCATCGACGCACTCGAGGGCATCGGCGCCGCCCACGGCGTCTCGATCGCGGCGACGGCACTGGCCTGGCTGCGTGCGCAACCGACGGTCGTCGCGCCGATCGCGAGCGCATCGCAGGTCGCGCAGGTGCCCGACCTGCTCGACGGCGCCCGTGTGGAGCTGACCGCGGCCGAGGTCGCGGAGCTCGACCGCGTCTCCACCTGGACGCCGGCCTCCTGACGACGTCGCGCGGGCACTGACCGACCCGCGCGGCGCGGGCGGCGACCGACCCCGATAGCCTCGACTCGCACGACCGACGCGACGAGGCGAAGGAGACACCGTGGCCACCCACACCGTGACGAATCAGGCGCCGCCGCGCACGGATCTCGACGAGTTCGGCACGAACGTCGCTCTCGTCGAGGCCGTGGTCCGCTTCGATGCGGGCGCGCACGTCGACGACCTGCACACGACCGGATGCCGCGTGGGCGCCGCCGCCTTCCAGGCCGATGCCGAACGGGCGAACGTGCGGGAGCCGCAGCTGGTCACCCACGACCGGTGGGGCAACCGGGTCGACGAGGTCGTCTACGACGAGGCGTACCACCGGGTGATCGCGGCGGCCGTCGCGGACGGCGCGCACACCGCGGCATCCGCTCGTCCGGGTCCCGGCGCGAACGTCGCCCGGGCCACGACGTTCATGCTGTACGCGCAGGTGGAGCCGGGCCACGCCTGCCCGGTGTCGATGACCCACGCGGTCGCGCCGGTGCTCGCCCAGCATCCCGAGGTGGGCGCCGACTGGATGCCGCGGGTGCACTCCCGCGCGTACGAGCCGGAGCTTCGGGCGGGCAAGTCGAGCGCGCTGTTCGGCATGGCGATGACCGAGAAGCAGGGCGGCTCGGATGTGCGGGCCGGCGCGACGCGGGCGACGCCCGCAGCCTCCGGCACCGCCCGGCTCACCGGCCACAAGTGGTTCTGCAGCGCGCCGATGTCGGACGGCTTCCTGGTGCTCGCACAGGCGCCGGGCGGACTGAGCTGCTATCTCGTGCCGCGCGTGCTCCCGGACGGCACCCGCAACCCGTTCGCGATCCAACGCCTGAAGGACAAGCTCGGCAACCGCGCGAACGCGTCGAGCGAGATCGAGTTCGACGGCACCGTCGGGGTGCTCGTGGGCGACGAGGGGCGCGGCGTGCGCACGATCATCGACATGGTCGCGGGCACCCGCCTCGACTGCGTGCTCGGGTCGACCGCCGGCATGCGGCAGGCGGTCGCCGAGGCGGCGTGGCACGTGCGGCACCGCGCGGCGTTCGGCCGCACGCTCATCGACCAGCCTGCGATGACCGCGGTCATCGCCGACCTGCAGCTCGAGACCGAGGCCGCGACCATCACGGCACTGCACCTTGCGCGCGCCTACGACGACGACGCGGATGCCGCGGCCATCGCGTTCCGCCGCCTCGCCACCCCTGTCGCCAAGTACTGGATCTGCAAGCGCGGCCCCGCCCATGCCTATGAGGCGCTCGAATGCCTCGGCGGCAACGGCTACACGGAGGCCTTCCCGCTCGCGCGGCGCTACCGGGAGCAGCCGGTGATGGCGGTCTGGGAGGGGTCGGGCAACGTCATCGCCCTCGATGTGCTGCGCGCGCTCGTGCGCGAGCCCGAGACCTGGGAGGCGTTCGACCACGAGGTGGGACGCGCCCGCGGGGCATCCGCTCTGCTCGACGCCCATCTCGATCGCACCCGTACGCGCGTGGCCGCCGCCGTCGCCGATCCGGCCTCGGCCGAGGTCTCCGCGCGCTCCCTGGTCGGCGCGCTCGCGCTCGCCCTCGAGGCCTCGCTCGTCGCCCGGCACTCCCCCGCCGCGGTCGCCGACGCGTTCATCGCCGGCCGTCTCGGCGACGACCCCGCCGCGGGCGCGCTGTTCGGCGCGCTGCCGTCAGGCGTAGACGTCGCGGCGATCGCGGCGCGCGCCTGACCCCGCGAGCTCGCGTCGAGACGATCGGATGCCGCGGCTCACGGCCGCAGCAGCACCTTCACCGCTCGACGCTCGTCCATCGCGGCGTAGGCCTCGGCGGCCTCCGACAGCGGCAGCTGCAGGGTGAAGACCTTGCCGGGCTGGATCGCACCCGAGCGCACGTCGGGGAGCAGCTCGTCGATGTAACCGCGCACGGGGGCGACACCGCCGTTCACGCCGACGTTGCGGTTGAACATGGTGCGCACCGGGAGCTCCGGACCGCCGTTGGGAACGCCGACGTAGCCGACCATGCCCCCGGGTCGCGCGGAGCGCAGCGCCTGGTCCATCGACTCCTTGGTGCCGACGCACTCGAGCACGCGGTCGGCGCCGATCCCGCCGGTGAGCGCGCGCACGGCTTCGATCCCGGCGTCGCCGCGCTCCTCGACGATGTGAGTGGCACCGAACTCGCGGGCGAGCGCCTGCCGATCAGCGTGACGCGACATCGCGATGATCGTGGTGGCCCCGAGTCGCTTCGCCGCGATGATCGCGCAGAGACCCACGGCACCGTCGCCGACGACCGCGACGCTGTCCCCGGGCTGCACGCCCGCCGACACGGCGGCGTGGTGGCCGGTCCCCATGACGTCGCTGAGGGTGAGGAGTCCGGGGATCTCATCCTCCGTGACGGGTCCGGGCACGACGGCGAGCGTTCCGTCGGCGAGCGGCACGCGCACGTACTCGCCCTGGCCGCCGTCGGCGAAGCCGCCCACCTGGTCGTCACTGCCCCACCAGCCTCCGTGCAGGCACGAGGTGCTGACGCCGTTGCGGCAGTTCACGCAGGTGCCGTCGCAGACGTAGAAGGGCGCGATGACGAAGTCGCCGGCGGCGACGCTCGTGACGTCGGGGCCGACGGCCTCGACGACGCCGATGAACTCGTGTCCGATGCGATGCGGCTCGGAGGTCGGCACGACACCGCGGTACGGCCAGAGGTCGGAGCCGCAGACGCAGGCTGCGACGACCCGCACGATGGCATCGCCTCCGGTGGAGAGCGTCGGGTCGGGCACGTTCTCGACGCGGATGTCGCGGGCGTCGTGGATCACGGTGGCGAGCATGTTCCGAGCCTACGCCCGGCGCAGGCGACCGCCGGCTGCCCGACGGCTACTCGGCGAGGCCGCGGGCGTTGTAGACGAGGGTGTCGGCGGCGCCGTAGGCGCGGTAGACGTCGAGGGCCTCGGCGCGCCGCACGCCCTCGCGCACGCGGATGCCGCGCGCCTCGAACTGCGCGTCCCAGTCGGTGACGACAGGACCCTCGTCGAAACCGGTGAGCTCTTCGAGTTCGGGACCGGAGCCGGCGACCACGAGGCTGCGCACGCCGCTCCACATCGTGGCGCCGTAGCACATGACGCACGGGCGCCAGTTGACCACGAGCTCGAGCTCGGCGCCGCCCTCGCCCAGATCCCAGCGGCCGAGGGTGCGTTGTGCCAGCCCCAGCGCCATGACCTCGGCATGCATCCCGCTGATGCCCGAACTCAGCACGACGTTGACACCGACGGATACCAGCCGGCCCGAGTCGGCGTCGACGACGATCGCGGCGAACGGGCCGCCGTTGCCGGCGCGCCAGTTGCGGTCTGCGAGGTCGTTGACGAGGTCCATCCGCTCCTCGGCGGTCGGCAGGACGTCGGGGAGCTCGGGCAGCAGAGTCAGCAGCCATTCGGGCAGCGAGGCATCGAGGGAGGTTGCGGGGAGAGTCACCCGGACATCATGCCGCGCGCAGATGACGAGGATGTGTCGGGGTCACTGCCCGCCGACGGCGTCTATGCGCATGACGAGCACGACCCGGTCGGCCCGATCGGCGGGCGGCTGCTGGTCCGCGTTCCCGTACCGCTTGCCGAGCACCACGAAGAAGTCGCCGCCCGGGTCGGGGCGCACCTCGACGAGCTCGCCGCGCAGCTCGACGTAGGAGTACGGGTGGTCGGGGTCGAACACCATGAGCGCCATCGCGGGGTTCTGCTGCAGGTTGCGGAACTTCTGTCTGCGTGTGGTGTGCGTGAACGCGATCGTGTCTCCGTCGAGCAGGAACCACATCGGGTTCACCTGCACGACGCCGTCGGGTCGCACGGTGCCGAGAGCCCCGTAGTTCGGCGCGTCGAGCAGGCGGCGCTGAGCGGGGGTGAGTGCGACGGTCATGGTGCTCCTCGGCGGGTCAGGCGTCGCGATCCACGCTAGACCCGCTGCGCAGGAGATGGAGCCCGGCGACCAGACTCGCTCCGCCCGATCGGCCGAGCATCTGCGACACCGCGGACTGGCTGACGCCTTCACGGCGAGCGAGGTCGGCCTGGCGCTCGCCGCGCCACGCCCCGAGCGCGAGACGGCGCGCACGGCCGGTCATCGCGGACACGATCTGGTCGCGCGTGAGCAGATAGGCGTTGACGGATGCCGCACCCGGCCCCTCGTACCACGATCGGCCGCCCGCCACACCCGACGCCGGGAGAGCGTGCGCACGTTCGATGGCACGGCGAGCCGCCCACCATGCGCTTCCCTCGGAGATGCCGAGCTCCGGCTCGCTCGCGCGGCGCGAGGGTACCCGGCCGGCGTCTCCGGCACCGAGACCGAATCGGCAGTCGACCTCGTCGGGCAGCGCGAGGCGCAGGATGAGGGTCGCGGCGAGGGCGTCGTCGAGGCCGGCGTAGACGCCCTGCAGCTCGTCGCCGACGGTGGGCCGCACCGCGGTGAGCGGCGGGACGTCCTGATCGACGAACTCGAGGGCGTCATCGATGGCGCGCTGGGCTGCCGGACGGTCGTGGAGCGATCGTGAGCCGACGATATCGATGGTCACCGCGTAGGACATGCCATAAGTATATGACTTATATGGCGAAAATATAAGTCACACGCTTATGCACAACCGTGCCTATGCTGGACTCGTGTCGGACGTCCGCCCTCCTCTCGTCATCATCGGCCCCCGCGGACGGCTCGTGATCCTCGCGATCGCCTGTGCGATCGCGGCGGCGATGGGCATCGTGATCGTGCTGCTGAACCAGCAGAACCTGACGGCCCTCGTCGTCGGCGTCGCCGCGGTCGGTGTCTTCGGCGTCGGCGGCGGCTACTCGCTCATCGGCCAATGGCGGCGCAGTCGCCTGCTTCGCGTCGACGACGCGGGCATCCGTCTGGGCGACGGCGCGAGCCTCGCCTGGCGGGACATCGACCGTGTCGGTGTCGCCGGGCCCGCGCTCGGCATCCGCCTGCGCAGCGCCGATGCCTACCTCTCCCAACGACCTCGGGGGGTGACCGTCGAGTCGCTGCAGGCCACTCGGCGCACCTGGAGCGGATTCGACATCGTCTTCCCCGAGCGCGATCTCGGCATGACGGCGACGGCCGCCTCCGCCGCCGTGCGCGCACGCAAACCGTGATGCGTCCCGTGCCCACCGCCTTCGACGTGCGTTCAGCCACCCGCCCGTCCCTCCTGCAGGTCGGCAAGTCGGCCGTCGCCGTCGCCGTCGCATGGCTGCTCGCGGGCTGGCTCGTCCACGGCCCTGCTCCCGTGTTCGCGGCGATCGCGGCGCTTCTCGTGGTGCAACCGAGCCTCAATCAGTCGGTCGCCCGCGCGATCGAGCGCTCGGTCGGCGTGATCGCGGGCGTCGTGCTCGCCTCGGTGCTCGGCATCGCGTTCGGCCGCGCGACCGCGGTCGTCCTTGTCGCCGCCGCCGTCGGCCTCCTCCTCGCCTGGTCGCTGCGGATGACCGTCGGCACGGCGAACCAGATCGCGATCAGCGCGATTCTCGTCCTCTCCCTCGGCGCGACCACACCCGAGTACGCGGTCGACCGCATCATCGAGACGGTGATCGGCGCGATCGTCGGCATCATCGCGAACCTCGCCATCGTGCCCCCCGTGGCGCTCGCGCCGGCACGGGAGCAGGTGCGACGTCTGCGCGAAGAGCTCGCCCTCTCATTCGAGCGGCTCGCCGACGCCCTCGATCACCCACCCACGGCAGCGGGTCGCGAAGAACTCATGATCGGCGCCCGACTGCTGCGCCCGGTGCAGAGCCGGGCCAATGACGCGCTCGCCGCGGCATCCGAATCGCTCACCTTCAATCCGCGCGGACGCAGCCTGGGCACCCAGGTCGCCGCCCTCCGCGATGACCTCGACGTGTTCACCCCGATCGTGACGCAGCTGATCGGGATGACCCGCGCCGTCTACGACCACGCGAGCGACGACGCCACACCCGACCCCGCTCTGCCCGCGATCGCGCTGCAGCTGCGCCGCGTCGCGCACGACGTGCGCCTGACGGGCGAGCAGGCGGATGCCGCGCCCGAGGAGCCCGCGCTGACCGCGCCGCTGGAGCTGGTGCAGCCGGGCCCGCAGTGGATTCTGGTCGGCGCCATGCTGGAGGATCTGAAGCGCGTGCATCTCTCCCTGACCGAGCGCGCCTGACGAAGGGACGCGACGTGGCCGCGGCATCCGATCGACTCATGCTCCTGGACACCGCCAGCCTCTACTTCCGCGCGTTCTACGGGGTGCCGGAGTCCGTGACCGCCGCCGACGGCACGCCGGTGAACGCCGTGCGGGGCCTCCTCGACTCGATTGCGCGCCTCGGCTCTACTCTCCGACGCACCTCGTCGCCTGCTGGGACGACGACTGGCGTCCGCGGTGGCGCGTCGAGCTGATTCCGAGCTACAAGACGCACCGCGTCGTGGAGGTGGTGGCCGGCGGCACCGACGTGGAGGAGGTGCCCGATCCGCTCGAGCGCCAGGTGCCGATCATCCGCGAGGCGCTCACGCGCCTCGGCATCCCGATCGTCGGTGCGGCCGAGCACGAGGCCGACGACGTGATCGGCACCCTCGCGACCGGCGCGGGCCTGCCGGTCGACGTCGTCACAGGCGACCGCGACCTCTTCCAGCTCATCGACGACGACGCGGACGTGACGGTCGTCTACACCGCACGCGGCATGTCGAACCTCGAACAGCTGCGCGACGCGGACATCGTGGCGCGCTACGGCGTACACGCCGACCAGTACGCGGATTTCGCGACGCTGCGCGGCGATTCCTCGGACGGGCTGCCCGGCGTCGCCGGCATCGGGGAGAAATCGGCGGCGACGCTGCTCGCGGCCCACGGCGACCTCGCCGGAATCACCGCGGCCGCCGCCGAGACACGCGGCATGACCCCCGGCGTCGCGAAGAAGGTGCTCGCGGGCGCCGACTACCTCGCCGTCGCCCCTACCGTGGTGCGGGTCGTCCGCGACCTTCCCCTCCCCCGGCCGCAGCGACTCCACGTTCCCGACCCCGACGAGAGCGCCGCGTTCGTGGAGACCTGGCGCATCGGTACGTCGTTCCGTCGCGCCGCGGACGCCCTGGCGGCGACCGCGGGCTGAGCGGAGCCGACCGGCACAGAACCGGGCTGAGCGGCGCGCCGTCAGGCCGAGCGACGCTGCGTCGCGTCGACCCACCGCTCGAGCGTCGCGGTCGCGCGCCCGTCGTCGATGGCGGCTCCGGCGAGCTCCACGGCCTCGGCGAGCCGGTCGAGGATCGGCCGGTGGGCCTCGGTGGGCTGCTGGAACAGACGGTAGGCGACGATGCCGGCGGCCGTGTTCAGCAGCACGATGTCCCGCACCGGACCGGTCTCACCGGAGAGAGTGCGGCGGACGACGTCCGCGTTGTGCACGGGGTCGCCGCCCAGAAGGTCCTCGATGCGAGCGCGCGGGATGCCGATGTCGCGCGGGTCGAGGTCGTGCTCGTGCACATCGCCGAGCGAGACCTCCCAGATGCGGCTGTGGCCGGTCGTGGTGAGTTCGTCGAGCCCGTCGTCGCCGCGGAACACGAGCGCGGTGGCGCCGCGGGTGCGGAAGACGCCCGTGATCAGCGGCACGCGGTCGAGAGTCGCGACGCCGACGGCGTTCGCCTCGGCCCGCGCCGGGTTGCAGAGCGGTCCGAGGAAGTTGAAGACGGTCGGGATGCCGAGTTCCGCCCGCGTCGGACCGGCGTGACGGAACCCGGGGTGGAAGGCGGCCGCGAAGGCGAACGTGATGCCCGCCTCGCCGAGCACCTCGGCGACCTCGTCGGGCGCGAGGGTGAGATCGACGCCGAGGGCCGAGAGCACGTCGGACGAGCCCGACTTGGAACTGGCGGCCTTGTTGCCGTGCTTGACCACCGGCACTCCGGATGCCGCGGCCACGACGGCCGACATCGACGAGATGTTGACCGTGCCCCAACGGTCTCCGCCGGTGCCAACGATGTCGAGCACGGCGGCGGGTACGGGCAGCGGAAGGGCGGCGTCGAGGATCGCGTCGCGGAAGCCCACGACCTCGTCGACGGTCTCACCCTTCGCGCGCAGGGCGACGAGGAATCCGGCGAGCTGGGAGGGGGTCGCGCGTCCCGCCATGATCTCCTGCATGGCCCACGTCGACTCCGACACGCTGAGGTTCTCGCCGGCGAGGAGGGCGGTCAGGATCGAAGGCCACGAGGGAGAGGTCGACACGGCTTCGATCCTACTGAAGGCGGCCGGTCGGGCCCCGCCGCGGCAGGGCGGGCGGCGTGCACGCCGCACCTCGGTTTTCCGAAGGCGCTTCGCCGCTGCTACTTAGGTTTCCCTCAGTCGCGCCACGGGCTCCGCCAACCTCGCGGGTGCAATACTCGGCCCGCAACATCGGTCATAATGGGGAGCGTGACGACCCCAGCGACGTACTCCCAGGCTCTGCGCACAGTGAAGCGCCCCGACCCTGTCGCCGTCGGAACCATCGTCTGGCTCGGTAGCGAGGTCATGTTCTTCGCCGGCCTGTTCGCGATCTACTTCACGCTGCGCAGCACGTCGCCGGAGCTGTGGGCCGAGAACAGCGCTCACCTGAACATCCCCTTCGCGACGGTGAACACGGTCATCCTCGTGCTCTCGTCGGTGACCTGCCAGATGGGTGTGTTCGCCGCCGAGCGCCTGCAGCCGTATTCGACGAAGAAGCGCGGCATCCTCGGATGGGGCATGACCGAGTGGTTCTTCCTCTCGTTCGCGCTCGGTGCGGTCTTCGTCTCCGGTCAGGTGTGGGAGTACGCCCAGCTCGTCACCGAGGGCATGCCCATCACGGCCAACGCCTACGCCTCCGCGTTCTACCTGACCACCGGCTTCCACGCCATGCACGTCACGGGCGGCCTCATCGCCTTCCTGCTGACGATCGGTCGCGCCTACGCGGTTAAGAACTTCGGCCGGAAGGAGATGACGACGGCGATCGTCGTCTCGTACTACTGGCACTTCGTCGATGTCGTGTGGCTCGTGCTGTTCGGCGTCATCTACTTCCTGAAGTAACTGGAGCGGCACCTTCATGGCACGTACCCCCAAGCCCCGCAAAGCAGGCCGTCGCAGCCCCCTGGCCGCTGCCGCGCTGATCGGAATCGGACTCCTGCTGACCGGCGGCATCTACGCCGGCGCCTCGGCAGCCGTCGCCGCGACCACCGACCAGACGAGCACGAGCACCAAGGCGTCGACCCTCACCGTCGACGACGGCAAGAAGCTCTTCCAGGCGAACTGCGCCACCTGCCACGGTCTCGACCTCCAGGGCACCGCGAACGGACCGTCGCTGCTCGGCGTCGGCGAGCTCGCCGTGCACTTCCAGGTCTCGACCGGCCGCATGCCCATGCAGGCCAACTCGCCGCAGGCTCCGCAGAAGCCGGTGCAGTTCACCGACGACGAGATCGCAGCCCTCGCGGCCTATGTGCAGTCGGTCTCCCCCGGCCCCACCTACCCCGAGTCGCAGATCCTCGACGGTCAGGGCGATGTCGCGCACGGCGCGGAACTGTTCCGCATCAACTGCGCCATGTGCCACAACGTGGCCGGTGCCGGCGGCGCGCTCACCGAGGGCAAGTACGCCCCGAGCCTGCACTCCACGACGGCGCTCAACATGTACGCGGCCATGGTCACGGGACCGCAGAACATGCCGGTGTTCAACAACATGAACCTGAGCCCCGAGGACAAGCGCGACATCATCTCCGCCCTGCTCTACCTGCAGCAGAACGACTCGCCGGGCGGCTACGACCTGGGCGGGCTCGGCCCGGTCTCTGAGGGTCTGTTCATCTGGATCTTCGGAATCGGCGCCCTGATCGCCATCACGGTGTGGATCACCGCGAAGTCCAACTGACCCGCACCAACACAGCACAGCAGACGTAACGTACGAGGAGCACCATGGCACACGAGGTCGATCCGCTCGAGCACGAGAGGGCTTCCTGGAAGCCGTCGAGCGGTCTCGCCGTGGCCGAGACGGACCCGGTGACCAACCCGGGCCTCCCGCCGCACCGTGAGCGGATGACCGACAAGGACCCGGCCGCGCTGAAGCGGGCCGTCCGCACGGTCTACATCCTGTTCTACCTGTCGCTCGCCGGCTCCATCTGGGCCATCGCGGCGTACATGCTCTTCCCGATCGAAGACCACTCGCTCATCGCGGTGCGCGACAACAACCTCTTCGTCGGCCTCGGCATCGCCCTCGCCCTGCTCGCGATCGGCATCGGCGCGATCCACTGGTCTAAGGCGATCATGTCGGACAAGGAGCACATCGAGCCCCGTCACGCCACGCGCGGTCGCGACACGACGCGCGAGGGCGCGGTCGCCGCGTTCGCTGCCGCGAACGAGGAGTCCGGCTTCGGCCGACGCGCGATGATCCGCAACTCGCTGTTCGCCGCCGTCATCGCCTCGATCCTGCCGGGCATCACCCTCTTCCGCGGGCTCGCACCTCAGGACGTCGACCCGGTGGAGGCCCTCAGCCACACCATGTGGAAGCAGGGCATGCGTCTGGCGCACGACCCGAGCGGCGTTCCGATCAAGGCGTCGGATGTCACCATCGGCTCCGCCTTCCACGTCATTCCCGAGCCCCTCGCACAGCTGTCGCACGCCGACGGCTACCTCGACGAGAAGGCCAAGGCGATCGTGCTCCTCATGCGCCTTCCGCTCGACCAGCTGCACGAGGCCGATGACCGCAAGTCCTGGTCGTACGACGGCATCGTCGCGTACTCCAAGGTCTGCACGCACGTCGGCTGCCCCGTCGCGCTGTACGAGCAGCTCACGCATCACCTGCTCTGCCCCTGCCACCAGTCGCAGTTCGACGTGTCGAACGGCGCCGCGGTGATCTTCGGCCCGGCGGCGCGTCCGCTGCCGCAGCTGCCGATCGCCGTCGACAGCGAGGGCTACATCGTCGCGCAGAGCGACTTCCACGAACCCGTCGGCCCGAGCTTCTGGGAGCGTCATTGAGCACCGCATCCGCAACCACTGAGTTCCAGGCGGAATCCAAGGAGAAGCCTCTGGGCGGCCGCTTCGTCGGCGCCGCGGCGAACTACATCGACGAGCGCACGAGCCTGTCGGGCCTCGTCAAGGAGCTCGGTCGCAAGATCTTCCCCGACCACTGGTCGTTCATGCTCGGCGAGATCGCGCTGTGGAGCTTCGTGGTGGTGCTGCTGTCCGGCACCTTCCTGACGTTCTTCTTCCAGGCGTCGATGGCCGAAGTGCACTACAACGGCAGCTACATCCCGCTGAAGGGCATCTCGATGTCCGCGGCGCTGGATTCGACGTTGCACATCTCGTTCGACGTGCGCGGCGGTCTGCTGGTCCGACAGATCCACCACTGGGCAGCACTCGTGTTCATCGCCGGTATCGGCGTGCACATGCTGCGCGTGTTCTTCACCGGGGCGTTCCGCAAGCCCCGCGAGCTGAACTGGGTGATCGGATTCATCCTGTTCGTCCTGGCGATGGGCGAGGGCTTCACCGGCTACTCGCTCCCCGACGACCTGCTCTCGGGCAACGGTCTGCGCATCATCGACGGCATGGTGAAGGGCATCCCCCTCATCGGCACGTGGATCTCGTTCCTGCTGTTCGGCGGCGAGTTCCCGGGCGAGGCGATCGTCGGACGCCTCTACACGCTGCACATCCTGCTGCTGCCGGCGATCCTGGTGGGTCTGCTGGCGCTGCACCTCGTGCTCATGATCATCAACAAGCACACCCAGTTCGCCGGCCCCGCACGCACGAACTCCAACGTGGTGGGCTTCCCGATGCTTCCGGTGTACGCGTCGAAGATGGGCGGGTTCTTCTTCATCACGTTCGGCGTGATCGTGCTGATCGCCTCCCTGTTCACGATCAACCCGATCTGGAACTACGGACCGTACGACCCCTCCCCCGTGTCGGCCGGCACGCAGCCCGACTGGTACATCGGCTTCGCCGACGGCGCCCTGCGTCTCGTGCCGCCGCACCTCGAGTTCGTCTGGCTCGACCGCACCTGGTCGTTCAACATCATCCTGCCGCTGCTGGTGCTGGTGGTCTTCATCGTGCTCGTCGCCATCTACCCCTTCATCGAGGCGTGGATCACCGGCGACAAGCGCGAGCACCACATCGCTCAGCGTCCCCGCAACGCGGCGACCCGTACGGCGATCGGCGCGGCGGGTGTGACGTTCTACGCGGTGCTGTGGGCAGCGGCATCCTCCGACCTCATCGCAACGCACTTCTCCCTCACGATGGAGGGGGTCATCCACACCCTCCAGGCGCTGCTGATCCTCGGCCCGATCCTCGTGTACTTCGTCACGAAGCGCACCTGCATCGCGCTGCAGAAGAAGGACCGCGAGATCGCTCTCCACGGCTACGAGTCCGGACGAATCGTCCGCCTCCCCGGTGGTGAGTTCATCGAGGTGCACCAGCCGCTCGACGATTACGAGCGCTGGAAGCTCGTGGGCTACGAGACGGCCGCGCCGCTGGTGGTGCGTCCCAACGCTCAGGGCCAGATACCGTGGCACGAGAAGTTCCGTGCGTCGCTGTCGCGCTGGTTCTTCGAGGACCGGCTCGCGCCCGTCACCCAGACCGAGCTCGAGGAGGCGGTGGCGCATCAGCACCACGAGCTCGAGCACCTCGCGCACGAGGAGGACGCCGAGATCCAGGCCTCGCACGAGCGTGCCGGTCACCCGGAGGCGCCGCTGCGCCCCGCTGACGAGCAGCACGGCGAGATCCCCGCTCGACCGACCTCGGTCCTCGCGGAAGACGACGAGAACCCCAAGAAGTAGCCTTCGGGCACGGCGAGGGCCCCGGGACCATGCGGTCCCGGGGCCCTCGCCGTCGGTGCGGATGCCTCAGCCGCAGGTGGCGACGACGGTCCAGGATGTCGCCGACTGCCGCTGCAGCGAGGTGGTCGTCGCATCACCCTGTCCCATGTATGCCAGCGAGCCGAGGGCGTAGTACGGGTTGTAGGGGTTCACCCCGTAGCTCGTCGCGCGTCCGGCCGCCTTGTGGGCGGCGTTCGTCGCGGTGACGCACGAACCATCGATTGGCGTCGGGGTGGGCGTGGGCGTCGCAGACCCGGTGGGCGACGGTGTCGGAGTCGGGGTGGCCGACCGATCGATGCGGCGGTTGTTGGCGAAGAAGAACGAGGTGACGTAGGCGGGGTAGTCGATGCTGTTGGCCGAGATGTACGTCCCTCCCGAGCCGGCGCCGGCCGGCCAGTTGTGTCCGAGCCCGGTGTTCTGGATCACCGAGACGCGCGGCCCCGTCCCATCGCTGAACAGGGTGCCGCTTCCCTGCGTGTTCGTACCGGCGAGGCCCGCAAGCGAGAACGTCGAGGTCTGGCTCGCTCCGTAGATTCCGGCGAGCACCTGCCCGTTGAGCGTGTCGTAACCGGGAGCCACCGTGGTGTCGTTGCTGCCGTAGACGATCGAGGCGAGCTGCGTCGCGAAGCCTGCCGTTCCCGTTCCCGCGAACGCACGGCACGTCTGGGTCGCCTGGGCCTGCGTCGTGGCGACGGAACCGATCTGGCTCGACGTGGTGCCCACCGTCGGGCCCGCGTTGATGCCGACACCTGCGAAGACCTGTGGGAAGAGGCAACCCATCACCATCGTCTCGCCACCGCCGGACGACAGCCCCGAGATGTACACCTGCGCCGGGTCGATGCCGAGCGCGGCACGTGCCGACAGCGTCTGGGCGAGCGAGAGCAGGTTGTCGTCGTGGCGGGCCGGCGCGCTCGAGGAGTGGTTCGTGTCGTAATAGTCCCAGCAGCCGAGCACGACTCCCCCGTTCGGCGCGTCGGGCAGTGCCACGACCATGCCGTAGCGGTCGGCGGTGGCGGTCCAGTTGCCGTTCTGCTGCAGGTCGGCGGCCTTCTGCACGCAGCCGTGCAGGCTGATCATCAGCGCGCGTCCGGCTCCGGCGGTGGCGGCCGTGGCGGGCGTATAGAGGCGCACCGACATGCCCGCGATGGTCTCGGTCGACCAGGTCCCTGACGCGGCACGGGCGGGCGGGGCGGATGCCGCGACGAGGCCCACGGATACGAGCACGGCGGCCGCGAGTGCCGCGGTGAGGGTGGCGAGACTCCCGCGTCGACGGGTGGGAGGGGGCGTGGATGCGCGCATGGCATCTCCTTCACTGGGACGTCGTCGTCCCGTCACGGTGTCACCATCGACACCTGAATGGCCTTTCAGCTTTGACGGTAACGCGGAGGGGATGCCGCGGCCACCCGCCGCACATGAGAGTTCCCTCATGTCTGCTCTGGCGCGAATCCGCCGCCCCGTGGCGGACCCGCGACTGGGCGCGCACCTCCCAGCTCGGTACGGTCGGACCATGACCAGCACGGACTACTTCGACGCCCGCCTCCGCCATGAGACCGATCCCTCCGACGTCTACGCGGCGCAGCGCGCCGGCGAGCGGTTCGTCCTCGTCGACGTACGAGGCGACGAGGCCTGGCAGCAAGGGCGCGTCACCGGAGCCGTGCACATCCCCTATCGCCAGATCGCCGATCGGGCGCGGCAGGAGATCCCCCTCGACACACCCGTGGTCGTCTACTGCTGGAGCCCCGGCTGCAACGCCGGCGTGCGGGGCGCCCGCGAGTTCGCGGCGCTCGGCTACGAGGTGCGGGAGATGATCGGCGGCTACGAGTACTGGGTCCGGGAGGGGCAGCCGGTCGAGAACGACGAGGGGCCGCTCCCGCGCACGTTCGACCCGCTGGTCATGGTCGTGCGCGCGCCGGTCGGGTGAGCGAGCGATCAGCCCGCGGCATCCAATCCTTCCTGGAAGCGCTCGGCGGCCGCTCCCACGAAAGAGCCCTCCCGCGCGGGCGACGGCTCGTCGAGATGGATGTCGCACACCACCGCGGTGACGTTGTCCATCGTGCCCGCCTCGAGCGCGAGGGCGACGAGCGCGTCCGCCGCTGCGCGGGGTGATGCACTCGTCCGCAGGACGCGTACGACGTCGTCCATCGGGACGTAGTCACTCAGACCGTCGCTGCACAGCAGCCAGCGGTCGCCCTCGCGGGGGTCGAGCTCGCCGATCGCCGCAGCGTCCCCCTCGGCTCCCGCGAACGACGCGGTGATGAGGTTGCGGCGAGGGTGCGTCGAGGCATCCGATGCCGAGATCACGCCGTGGTCGACCAGCGCCTGCACGTACGAGTCGTCCCTGGTCTGCTGGGACAGCTCGCCGTCTCGCAGCAGGTAGGCCCGGGAGTCGCCGGAATGTGCGAGCAGCACCGAGCCGTCCGCAGCTGCGAAGACCCCCGTGAACGTCGTGGCCATCCCCGCGAGCTTCGGCTCGCGCTCCACATGGGCGCGCAGGTCCCAGTTCGCCACCCTGAGATGGTCGGCGAGGCGCTGGGGCTCCGCAGCAGCCGACGGTCCTCCCGCAACGACACGATGCACGAGGGCCGCCGAGGCCAGGTCGCCGGACGGGCCGCCGCCGACGCCGTCGGCGACCAGAGCCGCCCACGCCGACGCGTACGCCGCATCCTGATTCGTCGACCGATGCGGGCCGATGTCAGAGGCCGCGGCCGCGTCGAAACGCAGTGCCATGGACCTCAGCGCGCGAAGTAGCCGCGGTAGTACTCGTAGACCCAGCCCACGATGGCGACCAGGAACACTGCGAACCCGACCGGCACCATCCAGCTGCCGACCGCGAGACCGATGACGGCGATCGCACCGGACGCCGCGAGGACGATGGGCCACCACGACCAGGGGCTGAACTCGCCGATCTCGGGGTCGCCGTCGTCGATGTCGGCGGTCAGCCGGTCCTCGGGCAGGTCGCCGCCCTGAGCCTTGAGCACGCGCTGCGTGTAGAAGGCGATCATGGCAGCCATGGCGCTCGCGAACAGCAGCGCGACCGAACCGACCCACTCGACCGCGTTGTACCACGGCAGCTGGGGGTGGGCCAGGATGTTCCAGCCGGTGTAGACGATCGTGATGAACAGGAAGAAGCCGACGAGCAGCCACCACAGTCCGACGTTGGTCTTCATGGGTTACTTCACCTCTCCGGAGGCGAGGTCGACGACGGGGGCATCGGGTGCATCCTTCGCAGGACCGACACCGACCGGCAGCGCCGCCTCGGGGTGGTTGAGATCGAACGCCGGACGCTCGCTGCGGATGCGCGGGATCGACGTGAAGTTGTGGCGCGGCGGAGGGCAGCTGGTCGCCCACTCGAGCGACGCTCCGTAGCCCCACGGGTCGTTGACGGTCACTCGCGGAGCCTTGCGCGCCGTGATCCAGACGTTCAGGAGGAACGGGATCATGGAGACGGCGAGGATCATCGAGCCGATCGTGGAGAGCTGGTTCTCCCACGTCCATCCGTCGGCAGCCGAGTAGTCGGCGTAGCGACGCGGCATCCCGTCGACGCCCAGCCAGTGCTGGATGAGGAACGTGGTGTGGAAGCCGATGAACAGCAGCCAGAAGTGCACGTACCCGAGGCGCTCGTTGAGCATCTTGCCCGTCCACTTCGGCCACCAGAAGTAGAAGCCGGCGAACATCGCGAACACGACCGTGCCGAACACGACGTAGTGGAAGTGCGCGATGACGAAGTACGAGTCGGACAGCGCGAAGTCGAGCGGCGGCGACGCGAGGATGACTCCGGTCAGGCCGCCGAACACGAACGTGACGAGGAAGCCGAGCGAGAACACCATCGGCGTCTCGAACGTCACTGAGCCGCGCCAGATCGTGCCGATCCAGTTGAAGATCTTCACACCCGTCGGCACCGCGATGAGCATCGTCATCAGCGCGAAGAACGGCAGCAGCACGGAACCGGTGACGTACATGTGGTGCGCCCACACCGCGACCGACAGCGCCGCGATCGAGATGGTCGCGTAGATCAGCGTCTTGTACCCGAAGATCGGCTTGCGGCTGAACGCGGGGAAGATCTCCGAGACGATGCCGAAGAACGGCAGCGCGATGATGTAGACCTCGGGGTGTCCGAAGAACCAGAACAGGTGCTGCCACAGCAGCACGCCGCCGTTGTGGGGATCGTAGATGTGCGCGCCGAGCACGCGGTCGGCGGCGGCGGCGAGCATCGCGGCCGCGAGCACGGGGAACGCGATGAGCACGAGGATGCTCGTGATCAGCGCGTTCCACGAGAAGATCGGCATGCGCCACATCGTCATGCCCGGGGCACGCATCGTGATCACCGTGGTGATGAAGTTCACCGCGCCGAGGATGGTTCCGAAACCGCTGAGGCCGAGCCCCAGCATCCAGAGATTTCCACCGGCTCCGGGCGTGAACGAGGCACTCGCGAGCGGTTGATAGGCGAACCATCCGAAGGATGCCGCACCCGCCGGCGTCAGGAAGCCGCTGACGGCGATCGTGGAGCCGAACAGGAACAGCCAGAAGGCGAACGCGTTCAGACGCGGGAAGGCGACGTCGGGAGCGCCGATCTGCAGCGGCAGCAGCGCGTTCGCGAAGCCCGCGAACAGCGGCGTCGCGAACATCAGCAGCATGATCGTGCCGTGCATCGTGAAGAGCTGGTTGTACTGCTCCTTCGTCGGAAGGATCTGCATGCCCGGCTCGAACAGCTCGGCGCGGATGATGAGGGCCATCACGCCGCCGAGCAGGAAGAAGATGAACGACGAGATCAGGTACATGTACCCGATGGTCTTGTGGTCAGTGGAGGTGACCCACTTGACGATGATGTTGCCCTTCTCCTCCACGCGGGAGCTGCTCAGCAGCGCCGCCTGGCGGGGAGGGAGGGTGCGGGCGCGGGGTGCACCCTGCTCCTGGAGCGGAAGCGTCGTCGCCATCTCAGTTGTTCCCCTCGCTCGAAGCGCCGGTGCCCGGCAGGTTGTTGAGGCGGTCGTACGCCGCATCGATCGGGCCGGTCTGACCCTTGGTCTTCAGCGAGGCCAGGTAGGTCTGGTACTCGGACTGGCTGACGACCTTGACGTTGAAGAGCATCATCGAGTGGTACTCGCCGCAGAGCTCCGCGCACTTCCCGGCGTAGGTGCCCTCGCGCGTCGGAGTGAAGGACCACGAGTTGTCCTTGCCGATGAAGAGGTCCTTCTTGTAGAGGAAGTCGACGATCCAGAACGAGTGGATGACGTCGCGCGACTGGAGGGTGATCTTCACCGTCTCGTTGACCGGGAGGTAGAGGGTCGGCAGCTGCGACTGGTCGATGTTCCCCTGCGCGTCGGGTTGGGCCTGGATGCCCATCGTCCAGACGTCGTCGGCACCCTTCGGGTCGGAGCCGTCGTACTGGAAGTCCCACGCCCACTGCTTGCCGATCGCCGTGATCGACACCTGCGGGTTGTCGTACTGCGTCTCGAGGATGTTCTGGTCACGCGCCGTGAAGGCGAAGAAGCCCAGCACGAGGATGAGCGGCACGATCGTGTAGAAGATCTCGATCGGCATATTGTACCGCAGCTGCACCGGGAGGCCGGTCTGCCCCTTGCGCCGGCGGTAGGCGATGATCGCCCACAGCATCAGGCCCCACGTGATGATGCCGACCGCGAGCAGCACGATCCAGGAGTTCACCCAGAGCGCCGCCACCATGTCGGTGTGGTTGGTGGCCGGTGTGCCGTCTTCCGTGAAGCCGGGAAGGAAACCGTGAAGCTCGGTGGGCGAGCATCCCGCGAGGGAGACGGCCACGGCGATCCCGACGGGAATCGCCACCCAGCGAAGGCGGCGGTGTGAAGGCACGGTGCACCTTTCGGAAGACGGATGAAGCTTCCTCAGTCTAAGGCAACCTCTCACCGGATTCAGGCCACGCGCCCAGCGCTCAACACGAAACGGCGCGGCCTCGCTCGTCTGTGACGAGGGGCCGCGCCGTTTCTATGAGGGGGCTCAGTGGAAACTGTCTCCGCATGCGCACGAGCCGGATGCGTTGGGGTTGTCGATCGTGAAACCCTGCTCCGAGATGGTGTCCTTGAAGTCGATGGTCGCGCCGTCGAGGTAGGGCACCGACATGTCGTCGACGATGACCTCGACGCCGTCGAAGTCGACCGTCTGGTCGCCGTCGAGATAGCGCTCATCGAAGTAGAGCTGGTAGATCAGGCCCGAGCAGCCACCGGGCTGCACGGCGACCCTCAGGCGGAGGTCATCGCGACCCTCCTGGTCGAGAAGGCTCCTCACCTTGCCGGCGGCGGCGTCGGTGAGCACGACACCGTGCGCCTGGGCGGACGTTTCGGTCGGCGTTGCGAGATCGGTCATGGCTTCTCCTCGACAGGGTCCCGGGGGGCTGTTGGTCCGAGTCTACGACGGGCCGCCCGCATCCGGGGCGGAATCGTCACTTCGTACGCGTCGCGACCTTCGCCAGCAGCAGCGCCTCGGAGATCGCCGCGCTCCGGAACGTGTCGACGTGCAGGGATTCGTTGGGACTGTGGGCGCGGGTGTGGGGATCCTCGACACCTGTCACGAGGATCTGCGCGCCGGGGAAGGTCTCGACCAGGTCCGCGATGAAGGGGATCGATCCGCCGACGCCGATGTCGACCGGCTCGACGCCGTATCCTTCGGCCAAGGCCTCGCGCGCGTCCCCGACCGCCCAGCCGGAGGTGTCCACCAGGAACGCGTTTCCGCAGTCGACGTCGGCGAAGGTGAGCTCTGCTCCGAAGGGCGCGTGCGCGCGCAGATGGGCCTCGATCGCCTCGTAGGCCTCGCGGGCGCCCTGGCCGGGAGCCACCCGTGCGCTGATGACGACCGATATCTCCGGCGCGAGCGTGTTCGAGGCGGCCGCGACGGATGTCGCATCGATACCCGTGATCGTGATCGACGGCTTGTTCCAGATCCGACTGAGGATCGTGCCCGTACCGACCGGCTGCACCCCCGCCGGGAGACCGGCTTCATCGCGAAGCGTCGCCTCGGTGTATTCGGGCGTGTCGGAGTGGCGCTCGAACAGGCCGTGCACCGCGACCGCGCCGGTATCGTCCCAGAGCGTCGCGAGGAGCTTGACGGCGGCCATCGTCGCGTCCGGCACCGCTCCCCCGAACATCCCCGAGTGCGAGGCGTGGTCGAGTGTGCGCACGGTGAGGGTGAAGCGGGCGTTGCCCCGCAACGAGACCGTGAGCCCCGGTGTCGCGAGATCCCAGTTCCCGGAATCGGCCACGATGATCACATCGGCCGCCAGCGCCTCCCTGTTGTCGGACAGGAACTGCGCGAACGAGCGGGAGCCGTACTCCTCCTCGCCCTCGACGAACAGCGCGAGGCCGAGGTCGAGGTCGTCGCCGAACGTCTCGGCCAGTGCCCGGACGGCGGCGATGTGCACGAGAACACCGGCCTTGTCGTCGGCGGCTCCCCGTCCGTAGAGGCGGCCGTCTCGAAGCGTGGGTTCGAACGGCGGCGTCTCCCAGAGCGCCTCATCGCCGGTCGGCTGCACATCGTGGTGGGCGTACATCAGGACCGTCGGTCGGCCGTTGCGAGCGGCACGCGTGGCCAGCACCGCCGGCTGGCCCAGCTCGTCGGATCCGGGGATCGCTGCGCGCACCACGCGCACGTCGTCGAAGACCCCCGTCCCGGTCGCGAGGGCTGCCACGGCGTCCGCTGATCGCTGCACCTGCGACTGGTCGAACGCGGGCCAGGCGATCGAGGGGATGCGCACCAGATCGCCGAGATCGGCGAGGGCTGCCGGGATGCCTCCTTCCACCGATTCGCGGAGGGCATCACGTCGGGCGGTCTCGGAGGTCATGCGGGTAATCTTAAGCACACCCCAGTTCGACCCCGAGGAATCACCGTGGCCAAGACTCCCGCCGCCCCCGCACCCAAGGACGCCCGTGCGGACTCCGACGACACCGTCAGCGGAAAGGGCCGTCCGACCCCCTCCCGAGCCGAGCAGGAGGCCGCGCGCAAGCGCCCTCTCGTGCCGGACACCAAGGAGGCGAAGGCCCGCGCCCGCGCGGAGCTCTCCGTGCAGCGCGAGAAGGCGCGGGTCGGCATGGCGGCCGGCGAGGAGCGCTACCTGCCGGTGCGCGACAAGGGCCCGCAGCGTCGGTTCGTGCGTGACTACGTCGACGCCGGATGGCACCTCGGCGAGCTCATCCTTCCGGCGATGGTGCTCGTGCTGCTGGCGATGGTCGTCAACAACTCCACCGTCCAGTTCTTCTCCTACATCGCGCTGTGGGCGTTCGTCGCCCTCGCCGTCATCGACATGGTCGTGCTCTCCGCGCGCATCAAGCGAGCGGCCCGCCGGAAGTTCGGCGCCGACCGCATCGAGAAGGGCCTCGGCTGGTATGGAGCGATGCGCTCGATCCAGATGCGCTTCATGCGCCTGCCCAAGGCCCAGGTCAAGCGCGGTCAGTACCCCTCCTGAGCGCACGCACCCGCGGCATCCCTCCTGCGACGGAACGACCCGTCAGACGGATGCCGCGGCCCGCGGCAGCGCGCGGTTGATCTGCCGCGCCCAGAGCGGGCCGCGGTAGAGGAACGCCGTGTACCCCTGGACGAGGTCTGCCCCTGCGTCGAGGCGCGCCTGCACGTCGTCCGCCGTTTCCACCCCGCCCACGGAGATCACGGCGAACGACGCCGGCACGGCGCCGCGGATCACGCGCAGGAGCGCGAGCGAGCGCTCGGCGAGCGGGGCACCGGACAACCCGCCGTCTCCCGCCGCGGCGACGATCGCCGGGTCGGTGCGCAGGCCCTCGCGGGAGATCGTCGTGTTCGTGGCGATGATGCCGGCCAGTCCGAGGTCGACGGCGAGCCGGGCGACACCGAGGGCGTCCTCGTCGCTGAGATCGGGCGCGATCTTGACGAGCACGGGCGCCGCGCCCGCGGCATCCCGCACCGCCTCGAGCAGCGGGCGCAGCGTGTCGATCGCCTGCAGCCCGCGAAGCCCGGGCGTGTTCGGCGACGAGACGTTGACGACGAGATAGTCGGCGAGCGGGGCGAGCAGCGTCGCGCTGCGGACGTAGTCGTCGATGGCGTCCTCGACGGCGACCACGCGACTCTTGCCGATGTTGACGCCGATCACGGGGCGACGGCGACGGCGACGGGTCTTCTCCAGCCGTCGCGCCAGGGCGGCAGCGCCGTCATTGTTGAAGCCCATGCGGTTGATCACCGCGCGGTCGGCGACGAGCCGGAACAGGCGCGGTCGCGGATTGCCGGGCTGCGGCACGGCCGTCGCGGTGCCGACCTCGACATGCCCGAACCCGAGGGCGAACAGGCCGAGCGCGGCGGTGCCGTTCTTGTCGAAGCCCGCCGCGACGCCGAACGGGGAATCGAACCGGAGGCCCAGCACCTCGCGCGCGTGCTCGGGCACCGGAGCGGTGACTGCGCGGGCGATCCACGACAGCGGCGGCACCGCGAGGGCCCGGATCACGAACATCGCCGCGTGGTGGGCGGACTCCGGGTCCATGCGGGTGAGCAGATGCCGGAAGAGGAAGGCGTACATCGCCTCCAGGCTACCGGGCGGCGGTGGGCGCGCCGCTCCGCCGGCGACCCCGTCAGTCGGCGCGGGGCGCGGGGCGCGACGCGTGGTCCGCGCGCAGCGCGGCGATAGATGACTCGAAGTCCTCGAGCGATTCGAAGGCCTGGTAGACGCTCGCGAACCGCAGGTACGCGACCTCGTCGAGCTCGCGCAGCGGGCCGAGGATCGCGAGGCCGATCTCGTTCGTGTCGACCTGAGAGGCGCCCGTCTGACGCACCGCCTCTTCGACGGCCTGGGCCAGCAACGCGAGGTCGCCCTCGGTGACCGGTCGCCCCTGGCACGCCTTGCGCACGCCCGACATGACTTTCTCGCGACTGAACGGCTCGACGACACCGGATCGCTTGATGACGTTGAGGCTCGCCGTCTCGATCGTGGAGAACCGACCGCCGCACTGCGGGCACTGGCGGCGACGACGGATGCTGAGACCGTCGTCGCTGGTGCGCGAGTCGATCACCCGGGAGTCGGGATGGCGGCAGAACGGGCAGTGCATGGCAGCGACAGACTACGCCTCGAAGCGGGCCTCGACGGCCTCGCCGTGAGCGGGGAGATCCTCCGCATCGGCGAGGGTGACGATCCCCCAGCGCACCTGCTCGAGCGCGTCGCGATCGTAGGTGATGACCTGCTGCGGGCGCAGGAACGTCGCCGCCGACAGGCCGGCGGCGTAGCGGGCCTGCCCCCCGGTCGGAAGCACATGGTTCGAGCCGGCGAGGTAGTCACCCAGGCTCACCGGTGAGTACGGGCCGACGAAGATCGCTCCCGCGTTGACGAAGTCGGTGGGATCCGGCGCGACCAGGTGCAGCTCGAGGTGTTCGGGCGCGTAGGCGTTGCTGAACGCGGTGGACTGCTCGAGACCGTCGGTCAGCACGATCGCCGACTGATCGCCGTTCAGCGCTGCCCGGGCGCGATCGCCGTGCTTCGTGACCGAGACGCGACGCTCAACGGCGTCGCGCACGGCATCGGCGAGCGGCTCGCTGTCGGTGACGAGCACCGCGGACGCCTGCTCATCGTGCTCGGCCTGACTGACGAGGTCGGCCGCCACCAGGTCGGCGTCGGCGTCGCCATCGGCGACGATGAGGATCTCGGTCGCGCCGGCCTCGGCATCGGTACCGACGAGACCGGCGACCGCGCGCTTGGCGGCCGCGACGAAGTTGTTGCCCGGACCGGTGACCACATCGACCGGGTCGAGGTCGAGCGTCGCGACACCGTGCGCGAAGGCGCCGATCGCGCCGGCACCGCCCATGGCATAGACCTCGTCGACGCCGAGGAGAGCTGCTGCCGCCAGGACGACCGGGTGCACCCGCCCGCCGTGCTCCCGCTGCGGGGGCGAGGCGAGCGCGACGACGCCGACGCCGGCGACCTGAGCGGGAACGACGTTCATCACGACGCTCGACGGGTAGACCGCTTTGCCGCCCGGAACGTACACACCCACGCGACGGACCGGCTGCCAGCGCTGGGCGACCACGGCACCGTCACCCAGCTCGACCGCCGAGGATGCCGGAATCTGAGCCGCCGATGCCCGGCGGACACGGGCGATCGCGATCTCCAGCGCCGATCGCACGGGCGTCTCGAGACCATCGAGCGCCTCGGTGAGGTGGTGGGCGGGAACCCTGATCGCGTGGTCGGTGACCCCGTCGAACCGGTCGGCCTGTTCCCGCAGCGCGTCTTCACCGCGGTGTGCGACGTCCTCGACGAGAGCGGATGCCGCGGCGAGGGCCTCGGCGCGGGCGGCCGTGGCGCGGGGCACGGCGGCGAGCAGGTCGGCGGTGCCGAGGTGCCGGCCGCGCAGGTCGATGGTGCGGAGCATCCCTCCAGCTTATCCGGCGCGCCGTCGCACGAGCGGATCAGCCGCGGACAGCCCCCGCCGATTCGTGGAGGAAGCCGACTCGGCCGTCGTCATGTCGGACGACGAAGACACCGTCGCGGTCCTCGATCACGAGCGCCCATGCGGCCGGACCGATGGTGAACACGGGCGCACCCTCGGCATCGACCACCGTGCGCTCGTCGGGGAGCAGCGCCCAGAAGGGCTGGCCCGTGCGCACGGTATTCGGCGTCGGCTCGGGGGCGGCCACACCCACGGCCGGCGCGACGGTGGGTGAGGCGACGACCGGCGCGGCGGTCTCGGCTGTCGCGACCGACCGGGCGACGACCGCCACCCGTGCGGGGCGCGGTGCGACGGGCCGGACGGGGGCGGCCGCCGGATGGGCGTCGGCACGCTCGCGTCCCCGGAAATCGTCCCTGGCGAACGGGATCAGCGGTGCCGCGACTGTCAGCGCGACACCCGCGAGGGCGAGCACGATCTCGATCCAGATCACGGGGGCAAACGGTGCGCCGCCGTAGGTGCGCACCACAGCGGCGGCGTTCCAGAGCTGGGCGAGCCAGGCGACGAGCGAGATCGAGAACGCCACGGAGGCGAACTGGTCGAGGCCGAGCGAGCCGACGCGTCGGATCGCACCCGGCGAGAGCCGCCGCAGCGCGAGGAGGCCGACCGCCACGGTGGGAACGGCGACGGTCAGCACCCAGTCCAGGCCCACCGCCCAGATCGGGTAGGGCAGCGGCGGAAGATAGGGCAGGAAGGAGATCACGAACGCGAGGAACCAGACACCCCCGAGCACGACCTCGCGCACCGAGAACGGCCCGACACCGATCGGCGACGCGACCGGGACGAGCGACTCCGAGCGATCCGGTGCGGCTGCCCCCGTCTCGACCGGTGCGGGTGAGGTCGTTGCGACCGCGGTAGGCGCGGGCTCTCGCGTGGGCGAGCTGGGGTCGGGCCGGTCTGCGGGCGCGGTGGGGGCGGCGTCGGTCACGGGACCTCCTCGGTGTGCGGGCGGATCGATCCTATCCGCGCGGTCTTCTCGTGGACCGGGCGAGGGTCACCCGAGGCAACCCGGTCCGAGCAGGCCCTTGAGCTCGCCGTACAGGTCGGCGGTGACAGTGACCGGATGCGGCACCTCGAACACCTTCGCAGTGCCGGCGCGGTGCAGTTTCAGTACCACCTCGGTGTCTCCGGGGTGACGGCGCAGGGTCTGGGCGAGCTCGCCGATCACTCGCTCCCCCGCGCGCTGCTCGTTCAGCACGAGCACGAGCGGGCCGGATGCCTCGACGGCGCCGAGGTCAGGCTGGAACGCGCTCTGCGCGTGAAGGTTGAGCCCGTCGTCGCGCCGTGACACGCGCCCCCGCACCACGAGGATCGCGTCGGCTTGGAGCATGCTCTGGAACTCGGTGTAGGTCTTGCCCATGAACATGACCGTGACCTCGCCGTTGAAGTCCTCGACGGTGATCATGCCGTACGGGTTGCCGCTGGCTTTCGCGACGCGGTGCTGCACGCTCGTCACCAGACCCGCCACGGTGACCTGCGCGCCGTCGTCGATGTCCTCGGACGCGAGCAGATCGTGGATGCCGATCGATGCGTGCTTGGCGAGCGGGATCTCCAGGCCCGCGAGCGGGTGGTCGGACACGTACAGTCCGAGCATCTCGCGCTCGAAGGCCAGCTTGTCCTTCTTCGTCCACTCCGGGCGCTCGGGCACCTTGGCGGGCAGTGCCTCCTCGGCCTCGTCGTAGAGGCTGTCGAAGTCGAAGCCCACGGCGCCCGTGGCCTCCTTGCGCTTGATGTCGACGGCCGCCTCGACGGCGTCCTCGTGGATCTCCAGCAGCGCGCGACGGGTGTTGCCCATCGAGTCGAAGGCGCCGGCCTTGATGAGCGACTCGACGGTGCGCTTGTTCGCCGCGTGGACAGGCACCTTGTCGAGGAAGTCGTGGAACGAGGTGAAGCCGACGTCGCGGCGGGCGTGGACGATCGCGTCGACGACGTTGGAGCCGACGTTGCGCACCGCGCCGAGGCCGAAGCGGATGTCCTCCCCGACGGCCGCGAAGTAGTTGATCGACTGTCCGACGTCGGGCGGGAGCACGCGGATTCCCATGCGACGGCACTCGTTGAGATAGAGCGCCATCTTGTCCTTCGAGTCGCCGACGCTCGTGAGCAGGGCGGCCATGTACTCGGCCGGATAGTGCGCCTTGAGGTACGCGGTCCAGTAGGACACGAGCCCGTAGGCGGCCGAGTGCGCCTTGTTGAACGCGTAGTCCGAGAACGGGAGCAGGATCTCCCAGAGCTTCTGCACCGCGTCATCCGAATAGCCGTTGGCGTGCATGCCCGCCTGGAAGCCCTCGAACTGCTTGTCGAGCTCGGATTTCTTCTTCTTGCCCATCGCGCGGCGCAGGATGTCGGCCTGTCCGAGGCTGAAGCCGGCCACCTTCTGCGCGATGGCCATGACCTGCTCCTGATAGATGATCAGGCCGTAGGACGTGCTCAGGATCTCGGCGAGCGACTCCTCGAACTCGCGATGGATCGGCGTGATCTCCTGCAGACCGTTCTTGCGAAGCGCGTAGTTCGTGTGCGAGTTCGCGCCCATCGGTCCGGGCCGGTACAGCGCGATGACGGCCGAGATGTCTTCGAAGTTGTCGGGCTTCATGAGGCGCAGCAGCGACCGCATCGGCCCGCCGTCGAGCTGGAACACGCCGAGCGTGTCGCCGCGCGCGAGCAGCTCGTACGACTCCGGGTCGTCGAGGCCGAGCTCTTCGAGAACCAGCGGCACGCCGCGGTTGGCGGCGATGTTGTCGAGGGCGTCGTTGATGATCGTGAGGTTGCGCAGCCCCAGGAAGTCCATCTTGATGAGCCCGAGGGACTCGCACGCGGGGTAGTCGAACTGCGTGACGATCTGGCCGTCCTGCTCGCGCCGCATGATCGGGATGATGTCGATCAGGGGCTCGGACGACATGATGACGCCCGCCGCGTGCACGCCCCACTGACGCTTCAGGTTCTCGAGCCCGACGGCCGTGTCGAAGACCGTCTTGGCTTCCGTGTCGGTGTCGATCAGCGCACGGAACTCGCTCGCCTCTTTGAAGCGCGGATGCTCCTTGTTGAACATGCCGTCGAGCGGCATGTCTTTGCCCATGACCGCGGGCGGCATCGCCTTCGTGAGCTTCTCCCCCATGCTGAACGGGAAGCCCAGCACCCGGCCGGCGTCTTTGAGCGCCTGCTTCGCCTTGATCGTGCCGTACGTCACGATCTGGGCGACGCGCTCGCTGCCGTACTTCTCGGTGACGTACTGGATGACCTCGGCGCGACGACGGTCGTCGAAGTCGACGTCGAAGTCGGGCATGGAGACACGGTCGGGGTTGAGGAACCGCTCGAAGATCAGACCGTGCTGCAGCGGGTCGAGGTCGGTGATGCGCATCGCATAGGCGGCCATGGACCCCGCGCCGGACCCGCGGCCCGGACCCACCCGGATGCCGTTGTCCTTCGCCCAGTTGATGAAGTCGGCGACGACGAGGAAGTAGCCGGGGAAGCCCATCTGCACGATCACGCCGGTCTCGTACTCGGCCTGGGCGCGCACCTCGGCGGGGATGCCGTCGGGGTAGCGGAAGTCGAGACCCTTCTCGACCTCCTTGACGAACCAGCTCTCCTCGGTCTCACCCTCGGGCACCGGGAAGCGCGGCATGTAGTTCGCCGCGGTGTTGAACTCCACGTCGCATCGCTCGGCGATCAGCAGCGTGTTGTCGCACGCGACCTCGTGGTCGCGGAAGATCTGCCGCATCTCGGCGGGCGACTTCACGTAATAGCCGTCGCCGTCGAACTTGAAGCGTTTCGGGTCGTCGAGGGTCGAGCCGGACTGCACGCACAGGAGCGCCGCGTGGCTCGACGCGTCGTGCTGGTGCGTGTAGTGCAGGTCGTTCGTCGCGACGAGAGGGATGTCGAGGTCTTTCGCGATCTTGAGCAGATCGGTCATCACCCGCCGCTCGATGGAGAGTCCGTGATCCATGATCTCGGCGAAGTAGTTCTCCTTGCCGAAGATGTCCTGGAACTCGGCAGCCGCGGCGCGCGCCGCCTCGTACTGTCCGAGACGCAGACGCGTCTGCACCTCGCCGGACGGGCAGCCCGTGGTCGCGATGAGCCCCTTGCTGTAGGTCTGCAGCAGCTCGCGATCCATGCGCGGCTTGAAGTAGTAGCCCTCCATGCTCGACCGGGACGAGAGCCGGAAGAGGTTGTGCATGCCCTCGGTCGTCTCGGAGAGCAGCGTCATGTGGGTGTATGCGCCCGAACCCGACACGTCGTCGTCGTTCTGTTCGGGCGTGCCCCAGCGCACCCGGGACTTGTCGGTGCGGTGGGTGCCCGGGGTGACGTAGGCCTCGATACCGATGATCGGGGTGATGCCGGCATCTTTCGCGGTCTTGTAGAACTCGTACGCGGCGAAGGTGTTGCCGTGGTCGGTGACCGCGAGCGCGGGCATGCCGAGGCGGACCGCCTCCTGCACCATCGGCCCGATGCGGGCCGCACCGTCGAGCATCGAGTACTCGCTGTGCACGTGCAGGTGAACGAAGGAATCGGCTGCCACGCGTCGAGTCTAGGTCGACCCTCGGACACGGCGTCGGCGACCCTCGTGCCGCTCCCCTATCGTGGGCCTGTGCCCACCCCCGACTTCGTGCTCGAGCTGCGCCGCTTCGTCGGCACCCGCCCCCTGCCGCTCGTCGGCGTGACCGCCGTCGTCGAGCACGAGGGGATGCTCCTGCTCGGCAGGCGCAGCGACAACGGCGCACTGACTCCCGTCACGGGCATCGTCGACCCGGGCGAGGAACCCGCCGATGCAGCGGTGCGCGAGGCCGCGGAGGAGGCCGGCGTCGTGATCGTCGCCGAGCGACTCGCGTCCGTGCACCAGATCCCGCGTGTGACCTACGAGAACGGCGACCAGAGCGACTACCTCGACCTCACGTTCCGGTGCCGCTGGATCTCGGGCGACCCGTTCCCCGCCGACGGCGAGATGACGGATGTCGCGTGGTACCCGGCCGATCCGCTGCCCGCCGAGATCGGTCCCGAGATGCGGCGACGGATCACCGCCGCCCTCGCCCCTGACGCCGAGGCGCGCTTCGAGGGCGGTCGCTGACCGTCGCGCTCACGCGAGCACGCGCCGTGCGATCACCCGGGGATGCCCGTCGAGCACCGACGCGGTCTCTGCCGCGCGGATGAAGCCGTGCTGCTCGAAGAGGGCCAACGTGCCGACATAGGCCATGGTCTGCTCGATGCGCGCGCCGCCGTTGTCGAGTGGGTACCCCTCGATCGCCGGAGCCCCGCTGTCGGCAGCGAAACGCACCGCTCCGTCGAGCAGGTGGTGCATGATCCCGCGCCGCTTGTGGCCGGGTCGCACTCGGAAGCACCAGACCGACCACACATCCAGATCGTCGAGGTGCGGGATGACGCGCGAACGCGCGAACGTGGTCTCGCGCCGCGGGTGCGCTGCGGCCCAGCCGACCGGCTCGTCGCCGTCCCACGCGACGACCCCCGGCGCCGGCTCGACCGCGCACCACGAGCGGATGACAGCGGCCGCGCCGGCAGCATCGAGCTCGCGTGTCTCGCGCGACGGCAACCGGTAGCCGAGGCAGGTGCACACCCGGGCCTTCGGACTCTTCGCGCCGACGAGCGTGAGCACCGCTGCGGCATCCGTCGCCGCGCGTACCTCGATCACCATGCGCTCAGTGTGGCCGCGGCATCCGACACCGACGTCAGCGCGCGCTCGTCAGTCGCCGCGCAGGACGGCCAGGGCGTGCGCGAGGTCGGGCGCGTAGGGGCTCTCGAACGAGACCCATTCCCGCGAGACCGGGTGCGTGAACGCGAGCCGATGCGCGTGCAGCCACTGCCGCGTGAGCCCCAGCCTCACCGAGAGGGTCGGGTCGCCGCCGTACAACGGGTCACCCACGCACGGATGCCGGTGAGCGGCCATGTGCACGCGGATCTGGTGGGTCCGGCCCGTCTCGAGGTGGATCTCCAGCAGGGATGCCGCGGGAAACGCCTCGATCGTCTCGTAATGCGTCACGGAGTCCTTGCCGGCGGGCGTGATGGCGAACTTCCAGGAGTGCGAAGCGTGCCGCCCGATGGGCGCGTCGATGGTGCCCGCGAGCGGATCGGGATGCCCCTGCACGACGGCGTGGTAGATCTTCTCGACCTCGCGCTCCTTGAAGGCGTGCTTCAGCTCGGTGTACGCGCGTTCGCTCTTGGCGACGACCATGAGACCGCTCGTTCCGACGTCGAGACGGTGCACGATGCCCTGGCGCTCGGGTGCGCCGGTCGTCGCGATGCGGAAGCCCGCGGCGGCCAGGGCGCCCAGCACGGTCGGGCCTTCCCAGCCGAGCGAGGGATGGGCGGCCACGCCCGCGGGCTTGTCGACCACGACGATGTCATCGTCGTCGTGAACGATGCCGAGATCGGGCACGGCCACGGGGATCACTTCGGGGTCGCGCTTCGGCTCCCACGCGACATCCAGCCATGCGCCGGCGCGCAGCCGGTCGGACTTGTCGATCACCGCACCGTCGACCAGCACGGTGCCGCCATCGATGACCTCCGCCGCGAAGGTGCGGGAGAAGCCGAGCAGCTTCGCGAGCCCGGCGTCCGCCCGCGCGCCGTCGAGGCCGTCCGGAACCGGGAGGCTACGGCTGTCCACGTCAGGCGCGCGTCGGCGTCGGGCCGGGCTCGTCGGCGGGCGGTGCAGGCCGCGAGGCGTCGTCCTCCCCCTCCGTCTCGACCTCGTCGGATGCGTCTGCGCCCGTCGACTCCGCGCCCGACACATCATCGCCGGCCGGCGAGTCATCAATCCCGTTCGGGGCGTCATCGTCCTCGAACGCCGCACCCGCACGGGGCTCACGTGTTCCGTCGAACCGACGACCCGTGAGGACGAGCAGGGCGACGCCGATCATCATGGTCGTGATGAAGATGTCCGCCACGTTGTAGATCGCCGGCATGAGCCACGGCGTCGAGATGAAGTCGACGACGTGCCCCACCGGGAAACCGGGGGCGCGGAGCACCCGATCGGTCAGATTGCCGAGCACACCGCCGAGGAGGAGCCCCAGCACGACCGCCCATGCGCGCGAACGCACGCGGGTCAGCGCGAGCCAGATGATGCCGAGGGCGACCAGCATGAGGGCGATCGTGAACACCCAGGTCACGCCCTCGCCGAGCGAGAAGGCCGCACCCGAGTTGCGGATCAGATAGAACCCGAGCAGGTCGCCGATGATGGGCACGTTGCGCTCCGGGGGGAGCGTGAGAATCGCGAAGTGCTTCGCAAACTGGTCGGCGGCCAGCACCAGAATCGCGAGAATCGCGATGGTGGTACCGGCCACCGCCGCACGAAGCGGGGGTCGAACCGTCAAGGAACGCGCTTACTGACCGATGGCCGAGACGGGCGTCTGGTCGGAGCCGCTGCTGGTCGAGTCGAGGTCGCGAAGCTTGCCCTCGAAGTAGCTCCGCAGCTGCGAGCGGTAGTCGCGCTCGAACTGGCGCAGCTCGTTGATGCGGGACTCGAGCGAGCCGCGCTCCTTCTCGAGGCGGGCGATCTCGTCACGACCGCGCGCCTCGGCGTCGCCGATGATGACGGCGGCCTGGGCCTTCGCCTCGGCCACGAGCTGCTCTCGCTGAGCCTTGCCCTCGGCGACGTGCTCGTCGTGCAGGCGCTGCGCGAGCTCCAGGATGCCGGCGGTCGCCGCCGCGCCCTCGACGGGGACGGCCGCGGGGGCCGGAGCGGGAACGGGCGCCTCCTCGACGGCGGGCGCGGGGGCCGGAGCGTCGGGGGCGGCGGCAGCGCCGGCCTCGAGCTCGGCGATCTTGGCCTTCAGCTCGTCGTTCTCGGTGAGCGCCTTACGCCACTCGACGACGATCTCGTCGAGGAAGTCATCCACCTCGTCAGGGTCGAAGCCCTCCTTGAAACGCACGTGCTGGAACTGCTTGGTGACGACGTCATCCGGAGTCAATGCCATGAGATCTTCCTCTTTCAGGTGGCGGCGGTCGGTAGGAGGGATGTGCCCGCTTCTCGGGCCGCTTCAGAAAAGCATAGCCCCGGGCTTCGGGGGGAGCGGAAGGGTTCAGGACGACGCGAGATAGCTCGTCACCGACATCAGCACGAAGCAGAGCAGCAGGGTGATCGTGAACGCGAAGTCGATCGCGACGGGTCCGATGCGCAACGGAGGGATGACGCGCCGGAACATCCGGATGGGCGGATCGGTGACTGTGTAGACGATCTCCGCGACGACGAGCCCCGCCCCCCGCGGCCGCCAACCTCGGTTGAACATCGGGATGTAGTCGAGGATCAACCGGGCGAACAGGACGAAGACGAACACCAGCAGCAGGATGTTCGCCACGGATGCGACGAGGCGGACAACCTCCACGGCGATTAGGGCGCGAACGGGACCGACTCGGGGTCGGCCTGGGCGATCGCGCCGTCGCCGGAGACGGCGATGTTCTCGGGGGACAGCAGGAACACCTTGCTCGTCACGCGCTCGATGCGTCCGAACAGGCCCATCGCGAGCCCGCTGGCGAAGTCGATCAGACGGCGCGCGTCGGCGTCGCTCATCTGGGACAGGTTGATGATGACCGGCACACCGTCACGGAAGCTCTCGGCGATGTTCTGCGCGTCGCGGTACTGCTTCGGGTGCACGGTCAGGATCTCGTTCAAGGATGCCGCAGCGGGCTGTCGCACGACGGCCGGACGGTGGATCGGGGTCACCGGTGCTGCCGCCTTCTCGACATGACGCTCCTCCTTGCGGGACGCGCGAGGAGTGGGCTCCTCCTCGTAGACCTCTTCCTCGTCGGCGAGGCCCAGGTACACCATGGTCTTCTTCAGCGGGTTCGACATCGCATCCTCCGTTTGCTGTCTGGATCGAGGCTAACCGCGCTCGGGCCGCGGACCCGTGATTGCCGAGCCGATCCGCAGGTGTGTCGCGCCGGCGGCGATCGCCTCCTCGAAATCCCCCGTCATTCCGGCGGAGATCCACCGGGCGTCGGGGTCGATCGCCCGCAGGCGCTCGGAGAGCCGGGCGACACGCGCGAACGCGTCGGCCGGCGCCTCATCCAGAGGCGCGACCGCCATGAGTCCGCGCAGGCGGAGGGTGGGGCATCCGCCCACGTGCTCGGCGAGACGCTCGAGGTCGGCGGGGACGACGCCGCCGCGCCCCGGGTCGTCCGTGAGGTTGACCTGCAGCAGCACGTCGAGGGCGGGATCGCCCTCCGCCGCCGCCGCGTCGAGCGCGTCGGCGAGCCTGTCCCGGTCGACGGAGTGAACGACCTGCGCGGCCGCGCGCACGGCGCGCGCCTTGTTGGTCTGCGCCTGGCCGATGAAATGCCAGCGGATGCCCCGTGCGGCCCCGATCTCGTCCGCTTTGAGGGTGAGCTCCTGCTGACGGTTCTCGCCGAACTCGGTGACGCCGAGCGCCAACAGGTCGCGCACGAGGTCGGCGGGGTGGAACTTCGTGACGACGATGCGGGTGATCTCCTGCGGCGCTCGGCCGGAGGCTACCGCCGCGGCGGCGATGCGCTCGTCGACGACAGTGAGGCGCTGGGCGAGGGTGTCGGGCACGGTGTGCTCCCGGGTGGAGATTCTCCGGCGGGCGGCTCGGGCTCACGCCCGCCGGAGAACGGCGAACGGACCTACTTGAGGAAGTCCGGGATGTCGAGGTCGTCCTCGCCGAAGGCCGAGTCGTACGGCGCCGGGTCGGAGACACCGGCGTGCACCGGCACGGCGAACGAGGTGTCGTCGTCGCGCGGGTCGTCGACCGCGGCGACGGCCGCCGTCGGCGCGGGCGCAGCGGCGGCGCGCGCGGAGCCGAGCACGGGCTCCAGGCGCGGCGACGGCTCGCCGCCGTCGAATCCGGCGGCGATGACGGTGACGCGAACTTCGTCTCCGAGGGTGTCGTCGATGACGGTTCCGAAGATGATGTTGGCTTCGGGGTGCGCGGCCTCCTTGACGAGCTGCGCCGCGTCGTGGATCTCGAAGATGCCGAGGTTCGAACCGCCCTGGATCGAGAGCAGCACGCCGTGCGCGCCTTCGATCGATGCCTCGAGCAGGGGCGACTCGACGGCGAGCTCCGCCGCCTTGATCGCCCGGTCGGCGCCGCGTGCGGAGCCGATGCCCATGAGCGCGGATCCCGCGCCCTGCATGACCGACTTGACGTCGGCGAAGTCGAGGTTGATCAGGCCCGGGGTGGTGATGAGGTCGGTGATGCCCTGCACGCCGGCGAGCAGCACCTGGTCGGCGGTGGCGAAAGCCTCGATCATCGAGATGCCGCGGTCGCTGATCTCGAGGAGTCGGTCGTTGGGCACCACGATGAGGGTGTCGACCTCTTCCTTGAGGCGTCCGACGCCCGCCTCGGCCTGGCTCTGGCGACGACGGCCCTCGAACGAGAAGGGCTTGGTCACGACGCCGATGGTCAGCGCACCGATCGATTTCGCGATCTTCGCGACGACGGGGGCGCCGCCGGTGCCCGTGCCGCCGCCTTCGCCGGCCGTCACGAACACCATGTCGGCGCCGGCGAGGGCCTGCTCGATCTCGTCGGCGTGGTCCTCGGCGGCGCGGCGGCCCACCTCGGGGTCGGCGCCGGCACCGAGACCGCGGGTCAGCTCGCGGCCGACGTCGAGCTTGACGTCGGCGTCGCTCATGAGCAGAGCCTGTGCGTCGGTGTTCACGGCGATGAACTCGACGCCGCGCAGACCGAGCTCGATCATGCGGTTGACGGCGTTCACGCCGCCGCCGCCCACGCCGACCACCTTGATGACTGCGAGGTAGTTCTGGTTCTGGCTCATGCCGGCCTCCGTCTCGTCCCGAACCCTGTTCCGGCACCCGGGCCGTCAACCTTCACGTTCAACATGAACGTTAAAGAATTGCCCGGTATGCAATTTCTCACTCGAAGGTAAGCGGCCGGAACGCGGCGCGGTCGCAGCGCGCGCGCGTGTCGCGACATCCTTCTCGGAAATCGATGCGGCGACGCTCGCTCACCCGGCCCGGCCGTTCCGGCCGTGTCGCCGTCGAGTCAGCGGGTCACTGCACGACGATCGCGCTCGGAGACGACACGTCATACACGTGCACCCCCTGCGGCGGCCTCGACACCATCATCGTCTCGAGCACCTTCGCCTTCTCGGCGCTCTCGTCGGCACTCCCCCATACGATCCGGGTCCCGGTGCCGCCGATCGTGAGCGTCACGTCGTCGGCGGTCTGCGCGCTGCCCGCCGTGACGATCGAGCGCAGCTGCGCGGGCAACGCCCGGATCACCGCACCGAGCGCACGGAACGCCGCCGACGAGGTGTCGCTCACCGTCAGCGCGGGATAGCCCGACGGCGGCGTCGACGACATCGACAGCTGCACGCCGGCCGCATCCACCAGCGAGTACCCCGACGGGTACTGGATGAACCCGACCGGGGTGCGCTCGACGATGCGCACCACCAGGTCGTGCGGAGGCTGCGCCTCCACCGTGTACGTCTCGATGAGGGGGAACTGCACCAGAGCCGCTTTCACGGCCGACTCGTCGACGGCCGCCAACGGGGTGCCGATCTGTCCGGAGAGGGCGTGTGCGACGGTCTGCGCGTCGAGCTGGGACGTGCCGACCACATCGACCCGCTGCACGGCGAACAGCGGACTGTACGCCGAGCCGATGCTCGCCGCGATGAGCAGCACGACGGCGGCGACGACCGACAGCCACACGATGCGCCTGCGACGCTGGCGAACGGTGAACCGACGCACCTCCGAGCGGATCGCGCGCCGCCGCGCACGCGCGGACCGCCACACGTCGCCGAGACGAACCGTCGACTCCGCCGCCGCCGGCGGCCCCGCGGGAGCGTCGACGGGGACCGCTTCCCGGTCGACGGGCCGCAGCGGTTCGGGCGCGAACAGCGGTGCGTCGTCGATCCACTCCGGCATCGGCGCGGTCTCCTCCACCGCCGGCTCCGACGGGCGTCGTCGAGACGCGGACGCACGGGCCGGGATCTCCCGCCGCTGCGCTTCCGGCGCCGACGCCGGCACCGCATCGGATGCCGCGCCACGCGCGGATCCGCCGCGATCGGCCGCGGCGCGGCGCGGCGGCTCCTCCGGCGTGGGCAGCGGGGTGGGCCGTCGCACCGTCAGACCCCCGCGGGCTCGGTCTCGAGAGCGGCCAGCACCTGCGGGATGATCCGGTACACGTCCCCGCAGCCGAGGGTGATCACGACGTCGCCGTCGCGGGCGACGCCGGCCGTGTAGTCGGCGGCGGCCTGCCAGTCCGGGACGAACGCGACATGCGCGGCATCCGTGAAGTCGTCGCTGACGAGTCGGCCCGTCACTCCCGGCACCGGATCCTCGCGGGCCCCGTACACGTCGAGCACAACGGTGTGGTCGGCCAGACTCTCGAGCACCTCGGCGAACTCGCGGTGCATCTCCTGCGTGCGCGAGTAGGTGTGGGGCTGGTGCACGGCGATGATGCGTCCGCCGTCGGCGAAGGTGCGGGTCGCGGCCAGGGCCGCGGCGACCTCGGTCGGGTGATGCGCGTAGTCGTCGAAGACGCGCACGCCCCGGCGTTCGCCGTGGAGCTCGAGGCGCCGCACGGTGCCGGCGAACCCGGTCACGGCGTCGGCCGCGGCGGCGAGCGGGTAGCCGAGCGTCAGCAGTACGGCGACCGCACCGGCGGCGTTGATGGCGTTGTGCACGCCGGGAACGGCCAGACGCACCGAGGCCGACTCCCCCGCGTGGTGCAGCGTGAAGGCCACCGGACCGTCCGTGCGCACCTCGGCGACGCGCACGTCAGCGTCGTCGGCGAAGCCGAACGAGATCACGTGAGGATGCGTCGTGGCCGCCCGCACGCGCAGCGCGCCCGGGTCGTCCGACGAGATGACGACCGCCCGCGTGGCCGCGTCGGCGAAGCGCACGAAACCATCGAAGAAGGCATCGCGGGTGCCCCAGTGGTCGAGATGATCGGGGTCGACATTCGTGATCAGCGCGATCGCGGTGTCGTACAGCAGGAAGGTGCCGTCGGACTCGTCGGCTTCGATGACGAACAGGTCGTCGGCACCGGACCCGCTGGAGACGCCGCGGTCGGCGATCACGCCACCGCTCACGAAGTTCGGGTCGGCGCCGAGCGCGCCGAGCGCGGTCACGATCATGCCGGTCGAGGTCGTCTTGCCGTGGGCACCGGCCACCGACACGAGCGGGCGCGAGCCGATCAGCCAGTGCAGCGCCTGCGAACGGTGGATGACCGCGAGACCGCGCTGCTTCGCCGTGACGAACTCCGGGTTCTCGGGCCAGATCGCCCCGGTGTGCACGACGGTGTCGGCGTCGCCGAGGTGCGCGGCGTCGTGACCGACGTACACGGTCGCGCCCGCCTCAGCCAGCGCGCGCAGGGCGGCACTGTCGGAGCGGTCGGAGCCCGACACCCGGATGCCGCGGGCCAGGAACATGCGGGCGAGGCCGGACATCCCCGAGCCGCCGATGCCGATGAAGTGCGCGGCGGTGATGTGCTCGGGAATCGGCAGGGTGAGGTCGGGTCTGATCATGACCCGTCAATCCTAGGCTCGCCGATCCTGCACGAGCCGCGGGCGCGCGGGCGCCGCCGCGAGACTCTCAGCGACCCAGTGCCCGGTCGATGAGGGCGACCACGTTCTCGGCGCCGTGCCGGGTGCCGACGAGGGAAGCGGCATCCGTCATCGCCTGGAGCGCCGCGGCATCGGCGAGCAGCGGTACGACCTCGGACCGCACCCGGTCAGGGGTGAACTCCCCGTCGGCGATCAGCCTCGCGGCACCGGCGCGCACAGCGGAGGCGGCGTTGAGCGCCTGCTCGCCGTTGCCGACCGCGTAGGGCACGTAGACCGCGGGGATGCCGAGCGCGCTGATCTCGCTCACCGTCGCCGCACCCGACCGCGACACGATCGCGTCGGCCGCGGCGAACGCGAGGTCCATTCGGTCGACGTAGCGCCGCAGCGCGTAGCCCGTCGCACCCGGGTCGGCGAGATCGGAGCGCTCCCCCGTCACGTGCACCAGCTGCCAGCCGGCATCGAGCACGTCCCGCCAGGCGCCGCCGAACGCCTCGTTGAGCCGCTGCGCGCCGAGCGAGCCGCCGAACACGAGCAGCGTCGGGCGCGCCGGATCGAGCCCGAACGCCGCCGCACCCTCGGCCCGGCGCGCCGACCGGTCGAGATCGACGATCTCGCGACGCAGCGGCATCCCGACGACCTCGGCTCGCCGCAGCGGCGTGCCCTCGAACGCGACCCCGACGGCGGCCGCGCGGCGCGCGCCCAGCACGTTCGCGAGCCCGGGCTTCGCGTTGGCCTCGTGCACGACGAACGGCACGTGCTCGCGGCGCGCGGCGACATAGGCGGGAGCCGCCGCGTACCCACCGAACCCGACGACGACATCGACGCCGCGCTCCCGGATGTCGCGACGCACCGCCCGCACCGCTCGCGCGAAGCGACGCGGGAAGGCGAGGGCCGCGCGGTCGGGGCGGCGCGGGAACGGCACTTTGTCGATGAAGAGCAGCTCGTAGCCGCGCAGCGGCACGAGGCGCGCCTCGAGGCCCTCACGGGTGCCGAGAACCAGGACGGATGCCTCGGGTTCGCGCGCACGCAGCGCGTCGGCGACGGCGAGCAGCGGGTTCACATGACCGGCGGTTCCCCCGCCGGCGAGCAGGTAGGTGGTCACCGCGCGACATCCTCCACGGGTCGGCGACCGCGCGGGGCCGGGGCCGCGGCGGTCGTGACGACCGGGGAGGTGAGCGCGACCGGCTGCGGCAGCGATCGCGTGAACGACAACAGCACGCCCGACGCGAACAGCACGGACACGAGGGACGTGCCTCCCTGCGAGACGAACGGCAGCGGCACGCCCAGCACCGGGAAGATGCGCAGCACGACGGCGATGTTCATGAACGCCTGCGCGGTGATCCACGTCACGATCGCGCCCGACGCGACCCGCACGAATAGGTCGTCGGTGCGACGGATGATGCGGAAGATGCCGACCGCGAGCACCACGAACAGCGAGAGCAGAAGGAGGCATCCGACGAGCCCGAGCTCCTCCCCGACGATCGCGAAGATGTAGTCGTTGGGCGCGGCCGGCAGCCAGTCGTACTTCTCCTTGGAGTTGCCGAGGCCGAGGCCGAAGATGCCACCTCCGGCGAGACCCCAGATGCCGTGCAGAGGCTGGTAGCACTCGTTGTAGTAGCACGACGCGGTATCCGGATTCAGGAAGCTCAGGATGCGCGCGAGACGGTTCGAATTGGTCACGGCGAAGACGAAGCATCCGGCCACGAAGACGACGAGCGGGAGCACGAAGATGCGCAGCTTGACGCCCGAGAAGAAGAGGGCGCCGATGAGCAGCGCCACAAGCACCATCGTGGTGCCGAGGTCGCCGCCGGCGAGCACGGTGCCCATCGCGAGCAGTGCTCCCGGAACGACCGGCACGTACACGTGGCGCCAGTTCGACAGCAGCGGGCCCTTGCGGGCGAGCACGGCCGCGATCCACAGCGCCATGCCCATCTTCACGAACTCGCTGGGCTGCGCCTGGAACGGACCCACCTGGATCCAGGCCTGGTTGCCTCCGGCGTGGACGCCGAGGCCGGGGACGTAGACGAGGAGCTGCACGAGGAGGGCGAAGATCAGGAACGGCCAGGCCATGCGCTTCCAGAACCCGACCGGCATCCGCGAGGCGATGAACATCAAGGGGATGCCGACCGCCGCGAACAGGGCCTGCTTCAGCACGGCCGAATACGGGTTCCCCCCCGACTCCGTCGCTGTCGCGGAGGTGGCGGAGAGGATCATGACCAGCCCGAACCCGGTGAGCACCAGCACGGTCGAGACGATCACGAGGTATTCGCCCGGAAGCGGCGTGAACACGCGCCCCAGATGGATGCGGGCGGCGATCCCGCGCCGCCCGGGGTCAGTGTCCGGAGGTGTCGCCGGGGGCGTCTGGGTGCGATCCTCCACCGGCGTTCCTCTCGATCCAGTCCTTCACCGCTGCGGCGAACTTGTTGCCGCGGTCGGCGTACGACGCGAACTGGTCGAAGGATGCCGCGGCGGGGGCGAGCAGCACGACGTCCCCGTCACGGGCGACCTCGCCGGCAGCCTGCACCGCGCGCGCCATGACGCTCTCAGTCTGAGCGTGGTCGACCTCGATGAGGGGCACCTCGGGCGCGTGTCGCTGGAACGCCGCGACGATCGCCGTCCGGTCGACGCCGATCACGACGACGGCTTTCGCGCGACCGCCTCGCGCGGCGACGAGCTCCCCGATGTCGACGCCCTTCAGCAGTCCGCCGACGACCCAGATCGCGCCCGGGTATGCGGCGAGCGACGAGGCCGCGGCATGAGGGTTGGTCGCCTTCGAGTCGTCGACCCACACGATGCCGCCGGCACGGCCGACGACCTGGATGCGGTGCGGGTCGAGCGTGAAGTTCTCGAGGGCGGTGCGGATCGCGGCGGGGGCGACATCGAGCGAGCGGGCGAGGGCGCTGGCGGCCAGGATGTTCGCGACGACGTGCGGGGCGGCGAGGTCGCGGGCGGCGAGGTCGGCGACGGTCGTCAGCTCGAGGGCACTGGTGCGGCGCTCCTCGAGGAACGCCCGGTCGACGAGGATGCCGTCGACGACGCCGAGGTCGCTCGGGCCGGGCACGCCCAGGTCGAAGCCGATGGCTCGGGCGCCCTCGACGACCTCGGCCTCCTCGACCATGCGGAGGGTCGCAGCGTCTGCCTTGTTGTACACGCACGCGACCTTCGTGTGGCGGTACACGACGGCCTTGGCGTCGCGGTAGGCCTCGAAGGAGCCGTGCCATTCGAGGTGGTCGTCGGCGAGGTTCAGGCAGACCGCGGCGTGGGGCGACAGCGGCTCGGGGCCGCTCTGCAGCCCGAGATACCAGAGCTGGTGACTGGAGAGTTCGACGACGAGCACGTCGAACCCGAGCGGGTCGCGCACGGCGTCGAGCACGGGCACGCCGATGTTGCCGCAGGGCGCCGCACGCAGCCCGCCCTCGACGAGCATCGTCGCGGCGAGCCGGGTCGTGGTGGTCTTGCCGTTGGTGCCGGTGACGAGCACCCACTCGGCCGGCGTGCCGTCGGCGCGCAGCACCTTGTCGCGCACCCGCCAGGCGAGCTCGACGTCTCCCCACAGGGCGATGCCCGCGTCGCGCACGGCCTCGATGACCGGATGCCGCGGCGAGAACCCCGGGGATGCGATGACCACATCGGGCGCGAAGTCGGTGAGCGCCGCAGGAAGGGCGTCGAGCGGACCGAGGTGGAGGGCGGCGCCGATGACGGGCAGGAGTGTCGCGTACTCCTCGTCGGCGTTCTCCGTCAGCACGAGCACCTCGGCACCGAGCTCGGCGACCGTGTCGGCGACGGAGAATCCGGTGACCGAGAGGCCGAGCACCGCGACGCGCACGCCGGACCAGTCGGCGTGCCAGCTGGTGAGGGTGTCGAGCCGCGAGGCGGCCGTCACAGGCGCACCAGCCACTCCACGTAGAACAGGCCGACGCCGGAGAGTGCCAGCAGGCCCGCGATGATCCACATGCGCACGACGATCGTGATCTCCGCCCAGCCACGCATCTCGAGGTGATGGTGCAGGGGGCTCATGAGGAACAGCCGCTTGCCTCGGGTCAGTTTGAAGTAGACCCGCTGGAGGATGACGGACCCGGAGGCGATGACGTAGACGCCGGCGATGACGACGAGCAGGATCTCGGTGCGGGTGAGGATCGCGAGGGCGGCGATCACGCCGCCGATCGACATCGACCCGACGTCGCCCATGAACACCTTCGCCTTCGGCGCGTTCCACCACAGGAACCCGACCAGTGCGCCGATGAACGAGGCGGCGATGATCGCGAGGTCGAACGGGTCCCGGGTCTGATAGCAGGCCTCGCTGAGTCCGGCGTGCGCCGTCACGGCGTCACAGGGCTGCTTGAACTGCCAGAAGGCGACGAGGGCGAGGGCGCTCGTGACGAAGATGGCCGAGCCCGCCGCGAGGCCGTCGAGCCCGTCCGACACGTTCACGGAGTTGGAGCTCGCCACGCCGAGCAGGGCGATCCAGGCGAGGTACAGGATCCATCCGATCACCGCGCCGAGCGCCATGAACGACAGCCACGGAACATCGCGGAAGAGCGAGACGAACGGGCTTGCGGGGGTCTGTCCGTCGCCGTTCGGGAAGTTGAGTGCGGCGATGCCGAAGACCACGACGACGACGCCCTGGCCGGCCACTTTGCGCCAGCCGCTGAGACCCAGGCTGTTCTGCCGCCGCACCTTCATGAAGTCGTCGATGAACCCGACCACACCGAAGCCGACCATCATCCAGATCACCAGGAGCCCGGAGATCGTCGGCGGATTCCGGCCGACGAACGTGCCGATGAAGTAGCCGACGAGCGTGCCGACGATGAAGATCGTGCCGCCCATGGTCGGCGTGCCGCGCTTGGCGCCGTGGCTCGGGTTGTGGATGTTCTCCGGGGTGCGGATGACCTGACCCCAGCCCCATCGGCGGAAGAGGCGCAGGAAGACCGGCGTGAGGAACAGTGTGAACGCGAGGGAGATCGCGGCGGCGGTCAGCAGGGATCTCACGAGAACGATTCTCCCAGACGGTCGCCCAAGAATCGCAGACCCGCCGAGTTCGACGACTTCACGAGCACGCGGTCGCCGTCGCGGAGCTCGGTGAGCAGGTAGTCGTAGGCCTCGTCGGCGGTCGCGAAGAACACGGCCTCGTCGCTCCACGACCCCTCGGCCACGGCGGCGAGGAACATCCGTCGGGCGGCGGCACCCACGATCACGATCCGCTGGATACGCAGTCGCACCGCGAGTTCGCCGATACGGTCGTGCTCCTCGCCGGCGTACTCGCCGAGCTCGCTCATCGCGCCGAGAACCGCGACTGTGCGCTCGCCCTCGCCGGTGATCTGGGCGAGGGTGCGCAGAGCCGCGACCATCGAGTCGGGGCTCGCGTTGTAGGCGTCGTTGATGATGCGCACACGGTCCGAGCCGAGCGGCTGCATGCGCCAGCGCTCTGCGAGCTCGAGGGTCTCGAGGCGGGCGATGGATGCCGCGAGCTCGACACCGAGCGCGCCGGCCGCCGCGATCGCGGCGAGGGCGTTGTTGACGTGGTGGGCGCCGAGCACCCGCAGCCGGACCGGCAGCGCCTGTCCTCCGGCGTGCACGGTGAAGGCGGTGCCGGACGCGGAGACCGAGACATCCGTCGCCTGCACGTCGGCCTCTGCGGAGTGGCCGAACCAGCGCACCTCGCCGTCCTTCTCGAGGGCGATCGGCGCCATGCGGCGCACCCGCTCGTCGTCGCGGTTCAGCACGGCGACGCCGCCGCCGCGCATCGCGTGGACGAGCTCGGATTTCGCGAGGAAGGTCGCCTCGATACCACCGAAACCGCCCGCGTGGGCCATGCCGACCATGAGCTCGACGACCACGTCGGGGGTGACCAGCCCCGCGAGTCGGGCGATCTCGCCCGGTCCGCTGGCACCGAACTCGCTCACGAGGAACCGCGTGCCCGCCGTCACCCTCAGCATCGTCAGCGGTGCACCGACCTCGTTGTTGAACGACGCGCGCGGCGCGACGGTCTCCCCTTCGGCCTCGAGGATGCGGGCGAGCATGTTCTTGGTCGTGGTCTTGCCGTTGGATCCGGTGATGCCGACGATCCGCAGATCCCCCGCCGCCCGCACGCGCCCGACGACCTCGCGGGCGAGTTCGGCGAGGGCGACGACGACGTCGGCGACGACGATCTGGGAGACGGATGCCGCCACCTCCCGCTCGACGATGGCGAGCGCCGCGCCCGCGGCGACCGCGGCGTCGACGAACAGATGACCGTCGGTGGTCTCGCCGGGCTTGGCGACGAAGATGTCGCCGGGTGCGATCTGGCGGGAGTCGGTGTCGACGAGTCCGGACACCACCGTGTCAACGGCGTCGGAGGCGGCCGTCACGAGACGGCCATGCAGGACGTCGGCGATCTCGCCGAGGGTGAGCGCGATCATCCGCTCAGCCGAACTTGGGCAGCGTGACCGGCTGCGCGTCGTCGGGGAGCACCCGGTAGGTCTTCAGAACCTGGGTCATCGCCTTCTGGAACCCTTCTGCGTTGGCCGCCGACGAGGTTATCGTCTGGGGCTCGTTCAGGGTAATCGCGACAAGGTACTGGGGGTTGTCGGCGGGGGCGAACCCGATCAGGGTCGTGAAGTACGCGCCGACCTTGTAGCCGCCGGTCGCGGCGTCGTACTGCTGACCGGTTCCGGTCTTGAACGCGAGGACGTAGCCCGGGATGGAGACGGCCTTGGCGAGCGGGCCCTGGGTCGCGACGTTCTCGAGGATGTCGGTGACCTGCTGAGCGGCATCCGTGCTCATGACCCGGGTCGCGGCCGGCTCGGCCGGGGTGGTGACGGTGCCATCGGACGCCGTGCAGGACTGCACGAGCTTCAGCGGGATCTTCTCGCCGCCGTTGGCGATCGCCATGTAGGCGGTGAGCAGCTCCGGGACGGTCGTGGTGAGGCCCTGGCCGTAGGTCGTGTCGTAGATCTTCTGCCGGTCCCAGGCGCTCACCGGCGGCAGATCGCCCTTCGCCTCGCCGATGAAGCCGACGGCGCTGCCCTGTCCGATGCCGAACTTCTGCAGGTAGCCGTAGCGCACATCGGGGGCGAGCTGGGATCCGAGGATCGACGCACCGACGTTCGAGGAGTCCATCAGCACTCCGGCGAGCGTGTACAGCTCCGTGCGGTGGTTCGAGTCATCCACCACCGTCGCCCCGTTCGGGAAGGTGATGCGTCCGGGAACCGATGCCGTCGAGGTGGCGGTCGAGGTGCCGGAATCGATGAGCATCGAGGCGGTGAGGGCCTTGAAGGTCGAGCCGGGTTCGAACGTGTCGGTGAAGATGTGGCTGCGCCAGTACTCGGGCGCGGTCGCGTTGATGTTGTTCGGGTCGACCGTCGGGTACTCCGCGGCCGCACGGATGTCGCCGGTCTTGATGTCGACCACGGTGATCGTTCCGCTGACGGCGGCGCGTTTCTGCACCTGTTCGGCGATGAGCTGCTGCATGTACCACTGCAGATCGCGATCGATCGTGAGAGTGACGGTGCCGCCGTCCACGGCGGGTGTCGTCTCCTCCGTACCCGGGATCATGACACCGTCTTTGCCGCGCTGATAGCGCACGACGCCGTTCGTCTGCTGCAGGCACGACTGCTGCGAGAGCTCGAGACCGGCGAGGGCCTGCTCGTCCGAGCCGACGAATCCCACGAGGTTGCCGGCGACCGCACCGTCGGGGTAGGTGCGCACGGGGTGGGTCGGGAAGGAGAGGTAGGGCAGCCCGAGAGCGGAGAGCTTGGTGTACGCATCGGTGTCGACGGCTTTCGCGAGGATCGCGTACTGCGATTTCGGGTTGACAGCGAGCGCGTCGCTGACCACCTTCTCGACGTCGGCCGGGGTCTTGCCCAGGATCGACGCGATCTGGGCGGCGGCGGCCGACCAGCCGATGCTCGCCGTCGTTCCGTCCGACTGCTTCTGCGACACGGTCGAGCTGGTCGTGCTCGGGTCGATCTGCACGTCGTAGCGGGTCACGGTGCCGGCGAGCACGTTTCCGTACATGTCGACGATCGAGCCGCGGGTGCCGTTGACGGTGCGCTCGACGCCGTAGCCGAGCGTCATGGCCTGCTGCACGTTCGCATCCGCGTTGACGACCTGGATGTCGACGAGCCGGACCGTGAAGACGGCGAGCACGGCGAGCACGATCGCGAAGCCGACGACGGTGCGACGCCGCGTGCTGCGGCTGTTGCGGGACGTCATGGATTCAGTGTGTGGCCGGGGTCGGCAGCCCGTCGGTCAGCGCGGGGGGTGTCGCCGGATTCGCAGCCGCCGCGGAGGCGGCCGGGGCCGGCGTGGGCGCGATGGCTCCGTTGATCGTCGCCTGCGCGTTGCTGACGAGCGGCGTCGTGGCGATGAGGGCGTTCGGCACCGAGCCGTTGCCGAGAGCGTCGAGGGAGGATGTCGCGTTCGACGCGCGCTGCGGTCCGAGAACCGCGCCGTCGCTCAACCGCAGGTAGCTGGGGCTCTGGCCGGTGACCATGCCGAGTGCCGCGGCGTTCGCCGCAAGGTACTGGGGCGAGGTGAGACCCATGATCTTGTCGTTGAGCACCTGCTTCTGCAGGTTGAGCGTGCGCTGCTGCTGCGCCACTGACGAGATGTCGAAGGTCGACTGTGTGGTCAGGATGGACAGTCCCATCTGAGCGCCGGCGATCAGCAGCGCCCCGATGACGGCGACCACGGCATAGGCCACTCGCGGCCGGCGTCGTCGCGCCGGCGCGACGACGCGGAGCGGGCGGGGGGTGGAGACGAGGAGGTCCTCGTCGAGCAGGTGGGGATGCGCGACCGGCGCGACGGTGGCGGTGCTCATGCGGCGTCACGGATCCTCTCGACGGCGCGCAGGCGCACGGGTGCGGAACGGGGGTTGCGGGCGCGCTCGGCGTCGGACGCCTGCTCGGCCCCCTTCACGAGCAGACGGAATCGAGGGGCGAACTCCTCGAGCTCGACCGGGAGCCCCCGCGGCGCGGTCGATGTCGATGCCTCGGCGAACACACGCTTGACGAGCCGATCCTCGAGCGACTGGTACGACATCACCACGAGGCGTCCTCCGACACGCAGCGCGTCGAGAGCGGATGGAATCGCGCGCTCGAGCACGCTGAGCTCGCTGTTGACCTCGACCCGCAGGGCCTGGAACACCCGTTTCGCGGGGTGCCCCGCATTCAGGAGCGCAGCCGGCGTCGCGGCCTGCAGGATGTCCACGAGCCGTCCGGAGCGATCGATGGGCGCGTCGGCACGCGCGGCGACGATCGCGCGCGCGTAGCGTCCGGCGAGTTTCTCCTCGCCGTAGCGCTCGAAGATGCGGCGGAGGTCGCCTTCGCCGTAGCCGGCCAGCACATCGGCCGCGGTGACGCCGGCGGACTGATCCATGCGCATGTCGAGGGGCGCGTCCCGCGCGTAGGCGAAGCCGCGGTCGACCTCGTCGAGCTGCAGCGAGGAGACGCCGAGGTCGAACAGAGCACCATCGATGCGTGCGATGCCGTTCGCGGCGAGGGCCGCGGGGAGGCCGTCGTAGACCGTGTGGACGAAGATGACGCGGTCGGCGAAGGGTGCCAGGCGTTCAGCGGCGATCGCGAGTGCGTCGGTGTCCCGGTCGAGACCGACCAGGCGCACGCGCGGGTGGCGCTCGAGGAGCGCCTCGGCGTGACCGCCCATGCCGAGCGTCGCGTCGACGACGACCGGCGCGTCGGCCCGGAGCGCAGGCGCGAGCAGCTCGAGGTAGCGCTCGAGCATGACGGGGGTGTGGATGTCGCGGAGGTCCATGTCTGCGGGGCCGGTCCCCCGACCCCGATTCCCAACCGCGTCGACCTGGCACCGGGGAAGTGCGCCAGGGAGAGGCGGGTGGGGATCGCGGCCTGGGGCTCAGAAGAGGCCCGGGATCACCTCCTGCTCCAACTCGGCATAGCTCGACTCGTTGGCCTCCGCGTAGGCGTTCCACGCGGCGGCGTCCCAGATCTCGGCGTGAGCGCCGACGCCGGTGACGATGAGCTCACGCTCGAGTCCGGCGTACGTGCGCAGGTGCGGCGGCACGGTGATGCGGTTCTGTCCGTCGGGCTTCTCCGCGCTCGCGCCCGACAGGAACATGCGAAGGAAGTCGCGCGCCTGCTTGTTCGTGAGCGGCGTCTCCCGGATGCGCTCGTGGATGCGCTCGAACTCGACCTCGGCGAAGACGTACAGGCAGCGCTCCTGTCCGCGGGTGATCACGACTCCCGCCCCGAGGTCGTCGCGGAACTTTGCGGGGAGGATCACGCGGCCCTTCTCGTCGAGTTTGGGCGTGTGGGTGCCGAGAAGCATCGGAGCGGCACCCCCCTTCGTCCGGCCAGCGAAGAATTTTGCCCCACTTTACTCCACTGTCCTCCACTTCACTACCCAATTCGGCCTCGACATGGGCGAGCGCTCCCCCGGCGTCGACAGCGGCATCGCCGGACGTGTGTGGCATCCGATCTGCGGGCACAAAAAAACACCGACCCTCGCGGGTCGGTGTTTCAGTGGATCGGGATCAGGTGCCCTGCTGGCGGCGATCCCATCGATCGTTCATGCGGTCCATGAAGGAGCGCCCGCTCTGACGCGGGGTGGCGGCCGAGGGACGGCTCGCGCGCACGCGCCCGGCTCGCGTCGGAGTCACGGCGAGGATGACCCCCGCGAGCATGACAGCGAAGCCGATGACGCCGATCACGATGAGCTGGGTCGAGACACCCGCGACGACGCCGCCGAGGCCGACCACGAACAGGAGCACACCGATCACGATGTTGCGATAGCTCAGCGAACGCGCACCGCCGCCGGCCGTGACGACATCGGCGTCGTTGCTCATGAGATGGCGTTCCATCTCGTCGAGAAGACGCTGCTCCTGCTCGGAAAGAGGCATCGGAACCCCCTGTAGGTGAAAGTCACCGCGATTCTACGCGGCGTGGCGATCACTAGGCTAGGCCCGTGTCGAGCAGCACGGAGGCGATCGCGGCGGTTTCTCAGCGACTGGAGAAGTTCCTCCTCACGCAGGCAGAGGAGCTGAGCGGGTGGGGCGACGAGGCGCAGACGCTCCACGACGTCGCGGCCGGCGCCCTCCGCGGCGGGAAGCGGCTTCGCGCCCGTTTCCTCCTCGCCGGGTTCCGGGCCTGCGGCGGCACCGCTGAGCGCGCGGATGCCGCCACCTTCGTCGCGGCCGCGCTCGAGGTGTTCCATGCCGCCGCCCTCGTGCACGACGACGTGATCGACAACTCCGACACGCGCCGTGGACAGCCCGCGGCGCACCGCGCCCTGGCGGGCGCCCACGCGGCATCCGGCTGGACCGGCGACGCCGAGGCCTTCGGTCGGAACGGCGCCATCCTGCTCGGAGATCTGCTCGTCGCCGGCAGTGACGACCTCGTCGAAGCCGGACTCGAGGGCCTGCCCGCAGCGACGGCCCAGCGCGCCCGCGCGCAATACGCGCAGATGCGCCGCGAGGTCACCGTGGGCCAGTTCCTCGACATCGCCGAAGAGGCAGCCTGGATCACCGCCCCCGCCGACACGCACGCCGAACGAGCCCTGCGGGTGGCCTCGCTGAAGTCCGCGCGCTACAGCGTCGAGCAGCCGCTCCTCATCGGCGCCGCCCTCGCAGACGCCGACACCGCGCAGCGCGCCGCCCTGGCCGCCTTCGGACACCCGGTCGGCATGGCGTTCCAACTGCGTGACGACGTGCTCGGCGTGTTCGGCGACGCCTCCGTAACCGGCAAGCCGGCGGGCGATGACCTGCGCGAAGGCAAGCGCACCGTGCTCGTCGCCTTCGCACGTGAGGCGCTCGACGACGACGGTCGCGCGGCACTGGACGCCACGCTGGGCGACCCGGCGCTCGACGACGCGACCGTGGAGCGCATGCGCCGGGTGCTGGTGGACACCGGCGCCCTCGACCGGGTGGAAGAGCTCATCGCCGGCTACATCGCGGATGCCGACCGGGCACTCGCTGCGGCCCCGTTGCGCGTGGACGCGCTCGACGAGCTGCGCGCGCTGGCCGCGGCATCCGCCGACCGCGTAACCTGACGCCCTCTGCGAGCGGGGTCGCCCGGGGGTCAGGCGAGGGTCTGGGCGACCCGACGCACCTCGCTCTTCCGGCCCGCCCGCAGCGCCTCGATCGGGGCGATGCCGATCGATTCCTCGGGGGCGAGAAGCCAGTCGATGGCCTCGTCGGCGCTGAAACCGGCGTCGAGCAGCACGAAGATCGTGCCGCGCAGCGATGCGAGCGGCGCGCCGTCGACGAGGAACAGAGCCGGCACGGCGAGAGGCCCGTTCCGCCGCGATCCGAGGAGGACGTTCTCGTCGAGGAGTCGACGCACGCGGCTGAGCGGTTCACCCAGCATCTCGGCGAGGTCGGGAAGGGTGAGCCATTCCGTCGTGGCGGGTCCTGATGCTGCATCGGTCACTCGTCCACTATCGCATTCCGCTCGCGGCCGCCGCGCCGTCCGCCCGCGCACCGGCGGCCGCGACCCGGACAGCTGTCACATACGCCACATCCGTCCCGATGATTGACTCTCGTCCCAGCCCGTGGGACCGTGGATCGATCTCGCCCCCTCACGGCGGCGGAGGCAGGAGGAGGACATGACGCCTCAGCGCGCGACGACCACGACCTCTCCCCTGCGCTGGTGGGCGGTCCCCGCCGTCGTCGGCGGCATCGCCCTCGCGCTCGCTCCTCAGCCTGCACAGGCCGCGGAGCCGCGCGAGACCTCCGGTCCCGTGCTGCCCGACGCCACGCGTGCCGCTGGCACGGTCGCGGCGGCGGCTCGCGCGGCGGCCACCGAGGCGGCAGGCCAAGCCACCGTGACGGTGCGGGCCGGCGACACGGTATGGGCGATCGCCCGATGCCACGGTCTCGACATCGGAGCCGTCCTGGGGGCCAACGGACTGGGGTGGCAGTCGATCATCCGGCCCGGCGATGTGCTCGTGCTCCCCACCCCCGCCGCAACCGTCGCCCCGACGACGACGACGGCGGCGGCGACCCCCGCCCCGACCGCACATACCTACCTCGTGCAGCGCGGCGACACCCTCACAGCGATCGCGGCCCGACAGCACACGACCGTCGTCGCCCTGCTCGGCGCGAACGGACTCACCTGGTCGAGCATCATCTACCCCGGCCAGCGCCTGACGATTCCCGCGACGGATGCCGGAGCCACCGGCCTCGACGAGGAGCAGATCGCCAACGCGAGACTCATCATCCGCATCGGCCGAGAGCTGGGCGTTCCGGACCGTGGCATCACGATCGCCCTCGGCACGGCGATGCAGGAGTCCTGGCTGCGAAACCTCGACGGCGGCGATCGCGATTCACGCGGGCTCTTCCAGCAACGACCGAGCACCGGGTGGGGCACCGCGGCACAGGTTGCGGAGCCGGTGTACGCGATCCGCGCCTTCTTCCTCGGCGTCGACGGGCCCTCCGGCCCGCTCACTCGAGGCCTGCTCGACATCCCGGGGTGGCAGAGCATGACATACGCGGATGCCGCGCAGGCCGTGCAGATCTCGGCCTACCCGGACCGCTACGGACGCTGGGAGTCCGCCGCGACGCAGTGGCTTCGGGCCCTCGGCTGACCGACACCAGGTCGCCCGCAGGGGCGAGCCGTTCCCGGGGCTCCCAGGCCGTCGTCCGTAGACTCGATCCGTGAATACGGGCCAGCGCGCGGATCCGCTGATCGGCCGTCTGGTCGACGGCCGCTACCGCGTGCGCGCGCGCATCGCGCGCGGGGGGATGGCGACGGTCTACGTCGCCACCGATCTGCGCTTGGAGCGACGTGTTGCGCTGAAGGTCATGCACGGGCACCTCAGCGACGATGCGGTCTTCCAGAGTCGGTTCATCCAAGAGGCGCGCTCGGCCGCCCGACTCTCCGACCCGCACGTGGTGAACGTGTTCGACCAGGGGCAGGACGAGGACATGGCGTACCTCGTCATGGAGTACCTGCCCGGGGTGACGCTGCGCGAGCTCATCCGGGATCAGCGCCGCATCGGTGTCGCGCAGGTCGTGACGATCATGGACGCCATCCTGTCGGGACTCGCGGCGGCCCACCGGTCGGGCATCATCCATCGCGACGTGAAGCCCGAGAACGTGCTGCTCGCGGAGGACGGCCGCATCAAGATCGGCGACTTCGGGCTGGCCCGAGCGGCGACCGCGAACACGGCGTCGGGGCAGATGCTGCTCGGCACCATCGCCTACTTGGCACCCGAGCTGGTCACCCGCGGAACGGCGGATGCGCGCAGCGACATCTACGCGCTCGGCATCGTGCTGTACGAGATGCTCACCGGCGAGCAGCCGTACAAGGGCGAACAGCCCATGCAGATCGCCTACCAGCACGCGACCGATTCGGTGCCTCGCCCGAGCGCGAAGAACCCCGACGTGCCAGAGCCCCTCGATGAGCTCGTGCTGTGGTCGACCGAACGCGACCCGGAGGCGCGTCCGCGCGACGCCGGTGAGATGCTCGCGCGGCTGCGCGAGATCGAGGCCCAACTGGGCATAGCACCCCAGGTCGCGCGGGCGATCGCCGCGGGCGGACCGACCGTCGCGTACGACGGGCTGGACTCGGGCGAGGTCACGAAGGCGCTTCCCGCCGCGACCGCCGTGCTCACGCCGGCCCGCGGCGTGCCGATCGACAACGCGGCGCTGCTGCGCGCCCGGTCGCGCCGCCGCGCCTCCCGCGGCGGATGGCTCGTCGCACTCGTTCTCGTGCTCGCTCTCGCGGCGGGCGGAACCGGCTGGTGGTTCGGTGCCGGGCCGGGATCGAAGATCGCAATCCGCGATTTGACGAATTTCACGTTCGCGGATGCCTCGACCGCCCTCGGGGCGGACGGGCTCCAGGCCGTCGAATCCGATGTGTTCAGCATCGACGTCGCCTCCGGCCTCGTCGTCGCGACGGAGCCCGGAGCGGGATCCCGCGTCGACAAGAAGAGCACCGTCACCGTGCTCGTCTCCAAAGGCCCCCAACCCCACGACATCCCCGCTCTCGCGGGCCAGCCGCTTGCGACCGCGCAGTCGGCCTTCGCCGCGGCGACCGTCACGCTCGGCGCGACGGCCTACCAGTTCACGCAGAACGATCCCGATACGGTGCTGTCCGTCGCCGTCACACCGCGTGGTGCCTCATCGGCGACCGACTGCAGCAACGGCTGCACGGTGCACGAGGGAGATTCCGCGGTGATCACGGCGTCGAAGGGGCCGGTGCCGGATGTCGCGGGCATGAGCATCACGGATGCCACGACTGCCCTGACCGGCGTGGGCCTCCAGGTCTCGTCGACCCCGGCTCAGGAGTTCAGCGACTCCATCGCGTCGGGAACCGTGATCGGCATCGGCAAACGCGCCGGCGGGGGGAACTGGGCGCCGGGAGACACGGTCACCCTCGTCGTGTCGAAGGGTCCGCAGCTCTTCCCCGTTCCCGATGTGACGGGAAAGACGCTCGCGGACGCGAAGCGCATCCTCACGGCCGCCGGTTTCGTGCCCGCCTATGCCCTGTACTGGGATGCGGTTCCGACGATCGCGAAGGTCACGTCGCAGGGCCCCGACAGTACGACCACCCAGCCGAAGGGCACCAAGATCAACCTCGTCCTCAGCCTGACCGGCTAGCGGCGGAACGCCAGGACGCAGAACGAGGGGGTGGATGCCGCGGCATCCACCCCCTCACTGTCTCTCCGCGAGAGTCAGCGCTTCTCGAGCTCCTCGGCCACGAGGAACGCGAGCTCGAGCGACTGCATGTGGTTCAGGCGCGGGTCGCACAGCGACTCGTAGCGGGTCGCGAGGGTGGCCTCATCGATCTGCTCGGATCCGCCGAGGCATTCGGTGACGTCGTCGCCGGTGAGCTCGACATGGATGCCGCCGGGGAACGTGCCGACCGCGCGGTGCGCCTCGAAGAAGCCGCGCACCTCGTCGACCACGTCGTCGAAGCGACGGGTCTTGTAGCCGTTCTGCGATGTGATGCCGTTGCCGTGCATGGGGTCGGTGACCCAGAGCGGGGTCGCTCCCGAGTCGCGCACGGCTTCGAGCAGCGGCGGCAGCGCGTCGCGGATCTTGCCCGCGCCCATGCGCGTGATGAAGGTGAGGCGTCCGGGCTCCCGCTCGGGGTCGAGCTTGTCGATGAGCGCGAGAGCGGTGTCGGTCGAGGTCGACGGTCCGAGCTTGACCCCGATGGGGTTGCGGATCTTCGAGAAGTAGTCGACGTGTGCGCCGTCGAGATCACGGGTGCGCTCCCCGATCCACAGGAAGTGCGCCGACGTGTTGTACGGCGTGCCCGTGCGGGAGTCGATGCGGGTCATGGGGCGCTCGTAGTCCATGAGCAGACCCTCGTGGCCCGTGTAGAACTCGACGCGGCGCAGCTCGTCGAAGTCGGCACCGGCCGCCTCCATGAACTTGATCGCGCGGTCGATCTCGGCGGCGAGACCCTCGTAGCGCTGGTTCGCCGGGTTCTGCGCGAAGCCCTTGTTCCACGAGTGCACCTCGCGCAGGTCGGCGAAGCCGCCCTGCGTGAACGCGCGGATGAGGTTCAGGGTCGAGGCGGCCGTGTGGTAGCCCTTCAGCAGACGCTGCGGGTCGGCGATGCGGGAGGCCTCGGTGAAGTCGTAGCCGTTCACGATGTCGCCGCGGTAGGCGGGCAGTGTCACGCCGCCGCGGGTCTCGTCGTCGCTCGATCGCGGTTTCGCGAACTGACCCGCCATGCGGCCCATCTTCACGACCGGCATCGAGGCGCCGTACGTCAGCACGACCGCCATCTGCAGCACCGTCTTGATGCGGTTGCGGATCTGGTCGGCCGTCGCCCCCGCGAACGTCTCGGCGCAGTCGCCGCCCTGCAGGAGGAAGGCGTTGCCCGATGCCGCCCGCGCGAGACGCTCGCGCAGGAGGTCGACCTCACCGGCGAACACGAGTGGAGGCAGCGACGCGATCTCGTCCGAGACCGCGGCGACGGCATCGGCGTCGGGCCAGGACGGCTGCTGTTTGATGGGAAGCGAACGCCACTGATCGAGGGCGTCGAGCTGCTGGAGCATCCGCTCAGTCTAGTGGCGCGCCCGAGGTGACCGGCTCCGTGTTGCGGGCCTGTTCGAGGCGCTCCTTCACCGCCGACGCGTAGACGTCGTCGTAGCGCTGGCCGCCGATGCGCTGCAGCGCCACCATGATCTCGTCCGTGACCGATCGAAGCACGTAGCGGTCGTCCGACAGCCCGGCGAACCGGGTGAAGTCGAGGGGCTCGCCGATGACGACCCCCACACGCCCGATGCGCGGAATTCGCCGCCCGATCGGCTGGATCGCGTCGGTGTCGACCATGACGACGGGGATGACGGGCACCCCGGCTTCGAGCGCCATGCGGGCGATTCCGGTGCGACCCCGGTAAAGGATGCCGTTCGGACTGCGGGTGCCCTCGGGGTAGATGCCGAGCAGGTCTCCACGCCCGAGCACCTGGAGACCGGTGTTGAGGGATGCCTCGGATGCCTTGCCGCCCGATCGGTCGATCGGGATCTGCCCGGTGGCCTTGAAGAACATCTTCGTCGCCCACCCCTTCAGACCTCTGCCCGTGAAGTAGTCGCTCTTGGCGAGGAAGCTCATCGGGCGGTCGATCATGAGCGGCAGGAAGATGGAATCGGCGAACGAGAGGTGGTTGCTCGCCAGGATGGCCGCGCCGCGTGCAGGGATGTTGCTGCGGCCCACGACCCAGGGTCGGAAGATCGCCTTGATGACCGGACCGATCACCACGTACTTCATGAACCAATAGAACACGCGGGATCCCTTCGCGTACGCTCAGGGGAAGCAGTCTACAAGCGAGCGCATCCCCCCGATCGTGCCGCCCGTGTCAGTGAGACTCGGTCTCGCGCAAATGTAGACTGAGTTTCAGCACGAGCAACCGGTATCGAAGGAGCTGCCGCCATGAGCACTGTCGCCGCAACGGCCGAGGTCTACACCCCTCCGCTGGTCACCCCGGACCCCGACGCGAACATCACCGACCTGCTGGAGCAGCGGGTCGCCAAGGACCCGAAGGGCGCCCTGTTCGCCGTACCCGACGGATCCGGCGGGTGGCGCGACATCGCCACCGCGGAGTTCCGCCGCCAGGTGGTCGAGCTCGCGAAGGGATTCGTCGCCGTGGGCATCCAGCCCGGCGAGAAGGTGGGCTTCCTCGCGAAGACGACCTACGAGTGGACACTCGTCGACTTCGCCCTCTTCTACGCGGGCGCCGTCATGGTGCCGATCTACGAGACGAGCTCGGCGAGCCAGATCCAATGGATCCTGTCCAACTCGGAGGCGATCGCCTGCCTCGTCGAGTCCGCCGATCATCAGGCAAAGCTCGACGAGATCGCCGGCGACCTCCCCCTCGTGCGCGCCACCTGGCAGATCGAGAAGGGTGCGCTCGACAACCTCCGCCGCGAGGGCGCCGGCGTCGCCGACGAGGAGATCGAGCGCCGCCGCGGCCTCGCGGTCGGCTCCGACATCGCCACCCTCATCTACACATCCGGCTCGACCGGCCGCCCGAAGGGCTGCGTGCTCACGCACAGCAACTTCGTCGAGCTCGCCCGCAACGCCACCCAGTCGCTCGAGAACGTGGTCACCACCGAGGGCGCCTCGACCGTGCTGTTCATCACGACCGCACACGTGTTCGCCCGGTTCATCTCGGTGATCAACATCCACGCCGGCGTGAAGACGGGCCACCAGCCCGACACCTCGAAGCTCATCGACGCGCTCGGCTCGTTCAAGCCCACGTTCCTGCTCGCGGTCCCCCGCGTGTTCGAGAAGGTCTACAACTCGGCCGAGCAGATCGCCGAGTCGGGCGGCAAGGGCAAGATCTTCCGCGCCGCGGCGGCCGTCGGCATCCAGTACGCCAAGGCTCGTCAGGCAGGAGAGAAGATCCCGTTCTCGCTGCGGGTGAAGTTCCGTCTCTTCGACCGCCTCGTCTTCGCGAAGCTGCGTGAGCGCATGGGCGGCAACATCCAGTACGCCATCTCGGGGTCGGCGCCCCTCGGCGAGCGGCTCGGCTACTTCTTCGACGCGCTCGGCGTGAAGATCCTCGAGGGGTATGGACTCACCGAGACCACCGCGCCCGCCACGGTGAACACCCCCGACCGCATCAAGATCGGCACGGTCGGCCCCGTGCTCCCGGGAGTCGGAGTGCGCATCGCCGAGGACGGCGAGATCGAGGTGCGCGGCATCGACGTGTTCAAGGAGTACTGGCGCAACCCCGAGGCGACCGCCGAGGCGTTCGACGGCGAGTGGTTCCGCACGGGCGACATCGGTGAACTGGACGCCGCCGGCTTCCTGAAGATCACGGGCCGCAAGAAGGAGATCATCGTCACTGCGGGCGGCAAGAATGTGGCGCCCGCCGCCCTCGAGGACCCGATCCGTGCGAACATCCTCGTCAGCCAGGTCGTCGTCGTCGGCGACCAGAAGCCGTTCATCGCCGCGCTCGTCACCCTCGACCCCGAGATGCTGCCGACGTGGGCCGCGAACAACGGACTTCCGACCGACCTCACGCTCGCACAGGCCGCCGAGAACCCCAAGGTGCGCGACGAGGTGCAGAAGGCGATCGACCGGGCGAACCAGGGCGTCTCGCGGGCCGAGTCGATCCGCAAGTTCACGATCCTGCCCACCGAGTGGACCGAGGCGAGCGGACACCTCACGCCGAAGCTCTCGATCAAGCGCAACGTGATCCTCTCGGACTTCGCCGACGAGATCCGCGCTCTCTACGAGGTGCCCGTCAACACCACCAACGTCTCACTGCGCTGACGCGGCGGGACGCGGCATCCGATCCGCGGGAGCGACCCCTGACCGAAAGCGTCAGAACCAGTCGCTCTCGCGGATCTCGCGCATCGCCACCCGGCGGGTGGTCGGCTCGAGCCGGTCGAGATAGAGCATGCCGTCGAGATGATCGGTCTCGTGCTGCAGCGCCTGGGCCATGAGACCGTCGCCCTCGAGCACGATCTCGGCGCCGTCGAGCCCGATGCCGACGACCTTCGCGTGCGGATAGCGCAGCACGTCGTGCCACAAGCCCGGCACGGACAGGCACCCCTCGCCGGTCAGCACGGGCTCCCCCGCCACCTCCACGAGCACCGGGTTGAGCACGTAGCCGATCTCGCCGTCCACGTTGTAGCTGAACGCCCGCACGCCGACACCGATCTGCGGCGCGGCGACCCCCGCCCGCCCCGGCAGCTGCACGGTGTCGATCAGGTCGCGCACGAGCGCCTCGGTGCCCTCGTCGATCTCACCGACGGGCGCGCTGACGCTCTTCAGAACCGGGTCGCCGAAGACCCGGATGCCTCGTACCGCCACGGTTCAGGCGACCTTCGAGACCGACCGCAGCCCCTCGACGACCGATGCGGCGAGCAGGCGCGCGGCCTGACGGGTGGCGGGCAGCAGCTCGCGGAAGGAGATCGGTCCGCCGACGGCGATGGCCGGGTCGTAGGGCACCCGCACGACGTCGCGCACACGGGAGCGGAAGTGCGCCTCGAGCTCGGCTTCCCTCACGGCGGACGCGCCCGGACGGGACGCGTTGATGACGACGACGGCACGGCGCACGAGATCTGCGTATCCGTTGGTCTCGAGCCACGTGAGCGTCTCGCTCGCGAGGCGCGCCTCGTCGACGCTGAGACCGGCGACGATCACGAGACCGTCCGCGAGGTCGAGGGTCGCCCCCATCACCTCGTGCACGATTCCGGTGCCGGTGTCGGTGAGCACGACCGAGTAGTAGTGCGCGGCGAGAGTCGCGACATCCCGATAGTCGGCGTCGTTGAAGGCGTCGGAGACGCGCGGGTCGGCGTCGGAAGCGAGCACATCGAGGCGCGTCTCGTCGCGCGCGACGATCGAGGAGATCTCGTTGAAGCCGCTCACGACGGCTCCGGCGCGCGCAAGATCACGCACGGTCTTGCCGCTGGGGCGTCCGATGCGCTCCGCGAGCGTGCCGCGGTCGGGGTTCGCGTCGACGGCGATCACTCGGTCGTCGCGTGCCGATGCGAGTGCCATGCCGAGCAGCGTCGTCACGGTCGTCTTGCCGACCCCGCCCTTGCGCGACAGCACGGCGACGAATCGCGCACGACCTGAGAGCGGCGCGGCGATCTTCTGGTCGAGCTCCTTGCGGGCGCGGGCGCGACGGTTGTCGCCGAGATTGATGCGGCGGCCCGACAGCGCGAACACGAGCGAAGGCCACAGGCCCTCGGGCTCGGGGCGCGCCACCTTGACGTTCTCGAGCAGGCGGTCGGCGCTGAGCAGATCGGATGTCCCGCGGTCGCCGGCGACCTCGCCCGCGCGGCGGGCGACCAGCTGCACCGGGTCGGTGGTGCGACGGGGTTCGCTCACGGCGACGGCGGCGACCGCCGCCGCGACGGGAGCTGCCGAGTCGGTGGCGGCTACGGGAGCCGGCACGGGGACGTCGATCACCTCGGGCGTCGAGTCGATCACGGCGTCGTCGGTCGTCTCGTCGGGCACGGGGGTCTCCTCGTCGTCGACGGGGCTCTCCTGGTCGTCGATCTCGTCGCCGTCACGCTCGTCGTCGTCTGCCGCACCGTCATCGATGACCTCCGCGGCGATCGTCACATCGATCTCGTCGCCGTCGTCGACGAGTTCACCCGATCCGTCGTCGTCGAGCTCGTCGTCGTCGGTCGATGCGGGCAGCACGATGGTGACCTGCGCGGTCTGGCTGCTGAACAGGTCGAGATTGGATGCGTCGATGCTGACGGGGGCCGCGACGACGTCATCGTCGCCGTCGTCGCGGGATGCCGGATCCGTGCGTTCGGTCATGAGTTCTGGGGCTCCTGGCGTCACAGGGACGGTGCCACGCCTCCCCCAGGCTAGTGCGCGGGCCGGATCACGACCAAAAGGTCTCCCGCGTCGACCTGCGCGGTCGGGGCGATGACGATCCGCTCCACCACGCCCTGGATCGGCGCCGTGATGCCCGCCTCCATCTTCATCGCCTCGATGGATGCCACGGGCTGCCCGGCCTCGACGCGGTCGCCGACGGCGGTCTTGATCGTGACGACGCCGGAGAACGGCGCGGCGATCTGACCGGGCTTGGTCGTGTCCGCCTTCTCCGCCTGACGGGTCTCGACGGTGATGCTGCGATCCCGCACGAACACGGGGCGCAGCTGGCCGTTCAGGGTCGTCATGACCGTGCGCATGCCCTTGTCGTCGGCCTCGCCGATGGCCTCGAGTCCGACGAAGAGCTTGACGCCGCGATCGATGTCGACCGCATGCTCCTCGCCGGCCGCGAGGCCGTAGAGGTAGCCGGTGGTGTCGAGCACGCTGAGGTCCCCGAACACCTCCCGGGTCTGGGCGAACGCGCGTGTGGGTGCCGGGAACAGCAGCCGGTTGAGGGTCTGGCGGCGTTCGGCCGCGTCGCCGTTGAGCGCGCGCTCGTCGTCGACGCTGAGCGGGGTGAGAGAGATGTCGACGGTGCGTCCGGCGAGCACCTTCGAGCGGAAGGGCTCGGGCCAGCCGCCCGGCAGATCGCCGAGCTCGCCCGCCATGAAGCCCACGACCGAATCGGGGATGTCGTAGCGCTGCGGGTTCTCCTCGAAGTCGGCCGGGTCGGCCTTCACGGCCGCGAGGTGCAGCGCGAGATCGCCCACGACCTTCGAGGAGGGGGTGACCTTCGGCACGCGCCCGAGGATGCGGTTGGCGGCCGCGTACATGTCCTCGATGAGTTCGAAGTCGTCGGCGAGCCCCAGGGCGATCGCCTGCTGACGGAGGTTGGAGAGCTGGCCACCCGGGATCTCGTGGTGGTAGACGCGGCCGGTCGGCGAGGGAAGGCCCGACTCGAACGGCTTGTAGAGGTGCCGGACGGCCTCCCAGTAGGGCTCGAGGCTCCCCACCGCGTCGAGGTCGAGTCCCGTGTCGCGCTCGGTGTGGGCGAGCGCCGCGACCAGCGACGACAACGACGGCTGGCTGGTGGTGCCGGACATGGGCGCGGCGGCCGCGTCGACGGCGTCGGCTCCGGCGGCGCTGGCGGCGAGGAGGGTCGCGAGCTGCCCGCCGGCGGTGTCGTGGGTGTGCACGTGCACGGGCAGATCGAACCGGTCGCGCAGCGCGGAGACGAGCTTCGCTGCGGCCGCGGGCCGCAGCAGCCCCGCCATGTCCTTGATCGCGAGCACGTGAGCGCCCGCGGCGACGATCTCGTCGGCGAGGGACAGGTAGTAGTCGAGCGTGTAGAGGTCCTCGGCGGGGTCGAGCAGGTCGCCGGTGTAGCACACGGCCACTTCGGCGACCGCAGTGCCGGTCTCGAGCACGGCCTCGATCGCGGGGCGCATCTGCGCGACGTCGTTGAGCGCGTCGAAGATGCGGAAGATGTCCACCCCGCTGCGCGCCGCCTCGGCGACGAACGCGGAGGTCACCTCGGTGGGGTACGGCGTGTAGCCGACCGTGTTGCGGCCGCGCAGGAGCATCTGGATGGCCACGTTGGGCAGTGCGGTGCGCAGCTTGTCGAGGCGCTCCCACGGGTCCTCGCCGAGGAAGCGCAGCGCGACGTCATAGGTGGCACCGCCCCAGGCCTCGACCGAGAGCAGCTGCGGAGTGAGACGCGCGACGTAGGGCGCCACCGCGACTAAGTCCTTCGTGCGCACCCGCGTCGCGAGCAGCGACTGGTGGGCGTCGCGGAAGGTCGTGTCCGTCACGGCGAGGGTGGTCTGGGCACGCAGCGCCGCGGCGAACCCGGCGGGACCGAGCTCCTGCAGGCGCTGACGGGATCCGGGCGCGGCATCCGTCGTCAGATCGATCGTCGGGAGCTTGAACCGCGGCTCGATCGTGAGGGGGTTCTCGCCGTTGGGCTTGTTCACCGTGACATCGACGAGCCAGTTGAGGATCTTCGTGCCGCGGTCCTTCGATTCGCGCCCGCGCAGCAGCTGCGGGCGCTCATCGATGAAGGAGGTGCTGACATCCCCGGCGACGAACGACGCGTCGTCGAGCACCGCCTGCAGGAACGGGATGTTGGTGGCGACGCCGCGGATACGGAACTCCGCCAGCGCGCGCCGGGCGCGGCTCACGGCGGCACCGAAATCCCGGCCGCGGCACGTGAGCTTCGCCAGCATCGAGTCGAAGTGAGGACTCACCTGCGAGCCGGCGGCGGTCGTGCCGCCGTCGAGACGGATGCCGGCACCGCCCGGCGAGCGGTAGGTCGTGATCGTGCCCGTGTCGGGCCGGAAGCCCTGCGTGGGGTCCTCGGTCGTGATGCGGCACTGCAGCGCCGCGCCGCGCAGGCGGATGTCGCTCTGCTCGAGCCCGAGCTCGGCGAGCGACTGGCCCGCCGCGACGCGGATCTGCGTCTGCACGAGGTCGACGTCGGTGACCTCCTCGGTCACCGTGTGCTCCACCTGGATGCGCGGGTTCATCTCGATGAAGACGACCTCGCCCGTGCGGGGGCCGGCGGTCTCGAGCAGGAACTCGACAGTGCCCGCGTTCTCGTACCCGATCGACCGGGCGAACGCGATCGCGTGGGCGTGCAGCTGCTGCCGAATCTCGTCGTCGAGGTTCGGGGCAGGAGCGATCTCGATGACCTTCTGGTGGCGGCGCTGCACCGAGCAGTCGCGCTCGAACAGGTGAACGGTCTCGCCCGTCTTGTCGGCGAGCACCTGCACCTCGACGTGACGGGGGCGCTGCACCGCCTGCTCGAGGAACATGCGCGGGTCGCCGAACGCGCTCTGCGCCTCGCGCATCGCCTCGGCGAGGGCGGGGGCGAGCTCTTCGGGCTTCTCGACGCGACGCATGCCACGCCCACCGCCTCCGGCCACGGCCTTCGCGAAGATGGGGAATCCGATGTCGGCGGCCTGAGCGACGAGGGCGTCGACGTCGTCGGATGCCTCGGTCGAGCGCAGCACCGGCACGCCGGCCGCGATCGCGTGCTCCTTCGCGGTGACCTTGTTGCCGGCCATCTCGAGGACGGATGCGGGCGGGCCGATGAAGGCGATGCCGTGGGCAGCCGCCTTCTCGGCGAGCTCGGGGTTCTCGGAGAGGAATCCGTAGCCGGGGTAGATCGCGTCGGCGCCGCACTCCAGGGCGACCCGGATGATCTCGTCGACGTCGAGGTAGGCGCGCACGGGGTGCCCGATCTCCCCGATCTGGTAGGCCTCGTCGGCCTTCAGGCGATGCAGGGAGTTGCGATCCTCATAGGGGAAGACCGCCACGGTGCGGGCGCCGACCTCGTAGGCGGCACGGAAAGCTCGGATCGCGATCTCGCCCCGGTTGGCGACAAGGATCTTCTGGAACATCAGACCTCTTCGTGTGTCGCGGCATCGAGCGCATCGCGGGGACTCTCTGCCTGAGTGTGCTCACAGCCTAGGGGACGGTAACGTAGACCTCCGTGCACGTGCTCTCCGTCAGCTCCCTCAAGGGCGGCGTGGGTAAGACCACCGTGACGCTCGGTCTCGCGTCAGCCGCCTTCGCGCGGGGTGTGCGAACCCTCGTCGTCGATCTCGACCCACAATCCGACGTGTCCACAGGTATGGACATCCAGGTCGCGGGTCGTCTCAACATCGCCGATGTCCTGGCCAACCCCAAAGAGAAGGTCGTCCGTCAGGCGATCACCTCGAGCGGGTGGGCGAAGGTGCACCCCGGCACGATCGACGTGCTCATCGGAAGCCCGTCGGCCATCAACTTCGACGGCCCGCACCCCAGCGTGCGCGACGTCTGGAAGCTCGAAGAGGCCCTCGCCGCCGTCGAGGCCGACTACGACCTCGTGCTCGTCGACTGCGCCCCGTCGCTGAACGCCCTCACGCGCACCGCGTGGGCGGCGAGCGACCGCGTCATCGTCGTCACCGAGCCGGGCCTGTTCTCCGTTGCTGCCGCCGACCGCGCGCTACGCGCCATCGAGGAGATCCGCCGGGGCCTCTCCCCCCGCCTCCAGCCGCTCGGCATCGTGGTCAACCGGGTGCGCCCGCAGTCGATCGAGCACCAGTTCCGCATCAAGGAGCTGCGCGACATGTTCGGTCCGCTCGTGCTCACCCCGCAGCTGCCCGAGCGCACCTCTCTGCAGCAGGCGCAGGGCGCGGCGAAGCCGCTGCACATCTGGCCCGGAGATTCCGCACAGGAGCTCGCAGCCGACTTCGACTCCCTGCTCGACCGCGTCATGCGTGCCGGTCGCATCCCGACGCCGGGTGACGCGACCGTCTGAGTCCGCCGACGACACCGCCCGTCGCATCGTGAACGGACGGCCGGCGATTTCTGCGCGGGCGCGCGGATGCGGCATCCGCTCTCACGGATGCGGCGACGACCCCGCGCTCAGGCCGAGCGCTGCGCGCGACGTGCGGCGAGCTCGTCCGCCGGGTCCGGCGCCTGCGGGTCGAAGTCGAGCAGAGTCGACTCGACCTCGTGCAGCACCTTGCCGACGGCGATGCCGAACACACCCTGGCCGCGGCTGACGAGGTCGATGACCTCGTCGTTCGACGTGCAGAGGTAGACCGAGGCGCCGTCGCTCATGAGCGTGGTACCGGCGAGATCGCGGATGCCGGCAGCTCGCAGCTGCTCGACGGCGGTGCGGATCTGCTGCAGCGAGATGCCGGTGTCGAGCAGGCGCTTGACGAGCTTGAGAACCAGGATGTCGCGGAAGCCGTAGAGGCGCTGCGACCCCGATCCGGTGGCGCTGCGCACAGTGGGCTCGACGAGCTCGGTGCGGGCCCAGTAGTCGAGCTGACGATAGGTGATGCCGGCCGCGCGCGCAGCCACGGCGCCGCGGTAGCCGACCTCGTCATCCATCGCGGGGAGGCCGTCGGTGAACAGCAGGCCCTCCGAGAAGGTGCCACCGATGGGTTCGCCAGCGTTCATGCTCGCGTCCTCCTTCTGCTGTTCGGGTGATTCCACGCTAGAGGAGCGACCCGGCTCGAGCAACGACATCCGGAGTTGAGTCCCCGGCGTGTCGCACTCAGATCCCGAGTTCGTCGAGTCCGCGTCGAACGAGCGCCGAGCGCACTTCGTCGAGTCGACGGGCCAGCTCCGGCGCCGCCTCGCCTGCGCGTCCGCGTGCGCTCGCATCGGTGCGGTGCAGCAGCGGCGCGAGCGCCGATTCGATGAGCGCGATGTCCCGCTTGGCTCCCTGCATGAGCGCGCGCAGGTGACGCGGGCCGATGCCGTGTCGGTCGAGGCCGACGAGCGATCGCAGCATGGTCAGCGCGCGGTCGTCGAAGGGGTCCGCAGGCGGGATCAGGCCCGTGGTCACGGCGTCGTTGAGCAGCTGCGCCGGAGCCCCGGCTTCGCGCAGCAGTTCGTCGCGCCGGTAGCGGCGGGCCGGGGTCACGATCGCGGACGGGACGCTCACCGGGATCTCAGGGGTGCGACCGGCGTCGAGATCGTCGAGGTAGTCGCGGATGACGCTCAGAGGCAGGTAGTGATCCCGCTGCAGCGTCAACGCGAGACGCACGCGTTCGACATCGGATGCCGCGAACTTGCGGTATCCGCTGTCGGTGCGGCGCGGCGCGACGATTCCCTGCATCTCGAGGAAGCGGAGCTTGCTCGACGACAGCGACGGGAAATCAGGAGCGAGTCGCGCGAGCACCTGGCCGATGCTCAGAAGCCCGCTCGGCGCACTGCTCGAGCGGGAGGCGCCGACCGGCATCACGCCTCCGGCGCGGCGGCCAGATCGGCGGGCGAGCCGAAGAAGTTGAGTCGGAACTTTCCGATGCGCACCTCGTCGCCGTTCGCGAGTGTCGCGCGGTCCACCCGCTCGCCGTCGACGTAGGTGCCGTTCAGAGAGCGCTGGTCGACGATCTCGAACGCCGCGCCCACCCGGGTGATCTCGGCGTGCCGGCGGGAGACGGTCACGTCGTCGAAGAAGATGTCGGCATCGGGGTGACGACCCACGGTCATCACATCGGCGTCGAGGAGGTAGCGGGCGCCCGCCGTGGGACCGGAGCGCACGATGAGCAGTGCCGAGCCGGTCGGAAGGGCCTCGATCGCCGCCATCTCCGGTTCGGTCAGCTCGCTGCCGAAGGGAACGAAGGACAGGTCGGAATCGTGACCGAACGTCTGCGTCGTGTCGTGCGCGGGTCGCTGCGCGTCGCTGGCGCCGCGCCGGATGTCGCCGGCGCCGGGCTGGTTCTCGTCCACGGTTCTGCTCCTCCTTCCCGTCCAGACTATCCGATGCGATCCGGTCGACCGCGCCCGCTTCGCCGGTTCATTCCCGCTCGATAGTCGCGCTGTCCGACGCCATGACGGAGCGGTTTCGCACGGCGGCCGACGCGGCATCCGATGGTCCCGGGCGGACTAGGCTGGGAACCATGCCTCATTACGACGTCGTCATTCTCGGCGCGGGTCCCGGCGGTTACGTCGCGGCCGTTCGGAGCGCCCAGCTCGGTCTGTCCACCGCGATCATCGAGGAGAAGTACTGGGGCGGTGTGTGCCTGAATGTGGGGTGCATCCCCTCGAAGGCGCTCCTGAAGAACGCGGAGCTCGCCCACACCTTCACCCACAAGGCGAAGCTCTTCGGCATCGAAGGCTCCGTCACCTTCGACTACGGGGTCGCGTGGGACCGCAGCCGCGAGGTGGCCGATGGCCGCGTCAAGGGCATCCACTACCTGATGAAGAAGAACAAGGTCACCGAGTACGACGGCCGCGGAACCTTCGTCGACGCGAACACGATCGATGTCGCCAAGGCCGACGGCCAGACCGAGCGCGTCACGTTCTCGAACGCGATCATCGCGACCGGCTCGACCGTGCGTCTGCTCCCCGGGGTCACCCTGAGCCAGAACGTGGTGACGTACGAGGAGCAGATCCTCGCGCGCGACCTGCCGCGCTCGATCGTCATCGTTGGCGCCGGCGCCATCGGCATGGAGTTCGCGTACGTGCTCTCCAACTACGGCGTCGAGGTCACGATCATCGAGTTCCTCGACCGTGCGCTCCCGAACGAGGACGCGGACGTCTCCAAGGAGATCGCGAAGCAGTACAAGAACTACGGCATCACCCTGCTCACCTCCACCAAGGTCGAGTCGGTCGTCGACTCGGGCGACAAGGTGACCGTCACCTACACCGACAACAAGAGCGGCGCGCAGGGGTCGGTCGAGGCCGACAAGGTGCTCATGTCGATCGGCTTCGCGCCGAACGTGACCGGCTTCGGACTCGAGACCACGGGTGTCGCGCTCACCGACCGCGGGGCGATCGGCATCGACGACTACATGCGCACCAACGTGCCGCACATCTACGCGATCGGTGATGTCACCGCCAAGCTGCAGCTGGCCCACGTGGCCGAGGCGCAGGCGGTCGTGGCGGCCGAGACCATCGGCGGCGCCGAGACCCAGACGCTGGGCGACTACCGCTTCATGCCGCGCGCGACGTTCTGCTCGCCGCAGGTCGCCTCGTTCGGCCTCACCGAGCAGCAGGCCAAGGACGCCGGTCACGACATCAAGGTCGCGACCTTCCCGTTCATGGCGAACGGCAAGGCGCACGGCCTCGGCGAGCCGGTCGGCTTCGTGAAGCTCATCGCCGACAGCGAGCACCTCGAGCTGCTCGGCGCCCACATGATCGGGCCGGATGTCTCGGAGCTGCTACCCGAGCTGACGCTCGCCCAGAAGTGGGACCTGACCGCGCTCGAACTGGCCCGCAACGTGCACACGCACCCGACGCTGTCGGAGGCGCTGCAGGAGGGCTTCCACGGTCTCGCAGGACACATGATCAACTTCTGATCGCCGTACGACGAAGGGGCCGCCGCGGAGTTCCGCGGCGGCCCCTTCGTCGTACGGGTGGGTCAGAATCCGAGGGCGCGGGCCAGTTTCGAATCGGATGCCGCCACCCGCCCGCCGGCCGCCGCCACTGCGGCGTCGATGCGGGCGAAGAACTCTGCCGGGGCGACGGGGCTGTCGGGGGTGAGCTCCACCTCCCACTCACGCCAGGCGAGCTCGCGTCCGGTGCGCTCGTCGACCGTCTGCACGCGGTCGTCGACGAGCTCGGCGACCGGGGTGCCCGAGGCATCCGAGACCGCATACGCGGTGCGGGCGTTGCGGATGCGTGCGAGCGGAGCGAACGGGCCCGCCGACCAGCGCTCGACCGATTCGGCGACCGCGGGGGGCACCTGATCGGGGTCGCTGTCGATGTCGAGCGGCCAGTGCCACTCGAGCTTTCCCTCGGGCGTGGCGATCTTGACATGCCAGCCTTCGTCGGGCCCGCCGGTCCGGCGGCGCACGGCGACGCCGGCGCGGCCGAGGGCGGCGTCGGCGCTGTCGAAGTAGCGCGCGTCGAGGTCGCGCGGCTCGGCATCACCGACCGTGAGGCCGAGCGTGGTGAGGTCGGGAAGCGGGGTGTCGGCGTCGACGTCGTAGCTGCGCTCGACCTCGAGGGACCGCGTGGGTTCCGCGCTCACTCGTCGCGGCCGTCGGGATCCGGGTTGATCGGCTCGGTGGCCTCGACGTACGCGAAAGGCACCTCGGTGGGGCCGTCGGCGGCGCCGGTCTGGACGGCATCACCCGAGCGCCGGTAGACGATCTGGCCTTCGCCGTAGGGGGCGATGATCTCGTCGTCGTCGCCGTCGAAGGGAAGCAGCTGGCCGTCGAGGGGACCGCCGGTGAGTCGTGCGATGGACATGCTCTCAGCCTAGTCTCGGCGGGCGCGGCGGGGTGGTTTCGGCTCCCGTTCCGCGGCCTCCGCCGCCTGGGCGGCACGCACCTCGACCTCTGCACGGGATGCCGCGGCCTCCGCCATGCGCAGACGCCACTGCCCCATCGTGCGCGCGCCGTGGCGGGCGTGCACCCGGTCGTGCTGCTGCCCGGCGATGGTCACACAGACCGCTGCGGCGATCAGGATGACCTGCGCAGACAGGTTGATCCAGAGCAGCAGCGCGATGAGCGCCGCGAAGGTGGCCAGCAGCGGGTTGGCGGCCGCACCGCCGACGAACAGACCGGAGAGCTCTTGCAGCACGGTGAGACCGACACCGCCGACGGCTGCGCCCGCCAGGCGGGCGCGCCACGAGGTCGGCACGCCGATCAGCGCGGTGAAGAGCAGCAGGACGATCGCGGCATCGAGGACCAGGACGACCACGACCGAGACGACCCGAGTCATCACGCCCGCCTCCACGCCGTCGTCCTGCAGGGACAGGAGTCCGAGAACCAGGCCCACGGCGGCGGTGCCGAAGAACGTGGCGGCCGCCGACACGATCAGCAGCACTCCGATCCCCACGGCGACGCCGAGGTTGCGCAGCTGCACCCAGAGGAAGAACGTGTCGTCATGCCCGGCATCGGCGAGCTCACGGAAGGCGGCGCGCATCGATCCGATGGCGCCGGTCGACGCACCGATCAGACCGACGATCGAGATGATGCTGGCGATCGTCAGGCCGGTCGGCGCTGGGATCGCATCGAGTGAGACGATGCCGCCGTCGCCGACGAGGCCGGGGACGGCCGCGTCGACGGCACGCACGAGCGCGGCGAGCGCGTCAGGGTTTCCCCGCAACCACAGCAGGGCGACGGAGAACCCCAGAAGCACGGCCGCGAAGAGACTGAACAGCGCGCGGTACGTGATGCTGTCGGCGAGCATCGGCCCGCGCTTCTGGCTGTAGAGCAGGAACGCCCGCACCAGCGTGCGGCGCAGCATCCAGGACGTCACACGCCCGATGAGCGAGGCATCGGTCGGGGTCTCGGGCATGCCCTCAGGCTAGCGATGACCGCTGCGGCGAGGTCAGTTCGCGGTCACTGTCAGCGCCGGGTTGGCCGGCGCGGATGTCGCGGCCACCTGCAGCCCCACCCAGACGCTCTGGCCGGCGCTGAGGGGGCCGGCCCAGTCCTTACCGGTGCAGGTGATCGTGGTTCCGGCGAGGGTGCACCCCATCCCCCAGGCGCTCACGATCTGGGTGGCACTCGGCGAGGACCACGAGATCGACCAGCCGTGCACGGCGCTGGAGGCGGTCACGACGAAGTTCGCGACATAGCCGGCCTGCCAGGCGCTCTGCAGCTGCCAGGCGGTCGTCACGGTTCCGGATGTCACCGGCTTCGGTGCCGATGGCGACGGCGTCGCCACGGGCGGGGCGGACACGGTCGGCGACGGAGCGGGGCTCGCCGCGGGCGGCGATGACGGGGCCGTCGTCGCACTCGGGGAGGGCGCTGGCGTCGCGGTGGGCGTCGGGACCGGCGACGTCGACGTCGAGGGTGAGGCCGACGGCGAGAGCGGTGCCGGGGACGGCGGTGTGACGGGGCTCAGGATGGGCGCGAGCGCCGCGAGCTTGGCGGCCTGCGGGGTCGTCCAGTCATCCGCAACGAGACCCCCGGTGTCACCGGAGTTCGGGTTGAACGACCAATACCCGTAGCTGAGTCCGTTCGCACGGATGTAGGACACGATCGACGCGAGCCACTGCTTGTCGCTCGTCGTCTGCAGCAGAGTGCCGAACTCGCCGACGAACACCGGCGCGATGTTCTGCTTCTGGAGGTAGCCCCAGTTCGCGTCCCAGACGCCGGGCAGGTTGGCGGGATAGTTCCCCGCACTGAACCAGGACTGGTTGTAGACCGACGCGGGGTAGTCGTGGGACGAGTAGACGACGCGGTTCGCCACCGTCAGAACGACGGGCTTCTTCGCGACATCCTTGAGACCCCCGCCCCACCACGTGGTGGACCCGTCGGCCTGCGTGCTGACGCCTTCGACGATGATCAGCAGGTTGGGGTTCGCGGCGAGCACCGCGTTGCCTGCGCGGGTCGCCGCGGCCTGCCAGTCAGTGGCGGCGTTCCCGCAGCCCCAGCACGACGGGTCGTGCGGCTCGTTGTGAAGGTCGGCGCCGATCACGGTGGGGTCGTTCCGGTATCGGGTCGCGAGCATCGTCCAGTCCGCGATCCACTTCTGCTCGCTGTACTGCGACGTGTACCAGAGCGCCGACTGGGAACCGGAGTCGGGACGATGGCGATCGAGGATCACGTGGAGCCCATAGGCCTTGGCGCGCGCGATCACGACATCCATCAGTTGGAGCGGGGTGAGCGAGACCAGAGTCGGGTTGAGATTCTGGTTGATGGACGTCGTCGAGGATGCCGCGAGGCATTCGTTGGAGAACGGCAGTCTGATCGTGTTGAAGCCCATGCTCGCGATCTCGCGCATGCCCTGGTCGAGGGAGATCGACCACAACCCGTGCGGAGCGCAGTTCGAGGTCTCCATCCCGAACCAGTTGACCGCCTTGATCGTGTACACCGAGTTGTCCGATGCCAGGATCTTGGACCCCGAGGTGTGGAGCCAGCCGGAGGGCGCTGCCGCCTGGGCGCTCAGCGGGGCGACAAGACCCACGGTGAGCGCGACCACCGCGGCGGCCAGCATGCCGATCACGCGCGCGCGGAAGCGGCGCTCTGAGCTGGCGACGGCCATCGTGACCCCTCGACGATACGGCGGCGGTGAATCGCGCCCACGGCGCGATGGCATCAGTGTACGGTGCGCGGGTTCAGATCCCGACCGTCTCGATGCTCACCGTCACCCGGTCTCCGACTCCGAGTCCGTAGCGCTGCCGCACGGCCTTCTTCAGCGGCAGGACGAAGCGGCCCCGCGCGGTCTCCGGGAAGATCGAGGTGCGCCAGACGGATGCCGCGAGCCGGACCTCGACCGGCACCGAACCGAAGCCCGCACGAGGCCCGGGCAGCTCGTGCAGGGCCTCGCTGATCTCATCGGGCACGGCGACGAAGCACCACAGCTCGGCGCGGGCCTCCCAACGCCAGATGTCGGCGGCGAACTCGACCTGCATGCGGCCAGCCTAGGCGGGGTGGGAGCCGGCCGCGGGCTCGCCGGGCGGGTCCGCGTACGGCGACGAGAGCGGGTCTACGAGGCTCTACACCTGGCGCCGTGCCGCCCGGAAGCGCCCGTCGGGCCAGCTCGCCGCGAACGTCTCGACGACCCGCCACACCCGGCGGAGGAGTCCGCCGACGTGTACGAGCGGCCTCGCCGACACGGGCATCGTGAGGGTGCGGTCCCATCGCACCCCGTCGTCGGCGTGCAGGTGGATCGTGAGGTCGAGATCATCGTGCACGTGGGGGTCGGCGCGGCGCACCCGGTCGCGCACGCGCTCCCACACCGCGACGCGCATGGCGAAGTTCGAGCCGAAGACGAGCGGGATGCCGAGCCACAGCCCGATCCATACGCGTCCGCCCCCGATGTACCAGTGCGATCCGAGGTAGGCGACCAGCCGCGAGCAGTCGTAGAACTCGGCGCCCCCGGTGAGCACGCCGAGGGCCTCGTCCTCCGCGAACGCCCGTTCGAGACGGGCGACCCAGTCGGGATGAGGACGGGAGTCGGCATCGACCCGGGCGATGATGTCGGCGGATGCCGCCGCGTCGTCGTACCCGCGGGCGGCGGCAGGCCAGATGCCGACACGCTCCTCGCGCAACAGCGTCGCGCCGTGCGCGCGAGCGACGTCCGCGGTCGCATCGGTGGAGGCATTGTCGACGACGATCACCTCGTCGGCGCGCCGGGACTGACGGTCGAGGGCCGAGAGGCAGGCATCCAGGTAGTCGGCATCGTCGCGGCACGGGATGACGACGACGATGCGCGGGGGCACGAGTTCAGGCTAGTCCCGTGCGGAGAGCAGAATGGCCAGGTGCCGATCCTCAACAAAGACATGTCGCTGTGCATCTCCCTCTCCGCCCGCCCGTCGAACATCGGCACGCGGTTCCACAACTTCCTCTACGACGAGCTCGGACTGAACTTCGTCTACAAGGCGTTCGCCCCCACCGACATCACGGCCGCCATCCAGGGCGTGCGAGGGCTCGGCATTCGCGGGTGCTCGGTGTCGATGCCCTATAAGGAGGCGGTGATCCCCCTCGTCGACGTGGTCGAGGAGTCCGCAGCGGCGATCGCGTCGGTGAACACGATCGTCAACGACGACGGCGTGCTGACGGCGTCGAACACCGACTACGAGGCGGTCGCGTCGTTGCTCGCGAGCCACGCGGTCGATCCGGCGCTGCCGGTCGTCGTGCGCGGCTCCGGGGGCATGGGGAAGGCGGTGATCGCGGCGTTCCGCGGTGCCGGGTTCGACGACGTCACCGTGCTCGCCCGCAACCTCGACGCGGGACGCGCGATCGCCGATGCCTACGACTACCGCTTCACGGACGCCGAGCCCGAGCCGTTCGCCGGTGTGCTCGTGAACGTCACGCCGCTCGGCATGAACGGGCCGGATGCCGCGGCCCTCGCGTTCTCGCACGAGCAGGTGGCCGCGGCATCGGTCGTCTTCGATGTCGTCGCGTTCCCGTCGGAGACACCGCTCGTGCGCGCCGCGCGGGAGGCGGGGGTGCCGGTGATCACGGGAGCCGAGGTCATCGCGCTGCAGGCCGCGCGCCAGTTCGAGCGGTACACCGGCGTCGCCCTCACCGCCGACCAGGTGGCGCGCGCGTCGGAGTTCTCGCGCGCCGAGTGACGCGCGATGATGGGGCGATGAGCGCACACCGTGTTCCCGCGCCGGAGCTGCCGGTCGGGGTCAAGCTGCAGAGTCCGGTCTCGTACTTCCCGAGCATCGAGAAGACGTACGGGCAGCCCGTGCAGCACTGGCTCGACCTCGTCGCCGATCGCCTCGACGACCACCGTCACATGGAGGTGGTGGAGTGGCTCAAGACCGAGCACGGACTCGGCCACGGACATGCGAACGCGATCGTCGGCTACGTGAAGCGCGAGCTCGCCGGCTCCGCATCACAGTGACGCGAGCGCGGCTCACGCGTCGACTCACTCGCGGTGCACGTCGCGCCGGGGCACCAACGGCACGGCGATGAGGGGCACCAGCGCGACGAGCGCGAACGCTCCCGCGAAGCCCGTTGCCGTGATGAGCGCGCCGATGCCCGGCCCGACGAGGGACGCCGCGATGAACTGGCCGGTGTTCTGCACGCCGAGCGCCTTGCCGACCCATGAGCTGCCCGCCGCTTCCGCGACCGAGGTGTAGGCGAGGCCGTTGTCGGCTACGGTCACCACCGCGGCGATCACGATGATGACGCCGCCGACGGCCGCCCACGCGAATGCACCGCTCATGGCGAGGGCGAGCATGACGACGACGGCCGAGACGGCCACGCCTCGCAGCACGCGCACGCGGCTGCCGACCCGGTCGCTCAGGACGCCGACGACGATGCGGCCGAGCGCCCCGACGAACTGCGAGATCGCGACGAGGGCGGCCGCGGCATCCTGGCCCCATCCCAGGGCCGAGATGAGGAACACCATGCCGAAGGTCGACACGGCGAACTGCGGCACGACGAGCAGCAGCGACACCGCGTGGATGCGCGCGAGGAACCCGCTCGCCCGATAGGGGTTCACGGCGGGTCTCTCGGGGCCGGATGCCGCGGCCCGCGGCGGATTGCGGATGCCCGCCGCGCAGGCGGCCGCGATGATCGCGAGGGCCGCGGCGATCACGAGGAATGTCGCCGGGATGCCCGCGGAGCCCGCGAGCGCGGGCACGAGGGCCGCGGCGGCCGCGACGCCGAGGGGCTGGGCCATCTGCCGGATGCCCATCGCGAGTCCGCGCCGGTCGCGCGGGAACCATCCGACGACGACGCGGCCGCTCGCCGCGTTCGTGCTGGCGGCGGCCGCACCGCCGGCGAGGAGTGCGACGCCGAGGCCGATGAGGTCGCTGGTCAACGCGGCGGCGAGCGCGAGCAGTGCGGTGAGGAGGAGTCCTCCCGCGATGACGCCCCGCTCCCCTCGTCGATCGGCCAGGTGACCCCAGGCGATGAGCGTGAGCACCATGCCGACGGTGGGGGCGGCGGAGAGGAGTCCCGCCTGCGCGAGCGGGAGGCCCCGGTCGAGGTGCAGCAGCGGGATGAGGAACACGGGCGCGGAGACGAGCAGGGTGCCGGCGGCCTGCGCGGCGATGCCGAGCGCGAGCATGATCCAAGCGCGGGGAGGGATGCGCGTCATGCGTTGACCTCGGTTCGGGGCTCGTGAGACGATCGGTATACCGCTTTGGTATACCAGAAGGGAGCACCGGTGGACGAACCCGGCGAGGCCCGCGCCTACCGCCAGCTGCGCATCGCGATCCTGACCCTCGACCTCTCCCCCGGCGAGCGGCTGTCGGAACGCGCGCTCGAGAGCCGCCTCGGCCTCTCGCGCACGCCCATCCGCGCCGCACTCCTTCGCCTCGGCGGCGAAGGCCTCACCGTGCGCACCGAGCGCGGATGGGCAGTCGCGTCCCTCGATATCGCCGAGGTGCGCGCCGCGATGGAGTACCGCGAGATCGTCGAGGTGGCCGCTGTGCGCCTCGCCGTCGACCGCGCATCCGACCCCGACCTCGCCGCCCTGCAGGAGCTCGTCGACACCCACCGCTCCCACGACGACCCCGAGACGGGCCTGCGCGACGGCGGCGACTTCCACCACGCCCTGGCGGCGACATCAGGAAATGCGTTCCTCGCCGCCGCCGTCGCCGACACCATCACCCGCCTCACCCGGGTGCGCTGGCTCGAGGTGCGCTCGGCGGCATCCCGTGCCCACGCCCGCGACGAGCACGCCGCGATCATCGACGCCGTCGCGCACCGCGACGCCGACCGCGCCGTCGCGCTCACCCTCGCCCACGGTCGCGGCACCCGCGATCGGCTGCTCGCGGTGCTCGACGAGGAACGCGGGCGGCGCGGCATCCACTCGCTCGCGATCGTCGACAGCGCGGCGGGGTGACAGCGCCCGGTGTATGACCGACGACGACAGCGACGCCGACCCCCTACCCCGGCGCCGGGTAGCGTGGCGGGATGAGCTTCGGAGTGCAGGTCGACGTCGTGCGGGTCTTCACGGACGCGCGCGGAGGCTCGGGCAACCCGCTCGGCATCGTCATGAGCAGCGCTGCCTCGCAGGGACGGGAGCAGTCCATCGCCGAAGCGCTCGGCTACTCCGAGACCGTCTTCATCGGTGAGATCACCCCCGACGCCGCGCAGGTGCGCATCTTCACGCCCGCCCGCGAACTGCCCTTCGCCGGGCACCCGAGCGTCGGCACCGCCTGGTGGCTCGCCCGCCGGGGAACCCCGGTCGCCGCCCTCGAGGTGCCGGCGGGTCGCGTCGTGATCGACATCGACGGCGAGGATGTCGCCGTGCGCGCCCGCCCCGGATGGACCCCCGACTTCGCGTTCCGGCAGCTCGGCTCGCCGGCCGAGATCGACGCCCTCGACCCGGCCACGTTCACCGAGGGCCACCACTGTCCCGCGTCAAGTAGTTGGCAGGATTTCTTCGCGTTGAAAGGTCGGGGTTGTCGGGTCGGCGAGGCCGAGGTGGACCTCGAGGGGGCGGTTCCAGGCGAGTGCTTCGTGGGGGCGGGTTTCGTTG